>NZ_JBDZYF010000005.1:0-217510 GCF_040329495.1 Ruegeria sp. SCP10
GTAAGGCGCGCTTGCCGCGCCTGGTTGCGGCAGGCGATTTTCCACAGGAAAATCTGCCGAGAGCAACTCGGTTGAACGAAAGAAGGCCGTCCCAAAAAGGGGCGGCCTTTTCGATTACTCTAACGATACGCCGAAGAACCTTGGCTCAGAAGGCGGTGCAGCCGCGAATTTTTATAGTGTGGAAAAATCGATGTTGAGATAAAGTAGCTCCTCCCCGTCTTCGCTAAAGGTGGCTCTCACACCCATGCCATAAGGTACTGCCTTTAGAATGCGAGTCACAATGCCGGATGTTGGAAAGCGTGGGCCATTTCTCTTGATCGACCATCCGCCGTCGACGCGTAATGTGCCATCTCGGTTCTCATAGGGTTTTTCGGAATTGAAATTCTCGCCCACACGAAAGCCTTGGGCTTCTAGCCAAGATGCAGCCTCAGCCACTCCACCCCATTCGTGTAGCAACCTGAACATGCAGACCTTTGCGTCTCCGGTCGTCGAAATCTCATCCCAATCCATTCGCAGCAGATCTTCGCGGATTCCAGCATCTGCGCCGCTCTCAAGGCAGGATTGTGTATCTGGAAACCTGTATGATGCACGCACAACACTGATGTTCATTCTGTGTGAAAACTGTAACTGGAACTCTGGCTGACCAGTATTTAATGGCACCGCTGAAAAATACAGTGCCGTTGCGAGTGATTTCAGAAAGTAAAGAAGTAGGCCCAGAATCAAGAGTGCAAAGGTTTTCTTTGGGAGGTTTGCATTCCGAAAACCCTCAGGTTGCCAGAGATACTCTTGCTTGATCTTCGGACTTTTCATCCAACGAAGCGCCACCAAGCTTAGTAAGGCCAGAACAAGGAATACGCCCAGCAAAATGTAGGAAAAGCCCATTGGCGCACTTAGTAAAAGCGCGATTGCAAGTAACATGGCCCAAGGTGCAACCAATCGTTCTGGATCGATGATTCTGGGCGAAAGACAGAAGGCGAGAATTGAACCCAAAAGGAAGAGGGGGGAAGTCAAAGTAAACAACAGCATCAGTAAAAAAAACTGTATAGCGATTGCGTGGGTATAATGGATGTTGGGATCGTCGTTAAACAGGTGTGCAATATCAAACGCGCCCACATGCAACAAAGCGGGGAAAACAAGTGAATTGGATAACAAGGCTTCCGTCAAAGCGTTGGGTTTCCCACTGATTATAAAAGCAAGTGCGGGTAAGTCTGTCAGATACTTAGAGCCAAGGACTACTCAGTTTAGAGTGGTATTCAAGTCGGGTATTCCCAACCATAAAGTGAAAATTCAGATGCTTCGCGTCGATGTCGTTCTCGGTTCGACACGTGTGTCTCAGCTGCCGTCTGAGAGAGAACCAACTTCGCCCTTGCCAAACCCCACCAACCCCACTAATACGCGCGAGTTCTCACTAAGAACATCAAGGCGGGGTGATTCCCGCCTTTTGGGTTCGATGAGGGTTGGCGATGCGCGTCTGTCCTCCTCTCAACCTCAACGCCTAAAAAAGGCTGTTAATATGCAAAGCCAAAACATCCGTATTCGGCTGAAGGCATTTGACTATCGCGTTCTGGATGCCAGCACGCAAGAGATCGTCAACACTGCCAAGCGGACCGGCGCGAACGTGCGCGGCCCGATCCCGCTGCCGAACAAGATCGAGAAGTTCACGGTTCTCCGTGGCCCTCACGTTGACAAGAAATCCCGCGACCAGTTCGAGATCCGTACGCACAAGCGTCTCTTGGACATCGTTGATCCGACCCCCCAGACCGTTGACGCGCTGATGAAGCTCGACCTCGCTGCTGGTGTGGATGTCGAGATCAAGCTGCAGTCGTAAGATCGGAGGGTATAGATTATGCGCTCTGGTATTATCGCAAAAAAAGTTGGCATGACCCGCCTGTTCATGGAAGACGGCAAGCAGATTCCTGTGACCGTTCTTCACCTGGACAACCTGCAGGTCGTTGCACAGCGTACCGCTGACAAAGACGGTTACACCGCCGTTCAGCTGGGCGCCGGTGCTGCCAAGGCAAAACGCACCTCGAAAGCCATGCGCGGTCACTATGCCGCTGCCAAGGTTGAGCCCAAGCGTAAGCTGGCCGAGTTCCGCGTCTCCGAAGATGGCCTGATTGATGTGGGCGCCGAGATTTCGGCAGAACACTTCCTGGAAGGTCAGAAAGTTGACGTTTCGGGCACCTCGATCGGTAAAGGCTTTGCCGGTGCGATGAAGCGCTGGAACTTCGGTGGTCTGCGCGCCTCGCATGGTGTTTCGATCAGCCACCGTTCGCACGGTTCGACCGGTCAGTGTCAGGACCCGGGCAAGGTTTTCAAAGGCAAGAAGATGGCCGGTCACATGGGTGCTGCCCGTGTAACCACCCAGAACCTGGAAGTCGTCAAAACCGACGCCGACCGGAACCTGGTCTTCATCAAAGGCGCCGTTCCCGGACCGAAATCGGGCTGGGTCACCGTCAAGGACGCCGTGAAGAAGAAAGCACCGGAAGGCCTGCCTTTCCCGGCTGCTGTGAAATCGGCTGCAACCGAAGCACCTGCGGAAGAAGCTCCCGCGGAAGGTGGTGAAGCATGAAACTTGATGTAATCAAACTGGACGGCGGCAAAGCCGGCAACATCGAGCTGGATGCAGACCTGTTCGGCCTCGAGCCGCGCGCGGACATCCTGCACCGTGTGGTCCGTTGGCAGCGTAACAACGCGCAGGCCGGCACCCACAAGGTGAAGACCCGCTCGGAAACAAGCTACTCGACCAAGAAGATCTATCGCCAGAAGGGCACTGGTGGCGCACGCCATGGTGACCGTAACGCGCCGATCTTCCGTGGTGGTGGTATCTACAAAGGCCCCGTCGTGCGCTCGCACGGCCACGACCTGCCCAAGAAGTTCCGCAAGCTTGGCCTGCGCCACGCTCTGTCGGCCAAAGCCAAGGCAGGTGAACTGGTTGTGATCGAGAACGCCGAAGCCGAAGGCAAGACCGCCGCTCTGGCCAAACAGGTTGCAAACCTGGGCTGGAAACGCGCTCTGGTCATCGACGGCGCGACCGTGAACGAAGGGTTCCTGAAAGCGTCCAAAAACATCGAAGGTCTGGATATCCTGCCGTCGATGGGCGCAAACGTCTATGACATCCTCAAGCGTGACACCCTGGTGCTCACCAAAGCGGCTGTCGAAGCACTGGAGGCTCGTCTGAAATGAGCGCGAAGGCAGAACACTACGACGTGATCCGCAAGCCGATCATCACCGAAAAGTCGACCATGGCGTCCGAAAACGGCGCGGTTGTCTTTGAAGTGGCGATCGACAGCAACAAGCCGCAGATCAAAGAGGCCGTTGAGGCGCTGTTTGGTGTCAAGGTCAAGGCGGTGAACACCACGGTGACCAAAGGCAAGGTCAAGCGGTTCCGCGGCCAGCTGGGCCGTCGGAAAGACGTCAAAAAAGCATATGTGACCCTGGAAGAGGGCAACACCATCGACGTGTCCACCGGTCTCTGATCGGACCCGTCTTTGGAGAGAGATAAAGGCCCCCGCGAAAGCGGGGGCTTTTTTTGGTTCTAAATCTAGCAGCGCCTGCTGGCGTATGCATAAGGTGTGCAGAATGTAGGATGAAAGGGCTTAAGTTGTCTCGCTGGTCGAATGAATTTGAGAGTCACCCACTTCACGAAACGCTTCGTCAATCGACTGAGTGGTTGGATATGGACGTAGTAGACACTGATGCAGAGTTTGAGGATGAGCGCCGTCGCCTCAAGAAAGTACTTAGCAGTATCCAAGAAATTGTCTCGGGCTTGGATGCTGAATTCTACCCAAAAGCCTGGCTTGACCAAATCAATCAGCATCTACGCAATGGGCAGTTCTTCCAGCAACTTCAAAACTATTCCAGTTCTCCCCAGACTGCTCAGCTGCAAACGGCAAATAATCACCTTACGCAATATGCACCGCAAGTATTCCACTTGGCAGCAATGTCCCGGATACCAGAGTCTGAAAAGGTAATTAAGAGCGCGGAAGAAGCCTACCGTTCTTTCTCTGAATCGATGGACGATTTCACAAAGAAAGCGGAAGAGAAACTTGAGGAAAGCGCCGGTGAGCATATGAAGCTCGAAGGCAAGGCTCAAGAGCTAGAAAAAAAACTTGGAGACTTAGCTGCGGTTGCTGATGCCAAGCTCTCGGAGTGGCAATCAGAGTTTACAGAAAAGCAAACGACGCGAGCAGAAGAGCATTCTGAAGCACAAATAAACCGCGAAGCCAAGTTCGAGGATTTGCTGTCAGAGTGGCGAAAAGCTATTGAGAGCCAACACACGGTAATTGGCAAGGCGCAAACCGACAAGCTAGTAGCGTTATTAGATCGGTTCACCAAACAAGGTGAGGCTGCCCTGAAAGACGTTAACGAGAAGCATCAATCAGTACTGGAAATTCACAAGCTGGTCGGGAGAGATAGTGTCGCAGGCGGTTATCAAAAAAGCGCCGGAGAAGAAAAAAAAGAGGCAGATCTATGGCGCTGGATATCTATGGGCTCACTCGCGGCCGCTATAATTTGGCTAGGCTTCAAGTATTGGATGGGATTTGAACAAATCGACAACGGTGCCCTGAACTGGGCCAGCATTATTACCGCGTCGTCGCTGACGGCAATCCTCCTCGTAGCTGCTGGATATGCTTCTAGGCAGTCCAAGTTGCATCGAGACAACGAAAAACAGATGAGATCGTTTGCGCTTGAAACAAAAGCACTCGACCCCTTCATCGCCAATTTAGGTGAGAAAGAGCAAAGGGAAATCAAGGCTGAGTTGATTAGAAGGATGTTTGGTCAACAAAATAGCCATAATTCACTTCCAGCGGGCAGAATTGATGATGAAACTCTACAAACCGTTGCAGAGAGCGTTTCAAACAAAGTTTCGCAGACACTTTTGAAGTTGGTCGATAAAAGTTAGCACAGCCTTGGATTTGAGCTTATTTAGGCCCGTTTCCACTATAGACACCCACCCCCAACCCTGTTACACGCTCCCAATCTTGCGGCCTCGGATTCGTTCCGGGGCCTCTGATATTTGTAACCGGGGACCTTCGGGGCCCTATACCCTTGGCACCTACGGGGGCCTATCACATAGCAGGGAAATCCCCTGCACTTGCTAAACGGAAGACAGAAAGCATGGCACTCAAGTCGTACAAGCCGACGACGCCGGGCCAGCGCGGGCTGGTGCTGATCGACCGTTCGGAGCTTTGGAAAGGACGTCCGGTCAAGTCTCTCACAGAGGGTTTGACCAAATCGGGCGGCCGGAACAACACCGGACGGATCACTTCACGCCGCCGCGGCGGTGGCGCAAAGCGTCTCTACCGGATCGTTGACTTCAAACGGAATAAATTTGATGTCGCGGCAACCGTCGAGCGGATCGAATATGACCCGAACCGGACCGCATTCATCGCACTGGTAAAATACGAAGACGGCGAGCAGGCATATATCCTGGCTCCGCAGCGTCTGGCTGTTGGTGACAAAGTCGTGGCTTCGGCCAAGGCCGACATCAAGCCGGGCAACGCAATGCCGTTCTCGGGCATGCCCATTGGTACCATCGTCCACAACATCGAGATGAAGCCTGGCAAAGGCGGTCAGATCGCACGTGCGGCCGGTACTTACGCTCAGTTCGTTGGTCGCGATGGCGGCTACGCTCAGATCCGTCTGAGCTCGGGTGAGCTGCGCATGGTCCGTCAGGAATGCATGGCCACCATCGGTGCCGTGTCCAACCCCGACAACAGCAACCAGAACCTCGGTAAAGCCGGTCGTATGCGCCACAAGGGCGTTCGTCCGTCGGTTCGTGGTGTTGCAATGAACCCGATCGATCACCCGCACGGTGGTGGTGAAGGTCGTACCTCGGGTGGCCGTACGCCGGTTACGCCGTGGGGTAAGGACACCAAGGGTAAGCGTACCCGCAACAAGAACAAAGCGTCCCAGAAGCTGATCATCCGCTCGCGGCACGCCAAGAAGAAGGGACGTTAATCTATGTCTCGCTCTGTTTGGAAGGGTCCTTTCGTCGATGCTTACGTGCTGAAAAAAGCCGAAGCAGCGCGCGAGTCGGGCCGCAACGAAGTCATCAAAATCTGGTCGCGTCGTTCCACCATTCTGCCCCAGTTCGTGGGTCTGACCTTTGGTGTGTACAACGGCCAGAAGCATATCCCCGTCAACGTCTCGGAAGACATGATCGGTCAGAAGTTCGGTGAATACTCGCCGACCCGTACCTATTATGGCCACGCCGCAGACAAAAAAGCGAAGCGGAAGTAAGTCATGGGCAAGGAAAAGAACCCCCGCCGCGTGGCTGAAAACGAAGCAATGGCGAAAACCCGCATGCTTCGCACCAGCCCGCAGAAACTGAACCTGGTTGCGCAAATGATCCGCGGCAAGAAAGTTGAGAAGGCTCTGACTGACCTGACTTTCTCGAACAAGCGTGTCGCGCAGGACGTCAAGAAGTGCCTGCAGTCCGCAATCGCGAATGCCGAAAACAACCACAACCTGGACGTTGACGAGCTGATCGTCGCCGAAGCATGGGTTGGCAAGAACCTTGTTATGAAGCGCGGTCGTCCGCGTGCCCGTGGCCGTTTCGGCAAGATCATGAAGCCGTTCTCGGAGATCACCATCAAGGTGCGTCAAGTTGAGGAGCAAGCCTAATGGGTCATAAAGTAAATCCGATCGGCATGCGCCTGCAGGTCAACCGCACCTGGGACAGCCGCTGGTACGCCGACACCAAGGACTACGGTGATCTTCTGCTGGAAGACCTCAAGATCCGTGAGTTCATCAACAAAGAGTGCAAGCAGGCCGGTGTTGCCCGTGTGATCATCGAACGTCCGCACAAGAAGTGCCGCGTTACGATCCACACGGCTCGTCCCGGTGTCATCATCGGCAAGAAAGGTGCAGACATCGAAGTTCTGCGCAAAAAGCTTGCTCGTATGACCGACAGCGAACTGCACCTGAACATCGTCGAAGTGCGCAAGCCCGAGCTTGACGCGCAGCTGGTTGCCGAGTCCATCGCTCAGCAGCTGGAACGTCGTGTTTCGTTCCGTCGCGCAATGAAGCGCTCGGTTCAGAACGCCATGCGCATGGGCGCCCTGGGTATCCGGGTGAACGTCGCTGGTCGTCTGGGCGGCGCCGAAATCGCACGGACCGAATGGTACCGCGAAGGCCGCGTGCCTCTGCACACGCTGCGTGCCGACATCGATTACGCACATGCCGAAGCGATGACTCCTTACGGGATCATCGGGATCAAAGTCTGGATCTTCAAAGGTGAGATCATGGAGCACGATCCGCAGGCACGTGACCGTAAAGCACAGGAACTCCAGGACGGCCCTGCACCTCGTGGTGCTGGTGGCGGTCGTCGCTAAGGAGGGAAAGATATGCTTCAACCAAAGCGTACTAAATTCCGCAAGATGCACAAAGGCCGGATCAAGGGTCTCGCCAAGGGCGGCTCTGATCTGAACTTTGGCACCTACGGCCTGAAAGCTCTTGAGCCTGAGCGTGTAACTGCACGCCAGATCGAAGCTGCACGTCGTGCCATGACGCGTCACATGAAGCGTCAGGGTCGTGTCTGGATCCGCATCTTCCCCGACACTCCGGTCACGGCTAAGCCGATCGAAGTTCGTATGGGTAAAGGTAAAGGTTCGGTCGACCGCTGGGCCTGCAAGGTCAAGCCTGGCCGCGTGATGTTCGAGATCGACGGCGTCAATGACGACATCGCCCGCGAGGCCCTGCGCCTGGCTGCGATGAAGTTGCCGATCAAGACTCGCGTTGTGATCCGCGAAGACTGGTAAGCGATCCGGGGACACCCGTTCGTGACTAAATTGACCCCCGTTGGGAAACCGGCGGGGGTTTTCTTGTTGGCGACCATCTGGCTTCAGGCGCGCCACCGCGTGCCTCAGTCGAGACGCGACAGATTCGGCGTAAGCTCTCGCAGCAATTTCCGCTTCATTGCTTGGTCGTAGTCATCATAGCTATGCGTTACTTCCACAAAAGACAGAGGCCCGCGGACAACTTCGGACAAGTAGTAGACCACCGGATCAGGGCGGGCCCCTGCAACGACCAAACCATTTATGGTGATTCCCCGTGTGGCAATCGTGTCCGAGATCGGTTTGGCCTCGGGCCCGGCGTTCGAGATCCCATCGCCTGACACATCAATCACCTGACGTCGACAGGGATTTTCAAGCTGATGAAACATCAGGTCGGCATGAAGCAGGGCCTCGGAAACGGATGTTTCAGCCATCCAAAAACCACGATTGATCGTGATCAGATCTTCGACAAATTCGATGACGCTTTGCCGGTTGGACAGTCGACGCCAGGCGATCGGCTGACGCTGCTGACCAGAACCACCCCACTGCGTTACAGTGACCTGCATGCCGCCGGGCATCCAGGAAATCAAGCGAATGATATCGTCATCCAGAAACGCGTGGCCGATGCCATTTCGCATCAGAACATATTCGAACTTGTCGACCGAGCGCGATACGTCGAGCGCAACAACCAGCGCAATTTCACACGCACGGGACCCCAGCGGCACAAGCGTGATAAAAAGTGATAGAACCAGAGCTTTCACAGGAAAAGACGCTAGCAGTGGCCGCTGTGATCGGCAATTCAATTCATCGAGACCGGTTTCGGTTGCCGGCATAGCGAAGAGCAAACAGAAGCCATTCATCCCATATTTGGCCAGGTTGAATGGGTCCAGACTTATTTGGACGGCCTGCTCGGGATCATGGCCCAGAAGACCAAGAAGCACATCGGGTTGGACAAGTTCGCGCTCCTGACCCTGTTGGTCGCAAACGACTAGACCTGGCTGCACTTCTTGTGAAACACCCCCAAACACGCGATTTTCTAAGCCGGCTGGTCTCGCTCTCCTGTCCCGGCTGGTCTATAGCCGGGGCATGGCACAGATTGAATCGCTCTTCGTCACCCGTCTATACCGCGCCGCTTTGTCCGAGTTCGATCCCAAGATCGACCCGGAAGAACTGGAAAATTCCTGCATTGTCATCGCCGAGGATGATGAGGCCGGGCAGGAATGGTGTGAGGAGAACGGCTATCCCGGTTATACCAGCTATGCCTCGCTGACCGATCTGCCGTGGCGGTTCCCGATTTTTTCCGATCTGGTTGCGGCGCTGGATCAGCACGTCGCCGCATTTGCCAAGGATCTGGAGTTTGATCTGGGCGAGGGGAAGCTGGTGCTGGAAGACCTTTGGATCAACATCCTGCCGGAGGGTGGAATGCACTCCAGCCACATCCACCCGCACAGCGTGATCTCGGGCACGACCTATGTCGCGATGCCTGAAGGGGCGAGTGCGTTGAAACTGGAGGACCCCCGCTCAGGCCGCATGATGGCTGCACCAACGCGTCTGAAGGGCGGACGGCGCGATTTGCAGCCTTTTATCTATGTGAAGCCGAAGGTGGGAGACGTTCTGCTGTGGGAAAGCTGGCTGCGTCACGAGGTTCCGATGAATATGGCGGAAGAAGAGCGTATTTCGGTGAGTTTCAACTACAAGTGGGAGTGAGCGTCTAAGTTTCCTGAAGAAAACCGCGCGGTTCTGGAGTATTATCATTTCAATCTGAATTGATCGGAGAACACCATGCCGAAAATCGCACTCGTCACCGGCGCATCTTCGGGAATTGGTCGTGAAATAGCCCGATATCACGCGTCGCAAGGCGGAGATGTCATTATTACTGCGCGGCGTGCCGACGTGTTAGACGCTTTGAAGGCAGAGCTTGAAGCCGCCTACAGTATTACGGTCACTGCGATTGCGCTCGATCTGGGCGCACAAAGTGGGGCAAAAAAACTGTATGAGGCCGTCAACGCCGAGGGTCTGAAGGTTGATTATCTTATCAACAATGCCGGGTTTGGAGGGCACGGGGCCTTTCTGGATCGTGATCTTTCAGAGGACCTGAGCATGATCCGCCTGAACGTCGAAGCGCTTGTCTCTCTGTGTCACATGTTTGGCAGGGATATGGTTAGCAGTGGCGGTGGCAAGATACTAAATGTCAGTTCGACCGCGGCGTATCTGCCGGGCCCGCTGCAAGCCACTTATTTTGCTACGAAGGCCTATGTTTCTAGTTTCAGTCAGGCTTTGGCCGAAGAACTGAAAGACAAAGGTGTCTCCGTTACAGCCCTGGAACCCGGCTATGTAGCGACTGCGTTCGCCGCATCAGCTGATCTTGAGGGCACTAAACTCGTATCCCAGAAAGGGGCAACTGCTGAAGCTGTGGCCAAGTTTGGCTATGACGCCATGATTGATGGAAAGCTGGCCGTAATAAATGACAGGCCTCTCGCATTTATGACGGGTTGGATCATTCCATTGCTGCCACGCAAGACTCGTCTGAAGATGGTTCGGAAGATGCAGGAGAAAGGGACCTGAACAGAAGGTCGTTCTGGTTTGAATCAAACTGGATTGGCCTAGCAGAGCTAACTGGCGGTGCTGCTTCCGGCCATCGCCAAAATTTGTCGGAAGCCGCTTGCAAAGACAGCGCCAAACTTTCCCTTGCCACCCACCCCCCAAACCCTTATACGGCGGCATCCTACGATCTCCCGGCGTTGTCGGGCGATTCGTATGTCTATCATTCATCCACCAGGTCCAAGGTGACCCTGCAAGGGGGCCTTCTGGTGTTTTGAGCAAAGGAAAAAGGCGATGAACGCCCAAGAACTGCGTGACAAGACCCCGGACCAGCTCCGCGAGGAACTGGCCAACCTGAAGAAAGAAAGCTTTAACCTGCGCTTTCAACAGGCCACCGGTCAGCTGGAAAGCACAGCCGGCATCAAAGCGGCCCGCCGCAACGCTGCCCGCGTCAAAACCATTCTGAACGAAAAGGCCGCTGCTGCGGCATCCGAGGAGTAATCAGATGCCCAAGCGTATCCTGTCCGGCACCGTAACCAGCGACGCCAACGAACAGACCGTAACCGTATCCGTCGAGCGCCGCTTTACGCATCCGGTTCTGAAGAAAACCATCCGTAAGTCCAAGAAATACCGGGCTCACGATGAAAAGAACGCCTTCAAGGTCGGCGACACAGTCCGCATCATCGAATGCGCGCCGAAATCGAAGACGAAACGTTGGGAGGTTCTGGAGGCGTAAGCTTCCAGGACTTTTCATTTGTCGAAACCCTGGGGGATTTAACGAGACCAGCCCCCACAGGTCGGGAGAAACCACATGATCCAGATGCAGACCAATCTGGATGTCGCTGACAACTCCGGCGCACGCCGAGTTCAGTGCATCAAGGTCCTGGGTGGTTCCAAGCGTAAATACGCCTCCGTTGGCGACATTATTGTCGTCTCGGTGAAGGAAGCCATCCCGCGCGGCCGCGTAAAGAAAGGTGACGTCCGTAAGGCCGTCGTCGTACGCACCGCCAAGGAAGTCCGTCGCGAAGACGGCACCGCGATCCGTTTCGATCGCAACGCCGCCGTCATCCTGAACAACAATAACGAGCCAGTCGGTACACGTATCTTTGGCCCCGTTGTTCGTGAACTGCGCGGCAAGAACTTCATGAAAATCATCTCGCTGGCTCCGGAGGTGCTCTAATCATGGCTGCTAAACTCCGCAAAGGCGACAAGGTCGTCGTGCTGGCCGGCAAGGACAAGGGCAAAGAGGGAACCATTTCCTCGGTTGACCCGAAGGCCGGTAAAGCTGTTGTCGAAGGCATCAACATTGCCATCCGTCACACCCGCCAGTCGCAAGCTTCGCAAGGTGGTCGCCTGCCTCAGGCAAACCCGATCCAGCTGTCGAACCTGGCACTGCTGGACAAAAACGGCAAAGCAACCCGCGTTGGCTTCCGCATGGAAGGCGACAAGAAGGTGCGCTTCGCCAAGACCACAGGGGACGTGATCGATGCTTGATAACGCAACCTATACCCCGCGTCTGAAGGCTCAGTACGCTGAAACCATCCGTGCTGCTCTGAAAGAAGAGTTCGGCTACAAGAACGACATGCAGCTGCCCAACGTGGAAAAAATCGTTCTGAACATCGGTTGTGGTGCTGAGGCGGTCAAAGACTCGAAGAAAGCGAAAGCTGCTGTCGAGGATCTGACTGCGATTGCTGGCCAGCAGGCCGTTGCAACCAAGGCGAAGAAGTCGATCGCGGGTTTCCGTGTTCGTGAGGACATGCCGCTGGGTGCGAAAGTAACCCTGCGCGGTGACCGGATGTACGAATTCCTGGATCGTCTGATCACGATCGCAATGCCGCGTATTCGTGACTTCCGCGGTGTGAAGCCGTCTTTTGATGGTCAGGGCAACTTTGCCATGGGCATGAAAGAACACATCGTGTTCCCGGAAATCGACTTCGACAAGGTCGACGAGGTCTGGGGCCTGGATATCGTAATTGCCACCACAGCGAAAACCGACGCTGAAGCTAAGGCACTGTTGAAAGCGTTCAACATGCCATTCAACGCATAAGCGCCGGGAGGATTGAGACATGGCTAAAAAAGCAATGATCGAACGCGAGAAGAAGCGCGAACGCCTGGTGGCCAAATATGCCGCAAAGCGTGCCGAGCTGAAAGAAATCGCGAATGACGAGAGCAAGCCGATGGAAGAGCGCTTCAAAGCGCGTCTGAAACTGGCGAAACTGCCGCGCAACAGCTCGGCTACCCGTCTGCACAACCGTTGTCAGCTGACCGGTCGTCCCCACGCTTACTACCGTAAGCTGAAGGTCAGCCGTATCGCGCTGCGCGAGCTGGGTTCTGCTGGTCAGATCCCCGGCATGGTGAAATCGAGCTGGTAAGGGAGACATAGATATGAATGATCCTATCGGCGATATGCTCACCCGTATCCGCAACGCGCAAATGCGCGGCAAGTCCACCGTTTCCACCCCCGCATCCAAGCTGCGCGGATGGGTTCTGGACGTGCTGGCGGACGAAGGCTACATCCGTGGCTATGAAAAGACGACCGGTGAAAACGGTCATCCGGCCATCGAAATCAGCCTGAAATACTACGAAGGCACCCCTGTTATTCGCGAACTGAAGCGGGTCTCGAAACCCGGTCGTCGCGTGTACATGGGCGTCAATGACATCCCGCAGGTCCGTCAGGGTCTGGGCGTGTCGATTGTCAGCACTCCGAAAGGTGTGATGTCGGACCAGAACGCTCGCTCCAACAACGTTGGCGGCGAAGTGCTCTGCACCGTCTTCTAAGGAGGTCTGCAATGTCTCGTATTGGTAAAAAACCGGTCGAGCTGCCCAGCGGCGTTACCGCCTCTGTGTCGGGTCAGACCATCGAAGTCAAAGGTCCGAAAGGCACCCGCAGCTTCACCGCAACTGATGACGTAACGCTGTCGGTCGAAGACAACGTTGTGCAGATCAACCCTCGCGGTATGTCCAAACGTGCCCGCCAGCAGTGGGGCATGAGCCGCACCATGGTTGCCAACCTGGTAACCGGTGTGACCCAGGGCTTCAAAAAAGAGCTGGAGATCCAGGGTGTTGGTTACCGGGCTCAGATGCAGGGCAACACCCTGAAGCTGAACCTGGGTTACAGTCACGATGTTGATTTCACTGCTCCGGAAGGTGTCACCATCACCGCGCCGAAGCAGACCGAGATCGTTGTGGAAGGTATCGACCAGCAGCAGGTGGGCGAAGTCGCGGCCAAAATCCGCGAATGGCGCCGTCCTGAGCCGTATAAAGGCAAGGGCATCCGCTACAAGGGCGAGTTCATCTTCCGCAAGGAAGGCAAGAAGAAGTAAGGACGCAAACAATGGCAAACAGCAAAAGAACCCTGTTTCTGAAGCGCCGCCTGCGCGTTCGGAACAAACTTCGCAAAGTCAACGCCGGCCGTGTACGCCTGTCGGTTCATCGTTCGAACAAGAACATCAGCGTTCAGCTGATCGACGACGTTCGTGGCGTGACCCTGGCATCGGCCTCGACCCTGGAAAAAGATCTGGGTGTTGTTGGCAAGAACAACGTCGAAGCGGCCACCAAAGTGGGCGCGGCCATCGCCGAGCGTGCCAAGAAGGCAGGCGTCGAAGAGGCCTATTTCGATCGTGGTGGCTTCCTGTTCCATGGCAAGGTGAAGGCAGTCGCCGACGCCGCGCGTGAAGGTGGTCTGAAGATCTAAGACTTGCGGGCAGCTTTGTGGCTGCCCCGATGATCCGGGGGCCTCGGCAACAGTCGGGGCTCACTTGGATTGAACAAACGGCGCCGAGCGCCACAGTAAAAGGGATGCCAAGATGGCAGAACGTGAAAACCGTCGGGGCCGTGGCCGCGACCGTGAAGAAGCACCGGAATTTGCTGATCGTCTGGTCGCAATCAACCGCGTGTCGAAAACCGTAAAAGGTGGTAAGCGCTTTGGCTTCGCCGCTCTGGTGGTTGTCGGCGATCAGAAAGGCCGCGTCGGCTTTGGCAAAGGTAAAGCGAAAGAAGTACCTGAAGCCATCCGTAAGGCGACTGAGCAAGCCAAGCGTCAGATGATCCGCGTGCAACTGCGCGAAGGTCGTACCCTGCACCACGACATCGAGGGCCGTCACGGCGCCGGTAAAGTGGTTATGCGCACCGCACCCGAGGGTACTGGTATCATCGCCGGTGGTCCGATGCGTGCTGTGTTCGAAATGCTGGGCGTAAAGGACGTTGTGTCCAAGTCGCTGGGCTCGCAGAACCCCTACAACATGATCCGCGCCACCATCAACGGCCTGCAGAAAGAGCAGAGCCCGCGTTCGGTTGCACAGCGTCGCGGCAAAAAAGTTGCTGACATCCTGCCCAAGCGGGACGAAGCCCCAGCTGCTGCTGAAGCAGAAGCATAAGGAGAGCGACCCATGGCAAAAACCATCGTCGTCAAGCAGATCGGTTCTCCGATCCGTCGCCCCGCCGAACAGCGCGCAACTCTGATCGGTCTGGGCCTGAACAAGATGCACAAAACCCGTGAGCTGGAAGATACCCCTTCGGTCCGTGGCATGGTCAACAAGATCCCGCATCTGGTTGAGATCATCGAAGAACGCGGCTAAGCGCGAGCTCATTGAAGAATTTGAAACGCCCTCGACATTGTCGGGGGCGTTTTTTTGTTCGCACTCTAGCTTGTTCGGGAACTCTTCTTCTAGCCCGGGCCTCCGAGGTGCGATGTTCTGATTGATTTGTATCAATGACCATTTGGATTGTGTTGGACTACCCAGCGCGTGTGGCGCAGGAGGTTTTTTTAAGATGAATGCGGATAATACAGGACAGATCGTATGGCATGACCTCTTCACGCCTGATCTGAGCGCTTCTGAGACTTTCTATGGCAGTGTAGCGTCGTGGGATTTTATCAAGGAAAGCACCGATGAATACGTCTGGGGCCAAGGAAAAGGGGAGTTCACTCTTGCTCTTCTAAAAGGAGAATCCGGAAGCGGATTGGTTGAAACTCCAGCGGGCTTTGATGCCGGATGGCTTCCCTATTTTGAAGTTCCCGATGTTGATAGGTATGCAGGGCGTGCTGAGAAGCTGGGCGCACGTGTAATTCGGAGCCCCTTTGATGTGCCCGGAGTCGGGCGAAACTGCTTATTATTGGACCCGTCGGGCGCCAGATTTGGCATTTCCGTTTCACAACACGAATACCCAATACCTACACAGCAGTTTGCGGCAGAGATTTATCTAAGCGGAGGCTCGGAGTTTCCTGTTGAATTCTACCAGGCGTTGTTTGATCGCACATATTCGACGACGGATGGCGGTGAAGGTGCCGAGTCAAGCCGGTGGCTTTCGCAAAGTCTTGTGGTTGCTTCACGAGATATGAAGATGCGCGAGAAATGCGCCTGGCTGCCTGTGATCAAAGTGGTCGCAATCGAGAAGGCGGTTCGTGATGCTTTGACGCTTGGAGCGTCTGAAACGCGTGTTCGATCACTGCAAAGTGCTCAGCAGGTGCCGCGTGTATTTCGTGATCCGATGGGACTTTATTTTGCATTTCAGCAGGTGGACCCAACTCTAACAACAGGCTAGCGGTCTGCAAAAACGCAGATGGCCATCGAGCTGATCAGCAGGTCAGCTGTAAGTTACGTGCCAATTGAATAGCAACCAGGCTAGGAACAAGCCAACCATCGAAAGTTATTCGCAAAATGCATAGCGGCTAGACCAAAACGCGCGTTGTTAGCGGTATCGACTATGCCTATCTGAGCTTTGTCCACAAAGGAACAAATGGAAACAACCGGGGAATACGCCTCGGAACAGAAAGGAATAAAGATATGGCACATACAGCTACACTGACACATGGCGGCTTCAACCTGAGCGCCCGTTTCGCGAACCTAGTTGAGCGCGTCAAAGCGGCCCGCGCACGCGCGGCGGAATATCAGCGCACTTACACCGAGCTGCAGCGTCTCACCAACCGTGAGCTGGACGATATTGGCGTCCGCCGTTGCGACATCGCGGATATCGCGCGTGAGCATGCGTACTGCTCCTAACAATACCCCACCACTCACAAAGAAAGAGGCGTCGTTCGGGCGCCTCTTTTGCATCGCGCTCCAATTGACAACAAACCTTGCATCAAAGGCCGCAACGCTGTAGAGCGCTCCGGTGGATTTCCGTCCACGAGAATCAAAACCAAGAAATGCCGTGGTTGGCCCATCACGCTTCGGGGGTCACATCCGGCTAAGGAGAAGCGAAATGAAACTGAATGAATTGCGCGACAACCCCGGCGCAAGCCCGAAACGCACTCGTGTTGGCCGTGGTCCGGGTTCCGGCAAAGGTAAAATGGGTGGCCGTGGTATCAAAGGCCAGAAATCCCGTTCGGGTGTGGCTATCAATGGCTATGAAGGCGGCCAGATGCCCCTGTACCAGCGTCTGCCCAAGCGTGGTTTCAACAAACCGAACCGCAAGGCATTTGCTGTTATCAACCTGGGTCTGATCCAGAAATTCATCGATGCCAAGCAGCTGGACGCCAAAGCCGCGATCACCGAAGACGTGCTTGTTGCATCCGGTCTGGTTCGCCGCAAATTGGATGGCGTGCGCGTTCTGGCCAAAGGTGAAATCACCGCCAAGGTGAACCTGGAAGTGACCGGTGCTTCGAAAACTGCCATCGAGGCAGTCGAAAAAGCGGGCGGTTCACTGAAAGTCACAAAAGCTGCTGCGGCAGAGTAAGCGCTTGTGAGCGGGCTCAGACCCGCTTACATAGACGTCAGAGTTTTCCAAGACGCCGTCCGAGCCGGAAAACGGTTCCGGGCGGCGTTTGCATAAGAGAGACCGACTTATGGTATCAGCAGCAGAACAAATGGCAGCCAACACAAGCTGGGCTGCTTTGGGCAAAGCCACCGATCTGCGCAACCGCATCCTGTTCACGCTGGGTTTGTTGATCGTCTATCGCCTGGGCACTTTCATTCCGGTGCCGGGGATCGACGGGCAAGCCCTGCGCGAGTTCATGGAACAGGCGGGGCAAGGCATCGGCGGCATGGTTTCGATGTTCACCGGCGGGGCGCTGGGTCGAATGGGTATCTTTGCCCTCGGCATCATGCCTTATATCTCGGCCTCGATCATCGTGCAGCTGCTGACATCGATGGTTCCCGCGCTTGAGCAACTTAAGAAAGAGGGCGAGCAGGGGCGCAAGAAGATTAACCAATACACGCGTTTTGGTACCGTGGCGCTGGCCACCGTTCAGGCTTATGGACTGGCCGTTTCGTTGGAATCGGGTGATCTGGCAACCGATCCGGGCCTGTTCTTCCGCATGTCCACCATGATCACACTGGTTGGGGGCACCATGTTCCTGATGTGGCTTGGCGAGCAGATCACCGCACGTGGCATCGGCAACGGTATCTCTCTGATCATCTTCGTCGGCATCATCGCCGAGGTTCCGGCTGCCCTGGCTCAGTTCTTTGCCTCTGGCCGTTCGGGCGCAATCAGCCCTGCTGTTATCGTTGGCGTGATTGTCATGGTGATCGCTGTGATCACCTTTGTCGTGTTCATGGAACGCGCCTTGCGCAAGATCCACATTCAGTACCCGCGCCGTCAGGCCGGTATGAAAGTGTATGAGGGCGGCTCCAGCCACCTTCCTGTCAAGGTCAACCCAGCGGGTGTGATCCCGGCCATCTTCGCAAGCTCGCTGTTGCTGCTGCCGGTCACCATCTCGACCTTCTCGGCCGGGGCGACCAACGGTCCGATCATGTCGTGGCTGCTGGCCAATTTCGGCCCGGGTCAGCCGCTTTATCTGCTGTTCTTTGCCGCGATGATCGTGTTCTTCGCCTATTTCTATACGTTCAACGTGTCGTTCAAACCGGATGATGTGGCGGACAACCTGAAGAAGCAAAACGGATTTGTGCCGGGGATCCGTCCGGGCAAAAAGACCGCCGAGTATCTGGAATACGTGGTCAACCGCGTTCTGGTTCTGGGCTCGGCCTATCTGGCAGCGGTTTGTTTGCTGCCTGAAATTCTGCGGAACCAGTTTGCTATCCCGTTCTATTTTGGCGGCACCTCGGTTCTGATTATCGTCTCTGTGACCATGGATACCATCCAACAGGTACAGAGCCATCTTCTCGCGCATCAATACGAAGGTCTTATCGAAAAGTCCCAATTGCGCGGTAAAAGCAAGAAACGCGGAAGGAAGGGACCCTCTCGTCGATGAACATTATTCTTCTTGGCCCCCCGGGGGCGGGCAAAGGGACGCAAGCCTCCCATCTGGTCAATACACGCGGCATGGTTCAGCTGAGCACCGGCGATATGCTGCGCGAAGCCAAAAGCAGCGGTACCGAAATGGGTAAGCGCGTAGCCGAAGTGATGGACAAGGGCGAACTGGTTACGGATGAGATCGTGATCGGCCTGATCCGCGAAAAGCTGGAGCTGGGTGCCGATGGTGGTTTTATCTTCGACGGCTTTCCCCGGACCCTGGCGCAAGCAGATGCACTGGGCGCCTTGCTGGCCGAGAAGGGCGAGACACTGGATTTTGTGATCGAGCTTCAGGTGGATGACGAAACGCTGGTTCAGCGCATCGTCAACCGCGCTGAAGAAGCCCGCGCCGCTGGTCAGCCTGTACGCGCAGATGACAACGAAGACAGCGTGCGCATCCGCCTGATGGAATACTACAAAAAGACCGCTCCGTTGATTGGCTACTATCACGCCAAGGGCGATCTGCGCCCGGTGGATGGTCTTGCGGATATCGGTGACGTTACCGCTTCGATTGAGGCCGTTCTGGGCTGAGCGCCCAGCGATGGCGCTTCGGAGAGTATACACCAAAACACCTCTATGGTTCGTCATTGGGGTGTTGGTGGGCCTAATATTTGGCACTTTGATAGGTGGGCTGAGCGTGGTTGGCCTGGGTGGGTTGAACACCCATATTGATTTTTGCTCAGACCAAACCAGCAAACATTTCATCTTTGATCAGCATGTCAGAGAGAAGGTTTGCTGGCCGGACTGATAAGGGCTTGACGGCCCCTTCAAAACCCCATATCGACCCACATCCCTATGGGAATCGCACTTGCGTGTGGGATTCGCCCCGCGCGCATAAACTACCTCGTACAAATGCTGGACCCTCTGGCCTCACTGCCAAGGTAAAGTGTTGTGAAAAAAGGTTCTGGAGCTACGGAACCGCAACAAAAAAGGAAAGTGACACGTGGCACGTATTGCCGGCGTAAACATCCCGACTGCAAAGCGGGTACCTATCGCCCTCACATATATCACCGGTATCGGAAACACATCGGCCAAAGCGATCTGCGAAGCCGTAGGCATTGAAGCGCACCGTCGCGTCAACGAACTGTCCGACGCCGAAGTTCTGGCCATCCGCGAGCACATCGACGCGAACTTCACCGTCGAAGGTGACTTGCGTCGTGAAGTTCAAATGAACGTCAAGCGCCTGATGGACCTGGGCTGCTACCGCGGTCTGCGTCACCGCCGCAACCTGCCGGTTCGCGGTCAGCGCACCCACACCAACGCTCGTACCCGCAAAGGCCCCGCAAAGGCCATCGCTGGTAAGAAGAAATAAGGGAGGGTCTGACTGATGGCACGTGATAAGACTCGCGTTAAGCGCAAAGAGCGTAAGAACATCGCATCGGGCGTTGCCCATGTGAACTCGACCTTCAACAACACCAAGATCCTGATCTCGGACGTACAGGGCAACGCCATTTCATGGTCGTCTGCCGGTACCATGGGCTTCAAAGGGTCGCGGAAATCGACACCCTACGCTGCTCAGATGGCTGCAGAAGATGCAGGCAAGAAGGCGCAGGAACATGGCGTCAAGACGCTGGAAGTCGAAGTTCAGGGTCCCGGTTCGGGTCGTGAATCGGCTCTGCGCGCGCTGGCTGCCGTGGGTTTCAACATCACGTCGATCCGCGACGTGACCCCGATCGCTCACAACGGCTGCCGCCCGCCGAAGCGCCGCCGCGTCTAAGCGATTTTGAATTCAGCTGGGGCTGCGTTTTTACGCGGCCCCAGCACGTCATTTTGAACCTCGGGCGTCTGCACCTTGTTGGTCATGGGGCGCGGACAGGAATGGAGGGATTACATGATCCACAAGAATTGGGCAGAATTGATCAAGCCGACCCAGCTTGACAGCAAGCCGGGCAACGACCCTGCACGTCAGGCAACCCTGGTTGCCGAGCCGCTGGAACGTGGCTTTGGCCTGACCCTGGGCAACGCGCTGCGCCGCGTTCTGATGAGCTCGCTGCAAGGCGCGGCCATCACCAGCGTTCAAATCGACAATGTCTTGCACGAGTTCTCCTCGGTTGCGGGCGTGCGTGAAGACGTCACCGACATCATCTTGAACCTCAAAGGCGTGTCTCTGCGCATGGAAGTCGAAGGACCCAAGCGTCTGTCGATCAATGCCAAAGGCCCCGCAGTTGTCACCGCTGGCGACATCAGCGAAAGCGCTGGCATCGAGGTTCTGAACCGCGATCATGTCATTTGCCACCTGGATGATGGCGCCGACCTGTTCATGGAACTGACAGTCAACACCGGCAAAGGTTACGTCTCGGCTGAGAAGAACAAGCCAGAAGACGCACCCATCGGCCTGATCCCGATCGATGCGATCTATTCGCCGGTCAAAAAGGTTGCTTATGACGTTCAGCCGACCCGTGAAGGTCAGGTTCTGGACTATGACAAGCTAACCCTGAAGATCGACACTGACGGTTCGATCACGCCGGAAGACGCGCTGGCTTTTGCCGCTCGTATTCTGCAGGATCAGCTGTCGATCTTCGTCAACTTCGACGAGCCGGAATCGGCTGGCCGTCAGGACGAGGACGATGGTCTGGAGTTCAACCCGCTGCTGTTGAAGAAAGTCGACGAGCTGGAGCTGTCGGTCCGTTCGGCAAACTGCCTGAAGAACGACAACATCGTTTACATCGGCGATCTGATCCAGAAAACCGAAGCCGAGATGCTGCGCACCCCGAATTTCGGTCGCAAGTCGCTGAACGAGATCAAAGAAGTGCTGTCCGGCATGGGTCTGCACCTCGGCATGGATGTCGAGGATTGGCCGCCCGACAACATCGAAGATTTGGCGAAGAAATTCGAAGACGCGTTCTAAGCGCGTCTTCCCCAATGCCCGGGTTGCCGGGGACTGTAAGGGCACTTCCGCCCCAAGGAGAGCCGGTGACACGCATCGCCGGCCAGACAAAGCAAAACGCGAAAGAAGGAACTAGAAAATGCGTCACGCACGTGGTTACCGCCGCCTGAACCGTACTCATGAGCACCGCAAGGCTCTGTTTGCGAATATGGCTGGCTCGCTCATCGAGCATGAACAAATCAAAACAACTCTGCCCAAGGCAAAAGAACTGCGCCCGATCATCGAAAAGCTGGTCACTCTGGGCAAGCGCGGCGACCTGCACGCCCGTCGTCAGGCCGCAGCACAGCTGAAAGAAGACAAAGACGTCGCAAAGCTGTTCGAAGTTCTGGGTCCCCGCTACGCGGAGCGTCAGGGCGGTTATGTCCGTATCCTGAAAGCTGGCTTCCGTTATGGCGACATGGCCCCGATGGCGATCATCGAATTCGTTGATCGTGACGTCGACGCCAAAGGCGCGGCTGACAAAGCCCGCGTTGCAGCCGAAGAAGCTGCAGAAGAATAAGCCGATCCGTCGATCTGATTGTGAAACCCCTGCGTCCCGGACGCGGGGGTTTTCTTTTTCTTGTTGGCAGTCGCGGGTGCCGAGCTTGCAATGCCGGCTGTCTGGCCGCATATCCTACGGGTCTCTGAAGATTGAGGTCGGAATGCTTCGCGCGACAGTTTTAGCTTTCTCCATTCTATCGGCATCCTTTGCCACGGCCGAAACACGGGTTCCGCAATCGCAGGCCGAAATCAGTCTTGGTTTTGCGCCGGTTGTGAAACAGGCGGCGCCGGCGGTGGTGAACATCTATGCCAAGATCATCCGACAGGGACGTAACAATTCCCTGTTCTCGGATCCGTTCTTTCAGGATTTCTTCGGCGGTGGATTTGGGGCGCCACAGCCGCGCGTCCAGAACTCTCTGGGTTCTGGCGTTATCCTGTCTGGTGACGGGTATGTTGTGTCAAATTTCCATGTTGTGGGCTCGGCGACCGAAATCCGTGTGGTCACAACTGACCGGAGGGAGTTTTCGGCGACCGTTGTTCTTGGGCATGAGGAAAGCGACATCGCGATCCTGCGCCTAGAAGAGGCTTCCGATCTACCCCACCTGAACTTGCGCGATTCCGATCAGGTTGAGGTGGGTGAACTCGCGTTGGCGATTGGGAACCCCTTTGGCGTTGGGCAGACCGTATCGTCGGGCATCATCTCAGGGTTGGCCCGCACAGGCACGGCCACGGGTAACGCACGGGGCTATTTCATTCAGACCGACGCGGCGATCAATCCGGGCAACTCGGGCGGCGCGCTGATCGATGTGAATGGCGATCTGATCGGAATCAATACCTCGATTTTGACCCGGTCGGGCGGCTCGAACGGGATCGGATTCGCGATACCGGCCAATCTGGTGGCGGAATTTCTGCGGCAGGCGCAAGAAGGCAATAACAGTTTCATCAGCCCATGGGCCGGGATCACCGGCCAGCACATGAGTGCCGATATCGCCGAGTCGCTGGGTCTGGCCATCCCATTGGGTGTCGTGATTTCCAACCTGCATGAGCTTAGCCCTTTGGCAGAAGCCGGGCTGAGGGTTGGCGATGTCGTGACCCATGTGGACGGGGATGAGGTTAACTCTCCAGCTGAAATGAAGTTCCGCATGTCAGTTGCGGGGGTTGGCGGGACATCGATACTGACTCGGCTACGCGGCGATGAGAGTGCCGAGGTCGAAGTTGCACTGATTCAAGCTCCAGAAACACCGGATGCCGAGAAAACGACCACAACCGAAGACACCGTGCTGCCCGAATTGACGATTGCACGGGTCAACCCAGCGGTGGCATCTGATCTGGGCTTGCGCATCTCGCAAACGGGGGTCGTTGTTGTTGACCCCGGCCCGTATGGTGCGCGTGCTGGTCTGCGCGCCGGAGACATCTTGGGGGAAATCAACGGTGACAGGATTGAGCGTCCGCGCGATGCGGTTCGCGCCCTGACCGATCCCGGGCGTCGGGTGCAAATGACGCTAGAGCGTGATGGGCGTTCTTTGTCATTGCGGTTCAGGCTCTAGGGGCATGAGCGATCTGTTCGATACTACAGGTTCAGACTCCGCGCCGGCCAAGCACCGTCCGCTGGCAGACAGACTGCGACCGCAGACACTGGCCGAGGTCATCGGGCAGGAACAGGTGCTTGGGCCGGAGGCTCCCCTAGGGGTGATGCTGGCCTCTGGCAGCCTGTCCAGCCTGATCTTCTGGGGGCCGCCGGGCGTTGGCAAGACAACGATTGCCCGATTGCTGGCGCAGGAAACCGATCTGCATTTCGTCCAGATCAGCGCGATCTTCACTGGTGTTCCAGATCTGAAGAAGGTGTTCGAGGCTGCCAAGATCCGGCGTCAGAACGGGCAGGGCACGTTGTTGTTCGTCGATGAAATCCATCGGTTCAACAAGGCCCAACAGGATGGGTTTTTGCCTCATATGGAGGACGGCACCATCCTGCTGGTAGGGGCAACGACCGAGAATCCTTCATTCGAGCTGAATGCCGCTGTGCTCAGCCGGTCTCAGGTGCTGGTGCTTGAACGGCTGGGGTTGGCTGATCTGGAGCGGTTGACACAGCGTGCAGAAAAGGAACTGGGCAAAGCGCTGCCTTTGACACCCGCTGCGCGGGATGCGTTGCAGGAAATGGCAGATGGGGACGGGCGGGCCCTGCTGAACCTGATCGAACAGGTGGCCGCCTGGACGGTGGATGCACCGCTGGACCCGGATGCACTGTCGACGCGCCTGATGCGCCGGGCCGCGAAATACGACAAATCGGGTGATGAGCACTACAATCTGATTTCGGCGTTGCATAAATCCGTGCGGGGCTCGGATCCTGACGCTGCGCTCTACTGGTTTGCCCGAATGCTGGCCGGGGGTGAAGACCCACGTTTCTTGGCGCGGCGTATCACCCGGATGGCGGTCGAAGATATCGGGCTGGCCGATCCGCAGGCGCAGGCAGTTTGCCTGCAGTCTTGGGAAACCTACGAACGGCTCGGTTCACCCGAGGGTGAGTTGGCGCTGGCACAGGCGCTGGTTTATCTGGCGCTCGCACCGAAATCGAACGGGGCCTATGTGGGCTATAAGGCTGCGATGCGGTTGGCCAAGAAGACCGGCAGCACGCCACCGCCCAAACACATCCTGAACGCGCCGACATTGCTGATGAAGGATCAGGGCTATGGTGCGGGCTATGCTTATGATCATGACGCCGAGGATGGGTTTTCTGGCCAGAACTACTTTCCCGACGGCGTGGAGCGAGAACCGCTCTATCAACCGGTCGAACGCGGGTTCGAGCGTGAGTTGAAGAAGCGGCTCGACTATTTTGCCAAGCTCCGAGCGCAGCGCAACAGCGGGTAACGCAGGATAGACCAGATGCTTCCACACCAGAGTTGGTGGAATTGGTGTTTGCCGAGCATTTGGTGGGCCGCCGGTTGCTTGACTCTTGCGCCGTTGCAGGCGACAGACGCGCATGTTTTCTAGGATAGTTGGCAAAGCACAATCCGGGCGGGACAGACGCCCGGTACGAAGGGCAATGGCATGAGCGGTGTTCAGATGATTACGGTCGCAGAGGGCGACGGAGATCAGCGAGTGGATCGCTGGCTGCGCCGCCTGTTCCCGCATGTCAGCCAGGGGCGTATCGAAAAGATGTGCCGCAAAGGTGAACTACGCGTGGATGGCAGCCGCGCTAAGGCCTCGACTCGGCTGGAGGTGGGGCAGATTGTGCGCGTGCCGCCTTTACCTGATGCGGATCACAAACCTGTTGAGGTGAAACGACGCGTTTCCGATGCGGATGCAAAAATGATCCAGTCCTGCGTGATCTACCGCGACGATCATGTGCTTGCGCTGAACAAGCCGCATGGCCTGCCGGTCCAGGGTGGCAGCGGTCAGACACGCCATGTGGACAGCCTGTCCGAGGCCTTGCGCTTTGGCTATGATGAGAACCCGCGGCTGGTACATCGCTTGGACAAGGACACCTCGGGCGTTTTGTTGTTGGCCCGCACGCGTGAGGCTGCCAAGGGTCTGACTGCTGCGTTCCGCCACCGCGATACACGCAAAATCTATTGGGCTTTGGTTGCTGGGGTGCCGACGCCTTATCTGGGCGAGATCAAGACTGGTCTGGTCAAGGCATCGGGCCATGGCAAGCAGGGTGAGGGTGAAAAAATGATCCCCGTCCATATGGGTGACATCGACAGCACGCCCGGTGCGAAACGTGCCCATACGCTTTATGCCACGCTCTACCGTGTTGCAGGTCGTGCCGCCTGGGTGGCGATGGAGCCAATTACAGGTAGAACCCATCAACTGCGCGCACATATGGCTGCGATCGGGCATCCGATCATCGGAGATGGCAAATACGGCGGCTCTGGTCAGGAAAACCTTGGTGATGGCTGGGGCGCGCAACTGGGCGGGATTATCAGCAAGAAACTGCATCTGCACGCACGCAGCGCGTCTTTCCAGCATCCCGTGACGCGCAAGCCGGTCACAATCGAAGCGCCCTTGCCCGAGCATATGAAACACAGCTGGGACACGTTCGGTTGGACCGAGGATCTGGCCTCGGATGACCCGTTTGAGGAACTGCAATGAGCACACCCTTGCGATTGGTCCTGTTCGATGTCGACGGCACTCTGGTCGACAGTCAGGGCAGCATCGTCCATTGCATGACCACGAGTTTTCAGGACGCATCAGTCCCCGCTCCGTCGCGTGAGGCAATCCTGTCGATTGTGGGCCTATCGCTGCCACAAGCGATTGCGCGACTGGTTCCGGATCAATCCGATTTGGTGCAGGCGCAGTTGGTCGATGGCTATAAGCGGGCCTTCCACGCGCATCGCTCGAACCTTGGGGCGGCCAGTTCGCCGCTCTATCCCGGTGCGCGCGCGGCGATTGAAGCCCTGCATGCGGTGCCGGACATCCTGCTGGGAGTGGCAACAGGCAAGTCGCAACGTGGACTGGACGCGTTGATCGAGGCGTATGGGCTCCAAGGGTATTTCGTCACCCGTCAGGTGGCTGATCATCACCCGTCGAAACCGCATCCTTCGATGGTTCAGACCGCGTTGGCCGAAACCGGGGTTGAGGCCGTGAATGCCGTGATGATCGGGGATACCAGCTATGACATGGATATGGCTGCCGCAGCAGGGGTGGCCGGGATCGGTGTCGATTGGGGCTACCATGATCGATCTGCATTGAACGCGGCTGTCTGCGTTATTGAAACCTTCGACCAGTTGCCTGAGGCGCTGGCCCATATCTGGAACTGACACATGAGCGATTGGAAACCGAAACGCTTTTGGACGCACAGCGCAGTGGTCAAGGTCGATGGTGGGCATACGGTTGAGCTGGATGGCCGCCGGGTCAAAACCCCTGCTAAACAGGCGTTGATCTTGCCCACAGAGGCCATGGCCATGGAGATCGCCGCCGAATGGGACGCGCAAGAGAAAGAGGTGGATCCCGCCACCATGCCTTACACGCGTTCAGCCAATGCTGCTATTGATAAGGTTCGAACCCAGCATAGCGAAGTGGCTGCGATGTTGTCCGACTATGGGGATTCCGATCTGCTCTGCTATCGCGCAACGCATCCTCAGGCGCTACAAGACCGTCAAGCGGTCGAATGGGACCCGGCCTTGGATTGGGCCGCTGAAACCCTGTCAGCCCGGTTGGTCCCGGTGTCAGGCGTCTTGCACAAACCGCAATCCGAAGACGCGCTGGAGCGGCTGCGGGAACGGGTTCATGGGATGGATGCGTTTCAATTGGCTGCATTCCATGACCTGGTGGGTCTGTCGGGGTCGTTGATTCTGGGCTTTGCAGCTGCCTTGAATTGGCGCGAACCGGATGAGATTTGGCGCATTTCGCGTCTGGACGAAGACTGGCAGATCGAACAATGGGGCCACGATGACGAGGCCCACGCCGCAGCCGAGACCAAGAAAGCGGCCTTTCTGCATGCTAAATCCTTCTTTGATCTATCGTTTTGATCGCTCTCGGCTAAAAAACTGGCCGTGTTAACGCTGCCGTAGGGTGTGATAAATCGATTTCCATGATCGGGCACTTGACGTTTGTTTATGAATGCGACCAAACTCGTGCCCACTAAAGGGGAGACACCTTTGGGGTAACCTTACCGGCATCCACTTTGCCGGATAGAGCCGTCCCGCAAAGGGGCGGAAAATCAGGAAGAGGTAAAAATGAAAAAATCCGTAATCTTGGGCGCGGCAACAGTTGCCGGTCTGGCCGCAAGCGCTGCAGTGGCGGGTACTATCGATGACGTCAAGGCGCGCGGTACTCTGAACTGTGGTGTGACCACCGGTCTGGTTGGCTTTGCGGCACCAGATGCGAATGGCGAATGGAAAGGCTTTGACGTTTCGCTGTGCCGTGCCGTTGCAGCCGCAGTTCTGGGCGATGCAAACGCTGTTGAATTCGTGCCGACCACCGGCAAGACGCGCTTTACCGCGCTTGCGTCGGGTGAGATCGACATGCTAGCCCGTAACACCACATGGACCTTCAGCCGCGACGTTGACCTGAAATTCGAATTCACTGGCGTGAACTACTATGACGGTCAAGGCTTTATGGTTCCCAAGGCATTGGGCGTGACTTCGGCCAAGGAGCTGGACGGCGCAACCGTCTGCATCCAGACCGGCACCACAACCGAGCTGAACCTGGCCGATTTCTTCCGTGCCAACAACATCAGCTACGAACCGGTACCGATCGAAACCAACGCCGAAGCCCAACAGCAGTATCTGGCTGGCGCATGTGACGTTTACACCACCGATGCTTCGGGCCTGGCCGCAACCCGCGCCACGTTCGAAAACCCCGGTGACCACGTCCTGCTGCCCGAAATCATCTCGAAAGAGCCGCTGGGCCCGCTGGTCCGTCACGGCGATCACGAGTGGGGCGATGTTGTCCGCTGGACCCTGAACGCGCTGGTTTCGGCTGAAGAGCTGGGCGTGACCTCGGCGAACATCGACGAGCTGGCAGCTGGCACCGACAACCCGGAAGTGAACCGTCTGCTGGGCACCGAAGGTACCCTGGGCGAGATGCTGGGTCTGGACGCACAGTGGGCTATGCGCGCCATCAAGGCGGATGGTAACTACGGCGAAGTGTTTGCCAAGAACATCGGTGAAGAAACTCCGATCGGTCTGGCACGCGGCCTGAATGCTCAGTGGACCGAAGGCGGCCTGCTGTATTCGCCGCCTTTCCGCTAAGACATCCACGGGAAAGGGCGCGGGGCAACCTGCGCCCTTTTCTTTCATAACAGCTGCGGACGCTACAGAGCGGGGAATACCTCGCCGGGGTTAAAAGTCCGCAAGCCACGGGGATTCCATATATGTCGACTATGACTGACCCACCGAAAGCTGATTTTCGGTTGTCGATGCTCATTAACGATACCCGCTACAGATCACTCACATTCCAGGTGATTGCGGCCATCGCTATTGCGCTATCCATTTGGTATCTGGGCAACAACCTGATCCAGAACCTTCGGGCCGCAGGGCTCAATATCTCATACACGTTCCTTGGCGATGCCGCCGGATATGACATCAACCAGCGTCTGATCGAATATGACAGCCAGGCCTCGCATGGCCGTGCTGCTGTCGTTGGGATCCTCAACACGCTGCTGGTAGCATTTCTCGCCTGTATCACTGCCACGGTATTCGGTGTGATCGCGGGTGTCTTGCGCCTGTCCAACAACTGGCTCGTTTCAAAACTGATGGCGGTGTATGTCGAGATTTTCCGGAACATTCCGGTTCTGATCTGGATCATCATCATCTTCACCATCATGACAGCCGTGCTGCCGGGGCCACGCGCCTTCCGAGGTGAAGATCCGACGTCGACGATGCTGTTTGACGCGTTTGCCTTCACCAACCGGGGTGTTTACGTTCCGCGGCCAGAATTCACGAATGCGTTGTTTGGCTCAACATTGCTAAGCTGGCTTCTGGTGATAGCGGGCCTTGTCGGGTCCTGGTTTGCCTCACGTGAGATTGAAAAACGCGCGGCGCTTAAGCAGGAACAAACAGGTGAACGGCCGCAGACGCTCCTGGTGAAACTAGGCGTTTGGCTTGTTCCTTTTGTGGTTCTGATGGTCCTGATGGGGTTGACCTGGAATATTCCAGAGCTCAAGGGCTTTAACTTCAGTGGCGGTATCAAAGTTGGTGGTCCGCTGATCGCCCTATGGTTTGCCTTGTCGATCTACACCGGTGCCTTCATCGCCGAAAACGTGCGGGCAGGTATTCAGGCGATCAACAAAGGTCAGACCGAGGCCGCAGCGGCGCTGGGCTTGCGCCCGGGTCGGATCATGAACCTTGTGGTTCTGCCTCAGGCCTTGCGGGTGATCATCCCGCCGCTGATTTCGCAGTACCTCAACATCACCAAGAACTCGTCGCTGGCGATTGCCGTGGGTTACGCAGATATCACCGCAACCTTGGGCGGTATCACGTTGAACCAGACAGGTCGCGCGATCGAGTGTGTTCTGTTGCTGATGCTGTTCTACCTGACAGCCTCGCTGCTGATCTCGATGGTGATGAACCTCTACAACGCATCCGTCAAGTTGAAGGAGCGCTGAGCCATGACCGATCAAACAACAAATCCGATCGCATTTGTGGCCGACGGGACCATTCCGCCTTCACCCCCACCGGCAAATGAAGTTGGTGTGGTCAAATGGATGCGCGATAACCTGTTCTCGGGTGTCGCAAACACCATCCTGACAGTTCTGTCGCTGATCTTGATCTACATCCTGCTAAAAAACACGCTACCATGGTTCCTGAACGGGGTCTGGAACGCGAACTCTCTGGCTGAATGCCGCGAGATTCTGGCGGGCAAGACAGGGGCGTGTTTCGCGGTTCTGACGGAACGCTGGCCACAGCTGATCTATGGGTTCAAATACCCGGTTGACGCCTATTGGCGCCCAAATCTGGCCTTTGTGCTGATGTTGGTTGCCTTCGCACCGGTGCTGTTCTTCGACCTGCCGCGCAAGATGCTGATCTTTACTGGTCTCTATCCCTTCATTGCCTTCTGGCTGATCTGGGGCGGTACGATCCTGGCACCTTTGGTGGCGCTGGTGGGCTGTGTGGCTGCAGGTGCAGTCTTCCAGAAGTTTGGCAAGAACAGCTTTGCCGCCGGGTTCTTTGGCGCCATCGTGGTTGCACTTGTTATCTGGAACGTGGGCGCTGCTCTGATCCCGGAAGGGGCGTCAGACGATGCCTGGCTGACATACGTGCCCAGCCGTGATCTGGGCGGCTTCATGCTGAACATGATGCTGGGCGTAACCTGTGTGTCCCTGTCGGTGCCTCTGGGCATTGCCCTGGCGCTGGGCCGTCAGTCAGACATGCCGCTGATCAAGTGGGTTTGTGTCATCTTCATCGAGTTTATCCGTGGCGTGCCTCTGATCACGCTGCTGTTTGTGGCTTCGGTGATGCTGGCCTATTTCTTCCCGCCTGACAGCACGGTCGACCTGTTCCTGCGCGTTGTGATCATGATCACCATGTTCTCAGCCGCCTATATCGCCGAGGTAATCCGCGGCGGTCTGGCAGCGCTTCCACGTGGACAGTATGAGGCAGCAGACAGCCTTGGTCTGGATTACCCTCAGGCGATGCGTCTGATCATCCTGCCACAGGCTCTGAAGATCTCGATCCCCGGAATCGTGAATGTGGCCGTTGGCCTGTTCAAAGACACCGTTCTGGTTTCGGTCATCTCAATGTTCGATCTGTTGGGCATGATCCGGGGTCCCATTTTGGCATCAACCGAATGGAATGGTGTGTATTGGGAACTCTTAGGGTTCGCTTCGCTCCTGTTCTTCGTCGTCTGTTACGGCATTTCTCAATATTCTCAGTGGCTCGAGCGTCGCCTTGCCACAGATCATCGTTAAGGAGTTCAACACATGTCTGAACTTGCAATTGAACGCGAAATCGACCGCTCGAAGATGCAGGTGAGCGACGAGGTCGCCATCGACATCAACGGAATGAACAAGTGGTACGGCTCGTTCCACGTGCTGCGTGACATCAATCTGACCGTCAATCAGGGCGAGCGGATCGTGATCGCGGGCCCGTCGGGCTCGGGCAAATCCACCCTGATCCGCTGTCTGAACGCGCTGGAGGAACACCAGCAGGGCAAGATCGTGGTGGACGGGATCGAGTTGTCGAATGACCTGAAAAACATCGACAAGATCCGGTCCGAGGTTGGCATGGTGTTCCAGCACTTCAACCTGTTCCCGCACCTGACCATTCTGGAGAACTGCACGCTGGCCCCGATCTGGGTGCGCAAAACGCCGAAGAAAGAGGCCGAAGAGCGCGCGATGCATTTCCTGGAAAAGGTGAAGATTCCGGATCAGGCGCTGAAGTACCCCGGTCAGCTGTCCGGTGGTCAGCAGCAGCGTGTGGCGATTGCCCGTTCGCTCTGCATGATGCCACGGATCATGTTGTTCGATGAACCGACATCGGCGCTGGACCCCGAGATGATCAAAGAGGTGCTCGACACCATGATCGAGCTGGCCGAAGAAGGCATGACCATGCTGTGCGTGACCCATGAAATGGGCTTTGCCCGTCAGGTCGCCAACCGCGTGATTTTTATGGATGCTGGCCAGATTGTTGAGCAGAATGAACCGGAAGAGTTCTTCAACAATCCGCAGAGCGAACGGACCAAGCTGTTCCTGAGCCAGATTCTGGGGCACTGATCCCAGAGAAACGAATAGAAAAGGCGGGGTTTGACCCCGCCTTTTTTCATGCCAGAAGCTCACGCGGGATCGTAAAGCCCAAAACCAACCCACTGTTCCAATTCACTTGCGCCCAGTCATCGCTTTCAAAGCGGATCACAGTCGTCGCACAGGTAGGGTAGTCGTAGAAGCGCGGGTGATCCGGTGGCTGGCGAACAATGCGGTTGGCGAAGTCGGCAATGCCGGGGTTGTGTCCCAGCATCAGAACGGTGGGCTCGGTGGCCCCGGATAGCACGTCTAGCATATCCTTCGGGCCTGCGTGATAGAGCGTGCGCAGAAAACGCGCTCTATCGGCTTGCAGCCCCATCCGGTCCCAGGTTTCGCGCGTACGAGCTGCAGTGGAACAAAGCACCTCATCCGGCAGCCAGCCATTGCTGCGCAGCCATTCGGCGACTGCCGGCGCAGATTTACGCCCGCGTTTGTTCAAGGGCCGGTCGTGATCCGGCAGTATGAGGCTGTCCCAACTGGATTTTGCATGTCGGGTCAGGATCAGCGTACGGGTCATGAGGGGTGAAATGCTCTCATATGGTGGGCGGATTGTTCCGGGTCCCGCCCGGACTGCGCGCTGATCGGGCAGGCCAGCCGAGCAAGGCAGCCGCCTGTCATGCAGGTTTGGCCTTCGGGTGTGGAAAGGTGCTGGTGGCAGGTGTCCACATTGTAAAAACTTAGATCGTTCAAGGCCCCCACCGGGCAGGTTTGCGTGCAGGGCGCAGTGCAGGTAGTGCAAGGAGATGCCGCTTCGGCTTTGGGGATGTCAAACTCCTGCAAAAAATGCAGCGCGCCGCGAAATGAGATCATCATGCCCATAGTATCATGAACCAAGGCGCCAACAGGGCTACTGAAGGTCCGCCCGGATTTAAGCGCCCAATCGATGAATGGGGCATAGGGCGGGCCACCGAATGGGAAATGTGCCTCGGCACGCATCTGCTGCGCCAACTGTCCGACAACGCGCAGAGACCAACTGTCTACCGGATCGCGACCTCGCCACTCAGGTGCGGATTTGAGCGCGGGCCAGAACTCTGGTCCTGCGCCCAGCAGGATCAACGTTCCCCCGTCAAGCTGCTTTGCGTCGGTCTTATGCGGATGCAGTGCGCCCATGACAATCAGGCCGACCTGCTGCGCCGCGTGTTCAACGCTTTCATATGTGACCTCTGCGGAGTGTGCCTGGTCTGTCATATCCCCTCCGCGCTCAGATCAATCGGGCCGGATCAAAGACCCGGCACCGTGTTCGGTGAACAGCTCCAGCAGCACCGCATTGGGTGCGCGCCCGTCCAGAATGACCACCGCGCGAACGCCACTGTGCAACGCGTCTAGCGCCGTTTCGGTTTTGGGGATCATACCGCCTGCAATCGTGCCTTCTCGGGTCATTTCGCGGATTTGACCGGCTTTCAACTCGGTGACCACGTCACCGGCCGCGTTTTTAACGCCAGATACGTCGGTCAGCAGCAACAGGCGATCCGCTTTCAGGGCAGAGGCGATAGCCCCGGCAGCTGTATCGCCATTGACGTTGAATGTCTCTCCGTCTGTGCCAGCGCCCAGCGGTGCGATGACCGGGATCACATCATGCGAGAACAGGTCGTGCAGGACCTTTGGGTTCATCTCGGACGGCGTGCCAACAAAACCCAGTGAGACATCTGTCTGCTCGCAGGTCATCAGGTTGGCGTCCTTGCCGGACAGGCCCACTGCGGTGCCCCCTTGACGGTTGATCGCTTGAACGATGCGTTTGTTGACCAGGCCAGACAGGACCATCTCAACCACCTCAACAGTGGCTTTGTCGGTGACACGTTTGCCGTTCACGAAGTCCGATTGGATATCCAACTGCTTCAGCATCGCGTTGATCATTGGCCCACCGCCATGCACGACGACCGGGTTCACACCTACCTGACGCATCAACACAACATCGCGGGCAAAGCTCTCCATCGCTTCGTCACTGCCCATGGCGTGCCCGCCCAGCTTGATGACAACGATGGCGCCGTCATAGCGCTGCAGATAAGGCAAGGCGCTATTTAGGGTTGCAGCAGTGGCGATCCAGTCCCGGTTCATGTCTCGTGTCTTCATGGCTGTCAGTCCTTTGATCCACCCTGTTAGGGCGTTTGGACCGGGCTGCCAAGACCATACCGGGCAATTGCCGCAATCTGAGGCCGCGCCGGCTTGGCGCGGCCCGTGTTCAGGTTAGCTCATCGCGCGCTTCATCGCGGGAATGTTGCTGAGGATGAGCAGGTCAAAGGCAAGAACGGCCACTAGGGTCAAACCGACCAATGGGAAGGCCATCGCCGTGAACAACCCGATCAGAACAGCACCTTTCCATAAGGGCAATTCTGCCGGCATTGGAGGTGCAGCCAGACGCCCGGCCTTTTGCGGGCGTCGCTTGACCCACATCACCACGCCCGAGACGCAGACAAAGATCACCGACAGGCAGAAGACCAAGTTCAAGACAAAGTTCCATATGCCCATCAGCCCCATATGCAGCGGGATGCCAACAGCCATGGCCTTGCCCATCAGCGAATAATCCGCATACCGCACATCGGCCAGGATTTTGCCTGTGTACTGATCCACATGTACGGTCCGATCGTTCACCGGATCGGTCGAGTCACTGCTCATGCTGTCGCGGTTCAACGTCCATACCGCCGCTTCTCCGCCGGGATAGGCCACCCGGAACCGTTCAGCCATGCCCAGAGCAGTGCCGAGTTCGACCAACGCGTCGATATCGACGGTTGCCCCCTCTGGCACGCCTGTGATCCCCACATCCGAACCCGAAGCGGGCATTGGGGTCTGTTCTAACACCCAAGGGACATCGTTCTGATGCCCATGGTTCATGCTGGCGTGGATTTCGTCCGATAGCGGAACATCGTCCCATTTCTCGGCGGGGAAACTGCTCCAGGGTTGGACGATCATGCCGCCCCAGACCCCGGCCCAAGATAGGCCAGAGATCAGGAATACGATCAGCAGCAGCGACATCCAGAAGCCAACCACAGCGTGCAGCGATTTCCAAAGCCCCCGACCGCGCGCCTTCAGGTTCGGGACAAGGGCGGCCAGTGTATTGCCACGGGGCCACCACAGATAAAGGCCAGTGAAGACCAGAACCAAACTTAGACCCGCAGCAATTTCCAGAATACGGTCACCGGTGGTGCCGATCAAAAGGGTTGAATGGATATTGTCCGCCAGATCGTACCAACCCGCACGGCGATCCCAGACTTCGATCACCTGACCGGCATAGGGGTCGACGGCAACCATACGGTGCCCGGCTTCGGTCTTGATGCGGAACACGGTGGCCAGATTTTCGGCCTTGGGACCGATCCATTCCACGACCTGACCGGGCATTTCATTCAGCGCGACCTCGGCCTGTTGCGAGACGGGCAGGGCGGTGCCGTCAATCGTGACGCCGATTTTTTCTCCGTCACGTCCATCGAACTGGGTGATGAACATCATCATCAAACCGGTCACGGCCAATATGATGAGGAACGGGATCACGAAAATCCCGGCATAGAAGTGCCACCGCCAGGCGGCGAAGTAGAATTTTTGCGCAATTGTATCCTGCGCTTGGGCCGTGCCCGGATTTTGGCTATCGATTGCCATTAGAAAATCTCCATATGCAGACATGCCCCGCACGCGTGGCACGCAGGGTGAAAAGTGGTTGCTGTTTCAGGAGACTTGAGGTGGCCCGCGGGCGTCGTAGCGCGTGTAGAAACCAGCGCTGCGATGGGTGAAGTCCGAATGGTCCCAGCGAGGCTGAATATGAAGATCCGCCGGAATGATCACAGAGTAACTGGGTATGTTTGCGTCAGCTGTCAGCCCTGCAAAAGGGCACATGATGCGCGTGTCGCCATCGTCGTGAACTGGTTCATCCGCGTCTAGGTCGACCCATTGTTCAACTGTGCCTTCTCCGGTGCAGAGCACCAGCAGTATCTTGCCGTTATTGTCCTGCGCTGGCATCCAACCCTGAGGGATTGCACCGGTCGTCAGCAGTGCAAGCAGGGTCAGAGCGCCTATGGCACGCAGGATCAGGGTCATTCGAGATGTGCAATTATAGAGCGGAGTGTTGGGACACCGTCACCCTTCTCGGACGAGGTCAGCACAATCTCGGGGTAGGCTGCTGGATGTTTGGACAGGGCCGTGCGGACCTGATCCAGCACCTTTTCCCGATCTTGTGCTTTGACCTTATCGGCCTTGGTCATCACGCATTGAAAAGTCACCGCGCTCGTATCCAGCAGCTTCATGATCTCATCGTCGACGGCTTTTACGCCGTGGCGTGAATCGATCAGCACAAAGGCCCGTCGCAGGGTTTGCCGCCCGCTTAGGTATTGTTTGAGCAGTCGCTGCCATTTCTCAACCACCTTAACCGGAGCGTTTGCGTAGCCATAGCCGGGAAGGTCTACCAGATACAGCTCGGGGCCCTGGGTGAAAAAGTTGATCTCTTGCGTGCGGCCGGGGGTGTTTGAGGCGCGTGCCAGACCCTTGGTCCCGGTCAGCGCGTTGATCAGGCTGGATTTGCCGACGTTGGACCGCCCGGCAAAACAGACCTCAAGCCTGTCAGGGGCAGGCAGGCCGTTCATGGCCACGACGCCTTTGACGAATTCCGACGGTCCTGCAAACAGCTTGCGCCCGCGCTCCAGCGAAATTTCATCTGGGTCTTCGGTTAGGGGAAAGGGCAGGACGGTCATAGCACCTGAACCTTGTCATCCAGGCTGATCCTGCCGCCTTTGATCACCTCGGCATAGACGCCGAAATCCTGATGATCCCAGCTGTTTAATGCGCCCAGCGTGTCTGCATCCCGCACACCGGTTTCAGGATTGGCTGTGGTGGCCATGCAACGCACGATCCGCTCGCGCACATGCAGCACGGCCTCGCCAATCTGAACCTTCTTGCCCAGCCACTCGAATTCTTCCCACAGAGGCAGACCATCGAACCAGATATTGCCGCGCCAGCGTGCGATCGACAAATCCTGCCCCAGCTTCTGCGCAACCGCGCGGTGCGAAGCCATGTTGCACAGGCTGATTGAGGGGTAGTCACTGTCCGTCATGCCGCGACCGGGAACACGAATGATCCGCGCCGAGGCGGCTCGGTCAGCAGGCATCAAAGGCTTCACCCAGTCCAGAAACACCTCCTGTTCATTCTCCGGATCAAAGCGCAGATCGGGCCTGTCGGGATGGCTGAGGGTAAGTGTTTCCCCTTCAAGCTCAGCCGATATCGCCATCAGGCCGGGCGCTTTCGACCCACGGCTGAAATTGGCGCAGGGCACCCATTTTGATCCATCAGCCTTTGAGGCTTCATGTGCGACCGCCCAGACGCGATCCCCGGGCATGGTCTGCCCGGGGGTCAATGTCACTTCAGTCAGGCTCTCCCGCCCATGGCTTTTGATGGGATGCCGCCATATGCAGCTTACCGTGCCGCTCATTTGTCATCCGTCTTAGGTGTGCGCTTGAAGCCCGATTTAATATTGCCGAACACATCCGGCGTATATCCCTGGCTGCGCATGATCAGATATTGCTGCGTGAATGTGATGGTGTTGTTCGCAATCCAGTAGACGACCAGACCGCTGGCAAACCCGCCCAGCATGAACATGAAGACCCAAGGCATCCAGGCAAAGATCATCGCTTGGGTCGGGTCGGTTGGGGCCGGGTTCAATTTCTGCTGCATCCACATCGAGATACCCAACAGCAAGGGCAGGATGCCGATGAAGACCAGTGCCATCAGGCTTTCGGGCGCAGGTGCGGCCCAAGGCAGCAGACCAAAGAAGTTGAAGATCGAGGTCGGATCAGGCGCGCTGAGGTCTTGGAACGGGCCGAACCAGGGGGCCTGCCGCAGTTCGATGGTGACAAAGATCACCTTGTAGAGCGAGAAGAAGATAGGGATCTGCATAAGGATCGGCAGACAGCCCGCAGCCGGGTTCACCTTTTCCTTCTTGTACAGCTCCATCATGCCCTGCTGCATCTTCTGACGGTCATCGCCAGCGGCTTCTTTCAGGGCCTCCATCTGCGGCTGCAATTCCTTCATCTTCGCCATCGAGATGTAGGATTTGAACGCCAGCGGGAACAGAATGGCCTTGATGATCAGCGTCAGACCGATGATCGACCAGCCCATATTGCCGATCAAGGCATGGATATTGTGAAGCAGCCAGAAAATCGGCTTGGTCAGGAACGAGAACCAGCCCCAATCAATGCTCTCAAGGAATTTCTGAACGCCCGCAGTTTGATATTCGCGAATGGTTTCCCACTCTTTCGCTCCTGCAAACAGCTGCGTCGTAGCCTCTTCAGTGGTCCCCGGAGCAACGGTGATCGTGGGCAATACCGTCTCGGTCTGATAGATTTTGCGGCGCGCGTCGTATTTTGCCGCGGCCTTGAAAGTCGCATCTTTTTCTGGGATCAGGGTCGTCATCCAATAGTGGTCTGTGAAACCAACCCAGCCGCCGTCTTTGATTTGATACACCTCCGCCTGTGCGCGTTCGTTCGGATCGATGTCGAAATCGCGGACTTTCTTGTAGGCAACTTCGTCTAGAACACCGTCTGCCATGACCATCACGCCTTCATGCAGGATGAAGAAGTTTTTCAAGCCAGGCAGATCGCCATCCTCGCCAATGCCGTGGCGGGCCAGAATGCCATAGGGGGCCATGCTGACCTCGGACGCGGTGGCGTTTTCGACGGATTGGGTCACCGAGAACATGTAGTTGTCATCAACCGAGATGGTGCGGCGAAAGGTTAGCCCGTTACCGTTCTCCCACGCCAGCGTTACGGGGCTGTCCGGGCTCAGGGTTTCACCCTTTTCGAGTACCCACAACGTGTTGGGGCCGGGGACGTCTTCGCCCGAAACGCCCGTGCCCGGCGCCCAGCCATACAGCGCGTAGTAGGCAGAATTTGATCCAACCGGCGACAGCAGTTCGACAATCGGTGCGTCTTCTTCAATCGAGACCTTGTAATCTTTCAGGAACAGCTCATCGATACGTCCGCCCGACAGTGAAAGGCTGCCTTTTAGGCGGGGCGTATCGATGTCTACGCGCGGGGCCTGTTCTTCGGGTAGCGTGTCTTCGGCGGCGGCGGTTGCTTCACCTACGGTGCCACTTGCAGTGGCGCTGGGCGTTTGAATCTCGGCCTCATCTATTGCCGCGATCTCGGCATCCTCTGCCACTGTGCTGGGCTCCGGCGGGGGGAACAGCACGAACCAGACCAGGATCACCAGAAAGCTGAGCGCGGTTGCGAGGATGAGATTCTTATTCTGATCGTCCATCTGGGACAGCCACCTTGAGCAGTGAAAGACACCCGCAGGGTTCAACAGAGTGCAGACCCAAAGGTCAAGCGGAATCGGCTGTCAATTCGTCACGGATCACCCATATAGGGCCTAAAATCCTCCTTGTGATCCCGTTTGCCGCCCGATCTTCGGAACGCCGTTGACCTTGTTGCGATGCGCGGCAATCCAATCCAGTGTTTTTTCAAAGGGCATGGGTTTTCCGATGCCGAAGCCTTGGACGTGATTGCAACCAAGCTGTGCCATCAAGGCGTGCTCCCCCGGGGTTTCCACACCTTCGGCCAGGGTTTCAACCTTGAGACGCTCCGCCATGGTCAGGATCGCACTTGCAAGCTGCTGCTGGCTTGGGTCCTGATCGGATTTGGCGACAAAGGATCTGTCGATCTTGATCCGGGAGACCTGGAACCGTTTTATCGACGCGATTGAGGCATGTCCGGTGCCAAAATCGTCCAGATCAATACAGCATCCAAGCGCGACCATGCTGGTGACATTCCGCGTGATTACGTCATCGGGTCTGCGGGAAAAAACAGTTTCCAGAATTTCAACAGCCAGCCTGTCCGGGGTGAGGTCGAATTGATCCATCTCCCATTTCAGGCGGTCGATCAGACCGGGGTCTCGCAGCTCATCTGAAGAGAAATTAATGCCGATCCGCGGCACGACAACTCCGGCCCGATCCCAGTCACGCATGGCTTTGAACGCATGATGGCGGATGGTCTGTCCGAACCGTTCCATCATCTCGGCCTGTTCCGCAAAGGGCAGAAACACATGCGGGCCCAATACGCCTTTTTGCGGATGCTCCCATCTTGCCAGCGCTTCAAACCCCGTGACCTTGCCGGTATCGGTAGAGATTTGAGGCTGAAACCACGGGCGGATTTCGCCGCTGTTCAGCGCGGCCTCGAATTCTTTCTTTAGATTAGTGCGAATGCGGGACCGGCGGCGTGTATCCGACGAATAGGCGCGAATCGTGGATGGGCCATTCTGTTGCGCCTCAATCAAGGCGTTGTTGGCGGCATCCTTCCACATTTCCGGGGTCCCGTCAAGTTCGCCTGAACTGAGGCAGAACCCTATGGAGCACGAGAGATAGATGCCGGTGCCGTTCAGCGGTATCGGATCTTCGATGGCTGACTGAATGCGCCCCGCCATTTGTATACAGGCCTCAAGATCCAGGTGCTGCGCCGGGCGCAGGGCAATCAGAATCCTGTTGCCTGCCATCCGGGTTACAAAGTCCTGGCTGCGAATGACCGAGAGAATGCGATTGCAGACCTGCTGCGATATCAGGTTCATCGCCGCCTGACCGTGCAGATCAAGAAGTTGGGTGTAATCGTCGATCGCAATGGCAATACAAGCGGACATTTCCCCGCTTTGTTTTGAACCGTGAAAGACCGCCTCCAACTCTGCGTCGAAGCGGTCGTTGGTGAGAAGACCACCTGCTTGGTCAGCCCCAAACGTCCCACCAGCCTTTGACCCAAACCGGCCGGCTGCCGCGGCGATCAAAGGCAGGCCCAAAGCGGCGGCGACAAGCGCACGCTCACCCCCGATCCAGAACGCACCAAGGCTGAGTGCGGGAATGAAGACGAGGGCAGATGAGGAGTTCAGCAGCGACGCGAGGCTACGCGACAGACGGTCAAAAGAAGGTAGGTTCCGCATCGGTTTCCAGGCCCTGAGAGATGATCACAGGCCCCGACCGTATGAAACCAATCTGAGTCAGCCGTTAACACAGATGCGGAATTTCACCTAAATCTTCGGGTTTTTTGTCCGAATCCAAAGAAAGCCCTGCAAAATCGAACAGTTTGGGGTCCAGCAAGTGCGACGGTCGGGCATTGGTCAGGGCGCGGAACATGACCTGCCGTCGACCGGGACTGTTCTTTTCCCATTGGTCCAGAATCTGTTTGACCTGCTGGCGCTGCAACCCGTCCTGACTGCCGCACAGATCGCAGGGGATGATCGGGTAGCGCATTGCATTGGCAAATTTCTCGCAATCCGCTTCGGCCACATGGGCCAGTGGGCGAAAGACGAACAAATCACCCTCTTCATTGATCAGCTTGGGCGGCATCGTGGCCAGACGACCGCCATGGAACAGGTTCATGAAGAAGGTTTCCAAAATATCGTCACGGTGATGGCCCAGCACAACGGCTGAACACCCTTCTTCGCGTGCGATACGATACAGGTTGCCGCGACGCAGGCGAGAACACAGCGCGCAATATGTACGGCCTTGAGGGACTTTGTCGACTACGATCGAATAGGTATCCTGATACTCGATCCGGTGGGGTACATCCATGCGTTCCAAAAATTCGGGCAGGACGGTGGCGGGAAAACCGGGTTGCCCCTGATCCAGATTGCAGGCCAGCAGATCGACGGGCAGCAGGCCGCGCCATTTCAACTCATAAAGAACGGCGAGCAGGGTGTAGCTGTCCTTGCCCCCGGACAGGCAGACCAGCCACCGGGGCGGCTTGCCATCTTTGTCATGGGCGGTGGGGTCCACCATTCCGTAGTGTTCGATGGCTTCACGGGTCTGGCGCACAATACGCTTGCGTAGTTTCTTGAACTCGGTGGTCGAGGGCGCGCCAGCGAAAAGCGGGTGGATATCATCTGCTTCGTCAAACATGGGCCTGCCCTAAAGAGTTTGAGGCACCCCGGCAAGATAAATGCCAGGTTTTAGGCATCAGGTTTTGTCTTTAAACGTCTGGCACTCCGGAACCGGATCGTACCCGTCGCCGCCCCAGGGATGGCACCGTCCGATTCTGCGCGCGGCCAGCCATGCTCCCTTTATGGCCCCGTGCTTTTTCAGCGCTTCCAGCGCATAGGCGGAACAGGTGGGTTGATAGCGGCAGTTGAAGCCAACCCAGGGGCTAAAGATCAGCCGGTAGGCTCGAACGGGCAGGGCGACGATATGTGCCAGAAAGGTCATTTGCCCATGCCATGGATTTTGCGCAGCGCGTATCTCAGATCGTTCAGCAGAGAGTCATAATGGCAGGCCCCGGTGATCTCGGCGCGTCCGATCAACACATAATCCCATCCGCCTTGACCTTGGGTGGGCAGGATGGCGCGCGCCGCTTCGCGCAAGCGCCGTTTTGCGCGGTTGCGGGCGACCGCGTTGCCAACTTTCTTGGAACAGGTGAAGCCGACCCGTATTCCGGACGCTTCGTCCGGCGCGCGCTTGCGAGCCTGCACCATCATCGACGATGTGCTTTGCCTGCGCGCGCGCGCGGCTCTCAGGAAATCAGGCCGGTTCTTAAGTACAGTCAAAGATACTGGCGCGCAAACAGAAGCCGCCGGGGGCTTTTCCCGGGGGTGGTTCTTACCAACCTCAGGGGCCTCCGGCGGCGTCATGTTCAGTACCTGACAGGTCGAGCGGTTTACGCGCTCAGCGACTTGCGGCCACGTGCGCGGCGCGCGTTCAGGATTTTACGGCCGGCCTTGGTGGCCATGCGCGCGCGGAAACCGTGGCGGCGTTTGCGAACCAGGTTCGAAGGCTGATAGGTGCGTTTCATCGCTCCGTCTCCAATCTATAGCGGTGGGTGCGGCGCGGATTCGCCTGGCCCTAGTGTTCGAAGCCCGTCCTCTACTGCTAAGCGGGGGGTAAGTCAAACCCCAAGACGGGGGTTTTGACGCCTTTTGCAACAATTCTGTAGTCGGGTCGTCGAAAAGGTTTCAGATTCCGGGTTTTGCGCCCGAAACCCTCACATTCCCTGCCACATAGTTCAAGGCCGCGTGAGGGACCTGTCGTTTGGCGGTCGGGCAACGCATGTTGGGGTCAGAATGAAACAGATCAAGCCGGACGAGCCTATGAGTGAAACGACCCAGCCACCGCGCAGCGGCGTTGCGCGCCATATCCCATTGCTGGTGATCCTTGCGGTCGCAGCGCTCGGGTTCTTCACGCTTGGCGATTACCTCAGCTTCGAAACCCTGCGCGACAATCGTGAGGCGCTGTTGGCTTGGCGAGACGCAAATTACTGGGCCATGGCGGCTGGCTTTGTCGCCATCTACATTGTGATTGTGGCCTTTTCCTTGCCTGGCGCGGCTGTCGCCTCGATGACTGGTGGCTTCCTGTTTGGCTTGTTCGCGGGAACGGTTTTCAACGTTTTCGCGGCGACGATTGGCGCATCGGCGATTTTCCTGGCTGCCCGTTGGGGTTTGGGTGAATCGTTGACCGCGCGGCTTGAATCTTCGGAAGGCACGGTCAAAAAGCTGAAAGACGGGCTGCGCGAGAACGAGATTTCTGTGCTGTTCCTCTTGCGGCTAGTTCCGGTGGTACCTTTCTTTGTCGCCAATCTGGTGCCTGCACTGGTCGGTGTGAAGTTCCGTAACTTCCTGATCACCACAGCGCTGGGGATTATTCCGGGTGGGATCGTGTACACGTGGATCGGCGTCGGGCTGGGCGGTGTGTTCGATCGGGGTGAAACGCCTGATGTATCCCTTTTGTGGGAACCGTTTGTGATCGGCCCGATCATCGGTCTTTGTGTGCTGGCCGCGTTGCCGATTGTGATCAAAGCCCTGCGCGGCAAAAAGGACACCTGAACGCATGAAGAAAGTGAAGACGGATATCCTGGTGATCGGAGCCGGATCGGGCGGATTGTCAGTTGCCGCAGGAGCCGCACAGATGGGGGCCGACGTGATCCTGCTGGAAGGCCACAAGATGGGCGGTGACTGCCTGAACTTTGGCTGCGTCCCGTCAAAGGCGCTGATCGCAAGTGGTAAAGCGGCTTACGCGCAGGGGCACGCCACGTCGTTTGGAGTGGCGAATGTTGTGCCTCAGGTCGACTATGGTGCAGCGAAAGATCATGTTCATGATGTGATCGCTCAGATCGAGCCGATGGACAGTCAGGAGCGGTTCGAGGGCTTTGGTGTGACAGTCATCCGAGAGTTTGGCACCTTCTTGTCGCCAACCGAGGTGCAGGCCGGGGACACCGTGATCACCGCGCGCCGTGTTGTGATTGCGACCGGGTCATCTCCGTTGGTCCCTCCGATCCCCGGTTTGGAAAATGTGCCGTATTATACCAACGAGACCGTTTTCGATCTGCGCGACAAACCGGACCATCTGCTGATCATCGGTGGAGGGCCTATCGGCATGGAAATGGCGCAAGCGCATATCCGGTTGGGCTGCAAAGTTACAGTGATCGAAGGCATGAAGGCGCTGGGCAAGGATGACCCCGAGGCTGCGGCCGTGGTTGTGGACAACCTGAGGGCGGAAGGCGTCGACGTCCGCGAGCAAGCCATGGTCGCTCAGATACGTGGTGAGGACGGTAAGATCGAAGTTGTGACCGAGAACGGCGATATCATGTCAGGCACCCATCTGTTGATGGCCGCCGGGCGCAAGGCGAATGTGGATCGTCTGAACCTTGAGGCTGCTGGTATCGACCGCACCCGCACCGGTATCAAGGTTGACGACGCATTGCGTACGACCAACCGCAAGGTTTACGCGATTGGTGACGTCGCAGGTGGGCTGCAATTTACTCATGTCGCAGGGTATCATGCTGGCATCATCATTCGCTCAGCGCTGTTTGGGCTGCCCTCGAAAGCCAAAACGGCGCATATCCCATGGGCAACTTACACCGACCCAGAATTGGCGCAGGTCGGATTGACAGAGGCGCAAGCCCGCGAACAACATGGTGAGGCGATGGGAATCGCCCGGTTTGACTATCACCACAATGACCGCGCGATTTCTGAACGCAAGACAAAGGGTTTCATCAAGGTGATGGTCGTCAAAGGCCGCCCGGTTGGCGCAACAATCGTGGGACATCAGGCCGGAGAGTTGATCAACTTGTGGTCTCTGGCGCTGGCAAATAACCTCAAGATGGGTCAGATCGCCGCGATGGTTTCGCCTTATCCGACGATCGGAGAGCTTAACAAACGCGTCGCGGGTGCTTATTTCTCGCCGAGGCTGTTTGAGAATCAGACAGTTAAACGTGTGGTCAGGTTCGTCCAGCGCTGGATTCCCTGACCCAAAGAAGGAGCGTCAATTGAACTCGCTGTCGGGCCGTTTCCTGATCTTGACGACGGTCTTCGTGATGCTGGCCGAAATCCTGATCTTTGTCCCGTCAATCGCGCGCTTCAGGGAAGACTTTCTGCTAAACCGGCTGGAGCGCGCGCAGATCGCATCTCTGGCGCTGTTGGCAGATGACATGCTGGCCGATGAGCTTGAGGCCGAACTGCTGGAAAACGCGGGCGTCTATAATGTCGTACTCAGACGTGATGAGGTGCGTCAGTTGATGCTGTCCTCACCCATCCCTGAACAGATCACCAATACTTACGATCTGCGGGATGCAGGCCCCTGGATTCTGATCCGTGACGCGATGACCCGGATATTCACCGTCGAAAACGAAGTTATCCGTGTCATCGGCGAACCTGTCAAACGGGCTGGTTTGTTGATCGAAGTGACCATGGAAAGCGCACCCTTGCGGATGGCGATGGTGGACTATGGTCTTCGAATCCTTGGCCTGTCATTTGTGATCTCGATCATAACGGCGTCGCTGCTGTTTCTCGCAGTGCGTGTTGTTCTTGTTCGTCCGATCAAAAGTGTTGTCGGCTATATGCAGCGCTATGCCAGCGCGCCCGAAGATGCGCGTGGTATCATCTCGCCAAGTTCGAAGGTGACCGAACTGCGCGAAGCGGAAGAAGCCTTGCAGATGTTGCAAACGGACCTGACACAGGCGTTGAAACAGCGCGAGCGATTGGCACAATTGGGTGGTGCCGTGGCCAAGGTCAGCCACGATTTGCGGAATATCCTGACGTCGGCGCAGCTTTTTACGGACCGGATCGAGGCGAGCGATGATCCGTTGGTCAAACGCATGGCGCCGAAGCTGGTCAACTCGATCACCCGAGCGGTTTCCCTGTGCGAAAGCACACTTGCCTTTGGCCGTGCAGAAGAACCTGCACCGACACTGAATATGGTAAAGGTTCGCGACATTGCTGCGGACGTGGCTGCAAGCGAACAATTAGCGGTGGCCGACGCCTGCGTTGAGATTGCGAACGAAGTACCTGACGATCTGGTCGCAAGTGCCGACCCAGAGCAATTGTACCGAGTCATCATGAACCTTGTCCGCAATGCGCGGCAGGCGCTGGTTGCCTCTGGAAAACCGGGTCGGATCGTCATCGTGGGGCGCGAGCTGGAGAGCACCTGGTGCATCGAAGTCAGCGATTCAGGCCCCGGGCTGCCACCCAAAGCGCGTGAAAACCTGTTCACCCCGTTTGAGGGTGGTGTGCGCAAGGGCGGATCTGGCCTAGGTCTTGCAATTTCGCAGGAACTGGTGCGCGGCCATGGCGGGGATCTGGTGCTGAAAGACACCGGACCCGATGGAACAACCTTTGAAATAAGGTTGCCGCGTGGAGACGAGACTTTTTGAGGATTTTTTACAGAATCGACTTGCACGTCCACCGCCCCGGGTCTACATAGCGCCTCACCAACGCGGACCGATAGCTCAGCTGGATAGAGTACTTGACTACGAATCAAGGGGTCGGGGGTTCGAATCCTCCTCGGTCCGCCACTTTGGTTTTATAAAACACCAGAGATGTTTGACTTTTCCGTCACAACATTGACCCAAGTGCCTGTTGAACCCAACTAGGCACAGATCAGTCGCTTCATCTCAGCGGCTGTTACGGCGATGAGATTTGTGTGGTGGAGCAGGTCTAAAAACTCAATTTAGACAAAGCGGTCAATGGGGTAGCGTACCTTTCGTAGCGCTCAATAAGTCTAGGTGTTTCTATATCGTGCGCGGCGCGATTGTTGTGTTCGACTATTGCTAGAACCGTTGCTTCCGGCACATGTTCGCCAGACGACCGAGTACGCTGTGGCTTGGTCGGTAATCAAAATGCCTAAGCTGATGCCCCATTTTGACCGTCAGTGAATTCGCGCGGGTTGCGCGCTCTCGGTCAAGAGGTTGAAATAAAATAAAAAATTAGCAATCCGGAGGCTGTCTTTGAAGGGTAGCCAACAAAGTCCCTTCGTCATACAATCAAACGATAGGCCTCACGTATTCCACCGTGAAGAATCAACAAATAAATCTACTGCTCAACGAAGGTTTGCCCGCAAATTCCTAACCGCCATGAACTCCTATCTTCAAATCGCCGAAGCGGTCCTTAGAAAAACTAACCAACCTCTATCGGCTCCCGAGATATTGGAGGCCGCCTACCGGCTGCAGCTAGTTCCAGAACACCTATTTGGAAAGACGCAGCATAAAACCCTGCAAGCTCGCCTGTCGGAAGATTTACTGCGAAATCGGGGTCGTACGAGTTTTGCCAGAGTTGCACCCGGCAGGTTTATTCTCAGGTCGCGTTTAAGCGCCGAAGACCAGTCATCAGAAGAGTTCATTGCACCTCTAAGGGCATATCAACTCAAGAAGTTCGACGTCATATGTGCAGAAAGAGAAGAGCTGGAAAACCTTTGGAAAGACAACGAAAGCTTTGTTCCCCTGACGTCGGTGTTAGCAGCGTTCTCGAAGCAGATTCCATTGGTCGAAGCAGAGAAGTCTTTGCAATTGGTTCACCTCCGGCTCTTGGTGTCAATCAAGAGCCTTGGCCGGGTTTTGACCTTAAACTCGCAACGTGATCCTAGTTACGGCCAAGGAAGGTCGTTCGGCTTCCTTGGCTACCTTAAAGGCATTGATATCGACCTGTTCTCTAGAGATCACTTAGGCTTGAAAGAGGCGTCATTCCGCACACTCCAAGAGCAGACAGGTTTGCCACGCCAGATCGTAGAACAGATTACCAATACAATTCAACTTGATGCAATCAGTTGCTTGCGCCTCTTGGACATCTCAGAAGCACAAAATTCGGTTGTGGTGCTGACCTCATTCGAGTGTGATAAGCCTGAAGAATTTGCATCACATATACCTGCTCACAGAAACCCGAGATGGGTTCGGTTGCCAAGTGAAATCAATGATTTAGATGCGTTAGAACCCCTGTCCAAAAAGATATTCGCAAGCGAAAGAGCTTTTGCTTCTATGAGTTCTTAGCAAGGTCAATTACCTGTCTTAAAGGAAGTCGTTTCACGAGTTCCGCGAGCGTTTTCATGCCAGTTGCCCGCCATTGATCATCTGCTTTCGATGGGTCTGCCATATCTGACACTACTCGCAGCACTGACACAGGAACGCTAGACTTATGAGCGGCTGCGCAAACTCCACCAGCTTCCATTTCTACACCAAGAAGCTTATCAACAATTGCAACCATCTTGGCCCTGTGATCATCACTCGCTACGACCTCATCGACGCTAGCGATTTTTCCCTCTTTTAAAGAGGGAACACGACCGGCAGGCCAGTCAAAGTTCTTCCGGCAGTACTTTTCCCAATCGTCGATATCAAAATCCGCTGATTTCGCTACAGAGTATACCGTCTTGTTGCAATCGAAGTCTCGTCTTCTGAATTTGGAGTTCGCATTTCCATCATCATCATCCGATACTTTGCGGTTCGCTAGATCGACAACTGTATCGCAGCAAATTACCGTTCCCGGATCAATCTTGGCTTCAGAAAACCCCCCGGCAAGGCCGATACAAAAAACCATCTCCGGTTTAGTCTTAGATTTGCACAAATACTTAGTCATCTCGACCGCTGCCGCAACTCGGCCCATTTCGCGAGGGCAAAGCACATCGACCGTAATTTCGCCAATTGAACCGCTTGCACCGCCACTTGCATTGCGCTCAAAATTAAGCTGACGAAGCAAAACATCGAGCTCTTCTTCCAAGGCTACAAATATTGCTATCTTCAATTTTTTATCTCCAGTGGATCTGATGGGCGCGGTTGCAAAGGGATCGTTTGAACCTTCCGCTCGTCCAATTAGCCCGTGCTCAGCCGATAACGAAGTCGCAAGTTCAGCACAAGCATCTGCAATTTCAATGGATTCTAATTCAGTGGGATCACTCAATGCGCCGCTTCTTCTTGACGCAAGATCGTCCCACTTGAAGTTCGCCTTTTCGACTGAACGTCGAACATGGTAGGCTAAATCCCCATCACTGGGGAACAAGTTTGCTAGTTGTACATACGCATCGAATAGGTCAGTAAACCCTGTAGTTCGTCTCATTCGAGCTATGAATTCAGCGGACGTACTGAGGAACAGTTCCGTCCCACGGAAGGCCTCAAGGAACACTTTCAACCTACGGAAGCTGTACACCCTACGATCCGAAGGTAAGAAAAAAAGTTCTGGCATGTGAGGCACATCTGACAACAAAATCAACCTGAACTCGCTGCAATACTCTCTAAAGTACACATGTTGTAGCGCGTCCCTCATCTCCCTATGCATCGGTGTAGTTTCATCGATTAGATGAGGTAAGATGATCGACCAAGTCAGGGCTTTACCTTGATCTGCAAGAATTGCTGGCGTTTCTCTGAGATTGGCAATTGCCTCAATTGAAGCATTTTCTTTGATGCCTTTCCAAATTTTTGCGGTGGTATCAACTCCTCTTTCGAAGCCTGTGATTATGGCGGGTCCGATTTGCGCCTTTCGACCAACCAGCGCATCGCTGTATGAAGATAAAGACATAAGCCTGCTGTCGTCGAACAACCCAGAGTATCTACTCCTTGCGGGGGCATATTCACCGCGCTTTTTCTCGGCATAGTCTGCCAAACTCCGCTCACGAATAGGCAACTTCACCAGACCCGTGCGAAGGTAAGCCGACTGGCCCTCAAACAATTCAAACGCAATGTCATCTTCAAGCACAAATCCGGGAGGCGCGTAGCACGCATCTTCGCAAAGAATGGCAGCAGCGTTCAGAGGTTGGCGCAAGATCGCCGCATGATCAGGTCGCTTGAACACATCATAAACTCGAAAAATCTCGCGAGTATCACGGTTCAAGAAATGGAGAAAAATGTTCTTGCGCATTTACTATCCGATCAGAGTCCTGACGGAGTTTTCAAGCGCCTCAATGTCACCGCTGTTTTCGACGGTGTAGTCCACATCCACTTCGTCCAGCTCAGTTTCGGACCGATGTGAGCCATCTTTCACCAGATCATATCTCTGCCCTCTTTGGGTCAGTCTCGCAACCCGCACGTCGTCAGGTGCAATTACTCTTACAACAGTGAAACCACGTCTCTTCGCAATTTCATAGTCAGACTTAAACCGCAGAGAATCCAGACATATCGGACGCCCAACTGGCGCGGTGAGCAGTGCAGCATTCACAAAAACTGATGGATCGATCTTTGTCAGCGCATCATCAAGTGTCTGGGTGGTCGATTTGTCATCATTTCCAAAAAGCAGTTTTGCGATCTGTCGGCATATCGCACCAGAAGAAATCCTTTCTGCACCCGCGTGGTAGTTTAGTAGCTTAGCCACAGTCGACTTACCCGCCCCGGATTTGCCGATCAGTGCCACTTGCCTCAAATGGTCTCTAGGTGGAATAGAATTACCATCCAAAATGTCGCAAACCAACTTGCAATAGGAGTGGAAGTTTGCCGGAAAGACTCGTTCAACGTCCGTCAGCAGATCCTCCAAAATCAAACTAAAGTGCTGTTGCAACTGTGGAAATTTCTTAACCCCTTCTCGAGAATATCTGATGGTGAAGGAAAGATGAGAGGGGCCGAGGTCGCCAACTTTTTTAACCCTGACAAACGCCAAGGCTTGGAGTTTGTCGATGGCTTTGACAAACTTCGCCTCCAGTGTTTTCTCCGCAGTAGCCTCAGAGATCAAATCATAATACAAAACGGCGGCATTCGGAGCTAAGTTGCTTGCAAAGTCCTTAAGTGCCGCTGCTTCTTCAGCAGTTTTCGCCTCCCGTTCGGACACACTGAATGCGTGAGTGTCTGAACCGTCGCCATATCTCCCCACTGGGTCTTTGTCCCCAGTAATCATCTCAAGTTGGTCGTGAACGATGGCTAATTCGATTGCTTTAGCAATGTCGAGATTTGGAAACCGGCTACCCAAGAGCATAACGGTATTGGCAACCTGGAAAGAATGCGCCGCGACATTTTCTAGTTGCAACAGTCCGGGTCTTGCACTCTCAAAGCGGCTTTCATTTTCCCAATACCGCTGCCCAAAAAACCGTATCGTGCGCTCTAGGTCAAACAACTTATAGATTTGGTCTACGTCTTGCCTCGCTTCCGCGTCGGCGACAGAGCTTGAGGCTTCTAAAGTCAGGCTCTTCAAGAGTACTTCAAGCTCGTCAGACAAATCTTGCTTCCCGAACAAATAGCAAAATGAAATCAACTAAATCTCGAATCATTCGCACGCGCTGTCAACCAACACGCGAGGCCAAATAGTGCAAGTTCGATTGCCTAGGAGCGCGATCTCGTCGCTTAAGGCAATTGGTCTGGTGCGATGATCGATACGCAGTCTGTTGGTTGTTTGCTTTGCCTCTTTCGATGCTTTTTTGCAGTTCCCGCAACAATTTACCTCAATCCGCCCGCAGCATCGAGAGTTAGGAACGGTGTATTTAAGTTAGTTGCCTACGTTCGAGCAGAAGTTTTGCGCATGGCGGGCATCAGAGGGACCTATGAAAACCTCGCCTGGCTTTGCGCTGCGGATCATAGCTGAGACTTCTTGCGCCGCAGCAGATGCGTCGCAACTTTCATCAATGGGAGTTCTAAAAGCAACGAAGGCAACAAAATCACAATCAAAACCATCGATGCCCCTACCATCCAGTCCGGTCTATAGAATTCAGGCACCAGTGGTACACCGAGTTCCAGACTGAGCTGCACCAGGCCAAAATAGATTGATGACACGGCGTACAACTGGTCTCGTATTTGCAGCAAAATCTGAGCGGGTTTTGAGAAGTTATTCTTCCTATGTGCGCGGCATTCCAGACGTAGCTGCCTCAGGAGGCCCTTGCCTTTCGCAGTTGCGCGGCTGTTGGGGTCGGCTACCTCAGGTGGTCGAAGGCCGAGTTCCTGATACAGCATATTCGTTGGCAAAGGATCGACCTGAAACTCGTCGATGAACCTGAGACGCGTCGCCTGCGTTAACTCCCGAATTTCGTATTCGTAGTTACGAAGGGTCCTCGCGGAAATCCCGATCCGTGCAGCAATTTCAGCCTGGCTTAGATCTTCCGAATCTCGGAACTCCTTCAAGCGCTCTGATGCGATCTTACGCACAATGACGTCATATTTCTCCTTGTCGCGCGCCATCGCATTTTCCCTCAAACCGTCGGGCACTAAGATACTCAAGAACCTTAGTTGATGAAATCTTCGGGATTTCAGGTGGATAGCCGACACCGGAACAATTATACCCTGCGGAACAACTGTTCCGATTTGAAAATTGTTTAAATACAGCATCTTGCAGTGTTGACCATTGGTGATGGAGTTCCTTAGCTGGTGGCAATTTTTCTTTTGTTGCGATCTATCGATTGGACACATCCTGCATGCGAAAACCCACGAAAAGCGACCTGGACGCCCACGAAAGAATGAAAGCTGAACTGAGAATCAGGGGAACATCTCTGGCTCAGTTGGCCCGCGATCTGAGGGTGACTGACTCTGCCTTGACGTTGGTCGGAAAGCGTATGTGCCGATCTCAGAAAATCGAGAAAGCACTGGCTGATGCGCTCGGCGTAGCACCGGAAGCGTTGTTTCCAAATACTAGAGAGGGGGAAGCCCAATGAACTAAAAGTAAAAGGCCATCGAGAGCTGGCACCCTCGAAGGCCTTAAAACTTGGTGCATTTAAGTTTGGAAGCCCAAATGCACCTCTTTCATGACCCAAAAACCGAGACCGGTCAAGCCTGCAGGTAAGCCTGCGGGGCGGTCCCGCTCATCTACATCTGAAGGAGGACCTGTGAGTTGCCGGTTATGCCGGTCCTCACTGATAGTCACATGACTGAAAGCAACATCGACGATCACGCATATTGTCCACCGTCTGAGAGTACAGGCATCAGAAGCTTCGCGGCTCGGTCGAAATCGAGCGTCAGGGGATTTGCCATCTTCGAGATGCCAGCAGAAAAACACCCGCGACAAATCATCTATGAAAGCAATCTGGAGCGGAAAACGCTCCTGACGCTCTGCGCCCAAGCCGATATCTGGAATGTTCACGATCAGCCGGGACGAATTTCTTTCGAGGGTCTTACTGGCAAGCTGGAAACGCACATCCCCGACTACTTGGCTCAGTTTCGATGCGGATTGAGAGTAGCGATTGCAGTTAAGCCATATGATCGGGTCCAGAAGATCAATTTCCGAGCCACGCTTCGCGCAGTCGAAAAGTGCATGTCGCCTAGCTTTGCCGATCGCTTGGCTTTGGTGACTGAAAAGAGCCTAAATCCCGCAGAGGTCCAGAATGCAGAGTTTCTGCATTTGTGTCGCCAGCATAAAGACCGTGAAGCTGATCTCTTGGTTGCAAATGCGGTTGCCGGTCTTGTCGCTTCAACCAGCATTGCGGATCTGGTAAGCGAGGTTGGTTTGGGTGGGCGCGGCTTCCGAGCCGTTTTTCGAGCCATTTATGATGGTCGGTTGTCTGCAGAAAAACGCAGTGTCATCACACCTTTGACAAGCGTGTCATTGCCAGAGATGCAGCCATGACGAAACTGCGGATTTCAACGTGTGATGCCATAGTCGCGCGCGGTGAAGTACATATTGTCGAGCACGCAAAAGAGCACTCGGTACAAATCAAAGCGCTGTACGGCGATGGGGAACGCGTCAACCTTACCCATGAAGAGCTTCGGCAACTCATCGACGAGGGAACGTTTTCAATCGAGTATGGGTATTTTGCGAGTCGGCAGGTGGCACGACGTGCATCTGCTGGGCGAACTCTGATTGACAGACTTCCACAGACCGAAAAGTGGCTGGTCTTTTGGAAGGAATTGTTCGTACGGCTGTTCTTGGCTGCAGAGGCTCAAAATGAAGTATCGCGCTCCGAGGCGTCGTGCATCAAGTTCATTCCTGAACTTCATCGACGTGTCAATAAGCAGATTTTGACTGATCTGTCGAAATCAAAAATCGATGATGGATTTGCTGTATCCCTTTCATGGCCTGCACCCGGTCGGGGGAGTTTGATGAAATGGGTGCGCGTCTGGGCTCCCACGCGAGATCCAATGACGCTGGTGCGCAAAACGATATTCAATGGCGCTAACGCGAAAGGTATCGACGCCGAACGCGAAGCTATTATTGAATCCCATTTGCCCGAGTTTCTCCACGTCAGTGAGATCTCCGTCACTCAGCTTCACCTCGCGATCTCGGGTGACATTCGAGAGCGAAACAAGATCCGCAAGTTGAGCGATCTTCCTCCGCTGAAGGACGTCTCCGAAAGTACGGTGCGCCGCCGGGTCAAGGCCTTAGATGAGTTTGAAGTCGTTGCTGCTCGCAAAGGTCTTTCGGTGGCGAAGAATAAACTTGGAGCTCACTCAGGCGGTCTCGACGTCAGAGCCCCACTGGAACGCGTGGAGATGGATGAGTGGCAGATCGACTTGATGGCCATTCTTGCGGAGGCCGGTATTGACTTTACTAATGACAGTTTGCGTGACGTCGAGATTGGTCGATATTGGATTTGCGCAGCTTTAGACACAGCCTCAAGATCCATACTGGGCCTAAAACTCTCGCGCCAACCCAGCTCAGAGGACGCAAAGGCAGTCCTTTGGATGGCGATGCGCGACAAATCTGACATCTCAAAGCAACTCGGTTGCGAAACAAACTGGAAGCAATTTGGTCACGTCCATCATGTAGCTGTTGATAACGGTCATGCCTTCGTAAACGTGGATTTCAAGGCGGCAGTTTCGGACCTGTCGATTGGATATTCAGTCTTGCCAGCTGGCGTACCAAAGCTGCGTGCCCGAGTGGAACGTATCTTTCTAACCCTGGCCATGATGCTGATGCCTTACTTGACAGGGCGCACATTCGGCAACCCAGTCGAAAGGGGGGACTATCCATCAGAAAAATATGCAGTTCATACGGCCGAGAGTATCATTGAGCTGTTAGTTCGGTTCATTGTTGATGTCTATCACGTCAAAAGCCACCGCGGACTGGAATATGCTTCGCCGAATGACGCATGGGACAAGCTTTGTAACCAGTTTGGCTGGTCCCCCGCTCCCAGCGAGCACAAGCTGAGGCACGTTCTTGGTCTGGATATGACCCGCAAATCCGGGAGACATGGAGTCCTCGTCTGCGGGATCAACTATCATTCGACCGGCCTTTCGCATCATTTCAAAAAACATGGCTCGCAAGAACTTGACCTGCGCATTGATCCGGAAAATCTTGGTCATGTCTCTATTTGGTTTGATGACGCTTGGCGCTCGGTGCCCGCGCTCATTGACGGCGTTGAGGGGGTGTCTTTTGCGTCCTGGGAGCGGACGATCTCAGATGTGCGCCAGAAAAATCGAGCGGCGACCGACATTAATCAAGAAACCATCGACAGGGCCATTGCACGGATGAAGGCGATAGATGCTGAGCAACGTGCCTGGCGACGCCTGGGGCCGATCAGTGTGTCTGCACGTGAGATCCAGCGTGCAGAAAACGAGACATTCTGGGGTCTGAATCTCAAACCTGATCCCGAAAGCACAGAAGCACACCTAGAGATGAGCCCGAAATCGAATGGCGGGTTCCTGTCAGACGTCATTAGTGATCGCACCAATGGGAAAATCGAACCCTCAAACGAGAGTTTCGATGTTAACGACGATGATCCAGTCGAGTTTTGGAGGTTCAGTGATGACGATGAATAATCCTCAAATCAGGCGGATCGTTCAGGATTTGCGGTCTGCATATGTGCCAACCAAGGCTTACCGAAAGCTGGAGCAGAACTTTCAAATGCTGCTGGACCAACGTCGGGCGGACTTGGCGGAGGGCATCACGTCTAATGTTCGTGGAATTGTCCTTATTGGACAGTCTGGCAGCGGCAAATCAACCGCAATCCGGGAACTGGTCAAACAAAACCGGGCCTTGATTGCGTCGAACCCGGAAGAGGAAGTCTGCGAGTTCATCGGGCTACAGGTTCCTTCCCCAGCGACGATGAAGTTCGTGGGGGCGGCAACCCTGAACGCGTTGGGATATCCTTATTCCGGAAGCCAGTCGGGGCCAGTGGTTTGGGATATGGTCAAACGCCAGTTGGAACTAAGGCGAACACTGTTCTTGCATCTGGACGAAGCGCAGGATTTGGCGCGATATCAAACCGACAAAGAACGCCAAGCGGTCGTAAACACACTCAAGTTTCTGATGGAAAACAGTCAGTGGCCGGTTGGGCTTGTTTTGACCGGGATGCCTGATCTCAAAAACATCGTTAATCAAGATGCGCAGCTTGCACGACGGCTGTATCCGATTGAGATTGATCGATTGCATGACCTTCGGCATGCAAAGTCCGTAGTCGATCTCGTAAAGGGATATACCCGTCGCGCAGGCATTGCCATTTCAGATGAACTAAAGTCCGAGAGCTTTGCGCGCCGCCTTATGCATGCAGCGGACTATGAGTTTGGGCTTCTGGCTGAATTGACGGTTCAATCTATTACGGAGGCGATTACGTCCGCAGGTCTCACTGTGGCGTTGCAGACTAAACACTTTGCGGAGGTGTTTCACGCGCGGTCAGCAGCCATTGATGGGCTCAACCCTTTCATTGCGGAGGATTTCACACGGATTCGTGCCCGTGATGTTCTTGGCGGGGTAAGTGTATGACAGCTCCTCTTGTGCTCGCGCCCCCTCTTATTGAGGGAGAGTCACTCAATGGATACGTGAGCCGATCTGCGCAGCTTTTCGGGAGGACACCGCGTGATTTCTGCACGGACCTTGGAATGCGTTGGCCGTATCTGTGCAGCGGGCATGATGATCAGATGGAACGTTTGGCCTGGTTAATCGGTGAAAGCCCTGAGAAGCTTAGTGCGCATACTGCAGGGAAAGTAGGAGAGGGTCGTTTCAAGCTTGGACAGACCGTTGTGACCCTTGGAACGATGCGTCGAACTGCCGTACGTTTGTGCCCGCAATGTGTGGTGACGGCATTAACTGAAATCGGACCTCATGGTGTGTTTCAACTTCTGGAATGGGCCGTCACGTCTCTTCATACATGTGGGCGGCACAAGTGTTATTTGATGACACTCCCGCCCGCCAATCATGCTCATACAAACTATGATTTTGTTGCCCGGGTACTGGACAATATTGATGCCGTTCAAAGTGCCTGCATGAGCCCTGAGACAGCGCAGCAAACTGCATTCGAACGGTATATTCGTGAGCGAATTCAACGAGGCCCAAAAAACGACTGGCTGAAAGATCTCGATCTGACGCAAATACACCGCCTTTGTCTGAACTTGGGTGCTGCAATCGAAGGTTTCAAAATGAAGATCATGAAGACCCTTGGTAGCCAGCAAGAACGCAGCTTGTGCCAACTGGGCTTCAAAAATGTGCGCGCTGGACCGGATGGCTTCAAAGCCGCGCTGAAACGTTTGCACCGACAAAGCACCTCAGATCGACCCTACTTCAGTGCAGATATGGGGCCTTTTTATCAATGGCTCAGAGAGTATTATGAAGACCCAACCTTGGCACCGTTGGTTGACCTGACATGCGACCATATATTCGAAACCTATCCAGTACCGACAGGGAAGGAAGTCTTCGATCGGGTGGCTCCCAAGCAGACCTTGCTGAACATGCATGAGGCGCGAAAGAGATCGGGTTTCGGCGTCATGTTCCTGAAAGGGCTGCTTGGTCATTTAGACGGTGTGGATCTAGCAGAAGCCAACTTGCGAACTGATGTTCGAGTGGATGAGCTTGCACGCGCACAGGCATACGTTGAAGGTCTGATCAATCTCGAAGATGCAGCACGGATGCTTGGTCTCTCTAGGCCTCAAATTAAGGCGCTACAGTCATGCGGCGTTCTCGACATGATCAAAATCACGTCTTCACTCCGATATGTACTGCGAAATCAAGCGGAAAAGCTGCTTGATAAACTCAAGGGTTTGCCAACTGCACTGCCCGACAGATCAGTTGTCCCGCTGAGGGAGTTTTGCCGCTCAAAGCAAGTTACTATGGTTCAAATCATCGACCTTTGGGTGCAGGGCGAACTCGACGGAAAGCTCTGTCGTGGTGAGGGGGTTGGGTTGCAAGCAATTGAAGTTGAGTGGTCCCTGCTGTCCGAAAAAGTTCTGGTCAAGCTCATTGGGGACCTCTCTGCCGATGAAGCTGCGAGGTATCTCAAGGTCAGTGTGGCTTTCATTCGGCGGTTGCGAGATGAGGGGTACTTAGAGGCAGTTTCTCGAAGGAATCCTGACACCAATCATGTGAAGCAATTCATCACCAAACGAAGCATCTCAGAATTCGAACAGCAGTATGTTACGCTCGGGCAGTTGGCGGAAAACCTTAAGATGATGCCATTTCATCTCGCTCGCAAACTTGATCGTGATGATGTATCGCCGATCAACTGCCGGATAGTACAACTAAGAGTTTATTCTAAAGATGCGTTACGCAGATGGTATGGTGAAGATGCCTGAAGGCCAGATCATCCAAAGATCTCAGGCCTTGCTTCGTGAAATCTCAGTGGTCGGCACATCGCAGCCGTGTTGCTGGCGCTGTGGAATGTCGGAACAGATTGGGAGTTGCAACAACCCGCCATGAATGAAGACCAACCTCAGAAAAGACTGCCCATGCCCAGTGCACGTGACTTTCGGAAGGAGCTTCGTGAGCTGAAGCGCACGGGTGAAATTTCGACACCGGCGGGGCAGGAAAGGCTGCGCGAAATTCTCAAGATATTGGGGGTCAATCTGGATAATCCCGGCGGGGAGTACGACACTCACTTTGAAGTCCGAACGGAACCTTTTACAGATGAAGAGTTGTGGGAGAATACCCCTCCGTGTTTTCGGCATTTGTTGCCGCCGGAGGTGATCCAGAAGTTTGATACAGAGTAGCTGGGCAGGTGGTTGGGTTTCAGCTCCTGGAACTTCCCATGACCTCACTTTGCTTGGACGTTCCTCAACCTACGATCGCTTCACATAACACCCCTTTAAGACGTACGCAGTTCGTGACTTTGTGCACTATTAAGCTATGTTGCTGGGGCATGGCGATCTTTCGCAGCGGCACTGCGAACGACAATCACCTCGTGGCAATTGCGGGTGCAGTAGGCGTCGCCAGTCGCCACTGAACTAACTTGCTCCTCCGTCAAAACATGGTCAAGCAGTTCGGGTAAAACCGGCGCATCCACATTGTTGCTACGGATGATTCCGACGACTCGAACTTGTTGGGATTCCTCGCCGATGACAATATGTATCTTGCGCTAATTGCGGCGGTTGGGCCCGCGATGCTGCCGGACGTCTCACTCGCCTGCGGCCTTGGTGCCGATGCTTTCGATGAGCATGTTCTACGGTCCTCCGCTGAAGCGATAGCGGGTGTCTTACAATCGGCAATTTTGAATGGGATAGCTCCATCATTTGGGGGCAGCGGCCTGCCCAAACTTGAAGCTGAGGGTGAAACATGGCACAATGTTCCCGTTTAAGCAGTTTTTTAAGTGCCGGCAATGCCTGTTTTTTTGGCTGTGCAGGAGAAACAACATTTGGACTGATCATTTTTTGGAGTGCTTTTTATGAGCATGCTTTTATCAGGATTGCTGGGCTTGGCCGTGCAAGTCGTACCTAGCCTGTTCAAGGTCCTGAAATCCGACCGCCAAGATGGAGATATCCAGACAGCCGCCATCGCGACTGTAAAAGAGGTTCTTGGCATCAATAAAGATAAACCCACTCAAGCTGAACTTGCTGCAGCAGCGAAACGCCTCGAGGAAGACGAGAAAGCTGAGGCCAAGTTGCGCGAAAAACTGTCCGCTCTCGAGGTCGCAGCTCTTGCAGAACAGGAACGCACGCTCGCGGCCATAAGGGAAATTGATCTGGCCTTCATCGAGCTCGAAATGGCCGAACGCGAGCAACGCCACCTACAGAAGATGGATCGGCTTGATGCGGAACGCAAAAGCGTCGAAGCTGCGCGAGATCACGCACTAGAGGCCGCCGAATCCGACAAGTTTTGGGTCGCGGCAACCAACCCGGTGCTATCGCTCATCATCATCATGGGCTTCATCTGCACACTGGTTTTTATCATCCTTACGAAAGAAGAACTAAAAAACGAAGAGATTTTCTATACTGCCATCGGCACACTTGCCACAGCTTTCGCCACAATTATCGGTTTCCATTTTGGTTCTTCTTCCGGGTCGAAACAGAAGGACGAGCTTCTCATCGACGTTCCGGCGGCAGCACTGCCTACTCAACCACGAGTCAATCCGCGCGAAGCAGCGAGTGCTATCGTTGCCTCGGTCGCGGTTAGCCAGGAAACGGAGCCCGAGTCGAGGCCCGACCCGGGCGGTACATTCGGGCTATTCCGCATTAAATCTCCCGAAATTGCCAGTAGCTTGATGACTGATTTAGGTCTCACACTGGACCAAGCGTGCGGCGTCCTTGGCAATATCGGCCATGAATGCGCGGGCTTTAGAACAATGCAAGAAATCAAACCCATTGTGCCTGGTTCTCGCGGCGGTTGGGGTTGGTGCCAATGGACTGGTTCGCGCCGTCGCGCTTTCGAAGCTTGGTGCGAGAAAAACGGTTTCGACAATCTGTCAGACGACGCCGCTAACTACGGCTTTTTGAAGCACGAACTCGAAACGACTGAGAAGCGGGCGCTCCAACATTTGCAAGGAACGGGCTCGCTCGCCGACGCCACACGCAGTTTCATGGATAAATTTGAACGGCCCGGAATCAAGCATTTTGATGGTCGCCTGAATTGGGCCCGCGAGGCAAAAACGGCGTTCCGGGCAAGCCACAATTAGCAGGAATACGGTAATGAACGCTAAATTGCAGAACCTACTGGATATTGCCAAACTCGTCCTGCCTCCCATCGGTGCTTTAATTGATGACGACGATGGAGAACAGATAGCTAAGGACGTAGCCGATATAGTTGAGGCGGCCATCGGCCACCTCGAGCCCGAACAACAGAAAAAGTTAGTCCAAGAAGACCCCAAGCTTCAGGCTGAACTGAAGGTTCAAATTGAAGAGGTCGCGAATCGTATGGCCGAGGCTGAAAACCGCGCTTTCGAAGCCATGCGTAGTGAAGAGTTGGAGAGCAAACGCAACGAACTGGCTAGCGAACAGCACACACATGAGCAAGAGCTAGCGGAATTCCAAAAGACCCTTGAAGACACCGAAGCTGCCCGCGCGCATGCCGATACGGCGGCGTTATCTGATCGCTGGTGGGTTTCAGGTATCAACCCATTGCTTTCGTTCATCATCGTCATTGCGTTCTTTATGTTCCTTGCCTTGATTGCGCAAAATCCAATCGGCAAGGAAGTCTTAGTCAATGTAAAGGGTGAGGTAATAAATCCTGAGGACGTCCGCTTTAACGAAGAAAGCGAAATGGTCGATGCGGAGGGCGACCCTATCGTACGTCGGATTACGGGTAATAACCTAGAGGTTTTCTACATCGCTTTCGGAGCCATGGCGACGGCCTTCGTAACAGTCGTGGGTTTTCACTTTGGTTCCTCATACGGGTCAAAACGCAAGACTAAACTGCAAAGGCTATATGGCACCCGCGGCATCCTTTCAGCGAACGCGGCGGCTCCAGCAGGCGCACAGGCAGCTTCCGCTACCGGTGGAGGCACCGGGGTAACCGGCAGCTTTAACCCCCACCCTGTTGAATCGGCAGTTGCGACGATAATTTCTGGAAAAAGCAATCTTCACCCTTTCGAACTGTTCTGGACGGAAAACCTGTCCCACATTCAACACTTTAACTGGCGAGAGTTGTTGGAAAAAGGTACGAACAATACTGGCGTTGGCCTGAATACTGATCCCCCGCGTGAACTCTACCAAAATGTTGTGCCGCTCGTAAATGCGCTGGACCGGATTCGAAAGGAACTCGGGGCTCCGATTCAGCTGATCAGCGTGTACCGCAGCCCGGAATATAATCGCCATGTAGGTGGCGCCACGTCGAGCCGCCACATGCAGTTTGATGCTGCTGATTTCCGTGTATTAGGAGGGGGTGCAGGTAATTCGGGACGTTGGAGCAAGGTCGCAAAGAAACTGCGCAGTACAGGCGCCTTTCGCGGGGGTGTTGGCATATATCCGACCTTTGTGCATATAGACACGCGCGGAAAAAATGCTGATTGGGACGAAAGATAGGCGGTGGTTGACCTAACTCGATCCCTGCCGTTGTTGATGCGACGCTTGCTGAATAAGCAGATCGTAATTTCGCATCGCAATGTTATGCAACCGCCGTCATAACTTGTATTTGCCGCAAAAACAAAAATAGTGGTTGGTCAACTCCACCCAGGCACGAGAGCCGCAACGGAAAGCCCTTACTGTCTTGACATATGAAAACAACAAATTTGATTGGGTGTTTTGCGATGAAAATAGATCACGATTATCTTCAGAAATTAGAACTTGAGATAGCCGAGCGGGTTCATTCTGATGTCGAAAGACGCCTATTCCGAAAATACCTCTACATGGGCACATTCGTGGGAGCAGTGTTAGGTGTGTTTGGTTGGTCTGTGGTCGATACGGTCAGGGACCAGGCCGCCGATCTTGCGACTGATGCCGCGCAACCTGCCATTGAGCAGGCCGAACGGGTGATCGAAGATGCGACCAGAGCGGCCTCAGACGCACGATATGCGGCTGAGGCCGCTGCTGTAAGGCTCCAAAGCATCGATGAATACCTGGAACGTCGTGAGCAGATTCTAAGGGAGGTCAGATCTGACACGCGCGCGCAACGCCGTTTAGCCGAGGAAATGCAGGAGGAAACTGAAATATTCTTCCAGGCTACCAGAGAAAAGTCTGAAGAGCTTGACGTCTCGCGACAAAACCTAGCTGATGAGTTTCAAAAGCTGAATAACAACTTATCTGACTATCAGACGCGAACAGAACAGTTCGGAGTAGAGTTGAACCGGTTAGCTAGCGCAGGTGATTTAGAAACGGTGGCGCGGTCTGTTGACACGCTCGGAGCTCAATTGGCAGCGATGAATAAACAACTGCTTGAGTTAACCCAGAAAGCATCAACGACTGAAGCGTTAGTTCAGCAAGGAGCGGATGGTGCAGCTATCCAAGAGGCAGTTACAGAAGTTGCTTCTGAAACGCTTGGCTCTTTGGCGACTACAACTGTCTATTTTCAGTTTGCAGGCTCCACGCGCGAGTTAGCTGAAGCAATATCAGAAAGGCTGAAAGCTGAAAGCTACATCTTGCCTGGAGAGGAACGTACGTCGATTGCCGCAGGTAAACACGAAGTTAGATTTTTCTTTCCGGAAGACTTCGACCAGGCTCAGAAACTGGTCGAAGACGTAAATTCTATTTTGCTGTCAATGGGACTACAGGCAAATGTATCTGTCTCCGACTTCACTGACTTTCAGAGAGCAAAGCCTCGCCGAAATACGTTAGAACTCTGGTTGGAACCTATAGCGCTTTAGGTAATGAACCGTCTCGAGTTTGCCGGAATCTTCAACTCGTGAGTGGGATGAAGCCATTATGAGAAAGACAACAAAAAACCTTATTTTGAGACCTGATGACCTGCCCCCCGAGGCTCCCTCGTTCATACCGAGAGCCTGCGTGTCTGGTCTTCACATTCGTCGTTATAGGGTTGGGCCTCGCGTACTTGTAGATTTTGAATGAAAGCTTCGGGTAAGTGGCAAAAACAGCGGGTTTTGTCGCCACTCCGGTTTGAAACGTAACGGAGCTAGATCAAGAAAAAGGCTTGGTGTAGTATTTTGACTATTCTTTAGAGATGTCTCGGAGAGTTTCATTGGTTTGGAAGCAACTCAGAGCATTGCTGGCATCAGCCACCACCTGGGCCCCTCTGTCATCTGCGTTGGCCGAGGACCCGACAGTACTGTATAGCGCAGAACACATGTGGACCCGGTATGACGGAGAGTACATCCTAGTCGGAATTTCCTCCCATTTGAGCTGCATGCTAGGCAAAATCACACTCATTGAATTGGGAGTGAGCGAGGGCGATAATCTAGGCGAGAATTTCGAGTTTGCGGTGGTAGAGTCAGACAAGGCTGCGACAGAGTTGTCACTTCCGGTTGCGGGTAGGCTGGTAGATGTGAACGACGCGGTTCTGGAAGCGCCTCACCTTCTTCGAGATGACCCCGAAGGATCAGCTTGGATACTTCAGATGCTTCCAACCGACTTAGAACAAATCGAAAAACTTTTCAGGAAGGATGCTTACGTCCAATACGTTGGAGGCGTTTGCGAATAGTATTGGCTTGGACTTCCCTTGTTACCTGAATCGTCATGCTTCCACACCTATGATCAAGGAACGGGTTTCCACCATGAAAATTGAACTTTCTAGACGCCACGTAATCGTTTCAGGATTAGCTTCGAGTTTGTCGCTGACTGCACCGCACAGTTTGGCGCGCAGCCGGTCAGAGAACCCGAGCTTGGCTATCATTGGACACATTGGCCACGGCAAAACTACGCTAGCGGCTGCGATTTCAAAAATCCGTGGCAATGGCGTATCATACCAAGATATTTCTCGACCATCCAAGGTCAAATTTGACTTTGGAGAATATCAGGTTGCCTCAATTGAGACGACTTGGAGAGGCGAGAGAGCGTCTCTATATGATTGCGCTGGTCATGCTGATTGGGTGGCTACACTTGTCACCGGTGCTATTCAGGTCCAAGGAGCGATCTTGGTTGTAAACGCCGCCGACGGCCCAATGCCGCAGACGCGAGAGCATATCCAACTGGCCGCTCGGGTTGGAATACCAAAGATCTCCGTTTTTCTGAACAAGATCGATCAAGTAGAAGACGCGGAATTGCTTGAACTGGTTGAAATGGAAACGCGCGAGTTGCTTAGTGCTTATGAATACCCCGGAGATCTTTTACCCGTAGTTGCGGGGTCCGCTTTGGCGGCTCTCCAGGACCGAGAGCCAGAGACAGGTGTAAGAAGTGTGGCTGCCCTAATGGATGCGGTCGACTTCTATATGCCTCCTACAGGTGGGTCAAACCGTCAAAGCGCGCCGACCGCTCAACTAAGGTTTGAGGCCGAAGCCTATTTGCTGACCAAGGAACAGGGCGGTCGCAGCGGCCCGATTTTCTCAAACTTCCGCCCGCTGTTTAGCATCGGAGACAAGGTGGTTCCTGGACTTGTAGTTTTACCAGAGGGGACCGAGATGGTCTTGCCAGGCGACAACCAGTCGTTCGAAGTTAAATTGGATACACCAGCTCCTATGCATAAATTCCAAAAGTTTTCGATCTTTGAGGAAGGTCGAACCATTGGCGCTGGAGTCATCGCGAACATCATGGAATAGATTTGCCGCACAATTGGCAATAAATTGTCGGTTGGTCACGGTGTATGATATTCACAATCGGCAGATAGTGAATGCGAGCAGAAGTAACCTTCAGTTATGTGAGTTGAGCAACTAGAATGGATAACTTCATAAAGAGAATAAGATATATTTCATTTATTTCTGCTGTGTCCGGGGCTTATGTGCTATTGGCATTGTTTGATTTTGTCGGTTTTCGCAACAACTATTCCCAGTTGGAACGGGCGTTCTTGGCAAGCGTTTTGAGCTCCCATGATTACGAAGCAGAGGTCATTATCGGAAGCTTCTCAATTGATGCGCAAAGGAATGCTCCTGATGAATACTTCGAGAGGTTTGCTAAGTCGTCACCACCGGCAAAGGCATACATAGGACAGCTTTCTGAAGCGATCAGCGGAAGAGTAATTCTCAAAAACGGGATTGAATATCAATTTCAAATTACGGAGACGATCGCCATGTCGCCTGAGGGCGAACTGGTCTGGTATCCGCTGCCAGAGGAAGAAGGTGCAAAAGAGGCAGGGGTCCAACGAGAATTGCGTGACGAAGATATGTATGTCAGTGGATATGGCCGAAATTGTGCAGAATTTAGATTCAGGCGGGATACGACGGCTGAAGCTTGGAACCTGACGTGTTTCGGAGTGTGGAAAGCCGGTCAGCCTGATGGGATTCAATACTTATGGTTTTTGGATGGGCGAGCGGAAACAACACCATTTGACGTTTTCAAGGCCACTGGGGTTTTTTCCCTGGCAGGTTCTATGACCCTCACCGAAGCTGAAGCGCGTGCCGAACTTGCAAGGTTTGTAGACCGTAGGGCAATTGGAGAAGTTGAGCCCGAGAAATCCTTTTTCAAAGCCAGATCCCAGTACTTCAACTGGAGTATCAAGCTCCCTATTATCAATTTCGAAATTCGAATGGGGTGGTTCTTATTGAGTTATTCTATTGTTGGAATGCTCTTGGCAATTTTCTCTCTTCATGCCGTCATAGGGCTTTCGGATCGGGCGACGAACATACGCAGTGATGAGCCTTGGATAATATTGAATGACGCTCCAAGGGGCCAATTTGATCGGATTATCAAATCACTTCTGTTCGGAATTGGAGTGGTTTTTCTTTTTGCCTCATTCCTACTTCAAAGCCTTCCTACGTTTGGTTTCTTTGTGCTTTTGGGCGGTAGTAGTAGTCTTCCAAATGCAAGTCTGACGTTGGCAATAGCCACGCTTATCATCACGTTAATTTCCTTTCTGTACTTATTTGGAATTTTTGAGAGATCACGCCATTCCAAGTAGCCGAACTCGGGAGGCCTATTCAGAAAGTTCGACCTCATTTCCAATCACGAACTGTCTTTTGTCACTAGCCCTCGGCAAAAAATGGTTTGGATTTGGTGCTGTAGTGGCCGGGTTCCAAAAAACTGTGGTTCGTGTAGTGAGCAGCATCCTGCAATTTGGGTTCTTTCGGTACTTTCCCGGCAGTTTCGACGAAGGTTAGGTTTTCTTGTTTTGGGTCAGAAATGCCTGACGTTTGGGTCGGAATTGAATGATGTGGTTCACTGATTTGTTGAGGTTTTGATCGTCGATTGAGTCAAAGGTCTGCGACGTTCCACAGGTTTTTGTCAGGCGACACATAGTTCTGCCACCAGCGACAGAACCTTTCCATTTTCGCCTCACATCCTTCATCCAGCACCTCGACCGGTTTCAATGATCCTGACTTCTCCATTGGGAAAATCAGGGCTGATTTGCAGATCAGTCGCCGAAGGCGCCTGTTCCTGCTGATCTGCCACGTGGCGAACGCGGATGGGGGCGAGGCAATGCTATTCGACAATAGTGGTGCGGCCCGCAAGCGTAGCCGAGGACACGGTGTTGTCTAATAGGGTTGCCCGAGGGGGAAGGCAGCGCCTTACCCCTGATGGCCAGGGGCGTTTGGCTTGTCCAAATCCCGCTGCACCAAAACAGGTGCAGCGGAGCAGGCTGCGCCTTTACTGTTTGCGCAAGAACGCGTTGTTATTTTAATGAAACGGGCGGTAACCGGACTTTCTCCGCGAGTGCGAACACAAAGTAAATTACGAATGCAAGCTGACGTTCAGTTTGAGGAAATGACGATCTTGGCTCTGCATCGCCGCGGATCGGCTCGGAGCCCTTAGCCGTCATTGCTGATCCAACAGGGCGCTGCGTACGCATTAACGTCCGTAGGCAAATTTCGGCGTCCAGCTGTCCAGAAGCTTCGCTTCCTCGTCTTCTTCCTCATAAGGATCTTCATCCACGGCTTCACTGGAAAGGACAGTGAGGGTGTAACCGTAAGACCCAAGGCCAACGATCTCTTCATCAAGTGGCAGGTCTTTGTCACCACTAAACCAGTGAGAAGAGGATGATTGTGCACACTGCTCTCTTCCAAACTGGATGTTTGAGGGGTCAGCATTGAATTCTCGAGTTGCACTCTCTGGCAAAGGCATCCCTTTTCGTGGGTACGTTAGACTGCCTAGTCTTTTGAAACTTTCAGACAAGAAACCGTAGGCAATATTGGTTCCCTGGCTGACGATGACAGCCATAGGGAAGCTTGCGCATTCGGCTGCACGTATGGCTGCTGAGGTAAGGGACGTTTCTGCATCTCGGCATAAAGCTTGAATGCCTGGTAGGCCGACACCGGACTTAGCTAGCCGCTTTCTCACAAGATTTGTGGGCATCAACATTCCGGACGCGAAGTGGTCGGCCTCGATTTCGATGGAGTTGCCGCCTTGATTGAAGCCTGCCTTGGAAACGTGAGCTCCACCAGTTTTCAAGATTTCTTCAGGATGGTCATCCAAAAAATAGTGGCCCAATTCATGGGCCACAGTAAATCTTTGAAAGCCTTCGCTTCGGATCGATGTGGAGTAGATTATCCCCACCCCGTCATTGGTGAAGATGATACACCCACTCATACCCTGCTTCTCGGGATGCTTTGCTTCGACAAAGATTTCGTTGTCGGCTGCAATCTTAAAAGGATCTACAGGAAAGCTATCGAAGCCGTGTTCTTTAGCGATCTGCTCTCCACGTTGACGAGCCATCTTAAGTCTGAATTTTGTCAATCACCTTTCTCCTGGTTCCGTTTGCTCAGCGTGTCGATCATTAACTGAATGCTCTCTCGGTCCGATGCGGAAAGGTTTTCTGCATTTCTGAAGGCTGTCGCGGCTCCTTCCATCGATGATGATCTTCCTAAAAGGAAATCGGAGGTCACGTTCAGGGCCTTTGATAGGGCTCTAATATTAGCGAATGATGGCTTTCGTCTTCCGCTTTCGAAGTGCCCAATCGCAGATGGTTGAAGTTTGGCCAATTTAGCTAGCTCAGTTTGGTTAAGTTGCCGTTTTTCGCGCGCAGACCGCAGTCTGTCACCAAAAACCTCATTGGAACCACTTGAAGTTGACACGACGCCCCTCGATATGTTACTATGACGATAACGTAGGAATTGCATAGCGCCATTTTGGCGTTTTTATTTGGCGAAGTATCCTACGGTTTCGTCAATAAATGTATGACGAACGGCAGACTCGGTCAAGGAAAATAGTGTCACGCGAGCAAGCCAAACCGTCGAGCATAAGGAACGATAAACATGATGATTCGAAAGAAACGCATCCGAAATGTAGCAAACTACCTTGCGGGAATTGCAGTTGGAGCCGAGCTCCGGCCGGTGGTTCAGCTCAACGAAGGCCTTCAGAAACGACTGTCTCGCGCCGGTTTTCCAAGTAATCCAAAGATTGGAGATACCGTATTGCCGAACGCAGTTGGGCCGATCAGCCGGTTCAACGCGGACGGGCGCTGGAACGTGCACAGGGAGCGACCCAAAGAGGAGCGTTACGTGCGTACTGTTCGCTGGCGATGGAAACAGTGGGCCGGAGGCGGTCACCAGGAGGAACACGAGGATTTCCGGGACATATATCAACAGTGCTATCCTCGCACTCATATTGAGCAGCCCGGAGTCGAGCTAAGCTACGTCGAGCAGGGTGGTGATGCATTCATTGTGAGCCCCGTGTTGCGAAATATCGAAGGCAACTACGAAGCCATCTGCCATCAAATTAATCTCCTGCTGGAACTGTTTGGCGAGTGTGAACTGGTTAAGGCGGATCTCAATCGATACACAGCACTCAAGGTCAATCGGCTTAACTGGAATATGTTACCTCCGGGCAAACACCCGTGGCCAGAATTGCACGCACATCTGAAAGGTTGTCTCGGGCGGCTGTCGGAGAATACACAAAGCGTGATTTTCGACCGCCAGAAAACTATCCTCGATTTTGAGCCGGATGAGCAATTTATCGGGGCCGGAGGCTTCTCCGACTACATCGCCTATGTGTTTAAAGATCGCGGTATCGTTGTTCTGGAAAGCATCCGCAAAGGGAATGCGATCTACGTCTTTGGTGAGAATTGGGCGCAGTTTTCGCGTCTGAGCAAAGCAGAGGTGTTGAACAAAGATCTGCACCTTACGCGGCTGATTCACACAAAAGGTTGGAAAACAAAGTTCGCGCGGCTGATGGACGGTCGCGAAGCTGCGTGACCAGTTACTGGCCCGGTTTCTAGCCGGGCCAAATTCCCTCCTCAAATATCGAAAGTTGAATGAAAATGACCAGAAACAGAAATACCGAAACCACGAGTAAACGAGGCGCCTCTGCCGCTGCCAAGACTTTACGGAATCCTAAAGCCAGCAAAGCGGCAAAGTCTGCGGCTGGATCGGCTTTGACGCAAGTGCGTAGTCCTAAGGAAGTCACCAGTAAAAGGGCGGCAAGCGCGGCATCTAAAACACTGCGAAACCCGAATGCATCCAAGGCTGCAAAATCTGCCGCGGGTTCGGCACTAACACAGCGACCGAACCGTAAGAAATAGAGGTTTACTCTGCCTTAAGCATCGGACGGCTCAGAACCCGCGCTAGGCGACAGCCGCAGACGTGGTCTTATCCACTTTGGGCCGTCCGTTGAACTTCGCAAAGCCTGCTTTCTACGCATTACTGCCATTGTGGACGTATGATGATGCGGCAGCAGCTAACGGCAGTAATGCGGGCTTCAAACGCAGCATTTCAAAACGGCGCTCAATGACCTGTGTGGGCCGGCCGTGACTAAACTAGATTTTCTGAAACGCCCCTGAGGCGTATACGAAAAACCTACGGCGGCCGTGATGATTTTGAGAGTTTTCTCGGTCGACCTTTGCAATCTACAATCAGCTTTTCCTCCTCGAGCAGATGTAGTGCCGTTTTCCAATGGATTTTGAATTTTTGCGCCACCCTGTCGATTACTTGGGTCTCTGTCCAGATGCGGCGCAGCTTATGTATTGGCACTTTGGGTCTGCGAACCCCACGCTGTACCTCAAAGCCTCGTTCCCTAAAGAGTTTGGACAGTGTTGCAGGCTTCATCCCGTTTGCGTTGGCAATATCTGAGCAGGTTTTTCCCTTTTTATATTGCCTATTGAGGCGTTGAACATAATCGACGCCAAGCAAGTCCAAGAGCCGTCGCACAACCAACGGGCTAATTCCGAGCCGCGTGGCAAATTCCTTATGGGTTTTGCTAAGTTTGAGTAGAGCGAGGAGTTTGCGGCGCAGGTATGGCTGCCACGCATTTGGCGTCTCTCGCAGGAAAATAGTCGGAACTCTGCCGAATTTTATTTCGACTACTGTGTTCAAGCCTTACCCAGTTCCTTCAACGTCAGATACCTCAACTTGCGTCTCTTGGCGCAAAGCCATCGGCGTTTCAGCAGCTTAGCTGATTGTCTTCCGACATGGCATTGAAACTTTGGGGCATGAATGTGTAACACATTGCTAAAAAACAATAAAAATGACATATGCGAGGTCTTTTGGTAGGTTTTGGTAACCGGAATCAGTCGGAACCTTTGACATGACAGCGAATTTGATTGTCGATCTCGCCAAACATGAGCAGATCAAATGTGACCTTCGGCTTAAGGGCAGTTCACTGGCGAAGCTGAGCCGAGACATCGGCCGTTCCATCAGCTCGGTGTCTACTGTGTCACAAGGATACAGGCGCTCCGACTACGTCCAGAAAGCCATAGCAGAAAAGCTAGGGAAAACACCTGAGGCCCTGTGGCCGGAACGCTATGGATAATGGAGGTGCCCAAAGATGAGCTAGCAAAACCGTATTAAATGGAAGAAAAGGTAAGGCCCCGAGGGCGGCAACCCATCGAGGCCTTTGAATTCAGTATCGATACGCAACCGATACACCTTCTTCCCCCGCCATGATCGCAAAGTCAACTGTTTCGTCGTCGCTTTTGGCGATGAGGTGGCTTGGCTTTGCCCAAGCAACACCAAAAGAGGGTGGAGAGGCACGATCAGCCCAAGCTGGTCGGCGCTCCAAATCACAGACATGAAAGATGAAGAGTTCAAACTGACGGGCGAGATGTCGCCTGAGCCCAGCCGTGCCACACGGGGTATCCCCCGGAGATCGACGCATAGCTCCAGAGGCGGTGTTGTTATGCAATTGCCTGGGCAAAACCGCCCGAGGGTCGTTCAATTTGAAAGCAAACTGGAACAGCGAGTGTTGTTTTTGCTGCTGGCTAACCCTGCAGTGACCAATGTTTGGGAACAGCCACAATTCATCAGCTACCGCGATCAATCAGGCAATCGGAAAACTCACTTCATTGATTTTTTGGCGGAGCTAAAAAACGGTCGTCGGTTGGCCATAGCGGTGAAACCGCGGAAGGAGGTTCAGGAAAAGAACTTCTGCCGCGAGCTGCAGCAGATCCGCGCGGCGATGCGCAAGGATTTTGCTGATGACATCGTATTGGTGACGGAGCGCGATTTCACCCGCGCGGAGGCCCTCAACGCACAACGTTTCGTTGAGTTCTCAAAGACGCGAAATTCAGAGCATCAAGCTCATCTCAAATCCATCATCCGTGACGTTTGTTTTCCAGTAACGGTCGACGAGCTGTGCCAGTTGTTGGCGCTCGGAGGCGCAGGGTTCAGGAGCATCGTGATCGCGGTCTTTGAAGACGCTCTAACGGCCGACAGAAAGCACCTGATTGATCTCGACACTTTGCTTTCGAAGGGAGGTGCAACATGAACCTGCCTTTCAGAGTGAGTGTCTTTGGCCTTCTGACGGTAGATGGCCGGATGTACAAATTAGACCGGAAAACCGACTTTGGTTACCACTTCGAAGATTTTGATGAGACTGGCCGGAACCTGTCTCTCACATTCGACGAATTTGCCGACCTCCTTCAAAGGCCTGATGTGACCTTTGATCCCGGGTATTATCTACCTGAACGCCAGGACGTGCGAATGAGTGCGGGTGTTGAAGCAATAGCAAGCTTGCCAGATGACGTGAGATCCGAAGTAGTCTGGCGTTTCTCTTGGGTTGACGGGTTTTACCAGTTCGAGCGTGTCGATGAGGCGAAGCGGACAGATTTCTCGCTTCAAAGCGTCATTCCTTCCATCGAGGTCCATGTAAACAAACAGGCACGGGCTGCCCAAAGCAATTGGCGGAACCCGAGGGCCGGAAAGAAGAACGTTTATCGGGACCCACCCAGTCCAAGAACCTTAAGAGAATGGGTGAAACGATACGAGAAAGCAGGCGGCTCTCCGCTTGGATTGATCCCGGGTACACATAGGTCTGGCAACCGGACTGCGCGGTTCTGCCTGGAGGCTTCGAGATTGCTGGGCGAATGCCTCGAAGCCTATTTGACCCGGAAAAGACTAACCAAGAAGAACGTCGCGGATGTGTGCCGGGACCGGTTTAAAACTGTGAACGAGCAACGAATGGTTGAGGGTAAGCCGGAGCTCACAATTCCTTCGCGGCGCAAAGTTGAGCGCGCACTTTCTGAGCTTGATCCGTATTTCACATGCGTCCAAAGGCACGGCGTGGACTACGCCAATCGCAAGTTCGCGCTCTATGAGGAAGGTGTAACAGCAAGCTATCCAATGGAGCGTGTTGAGATAGATGAATGGTGCGTTGATCTAATCACGATACTTGCTGAAAGGGGCGCGCTGGATCATTTGAGTCCCGAAGAGCTCGCCAAGCTGGATCGTGGGCGTCGTTGGCTTTACCTCGCGATCGACTGTGCCACGCGATGTGTGGTGGGTATGAGACTGGCGGAAAAGCCGAATTGCCAAGACGCCATGGCTCTTTTGTCTGACATCACACGCGACAAATCGGACCTTGCGATAGCGGCTGGCTGCAAATCGACCTGGCATCACTACGGCGGGGTGAGTTCCCTGGTGACCGATCTTGGCGTTGCTTTTGTGGACGACGCGTTTCGAAGTGCGGTCTTTGATGCGCATGGGGTTGTTGAGACGCCTCGCGGCGGGCTACCGCGTTTGCGCGGGCGCGTGGAGCGTATCTTTCGAACCTTTGGGACGGCCCTGATGCCTCTCCTCGCCGGTCGCACATTTTCCGATCCTAAAGAGCGAGGAGATTACCCTTCGGAAGAGATGGCTTCTCTTTCAGATGACGTGCTGATGGAAATCCTCATCAGGTTCGTTGTGGACGTGTATCACAACATGCCGCACCGCGGGCTGAACGGCGAAACCCCCAATAATTGCTGGAAACGCCTCGCCGATAAAATGGGTATTGTCCCCCAGCTTGCAGAAACCACCCGACGCAAAGCCTTTGGTGTGAGGTATCGCAGGCGTGTTTTTGGCAAAGGAGTGAGGCTGTTTGGCATCGACTATACCTGCCAGGCACTGCGTGAGTTTTATGTGCACGACCGTCGCCGTCACGTTCATCTAAAAGTTGACCTGAACGATCTCGGTTGGATCATGATTCAGATCGGGAAAAAGTGGTATGCGGCGCGCGCTCTGCAGAAGTGCTTTGACGCCGTGTCTTATGAACAGTGGGAAGCGACTGCGCGTCAGCTGCGGCTGAAACACAAGGCTGAGGCCGTGCTTCAGGAGAAGACGGTCTCTGACGCGTTGCACGCCATCATCCAAAAGACCTCCGATGAGGAACGCCGGTTCGGGGCTGTCCTGAAGCGTCAGACACCGGCAGGGCTTAAACGGGCCAGAGAAGATCTGTTCCTGGGTTTGAGCATCGAAACGGATGATCCTGAAAGCTTTGACCTTCCGCCGGAGCCAGATCTGTTCGGCCGTTTCATCCCGTCAATGGACGAAGGAGAAGACACCACCGAGGACACAGCTGACCAGGGACAAAGCCCCACTGGGGATCGTCCCAGAACTTCGAAATGGAGGATTGAAAATGACTGATCTCCCTGGCGATCCATCTGATGAGATTGACGCTCAGATTGCGCGTCTTCGAAACATGTTCGTTTCGCATCAGGTGTTCCACGATCTCAAACTGGTTTTTGATCGTCATCTGCGCCGAAGACGAGCGGCTATCCGAATGGGTAGTCGCAGCGAGGCGCGTGGTCTTGCTCTGATCGGGGCGTCCGGCAGTGGGAAATCCACTCTCGCAGACCGCTTGTTTGACAATCATACGGACCTGATCCTGCCAACGGAGGGACAGGATGTGGCGGAAGTGATCCGGCTACTGGTGCCGTCACCAGCGACGCTAAAGAATGTTGGCATGACGATCCTGTCCGGTTTGGGATATCCGCTCGCTCGGGACAAATCGGTTGGGATCATCTGGACGCAGGTGCGTCAGTTTCTCCAACTGCGAAGGACCCTGTTCGTGCATCTGGACGAGGCTCAGGACCTTTACATCAGCAAAGGCGTCAAAACCCGCAATGATGTGGTGAACACCCTAAAATCGCTTATGAACGATAAGGACTGGCCGGTTGGTCTTGTTCTGTCTGGCACGCCCGATCTGATCGAGATGATCAATTCTGATGTTCAGCTTAAAAGGCGCATAGATGTTGTGTACCTGGGTGCAGTGAGCTGGATATCCCACGAACCCGAGGTCACAGAGATCTTTACTGAGTTCGTTGAGAAGTCTGGTCTGACACATTCCAACGAACTTCAACAGAGAGAGTTTCTCAAGCGGCTGGTTCACGCAGGCGGCAATGAGTTTGGAATGATCATCGAAATGTGTCTGAGTGGGATAGAAGAGGCGCTCTACGACGGAGAAACCCAGCTCCGACTTGGACATTTTGCAGAAGCATTCCGGCGCAAGTCGGGTTGTATACCTGCTTTCAACCCATTCCTTGCCCAAGACTACATTAGCATAGATGTTAGGACCATCATGGGCTGGTTGGATCACGGCGACCCCTCGTTGGACGGAGGGTTGCAATGAAACGACAACTCGCTCTCACTCTGCCTCATCATCACATGGAGACGCCTGCTTCCTATGTCGCCCGGCTGTCACGTCGCAATCTTAGTGTTACAAGGGAGTTCTGTTCAGATCTGGGTCTGAGATGGCCCCATATCTGTTCAGCCCATCCGGATCAGCTGGAGCGGCTGTCACAACTGGCTGGGGTGCCACTTGAAGCGTTGGAGTTGGCGGCGGCCAGATTGGTTGGCCCCTGTCGGTACCGCGTCGGGCATTCCTTTGCCACCTCGGGTTCGTTCCGCCGGGCTACCACCCGAGTCTGTCCGAAGTGTATTGTGGATGCCATAAATGGGTCGGGTCCTGAGAATGCGTTTCAACTTCTTGAGTGGTTGGTGCTGCCGATCGGGACCTGTGCCAAGCATGGCGTACCGTTGCTCCAGCTTCCCAACGCGTCGCATGCGCATCTCACCTACGACGTGGTTGAGCAAGTGACGCGTCACCAGGATCTGATCTTTGAAGCCGCTCAAGACGCAACAACGCTTGGGCGATCCTCGTTTGAAACCTACCTGAGCCGCCGTATTGAGTTTGGGGTCGCCGGTGACTGGTTAGATTCGCTGGAGCTGACGCATCTTCATCAGTCCGCTCTGACATTAGGTATGGCGATTGCTATGGACCGCGGCGTCGGCCGTTCGGATTTGGACTTCGAACAGGAGCGTACTTGCATGTCGACTGGTTTCGAGGTTCTGAAGAGTGGGCCGGAAGCCCTGAAATCTGAGTTGGAGCGTGCCAGGCGCCAGTCTTCCTCTAAACGGTCTTATTTCACAACAGATATGGGCGAATTCTATACCTGGCTGAAAGAAACTGAAAAGGACCCGGCGACAGCAGTGCTCAGGTCTTGCGTGCAGGATTTCGTTCGGGAGAATTATCCGCTGCAGACCGGTGCGAAAGTTCTGGGTACGGAAATCACAGCACCCAAACTCACCACGCTTGAACGCGCGCGGGAGCTACATGGGGTCGGCGAGGTTCGGGTGCGAGGCATTCTCGCTCATCTTCGCGGTATAAATGCGAGCGATCTGTCATACATGAAAGATGTCAGCCATGAGGATCTGGCTGCCGTGCTCGACTTCTGGTCTGGTTTGCAGAATACCAAATCCACCGCGGTCCAGCTGAATATCCATCCGGTCCATGTTAAGGCACTGATCCGGCACAATGTTCTGGAAGCCTATCGTTTTGGAACGTCTCTGCGCTATGTTCCATCGTCCTCGGTACAGACCTTGCTGACTAGGCTTGAAGGCCTGCGCATTGCCTCTCGGACACGTCATAGGTTGCCCCTCTCGGAGTACAGCCGACAGAGCAGGGTGGCCCTGGCTCGCGTTGTCGCCGATTGGGCAGCAGGCCGACTGACCGGCGTTTGGAGAGATCCGGACGTAGAGGGGTTGGCTGGAATTCTTATAGACTGCGCTGAGATCTTGGAAAAAACGGAGCGCGTGTTTTCTGGCGATCTGTCGCTTCTGGATGCGGCGGCGCGCTTGAGAATTAGTATCGGGTCAATCCGGCTCTTGCGGGATTGTGGATACCTTAAGCAGGTAAAGCTGCGAAGCCCGGACACGCAGCACTACCGTTGCTACATCACTGAAGAGAGTATTCAAACGTTTGAAAAATCCTACGTAACGCTGGGCCAAATGGCAGAGCAGTTTGAGATCGCCGCGATCCATTTGGCTCCGGCGCTGGACCGAAGAGGAGTTGAGACAATTTCCTGCGAGGCTGGGTTCGTTCGTGCGTACCCGAACGAGACACGGGACGTGGTTCGAGAACTGACGATTGGGGGGGGTAAAACGTCAATCTAAACTGACTGCTTTAGTCAATAAAAGCTGGTGGCGGAGCTAAGTTGATGTTCCGCCGCTCATGCTCATCAGTTTTAGTGACGGTCTATCGATTGGGGCAACTACGTTGAACTGCTGTACTGCGAGGTGAAGAAACATGACTAGTAGTCGAAGAAGTCTTACTGAACGGCTTCAACCAATATGGGAGGCCGTAGGCAAGCTGGGCGCGAATAGTCCCGAGCTTAATCTAAAGGCCTATCTCGATGAGATGTGGAGCGAAGACGAAACAACTACTGTTTCTTTGAGGACTGGAAAGGGTCTGGCTCGACGAGACGAAAAAATTGCGGAAGATCTTGAGGCCCAATTCAAGATGATTGCGGTCGCCTTTGCCACTGGAGAATTGGATGAGATCGACCGCGTAGTTAACTACCTAGCGTTCATACGTCGCATGAAAAAGCAGGGTGTTTACGAAATTGGACACTGGAGCGATGAGGACCCAGATGGGTGACGATGTAACTAGAAGGTGGTTCACGTAACACCCGTTCAGCAATGTCCAATGGCTTTTATCTAAGGCCTTCCCTCCGAGAACTCAAAACCTGACATTTAGGCGGGACGCGGCGAATGGCTCGAAGGAGCCCACAGCAGAAGCCTTTGAATTTCGCTGCCAGCGCTCGTAGCAAGATAATTGCCGCAGGCACGAGTGTGGCACTGCTGCAAGGCGACGGGAACAGCTGCCATTTAGCCGAAGTGTTCAAAATCTGCTGTGAGTGGAAGCACTGTGGTTTTTTCCAAAAGAGCTAATAGCTCGGCGCTGCAATACGGAGAGCAACGCTACCGTTGGCGTGCGGCAAAGTGGAATTCTTAGCTCAATTGGTACCGGCCTTTGCGCAATACACGTCTTTGGTCAAGGTCCATACGGAAGGACGCCAAAACGCATTCGGTATTCTTCGCAACACGATTGCAATGTTTGCAACTCATCCTTCCCTTGCCAACGGTTACAATTACTTGTGATCTATGGAGCAGACCTATGGAAGTTGATTGGCTGGAAGATTTTCTCGCCTTAGCCACGGCGGGTGTTTTCGCAAAGGCCGCCCATAGCCGCAGAGTCAGCCAATCTGCATTTACAAGACGTATCAAAAATCTGGAACACTGGGTTGGCGCTCCGCTTTTTGACCGCAGTGTTCACCCGGTCGTACTGACATCAGCAGGAGAGTCATTTCGTTCGACGGCGTGTCAAACACTCAACGCGTTGCAACAGGCTCGGGCAGAGCTGACTCAGCTTTCAGGCGTTGCCGGAGAAGTGCTGAAGTTTTCGGTTCTGCACACGATCTCTATATCATTTGTTCCTTCTTGGATCAGGAGAATATCCAAGTCCATCGGCCCGGTCAGGACCAATTTCGTCGTCGATAATTTTTCAGACTGTGTTGAGACACTGACCGCAGGCAACGTTGACTTCATGCTGAGCTATGACCATGCCTCAATGGCGGTACTTACCGAGAATTCGTGGTACCCATCCATCACGGTCTCTGATGATTGTCTGGTTGCTGTCTCCCGCGCCGATACAGACGGCACAGCGCTATTTCACTTTGACCAGAAGGGTCGTCTGCCCTTTTTGTCCTACCCCTCGGAGAGTTTTCTCGGCCGTTTAAGCCGAGACGTGATTGAACGGGCCGATTTGGCTGACAGGCTGGACACGCAAAGCGAAAACTCGGTTGCCGAGGCGCAAAAGGCGGCATGCCTTGAGGGGCTAGGCGTTGCCTGGCTTCCCGAGATGGCCATCAAATCCCAGCTTGACGATGGAACTCTTGTGAGGATCAGCCATCCCGATGCAGAGCATCAGATGCCGATCAAGCTGTTTCGTAACATGCAAACAAGCCGCCCTGCTGTCGAGCGCTTTTGGACATTGGCCAAAAACTCAAGTGTCGATTTTGAGATCGCAGAAGTAGCACTATGAGATCGGAGCTACTGTGGCCTTTGGCTGAGCCTCCAGAACCGTTCCAGTTGCGGTCTGGACCGTTCGATTGAACGATAGAGTTTGACGTATATCTCAACTTCGAAACCTGGCTTGCTGACCTTCGTCAGTTTGCCTTCAGCCAGTTCGCGTTGCACGGATACTTCTGGGAGAAACGTAACGCCGTGCCCTTCGAAACACGCCGATTTGAGCGCCTCCGCAACAGAGTTTTCATAGGTCGGAGACAGGGTATCCTGTAAGTTGCCCCGATTCAGGCAGACTTGTGATATGCGCCCTAGGAAAGTGTCGGGTGGGTAAGACAGGTAAGGTACTTCGCCCGGTTCATCCAGGCTGAACACAGGTTCGTTTCTGGAATTCACAGCGCTGACAGCGATAATTTTATCTTTGGCAATTGTCGTTGAGGGGTATCGGGCTTCATCCGATATCGTCGGTACAGAAGGATGTGAATAACACAGCATGAAGTCTGCGCTGCCATTGAGTATAGCCTCGGCGCAACCAGAGAAATTCTCGGCAACCAGCCGTGTTTTTACAGGGCCAAGGTAGCCCGTCATCTTGCCCAGCCAAGCCGGAAAGAATGAGATCGCCAGTGTATGCAGGGCCACAAAGTCCAGTGTATCGGCTTCGCGGCGCGACAGGCTGCGGATGTCATCCTTTGTCAGGGTCAGTGCACTTACCGTATCAATTGCGGTCTGTCGGAACGCCTTGCCCGCAGCGGTGAGTTCTACCGGGTGAACGCTTCTGTCAAACAATGGGGTACCAGCCCAGTGCTCTAGGTTCTTGATGCGCCGGGTGAAGGCGGATTGACTGATGTTGCGGGCATCAGCCGCCCTTGCAAAGACACCGGCGGTCGCAAGGGCCAGAAAATCCTCAAGCCAATCAATCTCCATGTCAGGTTCTTTCTGGTGGCATGGTCATAAGACCATATACTGTTGCAAGTTTTGCAATGATGATGCGCCAATAGCGTTGGCGCTGCAACAGTTGAAATCTTAGCTTGCGGAGCAACCCCAATCCACATCGGGGATGTGACCGCTCTTTTTCGGGCACATAAGATTTCAAGCGAAAGGCCGTTGGATGACCACAACTCGAACCGAAACGGACAGCCTGGGTGCAATCAGTATTCCGCAGGCTGCTGCATGGGGGCGTCAGACCCAGCGCGCATTGGAGAACTTCCCGATCACGGGGGTTGCAATCAGTCATTATCCCGAGCTGATCACAGGGCTGGCGGCGGTCAAAAAGGCCTGCGCGCTTGCCAACAAGCAGCTTGGAGAGCTTGCCGACCAAAAAGCTGATGCCATCGTCGCGGTTTGTGATGAAATCCTGGAGGGTCAGCATCACGAACACTTCGTTGTCGACGTTATGCAAGGAGGCGCAGGCACATCCACTAATATGAATGCCAACGAAGTTATTGCGAATCTTGCCCTACAAAAATTAGGGCTGGAAATTGGTGAATACCGCCACCTTCATCCAAACGATGATGTAAACCGCTCTCAGTCCACAAATGACGTCTACCCGACTGCGATCCGGCTGGCAGCTCTCGCCCGGATCAGCCCGCTCATTGAAGCGATGCATTCTCTTAGTAAATCTCTGATGGCAAAAGCTGCGGAGTTTGACCACATCATGAAGGTCGGACGGACCCAGCTGCAAGATGCTGTTCCAATGTCTCTAGGGGCCGAATTCCGGGGATTTGCGACGACAATAAACGAAGATGTGGATCGCTTAGGCGACTTGTCGCGCCTGCTGACCGAGGTAAACTTGGGCGGTACAGCGATTGGAACGCGTATTAACGCGCCAGTTAAATTTGGTGAAACAGCCGTCGCCCATCTGCGGGATATTTCGGGTGAGCCCCTGTCACTCGCTGCAGATCTTATTGAAGCGTCCTCTGACCTTGGAGCATTTGTTATGTTCTCAGGCATACTCAAGAGAGTCAGCATCAAACTGTCCAAGGTCTGCAACGACCTGCGCCTGATGTCGTCTGGCCCGCGTGCCGGAATTGGTGAGATTATTCTACCGGCGGTGCAGGCCGGGTCGTCGATCATGCCTGGCAAAGTGAACCCCGTGATCCCGGAAGTCGTAAATCAGGTTTGCTATCAGGCGATCGGAAATGACCTCACCGTTACAATGGCCGCCGAGGCGGGGCAGTTTCAGCTGAACGCCATGGAGCCCGTCATAATCCACAAGGTTCTGGAAACGATGGGATCTTTAACGAACGCAATGAATGTCCTTTCAACCCGGTGCGTGGATGGCATCGTTGCAGATGAAGAACGTTGCCAGGCCCTGCTGGAAAACAGCCTTGTACACGTCACCGCACTGGCGCCGATCATTGGATATGAGGCGGCAACAAAACTTGCAAAACATGCTCAGGCGAACGGTCTGAGCCTGCAAGCAGCAGCTGAGCCAGTGCTACCTAGCGAACAGGCTGTGATCGCGCTGTCGCATCTGAACTTTGGCGAAGCGAGTATTGTCGAGTGAAACAAGCCGGAACTCTACGCCTTGGTATCGTCGGTGGGCTTGGTGCGCTGTCGGGGGCTGATTTGCTTTATCGGATCGTGGAATCGACCCCGGTCAAATCGGAAGGTGACCATCGCGAGCTGATTTTCGAACAGAAACCGATGCGCGAGCCCGTTGCGCCAATGGAAAGCGCCTATAATCCCACGCATCGAAAGCTGTATGTGTTTGACACCCTAGCAAAAATGGAACGCGAGGGATGTCACGCAGCGTTGCTGCCGTGCTTTATCACCCATTGCTTTCTACAGGAATTGGAGGATGAGCTTGAAATCAGGCTGATCAGCATGACCGATGCCATCAAAGAGGCGATTGATGGATTACCTTCTGCACCATCAAGGATTGGAGTGCTGACAACGCCTTTCGTTCGAAAAAGCGGGCTATTTGAAGCGCTGTTTGGCGACCTCGTTTCAGTCATTTACCCGTCCGCTGAGTTGGAAATGAGTGTCATGAAGGCGATCTATGGTGTCGGCGGCTTCAAGTCAGGAAACAGGGGGCCTGAGACTACTTCCCCGATTGATCAGGCCCTTGACGACCTGTCAAAGCAGGGGGCGGAAGTTTTTGTTCCGGGCATGACGGAGTTGCCGTTGCTGTTGGATCAACTCACGATCCCTGAAGGAATGGCCGCTGTCGATACGGCTGCTGCGTATGCACGGCACGCATTGGACGCAACCAAGGTCGACCGGCACCACAAGTTCAAAGTGGGAATCGTCGGCGGCGTCGGGCCGGCTGCAACTGTAGATTTTATGAGTAAGCTTGTGGGGGCAACCGAAGCGTCGCGAGATCAGGACCACATCAAAGTTCTGGTCGAACAAAACCCGCAAATCCCTGATCGTACCGAGAACCTAGTCAGCAATGGTACAGATCCCACAGTGGCTCTCTATTCCACCTGTAAAAAGCTGGAACGGGGCGGCGCTGATATGATCGCCATCCCCTGCAACACTGCCCATGCCTATGTGGATCGCATTCAGAGGCACTTGGATATTCCGATTGTCAGCATTCTTTCCACAACAGCAGACTACATTACCGAACAATCGCCAGAAACACGCCGCGTGGGCATCCTGGCAACAAACGGAACCATCCACAGCTGCCTGTATCAGCAAGCGCTCTCAAACGCTGGCCTGCAGCCGATTTTGCCAGACGAAACCCATCAGGCTTTGGTCATGGACTCCATCTATGGGCCGCAGGGGGTGAAAGCCGGATACACTGACGGGCTTTGTGTCGAGCAGATTGCGCAGGCATTCGGGCATCTGGTCGAAAATGGGGCAGAAGCAATCATTCTGGGATGCACAGAGCTTCCTTTGATTGTCGATGCCAGTGACCCGAGACTGGCCGCATTACCAGTCGATCCTACTGATGTGCTCGCCCGCAAATGCGCGCAATTAGCGAGTACGTAAACTCAAGTGCTTTTGACGGTTTGGAAATGGCGTTGCAAAATTTGCAACGTCATTTCTCCATTTGGGACCTAAGGTCGATCACTAGGCTGTTAAAGAAAACATGATTGCTCGCAGTTCGACATACTGACTGCCCAGTGGAAAGGGAGGTAATCATGGAAACCGCAAATCAAAAAACAGGGTTTCTCGCGCCCTGGAGAAACCTGCTTCTGTGGAAGCAAATCGTTATCGCCCTTGTTCTTGGGGTCATCGTCGGTGTCATTTTAAACACAACCGGCAACGAACAGTTTGCAACAACAATCAAGTACATCGGGACGTTGTTCCTTTCGCTGATCAAAATGCTGATCGTACCGTTGATCTTTGTGTCGCTGGTTTGCGGTATGACCTCGGTCAGCGACATGGCGCGCATGGGCAGGATCGGCCTTAAATCGGTCGTCTTCTATCTCTGCACAACTGCGTTCGCGATTGCCATCGGGCTTGTTCTCGGGACACTTTTCCAGCCTGGTGTAGGCATCGACCTAGGCGCCGCCGCTGCGATGGAAGCAAAAACTGCACCACCATTCATTGATCAGCTTATCGCGATCGTGCCCAAAAACCCAATTGCGGCAGCGGCTGACGGTAAAGTGCTGCAGATCATTTTCTTCGCCATCATGTTCGGCCTGTCTATCAACCTTGTTGGGGACGCGGGAAAACCGATCCGGGATTTCTTTGAAGCCCTGAATTCGGTCATCCTCAAACTGACGGAAATCGTCATATCGTTCGCACCCTACGGTGTTTTCGCCCTGATGGCTTGGGTTGCAGGCACTTACGGTCTGGATCTTCTTCTTCCGTTGGGTACGATCATTGCGGCACTTTACATTGGCTGCATCCTACACGCATTGTTCGTCTATGGTGGTCTGGTTACATTCCTTGGCCGTCTGAACCCGGTGCGGTTCTTCCAGGGCATCGTTGAACCTCAGATCGTGGCCTTTACCAGCACGTCTTCCTCGGGAACGCTGCCGGTCACCATGACAGCTGTACAGAAAAATCTGGGTGTAAATCGTTCCGTAGCCAGCTTCACGCTTCCTCTTGGTGCGACCATCAACATGGACGGCACGGCGATGTATCAAGGTGTTGCTGCACTCTTTGTCGCGCAGGCGTTCGGCGTTGACTTGGGCATGTCCGAATACATCACCATCATCCTGACATCGACGCTTGCCTCGATCGGTACCGCCGGCGTTCCCGGTGCTGGTCTTGTCATGCTGTCGCTGGTTCTGACATCGGTTGGGCTGCCGCTGGAAGGCGTTGCAATCGTTGCGGGTATCGACCGTATTCTCGACATGGCGCGGACATCGCTCAACGTCACGGGGGACGCGGCGTGCACCGTTCTGATCGCCAAGTCCGAAGATCAATTGGACCTCGAAGCATACAATACGCCGCATGTTTTGGCGGCACCTGATCTTTCTAAAGCATAGATCGTAAATCTCCCCGACTTCAGTCACCCCGATAGGGGTGGCTGCTTTTCGTTTTTGATTAGCCGTTTAATAACATTTTCGATTTCAAAAGCTTGGATTGAAAAAGTATGACTAGTCTACCTAGTCAGACAAACCACACCCAGGGATGGCTGGATCAGCGATGTACGCTGCGTTGCAATAATAGCGTGCCGCAGCCGCGTGAAATTTCTGCGTCGACAATCGCCATATAAGCGAAAGGCGGCTCCGTTGCTTGTCTAGGTTGTTTGACGTGGCAGCAGCGAAAACGGTTGAAATTTGGGTATCGCAATTACGCTGAATGACCGGTTTGATGACTTCGGCTTCAACGCAGCGATGAGCGCGCTGCACTTGCGAATGGATGTCGCGTCAGCGAACATCTGAAAGGACAACGGCGGCAATGTCCCGCCTGTGAGTTGTCGAATAGGCCAGCGGCGAAAGCATGGTCCCGGATCGCGCCAAGAGCAAGCCGGTTAATGACCGGTTTGACGACCCACCGCTGCGCAGCGGCAATCATACTGCCGCATGTGCGAACAATCGCTGCGTCAGCAAAAACCGCGTGTGCACAAGTCCGGTTTGTCCCGCACAGCAGACCTTGAGCGTTTTTCGCCAAATGTCCGCAATTCGGACATCGATCGATTTTCTCCAAATAACCGCTCTGCGGACTGGAGCCGCCTTGTGCGCGCGCAGCTATTTCTCATGCAGCAATCTCACGCATCTGCGGCAAACCGTTTGCTGCGATGCAGTCTATTTTCGCCAGAGCGGTCGTTGAGCCGTGCGACAAAACGCGTTCATCGAGACTCGAACGGGTTGCAAGCACCAACAATGGCGACTGGAGACTTGGTGCTTTGAAAAAAGAGGCAGCTATGTGACGTTCCCCGGAAACTTTTTTCTCTTGCTGCAAGCGTTTGCAGCCCGCCGACCCACGCCGCCATGGCAAGCACCCGCAACACGGCGAAATGAAACGCTGCCGGTTCGGCCCGTCACCCGAACATTGAGTTCGGGATGACCAAGGCGATCCCCGGGAACAGGATGACCAGTAAAAGGGTTGCGATCATGGCGAGCAGGAAGGGGAAAACACCAGCAAATATCGTTGAAAGCCCCACGTTCCCGGCCACGCCACGGACCACGAAGACATTCAATCCGACCGGCGGTGTGATCATCCCCATTTCGATGACGATAACAGCCACCACGCCGAACCAGATCGGATCGAAGCCCAGGCCGGTGATCACTGGGAAATAGATCGGAATGGTCACGACCAGCATTGCCAGCCCGTCAAGGAACATGCCCAGCACGACATAGCTCAGCAGGATAAGAACAAGCGTCCCATAGGGGCCCAGCCCGAAGGTGGTCAGCATCTCGCCCAGGGCCAGGGGAATGTCGGTGATCGCAAGAAACGGGTTCAACACATTGGCGCCGATCACTATCATGTAGAGCATGGCCGAGGTGCGCACCGTATCCTGAACCGCCTTGGCGAACCCTTGCCGCGAAATGCTGCGCGATATTACGGCCAGCAGGATCACCAGACCTGCGCCAATCCCTGAGGCTTCGACCGGCGTGAAGACTCCCAAATAGATTCCGCCGATAGACACCAGAATGACACCCAGCAAAGGGGCGGCCCGACCAAAGGCCCGAAAGCGGTCGACCAGGGGGATAGCTTCGCCCGGGGGGCCGGCCTGCGGGTTGCGCAGGGTGACCAGCCAGATGGCCAGAATGAACAGGCCCGACATCAGCAAACCGGGCAGGATCCCCGCCATGAACAGGCGGCCGATCGATTCCTCGGTCAGGATGGCATAGATCACGAAGCCGGTTGAGGGCGGGATCAAAAAGCCCAGGGTGCCCCCTGCTGCGATCGAACCGGTGGACAGGCCGGGGGCATAGCCAAAGCGTTTCATTTCCGGCAAGGCAACCCGCCCGATGGTGACCGCCGTCGCCACGGAAGACCCGGATACCGCCGAAAACGCCGCGCACCCGATCACCGAAGCCGAGGCAAGCCCGCCTCTGAACCGCCCAACCCAGGCATGTGCGGCATCGTAAAGCGCGCGGCTGAAACCGGCCTCGGAGGCGATGTTTCCAAGCAGCACGAACATCGGCACCACGATAAGATTGTAGTTCGAGACCGAGGAATAGGTCTCGGTGAACATGATCGCCGCGGCCCGGCGCAACCCGTCCAGCATCCATATGCCGAAGAACCCCGTCAGCAGCATGGCAAAGGCCACAGGCGTGCGCAGGATCATCAGGGCAAATAGCCCGGCAATCCCGCAAATTCCAATCATCAGATCAGTCATCCGCACTTCTCCATCCGACAATCAGGGCGAAGGCTTCCAACACGTAGACCAACGCGCACAGCGCCATGCCAACGAAAACTGCGCCGAAAAACGGCCAGATCGGCAGTTCGAGCATGTTGGTGACATCTCCGAATTCGATCGCCTCGGCGGCTTTCTTCCAGGCCTGGCGACACAGGTGGTAGAGCGCCACGATCGCAAGCCCCCGGAACAGCAGATCGCTCAGGAACCGCCCGGCCCGCCCAAGTGCGTTGTCAAACAGATCGACCCGGATATGGCCGCCCGAGGCGGTACACTGCGGCAGGGCCAGCATGGCTAGGGCGACGGCGGTTAATTGCACGATCTCGTTCACGCCCAGCAACGGGCTGCCAAAGGCATAGCGCATGATCACGCCCAACATCACCACGATCACCATGGTGATCAGACAGATGCCCGCACCAGCCGCCAAGAGGACGGGAACCTGGCCGACCAGTGCCGACCAGGAGGGTTTCTTGAGAAGTGCCAAGGCTTACTCGCCCATCAGCGCGTTGATAAAGGCTTGAGCGGCAATGCCCTCGGCCTCCGCTTCGGCAACGATCTGTTCGACCACAGCCGCCGAGGCCGCGTCGAACCGCTCGGCTTCTTCGGGTGACAAGGTGATCACCTGCTTGCCTTCACTCGCGGCAAAGCTTGTCAGCGCCTTTTCCGCGATACCCATCCATGCGGTGTTGCCGTTCAGCGATGCCTGGCGTCCGGCCGCCAGAACCGCCTGCTGCTGGTCATCAGACAGTTCGGCAAAGGCATCGCGGTTCATGATCATGAAGAACAGCGAGATGGTCGTATCCATCCCCTGGGTCACATGCTTCGTGACCTCGGCCAACCGGAACGCGCCCAGCGTGGTGGCGTCGGTCATCGCGCCGTCGATGACGCCGGTCTGCATCGCGTTGTAGATTTCGGGTGCGGGCATCGACACCGGGTTTGCACCCCATGCCTGAACCACCAGCCCAGCGTTGCGCGAGGGCACGCGAATGTTCAGCCCCTTCAGGTCATCGATGCTGGTGATTGGCTTGTTACCCATCAAAAGCAGGTTGGGCGCGTTGTTCCACAGCCCGACCAGAACCACGCGGCGATATTCTTCCGACAACAGGTCCATGTTTTCGACGATGGTTTTGGTGCCGGTGTCGGCGGCGATCACCCCCGGCAACTCGGCCAGAAGGGTCGTGGGGAAGGTCGAAGCTGTGTAGCCGGGCAGGCCAAAAGCAAGATCGGCAACGCCATCGACAACCCTGCTGTATTGCTCCTTCGGGCCCGGCCCAAGCTCGCCGCCCATATAGGCCCGCAGGGTCACTTCTCCGCCCGTGGCTTCAGAGATCGCATCGTTGAACGGTTCATAGACCGCCCCCAGAACAAAATGTTGCGGCGGCTGGAAATCCGCCAAGGACAGTTCCTCGGCACTCCCCCCGGTGGCAAACAGGCCAAAGGCAACGGCAGCTATTGTTGAAGTCAGGCGCATGAAATCTCCTCCTTATCGACTCGCGCGGATCATTTGCAGGAAATGATTGCTGTTGATTGTCCCCGATTATCGCTAGCCAGACCAATTCGAAGCTTTCGAGATTGGATAAGCTGACGCTAATCGACTTCCGGAACCTGGGGGGCACTTTTCCCGGGCTGCCAGGTTTTTAGTTTAGATTCAGGGCGTTTTGATGCCCTGCCGTCTTAAGCGACCGATCCACATCGGCGCCGGGCCGCCTCAGGCCTGTCGCAGGAAACCGGCGAAGAATTCGGCCAGTTCATCGAACGCATCCAGTGGCAGAATGCTGGCCACATGCTGATCCGGGCGCACTACTACAATGCAGCCTTGGCTTCGGTCGATACCGCGCATGTCGAATATGTCCTCACCCAGTTTCACATCCGCGCAGAAGACCTTTTCGTAGTCGCACAGCCCAAACCGCCCCTTGTGCGGTCGAAGCATGGAGGGCATTTCCGTGTATTCCAGATCGCGGAACCCCTGCTGGAACACTGCCCTGAAATCGATCACGGCGTCCACGTCCTCGTCGCGGCGCGTGTGGTGCCGGATCGGCGAATTCGGGGCGTTTTCAAGGAAGTCGCACAGATCATGGATGGCGCCACCCTCTTGGCCGGCATCCCCGGCACCGGCAAAGGCAAAGACCCGCCAGCGCGCATCCGCCTCGACGACATGCCCCATATGCATCGGTTTGGCGTCGGCCAGCCGGATCACCGGGGCCGAGTGGAACCGCATGCCGATCTCAAACTTGCTTGCCAGGGCCTGATGGCTGGCATCACCGATCAGCGCCGAGGGTTGATACTGGATCGTCAGACCCGAGGTATAGCGCAGGTTCTTCTTGAACTCGCGGGCAAAGCGCGGCAGCTCTTCGTCGGCGTCATCTTCGAACCGGGTCCCGACGATACGCGACCATTCATGGTCGAAATCGACCAGCCCCTTGGCTGCGGCCCAACGCTCGGCGCTGTAGCTGTGCAAGAGCGAGGGGTCGGCCCGTCCGGTCAGTACCGAGATCAGCTTCCAGCCAAGGTTAAACGTATCGCCCATCGACACGTTCATGCCCTGACCGGCTTTAGGACTGTGCGTATGGCAGGCGTCACCAGCCAGCATGACACAAGGATTGCGCGTCGACACCTGATCCTCGGGCACGTCGTCGAACTTGTCCGTCAGTCGATGCCCGATCTCATAGATCGACCACCAGACCACGTCCTTCACATCAAATTTGTAAGGCGCGTAGATCTGTTGGGCCTTTGCAATGATGTCGTCGATGGTCAGGCCACGATCCGCGGCACGCTCTTCCTCACCGAGGCTTTCCAGTTCTACATAGTGGCGCACCAGATAGCCGCCCTCGCGGGGCAGAACCAGCATGGTGCCACCGTTGCCGGACTGGATCAGCGCCTTCATCCGGTAATCGGGAAACTCGGTCACGGCCAGAACGTCCATAACCCCCCAGGCCTGATGCGCCGCGTCGCCATGCAGAGTGCCACCGATCGCGCGGCGCACATTCGACCGCGCCCCATCGCAGCCAACGACATAGCGAGCGCGCACGGTTTCGCGCTGCCCCTCGCGGTCGGGATCGGTGCGTTCGAGCGTCACCGTCGCAGGGTAGTCTTCGGCCTCGGGATCCACCACCACATCGACGACCTTGATCCCATAGTCGGGCTCTAGCCTCGACGGCGCGTTGCGCATGATATCGAGATACAGTTCATGCACTCGGGCCTGGTTGATCAGGACGTGGGGCATTTCGCTCATCCCGTCCTCGACATCCTGTACGCGACCGGCACGGTGGATATGGCTCTGGTTATCCGGAAGGGGGGTCCAGAACGTAGCCTCGTTGATCCAGACTGATTCCCGCTTGACCTTGTCGGCGAAACCGAAGGCCTGGAACATCTCCATCGAGCGCACATTGATGCCATCGGCCTGACCCTTCTCCATCGGGGACAGCTTGGGCTCAACGATCATGGCGCGGATCCCCGACACCCCGGCCAGTTGCGCCGCAAGGCACAGGCCTGCAGGCCCGCACCCCGCGATCAGGACGTCCACCGTTTCCGGAAGAGCACCCGCAGGGTCGCGCCATGGTTTCGCGGGCAGGTGCACATTCGGGTCACCGGGCGTAAATCCATTGAGATGATATTGCATGGTTTCCTCCAGTATGCGATCTCAAACGCCATCGATTGCGGGGGGCACAAAAGTCGCGACGCCCGCTGGCACGATGGCTCTGCCCTCTTGTGCTCAACTGGGGCTGACAACACCAATTCGAAGATATCTGAGCGGGATAAGTATGAGCTATAGAGCGGTCATCCCCTTGCCACCTCCCGCAATTTGTCCAGCAATAGCCCCTGTGCTTTCGTCGGCACCCAGCCGCTGCGATAGGTCGCTCCGATATCGCGGCTAGGCCAGTCGATCCCGGCGTCCAACTCGACCAGCGTCCCGGTTTGAACCTCTCGTTGCGCTTGCTGACCGGAAATGCAGCCCAGAAGATTGGAATTGAGCAAAAGCTCCCGCATCAACAAGATGGAACCGCATTCGACAATGCTTTCGGGCATCGGCATTGCGCGTTCCGCGAACAGCGTATCGAATTGCTCACGCGTGGGTGTGCCGGGGCGGGGAACCACCCACGGATGTTCAACCAGCTTTTCAAGGGTCAAGCCGGATGCCTTTTCCAGCGCATGTCCGGTCCTTGCCAGTATCACAAGATAGTCGGTGAACAAAAACTCCTGCACCACGTCCTCAACCGGCAGCGGATCGCGCAGGGCCCCGAGGATGAAATCGATGTCGCCGCGCCGCATCCCTGCGAGCATCTCTTTGTAAGTGCCATCAATTACAGTGATGGACTGCTTCGGGCGCAACTGCCGAAACCGCGCAATCGCCTCTGGCAGCAGTTTGGCGCGTGGCAAAGGCAAGGCGCCGATGCGGATACTTCCTACTTCACGTCCGTCGAAATCGGCCAAATCAGCATCGATCTGATCGAACTCGGCAAACGTCAGGCGAGCAGCTTGCGCAATGTCACGGCACGGGCCGGTTGCGACCAGTCCGAATGAGGTGCGTTCGAAAAGGGAACGGGCCGCTTCCTGCTCGATTTGGGAGACTGCCCGGTGCACAGTCGGCTGCGCCAGACCCAGATTGCGGGCGGCCAGCATGAAACTCTGGGCTTCGCTCATCGCGATGAGCGCCTGAAGCTGGGCATAGGTTGCTGTCACCGTCAGGCGCGGCGAGACTTCGGTCAAGGCGGCATCCAGCCGCGCCATAGCACGTCGCAGGCGCCCATCTACTACTTCGCCGCGCTGCGTCAGGAAGAATCCCTGCCTGGTGCGCTTGAACAAATTCCCGCCGGCCTCTCGCTCCAGCTTGGCCAAGGCCTGGGTAACGGCGGGTTGCGAAACAAGGCATTGTTCAGCGGCTGCGGTGGGGGTGCGCAAATGCCCGACAGCCAGAAAAACCCGAAAATGCCTCAGATTCCGAGACAGCACGCCAACCCTCCTTCTTCAGCAACCGGACAAGCGCACTTGCTCCTCCTGTAGCCCCTTCTTATCGAAAAGACCGGGCGATTGAAATTTTGGGCTTTGTGGGCGCGACAGGCCGGACCTATCGGAACACTTTGCCGTCCAGCAGTTTGCGTGCCGTGCGCAAAACCTCGGTGCGGGTGACCTCGCCGTTTTCCAACGTGCCCATCACCGTCATTTCCCCGGTGGGGTGTTCGATGCGCAGCTGTTTGAGGTTTTCGGGGGGGCGCACTGCCAAGTCGTGGCCGATGGCACCCGGTGTCAGACAGGCAGTGGCAACGCTGACCGCCCCAAGAACGCCAATGGTATTGTGACACCGATGCGGGATGAACGTACGGGTCGAGATGGTGCCCCCCTGATGGGCTGGCGACACAATCGTCATTTTTGGCACCGACTTTTCCGCAACATCGCCCAGGTTCATCATCGATCCGGCTTGCAGGCGGATCCTTTCCAGACGGGTCCGCAGCGCGTCGTCCGCCTCCAGTTCCGACGGCGTCTCGGACCCCGTTATCCCCATGTCCGCGGCACGCAGGATCACGCAGGGCATGCCGTTGTCGATCAGCGTCGCCGGGACACCGTCAATCACATCCACGACCTGGCCCGACGGAAACAGCGCGCCGCAGCTGGACCCGGCGGTATCCTTGAAGGCAATCGGCACCGGCGCAGCCGTCCCCGGCACACCATCGATCCGGGCGTCACCTTTGTAGGTGACGCGCCCATCGGGTGTGCGGACCCGGGCGGTGGCGATCTGGCCGGTGTTTTCCATGAAGATGGTCACCGGTGTCTCACCAGGATGAGCAGGAACCAATCCGGTCTCGATGGCGAAGGGACCAACACCGGCAAGAATATTGCCGCAATTCTGCGCATCCGTGACTTTCGGGCGGTCCACGAAGACCTGCAGGAACAGGTAGTCCACGTCGACACCATCGCGCTGCGAGGGTTTCACAACGGCCACTTTCGAGGTCAGCGGATCGGCCCCGCCGATACCGTCGATCTGGCGCGGATCGGGCGAGCCCATGACGCGCAAGAGCAGTGCGTCGCGTTCGCGCGGATCCTCCGGAAGGTCCGCAGCCAGGAAATAGGCCCCTTTGGAAGTCCCGCCACGCATCCACATAACCGGCGTACCGTCAGACATATTTCAGGCCCTTCTCGGCCAGACGCGGGCGCATGTCGTAGATGTCCAACCCCAGCTCGCCCGCGGTCAACCGCTGGCGTTTGGCCTCTTCGGCATCCAACCGGGTCTGGGTTTTCTCCATGACCTCGGCGGCGCTGGCACGCGGCACGACGCAGACCCCATCGTCATCGGCCACGATGATGTCGCCTGGGTTGACCAGCGCGCCGGCGCAGACCACCGGCACATTGACCGAGCCAAGGGTTTCCTTGACCGTCCCCTGTGCCGAGATGGCGGTGGACCAGACGCCGAACTTCATCTGCCGCAAGTCGCAGGTGTCCCGCACGCCGGCGTCGATGATCAGCGCGTGGCAGCCACGTGCTTGGGCCGAGGTCGCCAGCAGGTCGCCGAAATAGCCCATGTCGCAGGGCGCGGTCGGGGCCAGCACCAGCACATCGCCCGGTTGCAGCTGTTCGATGGCCACATGGATCATCCAGTTGTCCCCCGGCGGGGCCGAGATCGTCACAGCCGACCCTGCCAAGGCCAGATCCTGCTGGATCGGCCGCATATGCGCGGCCATCAGGCCAGTGCGCTCCTGCGCCTCGTGTACTGTGGCGACCCCGGCCGCGCCAAGGCGGCGGATTAGATCGGGGTCAGCCCGCTTGATGTCTTGAACAACGACACCCATCACACCTCTCCGACCGGCGGTGTGCCATGTGTGTGGAAGCTTTCGATGGTTTTCAGCCCCCAGGCTTGGCCCTTCTTGCGGTCCTTTTCGGTCCAGCAAATCGGTTCCCAATCGGGCGCCAGAATCAGGCGCGCGCCGGCATTGGCCAGTTCCACCCGGTTGCCGGCAGGCTCCCAGACATAGAGAAAGAAGGTGCCCTGAACCGCGTGCTTGTGCGGGCCGGTTTCGATGTGCACCCCGGCCTCGAGGAACAGATCGGCGGCGCGCAGGATGTCTTCGCGCTGATCGGTGGCATAGGTGACGTGGTGCAACCGCCCCACGCCGCCGCCATGCTCTTCGGTGCAGGCAAGGTCGTAGGTTTTGTTGTTCACGGTGAACCAGCAACCGCCCAACCGGCCATTGTCGAGTTGAATATACTCGGTCACGCGCGACCCCAGGCAGGTTTCCATGAAGCGCTTGAACTCGGTCACATCCGACGACAGCAGATTCAGGTGGTCAATCCGACGCGGCGGTACGCCGGTGAAACGGCTGGCAGTGTTTTTTAGCGCCGGGGCGTCGGCCCCCTCCGGCTCGGCACGAAGGGTGTCGTAATAGATTTCAAACACATGGCCGAACGGATCCTCAAAGCGGAAGGCCCGTCCGTGGCCCATGTCCCCTTCGTTCCAGCCATGCACCTTGTAACCAATGTCTTCGATGATCTTGACCCTGCGCTCCAGCGCCTCGGGGCTGGCGGCGCGATAGCCGATATGGCCGACACCGGTGGTGTGATGGCGGGTCAGCTTGAGCGAGTGATACTCGTAGTCATCCCAAGCCCGCAGATAAGCGCTGTTTTCGTCCAGGCCTGACAGTTTCAGGCCGTAAACCTCGGTGAAGAACGCCAGACTTTCCTCGAACTTGTCTGTCAACATTTCCACATGGGCCAAGTGCGCGATGTCAAAACTGGGATTGGTGGGTGTGGTTGTCATGATCTCTCCTCCGGCGATCAAAGTTCATCAACGGTGCGCGGGAAGATCGACTGGAAGCCTTCGGCATATTTGCAGTCGCGCCCCCCGGCCATCCCGCCGGAATTACGTTTGAAGTGATTGGCGCGCTGCTGGGCGGCGCGGGTGTAGTAGTCCCACAGATGGATCTGCCCCTCGTTGCATTCCATGGCGGCACGCTTTTGATCCCAGACCTCGGTGATGTCGAGGAAGGTGTCGGGTTTCCAGCCCATCTGCTCGGTCTGGTGCGGCTCGAACAGGTAGAGCTGCGGCGCACCCAAGACCTTTTCTCCAGGGTTGTGACCCCAGGCCTGGGCGATCATGCGGCAGGTCAGCGTGAACTCCGTCGTGCGCATGTGATCGGTGTTATAAGGATCGTACTGGGAATGGCTGAGCATAAAGCTGGGCTGAACCTTGCGAATGGTATCAACCACCCGGTCCTGGGCCGCCGCGCCCAGATCCAACGGGTAGTCTCCAAGGTCCAAGAACTGAATTTCGTGCACATTCAGCGCGGCGGCGGCGTTTTCGGCCTCGTTTCTGCGGATCGACTTCACTTGCTCCAAAGACTTGCCTTCCTTCCAAAGCCGCGCGCTTTCTCCGCGCTCGCCATAGGACAGGCACGCAACGGTGACGTCGTATCCGCGCCTTTGGTGCAACGCGATAGCGCCACCACAGCGCCAGACGAAATCCGCAGCGTGTGCCGAGATCACCAAAACCGTTTTCTTGCCGGGCATATTCTTAGTCTCCAAACCTTCTGGAATTGGCCCAAGCATCCCGCGAGCGAGGCTGGAATACCATTTCAAACCTCTACCCTCAGCATAAGATTTGCCTAAGAGGCCATGCGCCGTCCGCGTCCCAGCCCGCACCCCAACCAGACAGGCTGGATCTGTCCGTCATCCAATCAGGCGGTCAGACTGAACTGACAGTTTCGAGGACAGCTTGAAAACTGCTGCGATGGAATTCTTTGAAAGATCGGGGCGAGCGACGCAGCAGCGCCGCAGACCGGGCGCCGCTGCAAGCGCAAGTATTTCCTTGTACTTACTGAATATGAATTTTGCTGCATGTATTGAGGTCGACGAAGTCCCGCACCTGGGTCATTGGCCTCACGAATCTCGCTGCAGTAAGCATGAATGGCCGGCATCTACGCTGCACTGCGACACCCCAAATCGCGCAAGTGCGGCATATTTTGCTCCGCGAGCGTACGCAGCGAGATTTGAGCACTTCTGCAGTGGGCTCTTTCTGGGCTTTCTCTGCACCTGAGACCAATGGCTGATATCACTCTGCTCTGACGCGATGGACAATCTTTGAGTCGCAAAAGGCAAAACTAGTGCATCGAGGAAAATCCAGTTGATTCAAAATCAATGACTTGGCCGCGTGCCAATGGCAAAACTATGTGTCGCCCGACAGTTTTGTGTCAGGCGACACATAGTTCTGCCACCAGCGACAGAACCTTTCCATTTTTGCCTCACATCCTTCATCCAGCACCTAGACCGTTTTCAATGATCCTGACTTCTCCATTGGGAAAATCAGGGCTGATTTGCAGATCAGACGCCGAAGGCGCCTGTTCCTGCTGATCTGCCACGTGGCGAACGCGGATGGGGGCGAGGCAATGCTATTCGACAATAGTGGTGCGGCCCGCAAGCGTAGCCGAGGACACGGTGTTGTCTAATAGGGTTGCCCGAGGGGGAAGGCAGCGCCTTACCCCTGATGGCCAGGGGCGTTTGGCTTGTCCAAATCCCGCTGCCCCAAAACAGGTGCAGCGGAGCAGGCTTCGCCTTTACTATTTGCGCAAGAACGCGTTGTTATTCTAATGAATCGGGCGGGAAGCAGCCATTCGCTGCAATCGCAAAAATTCTCTTTGATTGTGACAGGTTTCGGGTTCCGAGCAGAAATAGAAACAAACTATAGGGCTATGGGAAGCTCGAGCGTAACGCTTGCTCCTTTTTCGACTTGGTTGATCGCGACCACTCCTCCGTGACGCTTCGCGACAGCTGAGACAATCGACAACCCTAAACCGCTACCTTCGGAATATTCCAGCTGCGAGAATCGACTGAAAACGGCTTCGCTTTGTTCGGGTGAAAGGCCGGTTCCGTCATCGGATACGGTAAGCTTTACGTTCTCGCCATCAGAGCGCAGCGCGACTGAAATTTGGCTCAACTTAGTCCCGCCGTGCTTAACTGCGTTGTCCAGCAGGTTTTTGATGGCCTCAGTTAAAAAAACCTGATCTCCTGAAACCGTTATTGTCGAGTCCGGCATCGTAACATCAAAATCGATCCCTTTTGTGAGGATATGAACGCCCATGTCAGCGCAGGCCTCTTCCACAACCGCACGGAAATCAATCTTGTCCATCTGATCCTGATGCGTAGGCTGCCGCAACCGCTCCAGCGACAATAGCTGCTCGGCCACTGTGGCGGAGTTTTTCGCCGCTGACACAAGTTCGATAATCCGTTTGTCCTTGTCCTCATCCGTTTTTGCGTCCCGCAACGCCTCGGCCATGGACTGAACCGCTGCCGCCGGATTTCGCAGCTGATGCGCGGCTTCGGAGATAAACACCTGATGGGCGTTGATGCTGTGCTCGACCTGTCCAAACAGTCGGTTCAGGGTTTGAACAATGCCATGAACCTCGACCGGGACCGGGCGTTTGATCTTGCTGAGATCGTCGGGTGAGCGTAGGTCGATCGCATCCTGCAAATCCAGCAAGGGGCGCAACCCGCGTGCGACCCCGAACCACACGACAACAGCAAGCGTGGCCAGCAGGATACCCATCAGGATCGCGGCGCGGATCGACAGTTCGTTCGCAAAAGCGTTGCGGTCCGCGACGCGTTGCCAGGCCGTAACTGTCGCATCGCCCACCAGGTTATCCAGTGTGACCCGCTCGGTCATTTTCAGTACGCGCACCAACTCATCCCGATAAACTGCTTCGAAAAACCGCGGCTGGTACGTGTCCTGTTCAGACGGTTTTGCAGCGGCCGGAGGATATGCATACCCTGTGACGTAGATGCCACCTGGTCCGGTCACGTGATAAAAAATCTCACCGCCTGAAGCATCGCGGATCAAGCTGCGCGTGGTGGGCGACAAGGCATCACCTTCTGACACAGCCACGTCGCGCGAAATGGCCAGACCGGCGGATAGCAGGCTGTCGTCAAACAACTCCTGCGCCGTTTGCTGGGCCACGGTATAGCGCCAGTATCCAAGCAGGATTGCGAGCAGCACCAATGGCGTCAGGATCAGAATGAAAAGCCTGAGCCTGAGTGAGCCGTGCCGGATCACTTCTGCACCTCAAGCAGATATCCAAGGCCACGGGCGGTCTTGATCCGGATACCGAGGTTCTGAAGGCGCTTGCGCAGCCGCGATACATGCGGCTCGACCGCTGAATCGTCGACATCGGCACCCACGCCGTAGACATAATCAGTTAGTTGGCTTTTGGGGACGATTCTGCCGCGACGCTCAAGTAGGCATTCAAGCACGGCCATTTCTCGGCGCGGCACGTCTAGCGCCTGTCCATTCGCGCTAACCTGTCGGGTGGCGCGGTCAAATTCCAGGTCTCCGACGGTCTCGCGCGCGCCATAATCCAGTTGTTTGCGACGGGAAAGCGCGCGGATGCGAGCCTCAAGCTCATCCATCTCGAAGGGCTTCACAAGGTAATCGTCTGCGCCCATATCCAGGCCCGATACGCGATCGCTGGTCTCGGTGCGCGCGGTCAGCAGGATGACAGGCGAGCTATCACCCCGATGGCGCAGCGACCGCAAGATCTCAAGCCCTGACCGACCCGGCAGGTTGATGTCCAGAACGATCAGATCCGCGCCTTCTTGTTCCAGATATAGATCGGCGGCATCGCCATCTGTCAGCACATCAGCGGCATGGCCTCGATCTCGCAGGCGATAGGCAATGGCGTTGGCGAGGGTCCCGTTATCCTCGACGATGACAATCCGCATTCGGGCTCCTGCAAGTTTCGCGCAAGGTTGGCGTTCCATGATTGCCAGATGGGAGGGGGAATCAACCCCACAGTTCTAATTGCAATCATGGTGGCGCGAGTGGCGCTGACGTGGTTGTCTGGTCAACAGGGAGGAACCAATGGCCATTTCCAACTTCACCCGTCGCGCCGTCGTGGGGCTGATCGCCGCCGCCGGACTCGCGGCACCCGCCGCTGCCGAGGTCGATTTCTCGGGCAAGACCATCGAATGGGTCATTCCGTTCTCAGAAACGGGCGGGTCTGCCAAATGGGCCAATTTCTTCGCCCCGCTTCTGTCCGAGGCTCTGCCTGGTCAGCCGACTGTTGTGGTAAAGTTTATGCCCGGTGCAGGATCGACCAAGGGCGCGAACTGGTTTCAGGAGCAGAGCCACGACGACGGCACGCTGCTGTTCGGCACCTCTGGCTCGACACAGTTCCCCTATCTGCTGAGTGACCCGCGCGTCCGCTATGAATACAATGACTGGATTCCTGTCATGGCGTCGGGTACCGGCGGTGTCGCCTATCTGAACGCAGAGGACGGAGCCAAATTCGATGGCTCTGCCAATGCGCTGAAAGACACCAATTTTATCTACGGCTCGCAGGGCGCGACCCGGCTGGATCTGGTCCCGCTGCTGGCCTGGCAGATGTTGGGTATGAATGTGGAGCCGGTCTTTGGCATCAAAGGCCGTGGTGATGGTCGCCTGATGTTCGAACGTGGCGAAGCCAATATCGACTACCAGACCTCGTCCGGTTATCTGGGCGGGTCGGCCCCACTGGTCGAGGCTGGTCAGGCCGTTCCGATGATGACATGGGGCGCGCTGGATGCGGACGGCAATATCGTGCGCGATCCGACTTTCCCGGACATTCCAACCTTCAAAGAGGTTTGCGAGGCCACCGATGGTTGCGAAACCAGTGGTGAGGCTTGGGATGCCTGGAAAGCCTTCTTCGTGGCGGGCTTCCCGGTTCAGAAACTGGCGTTCTTGCCCGGGGACACACCACAGGAAGTGGTGGACGCATACACCGCAGCGTTCCAAGCTGTGACCGAGCGTGGTGACTTTGCGGACATTTCGTCCAAGCGCGTTGGTAAGTATCCTGTTTTTGTCGGCGAAGGCTCGAAATCTGCTCTGCAGACGGCGACCAATGTGGATGACAATGCCAAGCAATACGTCCTGAACTGGCTGAAAGAGGCCTACGGCGTCGAGCTGAACTAAGCTGACACGTCGTCGCGCGCCCAACGAAGGGCGCGCGTTTCTCTACATACAAAACAGTTAATGAAAGGCGGCCGCTATGGAGGTTTTCGCCACCGCTCTACCTGCGCTTGGTGATGCGTGGGCTCTGATCCTGCAACCTATCGTGCTGGGCTATCTCATTCTCGGCGTCGTGATGGGGCTGGCCGTGGGCGTCTTTCCGGGGCTGGGAGGCATCGCCGGTCTGTCCCTGTTGCTGCCCTTCATGTTCGGTATGGACCCGATCCTTGGACTGGCGCTGATGATCGGTATGGTCGCGGTGGTGCCGACGTCGGACACTTTTGCGTCCGTCCTGATGGGCATCCCCGGCAGCTCGGCGTCGCAGGCGACCGTGCTGGACGGCTTCCCCATGGCGAAAAAGGGCGAAGCGGCAAGGGCGCTGTCGGCGGCTTTTTCCTCGTCCCTCTTCGGCGGGCTGGTCGGCGCGACCTTCCTGACCATGTTCATTCTGATCGCGCGACCCATTGTTCTGGCCTTCGGTCTGCCCGAGATGTTGATGATCACCATTCTGGGTCTGTCGATGGTCGCCATTTTGGCGGGACGCATTCCCCTGAAAGGCGTCGCCGCCGCCGGATTGGGCCTGATGGTCGGCACGATTGGTGAGGCCGACGCGGGCGGTTCGCTGCGCATGGCGACTTATGACATTCCTTATCTGACAGACGGTCTTAAGCTGGTCATCGTTGGCTTGGGCATCTTTGCCGTGCCCGAAATCGTTTCGTTGCTGCGGCAGGATCGGTCGATTGCCAAAGGGGCCTCACTGGGCGCCGGTTGGCTGGACGGTGTCAAAGACTGGTTCGCTAATATCTGGCTGTCGGTCCGCTGTTCGATCATTGGCGTTGTTGTGGGCGTCATTCCCGGCCTCGGGGGGTCTGTGGTCGACTGGATCGCCTATGGCCATTCGGTTCAATCCACCAAGGACAAGAGCAATTTCGGCAAAGGCGAAGTGCGCGGGGTCATCGGCCCGGAAAGCTCGAACAACGCCAAAGAGGGTGGGGGGTTGGTGCCGACCTTGCTGTTCGGCATTCCCGGTTCCGGTTCGATGGCGATCTTCATTGGCGCGGTGGCCCTGCTGGGGTCGGGCGATATCGAGGTCGGTCCGAGCATGCTCAAGGACAATCTCGACATCACTTATTCGATCGTCTGGCTGCTGGCGTTGGCCAACGTGGTCGGCACCATCCTGTGCATCGCGGCCTCGGGCGGGATCGCCAAGTTAACCACGATCCGTTTCACCTATCTGGCGCCGTTCCTGTTCATGTTGATCAGCTTTGCGGCCTTCCAGTCCGGTCAGAACTTCGAAGACCTGCTGGCCTTGTTCGTGATCGGCCTGATCGGCATCTTTTTACGCCGTTTCGACTGGTCGCGCCCGGCCTTCCTGATCGGTTTCGTTCTGTCGAACCCGGTTGAGAAGCTCACCAATCAGGCGTTCCAGATCGCCTCATTCCGTTTCCGCAAAAGCTTTGGCGAGGGGATGGAATATGTCTTCAGCCCTATCGTCATCGTGCTGATGGTGGTCACGGTTGTTTCGGTCATTCTGGGTATCCGGCAGGCCAAGATGATCATGGCCGAGGGTGATGTTCAGGCCGGTACCAAACGCGCGCCGCTTATCTTTCTGCTGGTGATCATGGCCTATCTGATCGTCGCTTTGGTCAACGCCAACATGATCCCCGACTACAATATGACCGACAAGATCATCCCGCTGGTTATCGGCAGCGTCTCGCTATTCTGTTGCGTGATCCTTCTGATCCAGATGATGCGACGTCCCGAAGGCGACGTGATCTTTGCCGACAAGGAAATCGCCGGTGAAGACGCCAGCGCACCCCACGGTCTGTGGTCCACTCTGGCGTGGTTCGCCAGTTTGATCGCAGCCACGTGGGTGGTCGGCTTCATCCTCGCCCTGATAGGGTTCCTGATCGCCTTTCTCCGTATCCGCGCCGGGTCCAGCTGGCAGATGACCCTGATCCTGACCGCCTGCGGCATCGGGTTCATGTGCCTGATGGCGGGCGCTCTGAACCGCGATTTCCCGCCAGGTCTGTTGCAGGACATGGTCAGCCTGCCCTGGCCGTTGAAGTGAGGGGTTCAAAATGACTCAAACCGCAATCCCTTATATCTTGATGCGTGGCGGCACGTCGAAAGGCCCGTATTTCCGCCGCTCGGATTTGCCTGAGGATCTGGACGCGCTGGCCGAGGTGCTGATCGCCGCTCTTGGGTCCGGGCAGTCGCTGAACATCGACGGCATCGGCGGCGGCGCGGCGGTGACCACAAAGGTCGCGATGCTGTCGGTTAGCGAGGATGACTGGGCCGATATCGACTATTTCTTTGCGCAGGTCTCGGTCGAGGACAAGCTGGTCGATTTCAAACCGACTTGCGGCAACATCCTGTCCGGGGTTGCCCCTGCGGCTATCGAGATGGGCCTGTTCAAACCGCAGGGCGATGAAACCGAAATTCGCATTCGGGCCGTCAACACTGGGGCTCGGGTCGTGGCCAAGGTGAATACACCCGGGGGCGAATTGACCTATGAGGGTGATGCGGAAATTGCAGGCGTTCCCGGTCATTCCGCGCCGGTGCGGCTGAGTTTCATGGGCGTGCTGGGCTCGGCCACCGGAGCGTTTCTGCCCACAGGCAACCTGCGCGATACCGCTCAAGGTATTGAACTGACTTGCATGGATGTCGCCATGCCGATGACTATCGCCCGCGCCTCGGATTTCGGGTTGACGGGCTATGAAAGCGCCGAGGAGTTGGACGCAAACCGCGCGTTCTTTGACCGGATGGAGGCCGTTCGGATCGAAGCCGGGGAACAGATGGGTATGGGGGATGTGTCCAAATCGGTCACCCCTAAGTTCGGCCTTGTCGCGTCTGCCAGAGACGGCGGAACGCTTGCAGTGCGGTATTTCATGCCGTGGAAAACCCACCCGACCATGGCCGTCACCGGGGCGCAGTGCATGGCGTCTTGCGCTTTGACGCCCGGGACTGTTGCGGACGGTTTGCTGGATCGCCCTAAGACAAGCCCGGCTGAGGTCGTGTTGGAACACGCATCGGGCAAGATTGACGTGTTGGTGGATTTTTCAACCGATGAGGGATTCACCGTGAAAGCGGCGGGCTTGGTGCGAACCGCACGCAAGCTGGCGGACGGGCATGTTTATGTGCCGAAATCGGTGTGGAAGGGGAGTTGATCGGGCAGCCCAGACTAAGTATACTGTAGTATACAATAGCGGAGGTCGAGATGGACAATTACTCAGAATGCCTCGATATCGCGCGTCAGGAACTTAGGTTGGCGCAAGCGGTCTTAAGGCGGGATATCGCGGAGTACCCGACACCGATCGCTGGGTGCGATGAGCAGTTCAACCATCTGCTGGACCAAAGCGAACGGGTCCGAAACGCTCTGGCCGCCCTCGACGCGCCGCATTTTGTGCCAACCCCAAGAAAGCTGAACACCGGTCAGGGTATTGAAAGCCGATGAACGTACATATTCTGGATGATTGGTTTGACACGCTGCGGGGCCTGTCGTGCTTTGAGAAACTCACCGGTCATGAAGTGACAGTATGGACAGATCATGTTGAAGACACTGATGTACTGGCCGAACGACTGCATGACGCGGAGGTGCTTGTCCTGTTCCGCGAACGTACCAAAGTCACTCGCGCCTTGCTGGGGAAGTTACCGAACCTGAAACTGATCAGCCAGCGCAGCGTTTATCCTCATGTCGATGTTGAGGCCTGTACAGATCACGACGTGCTGCTGTGCTCAAACATGCATGGCGGGACGCCGTCATATGCTGCAGCTGAACTTACTTGGGCGTTAATCATGGTCGGGATGCGGGATTTACCCGCACAAGTGGCCTCGGTCAACGCAGGGCGCTGGCAGGCGGGCGTGGGCAAGACGTTGAGGGGGCGTCAGTTGGGGCTCTATGGCTATGGCCGCATTGCTCGCGCCATTGCAAGTTATGCCGAGGCCTTTGGGATGAATGTGGTCTGGTGGTCATCCGTAGAAGGCCGAGCGCGTGCGCAGGCGGATGGCGCGCAGGTCGCGCCCAGCCGTGAAGCGTTCTTTGGCAGCAGCGATGTTGTCTCGGTCCATGTGCGCTTGAAACCGGACACGCGCGGGATCGTCACCGCATCGGATTTCGCACAGATGCAGCCGGGGGCGCTGTTTGTAAACACCTCGCGGGCTGGGCTAATCGCGCCTGGTGCTTTGCTTGAGGCGCTGAACGTCGGTCGTCCCGGCAAAGCGGCGATTGATGTGTTCGATACCGAGCCACTGACCGATCCGACCGACCCGCTTTTGTCACATCCCAACCTGATCGCGACACCACATATCGGCTTTGTCACTGAAGACGAGTTCGACCTGCAATTCGCGGATGTTTTCGATCAGGTGAACGCCTATGCCGAAGCCGCTCCGATCCACATGATCAACCCCGAGGTTTGGACCAAAGCAGAATAAGATTTGCGGCGATGGGCGCACCAATGATCACCAACACGATCCTTGTCACATGGTGGGTGATTACAAAGCCCAGATCCGCGCCCGAGACGATGGCCAGCACCGTCATCTCTGCCTGCCCACCAGGCGCATAGGCCAGAAACGCCTCGACCGGTTGGCCGAAGCCCAACGTGGTGACAACGGCGGTGAATGCTGCGGCGAGCACCGCCAGAACAACCACATAGGCGCAGCCCGCCGCCACGACTTCGCGCAGCTCTACCCAAGTCACGCCCACAAACTTCACACCAATTCCGCAGCCAATGAAAAACTGCGCTGCAAGGATGGCCTCGCGAGGCGGTCGGGTATGAATGAAGTCGCCCAGTGACAAGGCGGCCGTAAGGATCATTGGCCCCAGGATTGACGCCCCGAACAGGCCGATCCGCTCTCCGCCTTTCCAGCCAACAATGGCGGCCAGAACCATCAGCGCCAATTCATGTATTGGCAGGTTGTGCGCGGGCTCGCCAATCGGATTGGTGAGTTGGGCATCATAGAACACGGTGAGGAACAAGGGGGCCAACGTCACGATGATCAGCACGCGCGTACCGTGGATCAAGGACAAGGTACGCGGATTGGCCCCCGCCTCAGTGCCAAAGATGATCATGTCTTGCAAACCGCCCGGCATGGCTGCGTAGAAAGCCGTTGTGGAGTCAAAGCCCCAGAATTTGCGAAAGAATGGCACACCTGCCAGCGCGATTAGCAGGATGAAGAACGGGATCAGCGCAATTGACGCGGCCATTTTTGGCAATTCAGCAAATAGAGCCGGCGTAATCGATGCCCCTACCGCCACGCCCAGTATAGTGCGGGCGGCAACCGAGACCTGTCCAAAGCCTTCCATCGGTGCGTGCGCAAGAGCTGCAACCAAACATGCGCTCATTGGCCCGAACAGAAAAGGTAGCGGCAGGTTTAGCGCCCAAAATATCCCAGTGCCCAACACCGCCAGGCCGAGCGTGACAGCCCGTTTCTTCAGAAGAGAGGGGGTATCGGTTTGGCTGTGCAAGGTAAGCGTTCCAGCTTTGTTGACTTATAATGTATCCATATGTATACAACTGGACGCAAGGTGACAAGAGAGCCCGCGATGACCCTTCAGGACGACCCGTTACAACCTGGCCCACAAGGCAATTCTGCGTATCAGCGCCTGCTGGACGAGATTCGCGACGGCACTCTTCTGCCCGGCGACCGGCTACGAGAGATTGAGCTGTCGGAACGGTTGGGCGTCAGCCGTACCCCGGTGCGCGAGGCGATAAGGCAGTTGGAGGCCGATGGGCTGGTCACACATGTGCCACGGCAAGGTGCCACCGTGCGCAGTCTGGACTACGCCGAGGTCATGGAACTCTATGAGATGCGCGCGGTGCTTGAAGGGACAGCGGCCCGTCTGGCAGCCCGCGCGGCGTCTGATGTCGAACTGGACGAGCTTGAAGTTCTGAACGACCGGTTGGCCGAGGCGGGTACTGGACCCGATGCGGCCCAACTCAACAAGATCTTTCACGCAACACTTCTGGATGCGGCCAAGAACCGGTTTCTGGCAAAATCCATGTTGTCCTTGCAAAAGGCGCTGTTGATCCTTGGGCCGTCTCAACTGCTGGATAGCGACCGCGCCGAGGCTGCAGTGGCCGAGCATCGGCGCATCATGGCGGCTTTGAAGGCCCGCGATGGCGCAGCGGCCGAGACAGAGATGCGCGCGCATATTCAGGCGGCACAACGGATGCGCATCCGCGCGTTGCAGGACCGCGACCGCTCAATCGACGAAAGCCAGTAGGTAGACAGGATATGGCCACCGCAAAGGAAGCTTACGATATCGCTGTGATCGGTGGCGGCAATGCGGCTCTCTGCGCTGCGATGACTGCAGCCGAGGCAGGCGCCCGTGTTCTGATCCTTGAAACGGCGCCAAAACCTTATCGCGGCGGAAACTCCCGCCACACCCGCAATTTTCGCTGCATGCATTCAGGCCCCTTGGGTCCGCTCGTCGAGGCGTATGGCGAAGATGAATACCTCTCGGATCTGCTGAAAGTCACCGGCGGCAAAACCGATGAACATCTGGCCCGCCTCGCGATCCGAACGTCGGAAGAATGCTTGCCGTGGATGCAAGAACACGGGGTCCGGTTTCAGCCGTCGCTTTCCGGCACATTGTCATTGGCACGGACCAATGCGTTTTTCATGGGGGGCGGCAAATCTCTGGTGAATGCCTACTACCGCACGGCGGCAGGTTTGGGTGTAGATGTGCTGTACGAAGCCGCCGTCACGCATTTGGAACTGAATGGGGATCGGATCGAATGGGTCGACTATAGCTATGAAGGCCAGTCCCATCGCATCGCGCCCAAGGCGGTCATCGTTGCCTCCGGCGGCTTTCAGGCCGACACAGATTGGCTCACCCGCGCCTGGGGTGAGCCTGCGAAGAAATTCCTGATCCGGGGAACGCCGTACAACCGAGGCGTAGTCCTGTCTGATCTGCTGGACCAAGGAGCAGAAAGCGTCGGTGACCCGACCCAATGCCATGCCGTTGCCATCGACGGGCGCGCGCCGAAATTCGACGGCGGTATCGTCACCCGTCTGGACTGCGTTCCGTTTTCCATCGTCGTGAACAAACATGCCGAGCGGTTCTATGACGAGGGCGAAGACGTTTGGCCCAAGCGCTACGCGATCTGGGGCCGTTTGGTGGCGGCGCAGCCGGATCAGGTGGGATATGCCATCATCGACGCCAAGTCGCTGAACCTGTTCATGCCGTCCGTGTTCCCTCCGCTAAAGGCGGACACGTTGGACGAATTGGCCGGGATGATGGACCTGCCCACAGAGAAATTGAAAGCAACCGTCAGCGCATTCAACGCCACCTGCGGTGACATCAGCGGGTTCCACCCGACCGAACTGGATGGCGTCGCGACCTCGGGTCTGACACCGCCCAAGACCAACTGGGCGCGCCCGATCACCGAACCGCCGTTTTATGGCTACTCGCTGCGGACCGGCGTGACCTTTACCTATCTGGGGCTAAAGGTTGACGATACGGCCCAGTGCTCGACCCCCAGAGGCAAGATCAAAAACCTTTGGGCGGCTGGGGAAACGATGGCCGGATCGATCCTTGGGCAAGGCTATCTGGCGGGCTTCGGCATGACCATCGGAACTGTTTTTGGACGCATCGCAGGGTGTGAGGCCGCCGCTTATGCAAACTGATCTTATTCAGGAAGCCCGCCGACAGGCCGAGATTTGCAACGCCTGCCGTTATTGCGAGGGCTATTGTTCGGTCTTTCCGTCGCTTCACGCCGAACGCGCGTTCTCGGATGGGGACATCACGCAACTTGCCAACCTATGCCACAACTGCCGGGGGTGCTACTACGCCTGTCAGTACACCGCCCCGCACGCGTTTGACCTGAACCTGCCCAAGGCACTGGCCGAAGTGCGGCGCGACAGTTGGGAAAGCTTGGCATGGCCGCAACCGCTGGCACGCCGGTTCCACACCCATGGCGGGGCCATCGCTCTGGCGTTGGTGATCGGATTTGCCCTGTTGTTCTGGGCGACCCGCGCCATCGGTTCCAGTGGAGGCGAAGGGTTTTATGCCGTCCTATCGCATAACGCGATGGTCGCGATCTTTGCGCCCGCATTCCTGCTGCCTCTGTTCAGTATCGCCTTCAGCCTGAGGCGCTATTGGGCAGAGGTTGGTGGCAAACCGATCCAGATTTCTGATCTGACGGCTGCGCTCAAACGCGCGGGTAAGATGCAGGATCTGGCTGCAGGCCATGGCGAGGGTTGTAACTTCGAGGACGAAGACCGGTTCAGTCAGGGCCGACGCCACATCCACCACGCCATCATGTATGGCTTCCTGCTGTGCTTTGCGTCGACTTCGGTGGCGACGGTCATGCACTATGTCTTCGGAATGCACGCGCCTTACGGGTTCTGGTCTTTGCCGAAACTATTCGGGATTTCCGGGGGGCTGCTGCTGACAGTGGGATGTGGTGCGATGGCGCTGCTCAAGCAAAAGTCAGACCGAGACCTCGGCGATCCGTTGGCCTGGGGAGGGGATATCGGCTTCATCCTGTTGCTCGGGTTTGTAGGGCTCAGCGGGCTGGTTCTCTATGCCCTCGGTTCAACGCCTCTGATGCCCGCACTGCTGGCCATCCATCTCGGATCGGTCCTTACGTTTTTCCTCCTTACGCCCTACACAAAAATGACACACGGCTTCTATCGGCTTGCGGCGCTGGTCCGAGACGCACAACGGAAAAGAGATGTGTCCATGGTCCGTTAACAGCCCGTCGCGCCTGTGTGAGCAGAAAGAACATGCAATTGGATCAAAAATTATATTGAAGATTTCTGCGCCGCAGAACTTCGAGTTGCGGACAACGTCCGGAATGGGCCGTCCATTGTACGACCAACGGCAGCGACGCACGCTTCGCACGTATTTGGGCCGACCGCAGCAATTTGCACTCTGGGCTCAATTGAAGCCTTAGCCGCAGAGTCTATGAGTGGCCGCTCTTCGTGCTAGGTCAGAAATGCTTGACGTTTGGGTCAGAATTGAATGAAGCAATTTGTTCGTTTCTTGAGGTTTTGGCGACCGATTGAGTCAAAAATCAGTGACGTTCCACAGGTTTGTAAAGGCATTGATAACATTTAAGTTTCTGGCGTCGCCTGACGGCGAACCCAACATTTCGCCTATCAATTTTGCTTTGATGCCGCGAGCCCTTAGAGACAATCGGGATCTAGGATTTTGCGTGTTGGCCTCTGCCTAACGCCTTTTTCCACCATTATTAAATGGTCGGGGGTACACTGCTTTCAGTGTAACAACCGGCCCGTTGCGTTAAATTGACTGTGCGATTTTGTAAGCGGCAATGGGCCGCCTTTTTGCATGTGTTCAGGATTACACCGATCAAGGTTGGAATGATCACGACTTTTTATCCCTTCCGTCGGGAAATCGGGTGACAAACCAAGAGCGATCTCTAACCAGTCGAGACACCTTCAAGCTGACACGTTCCGCCGCTTTTTCCGATTGGCGCTAAGTATGTGCGGCACATAGGACCGCACTATTGGCGTATTTGGAGCTGGTTTAAGTTGTCTTACAGAACTACTTGCCAAGCACGTCTATCCCCGCCTAGACGATATTTCCTGAAGATGTTCGTATGCCGCGCGGAAACGGATTTTTGCCGCGTTGAAAGCCTCTGCCATATTACTGTCCGGAAGCACCCGCTCACCGATTCTGGGAGGTTTGAGGATGTCCTCTGGCGACGCTCCGGATCCAGCGATCATTGCAAGTCGAGCTGCCCCAAGTGCGGCACCGAACTCACCATCCTGCGGCAACTCTATGGGCACATCCAGAACGGTTGCGATCAATTTTACCCAGTACCGGGATTGCGTTCCACCGCCGATGCCGATCAGACGGTCTATGCTGACTCCAGTCTGCGCCAGCGCATCATACGAGTCGCTCAAACCGTAGGCGACGCCTTCGAGCACCGCACAGGTAAGGTCGCTCTGGTCGGTATCCTTTCCCAGCCCGGTAAAGCTGCCGCGAATGCTGGCGTCGTTATGGGGTGTGCGTTCTCCGGACAGGTAGGGGTAGAACTGCACGCGACCGGGCGCACGCAAATTGTCGCCCAGATTGCGCGTCAGGTCGGATGGATTCTTGCCAGCGATCTGACCGAGCCAGTTCAGGCTATCTGTTGCCGACAACATGACACCCATCTGGTACCAGCGATCAGGAACTGCGTGGCAGAACGTGTGCAGTGCAGAATCAGGAGCAGGGTAGTAACCATCCCGCGCAGCCAAAAGAACGCCTGAGGTTCCGAGAGACAGAAAGCCATCGGCCTCATTCAAAGCCCCTAGGCCACAGGCAGCTGCCGCGTTATCTCCCGCACCACCCGCAACAAAGACGCTGCCACTGACGCCCCAGTTTGCCGCTAGATCGGGCCGTAAGGTGCCGGCCGGCTGGCATCCTTCGACAAGCCTCGGCATCTGTGTTTCGCTCATCTGTCCGGCGGTCAGCAACGTGTCGGACCACGCGCGGCCCGACACGTCCAGCCAGGATGTTCCGGCGCTGTCCGACATATCAGCGACATAGTCGCCGGTCAGGTAGTAGTTCAGATAAGCAGTAGGCAGCAGGACCTTGGCCACGCGGGCGAAACTTTCAGGCTCATGAGCCTTGACCCAGAGCAGTTTGGGCGCCGTGAAACCGGGAAACACGATGTTGCCTGAAATCTCACGAACGCCGGGCATGGCATCCAGATGCTGTGCCTCAATATCCGAGCGCGTGTCATTCCACAGAATGCAAGGCCGGATCACGTCGCCTGTAGAATCCAGCAGAGTTGCGCCATGCATATGTCCTGCGACGCTGACAGCGCGGAGGTCGGTAAACTCGGAGTGACTACCGCGCAATTCGGCAACCGCCATCTCAAGCGCCGTGATCCAATCTGCCGGGTTCTGTTCGCTCCAACCGGGGTGTTTGTGTTCGGATGAGTAAGACTGCTCGGCCGATCCGATCACGCTGCCATCTTCTGCCAGAAGCAAGGCGCGAAGCCCGGATGTCCCCAGATCTATGCCAAGGTAGCTCATACGACTTTGCCCCTCATTGGTACCTGCAAATCGTTTACTGTTTTGCCCGCTGCCTGAAAACCGCAGGCGCGAGTGCTTCATATGATGATATGATCAGATCAGCTCCTTGCTGACTAAGAAACTCGCCATGCTGGTCTTCAATACCGCGTAGATGCGCCCCACCCACAAATCCGGCACAATACATGTTAGCCGTCTTGGCAGCGCGCACGCCATAAGGTGAGTCTTCGATCACAAGGCAATTTCTGGGGGGAACACCGACCTGAGCAGCGGCGTATAGAAACAAGTCTGGTGCTGGTTTGCCGTGCTCAACCTGCTCGGCGCTGAAGACGTTATCAAACAACGCGGTCATCTGCATCGCCGTCAGGGCAACACTGATCCGTTCGAACGTCCCGCTGGAGGCGATGCAATACGGAAGGTTCAACGTAGTCAACACTCCCAAAAAATCTTTGACATCAGCAATAGGTGAGAGTTCCCGCTTGAAACGTCGGAACAACTTGGCCTGCCATGTATGCGCAAAGCCTCTGGCAGAGGTTGTGCTGTGCTCAGCAACAAAAGCTTCAATTGTCGAGAGAGATTTGCCCAGAAATAGGCTTCGGACCTCTTGTGCCTGCAGGTCGATACCATACTCTGTCAGAGTTTCTTTCAATGTGGACAGCGAGATGATCTCGCTATCGGCAATAACTCCATCAAAATCAAAAATAATCAGATCGAACGCCTCAAGCGATAAAGGAGGCTGCGCATCCGGCTTGGAACCCTTGGCGTTGTCGCCTGCCATCGCGCGCACCGTTACAATGCGCGCCCGTCGGCACTAAATTGATGCAGTCGATTTTCGGGGACTCGAACACCTACGGTTTGACCAACAGGTGTATCGTCGTCACCGCCGACGCGGGCTACGATCTCGCTATTGTCAGGGAGTGTGAGGTACAGCAAGCTCTCGCCTCCCAGCTGTTCCTTGACCCTGACCGTGGCGTCGGTATTGCCCGCGTCTTGTTGCACCAGCTCAAGATGTTCGGGGCGGCAGCCGACGAAAGCCGCCTCCGGCTTGATGGTCAATCCGCTCACTGTGTTACTGGGCGCAAACACATTCATGGCCGGGGAACCGATGAACTCGGCAACAAAGCGTGACCGGGGTGAATGATACAATTCCATCGGAGTTCCAACCTGCTCGACGCGTCCGCCATTCAAAACAACGATTTTGTCGGCCATTGTCATGGCTTCAACCTGGTCATGGGTCACATAGATCATCGTTGCGGCGAGTTGTTTGTGCAGGCCTTCCAGCTCGACCCGCATCTGCACCCGCAGTTTGGCGTCCAGATTGGACAGCGGCTCGTCAAACAGGAAGACCTTTGGATTTTTGACGATGGCCCGACCAATGGCCACACGCTGGCGCTGACCACCCGACAGCTGTGAGGGCTTGCGATCAAGATAGTCTTCCAGCTGCAGGATACGGGCTGCTTCGGCGATCCGTTCCTGCCGCAGGGCAGGCGCAAATCCGTTGACTTTCATGCCGAAATCCATGTTTTCGCGCACGCTCATATGCGGGTAGAGGGCATAGGACTGGAACACCATCGCTAGCTCACGGTCGGCAGGTTCAGCATGCGTCACGTCCAGCCCATCAATCTCGATACGCCCCGAGTCGGCACCCTCCAATCCAGCCAGTGTTCGCAAAAGGGTTGATTTGCCACAACCCGATGGCCCTACGAACACAACAAACTCTCCGTCCTTGATGTCCAGACTGACATCGAACAGCGCCTGTGTTTCACCGTAAAACTTGTCGAGCCCTTCAATTCTGATGCCAGCCAAGGCAACCCCTCCCCAACGGCGAACGCTGCGGTCCGCAAATTATCTTTTGCTTATCAGTAGAAACAAATGTATTGACTTTCAAGTCGGAAAAATACTTTTGTATGAACCAGTATGCAAAAGAATTTTGAACTGGGAGGAGACCTGAGAATGAAAACTCTTAGAAACTTACTGGGTACCGCAGCCGTCGCCAGCTTCATCGCGACCGGTGCGGCCGTTGCAGATGATGACTGGAGCCTAAAAAAGGCTGCCGAACCCTATGCGGGCACAACCATTGACGTCGTGTTCCTGCTGCGCCCGGGCTATGAGGCGATCGAAGCCATGCTGCCCGAGTTCGAAGCGGAAACGGGAATTAAGGTAAACGTCATCAAGCATCCCTATGAGAACGCTCTGGGTGAACAGGTGCGGGATTTTGTGGCTGGCGGTGATCTGGATATCGCACTGATCGACCTAGTCTGGATAGGCAACTTTGCAGAGAACGATTGGATCATTCCGTTAGCGGATGTTCAGGCAAAGTTCCCTGACGTAGTTGATCCAGATCTGGACATCGATGACTTTTTTCCGCTGGTGCTGAACGCCTTTGGCGGATGGAATGACACGCTGTATGGCCTGCCGTTCGACAACTATTCCGGCTTGATGTTCTATAATCGCTGCATGCTGGAAGAAGCCGGGTTCGACGGCCCGCCGGAAACTTGGCAAGAGCTGAAGGACACATATGGCCCGGCGCTGACAAAAGACGGAAAATACGCCTTTGCGCTGCAGTCCAAGCGGAATGAAACCCAGTCTGCCGACAGCTTTGCACGGATGCTGTGGCCCTTTGGCGGTTCGTTCCTAGACGATGAATTCAAGTCCAATCTGATGAGTGACGAAAGCCAGGCAGGACTGAAGTTCCGTCAGGAACTGATGGAATACATGCCTGACGGTATCGTGGCTTATGACCATGCCGAAACCGTGAATGGATTCAGTCAAGGCGACATCGCAATGATCACCGAATGGTCGGCCTTCTATTCGTCGGTCGTCTCGCCCGAGACATCGAAAGTGGCGGATTGCGTTGAAATCGCACCCGAGCCCACAGGCCCTGCGGGCCGCAAGCCAGCACTTGGCGGGTTTTCTCTGGCAGTAGCTTCGCAAGCAGACGAAGCCGAACAAGCGGCAGCCTATTTGTTCATCCAGTGGGCAACCTCGAAAGCCAATGCGCGGGAATACCTTGAGCGCGGTGGTGTTCCGGCCCGTCAATCTGTCTATCAGGAAGACGGTCTGGAAGACTTCAAGTTTGTGCCCGCACTGGTCGAGAGCTGGCAAGACGGCGTGCCTGAATTCCGCCCCCGTTTCGCGGAATGGCCCGAGATCACCGAGATCGTTCAGGAATGGGGCACAAAAATGATGCTAGGTGAGGTCTCGACCGAGGAAGGTGCGCAAGAAATCGGCACCCGGATGGAGGCTGTGCTGGACGCGGCCGGGTACTATTCTGGCGACAAGCCACTGGCTCAGTAAAACAAAGATGCAGGGGCGCATGTTTGGCGCCCCTGCACCCGGTTCGAGAGGTTCAGCTGGAGGACGGATATGCGCGGCCAAGTACCCCGCAGAACAATATTTGCATTCATCGGTCCAGCGGTCATCGGTCTTGCCGCGGTGGGCATCGCGCCATTGCTTTACGCGGCTTGGACTTCAGCGCATTTCTACAACCTTACAAAACTGAAGCGGGTCGAATTCTTAGGTTTTGAAAACTATTGGACCGTTCTGACGGATGAAGTGTTCTGGCAGGCGATGGGCCGCACGTTTTTCTTGCTGGGTACGGCCCTGCCGCTGCAAATCGCGCTCGGTCTGGGCATTGCGTTGGTGTTGCATCAACCTGGTCTGACACTGGTAAAGACATTGGCGCGCCTAAGCCTCGTTCTGCCGATGGCCACGACCTACGCGGTTGTGGGCCTGCTGGGTCAGGTGATGTTCAACCAGAAGTTTGGCGTAGTGAACCAGCTTTTGGGCGGGGCCGACATAAACTGGATCGGTGATCCCCAGAACGCTTTTGCCATGATTGTGTTCTGGGACGTCTGGCAATGGACACCGTTTGTAGCGCTGGTTCTTCTGGCAGGTCTGACTATGGTGCCGGGCGAAGTGGAAGAGGCCGCGCGCCTGGAAACCAAGTCCAAATGGATTGTTCTACGCTATGTGCAACTGCCCTTTCTGGTGCCGGGTCTGGTTGCGGTGCTGATCCTGCGGACAGCGGACACGTTGAAACTGTTCGATATGGTTTTTACCCTAACACGTGGCGGACCGGGATCGTCGACCGAGTTCATTTCGCTTATGATCCAACGGGTCGGTTTTCGCGGCTTCGATCAAGGGCTGGCCTCGGCGCAGGCCATCATCCTGCTGATAATCACCATTGTACTGGCGCAAATCTATATCCGCGTCTTCTACAAAGAGGTCTGAGCCATGATGACGACCCGCTCATACTGGTCTCAGATTGCCTTGCTGGCTTTGATCATTCTGGTCTGTGTCTTCCCGTTTTACTGGATGGTCACGACTTCCTTAAAAACGCAGGTGGTAGCGCTTGAATCGCCCCCCGTGTGGCTATTCGAACCGACACTGGCCAACTATCGTGAGGCCCTGTTCGAAGACGGGGTACTACGGACACTGATCAATTCGCTGATCATTGCAATCTCTACGACGCTGCTGGCGCTAGTTCTGGGCGTTCCTGCCGCCTTTGCGCTGGCCAGGTTCGAGTTTCGCGGAAAAAAAGACCTTTGGTTCTGGTTCATCACCAATCGGATGGTTTCCCCCATTGTTCTGGCTCTTCCATTCTTTCTGATCGCCCGTAACCTGTCGCTGCTGGATAAACACATCACGCTGATCCTGATCTACCTGACCTTCAACTTGCCGATCGTCATCTGGATCGTGACAGATCAATTCAGAGGCATACCCTATGATCTGGACGAGGCCGCACGGCTGGAAGGGGCCTCGCAGTTTACCATCATGCGTAAAATCTGCCTGCCGCTGGCCATGCCTGGTGTAGCCGTATCGGCGATCTTTTCTTTCATCTTTTCGTGGAACGAACTGATGTTCGGTCTGATCCTGACCAGGACCGAAGCCAAAACGGCCCCCGCAATGGCCGTGTCTTTCATGGAAGGCTACAACTTGCCGTACGGTAAGATCATGGCCACATCGACGCTGATCGTGATCCCAGTTCTGATCTTCGCGCTCATCGCCTCCAAGCAATTGGTGCGTGGCCTGACGATGGGAGCCGTGAAATGAAGTCTTCGACCACTCCCTTTCCCGTTTCGTTGCGGTAGAACGGAACCACAAGGAGAGGACATCCATGTCACGCTATATCAAACTTGACCAGATCGACCCGGAAGAACAGCTATTGGTGCGGCTGTGCTGGGCCTGCGAGGTCGAGGGCATGACACAGGCCGACGCGGCCGAGCGGTTTGGAACAACGCGGCTGCGTGTCAACAAAGCGCTCAGCGAGGCGCGGCGGCGTGGCATTTTGCGTGTCAGTGTGGATTCCGTTTTTGCGGCAGCGGCGCAATTTGAATGGGAGCTTGAGCGGCAGTTCAAACTGACCCGCGCAGTTGTGGTGCCTTCGCCCGAGGACCGTGTGTCAGTCACCCCGCTGGTTGCTGCGGGGCTAGGTGCGCATTTGGGCGAAGTCTTGAGCGACCCGAACCTGACTCATTTTGGCATGTCCTGGGGCAACACTTTGAACCTCGCGACGCGCCACATGCAGCCGCTCGACCGTCCTGATCTTGAGATCGTGTCGATCATGGGCGGCGTCTCACGCGGATCGGACGTGAACGGGTACGAGATCACGACGCGGCTGGCTGATTTATGCAACGCCGAACACAGCTTTTTCACCGCGCCGCTTTATGCGGGTAGCCCAGAGAGTCAGGCACTGTTCATGGATCAGGACGTGATCCGGGATATGCTGGAAAAGATTCGATCTTGCGGTGCAATTGCGCTGGCTACGGGGGATCTGGAGAGTTCGCTGCTGGTGCGTGATGCCTTGCCAAGCGGGGTCGATCCGGCCGATCTGATCGCCAAAGGCGGAGTAGGCGATATCACCGGGCACATCTTGAATGCGGATGGTGAGCTGATTGATCATCCGTTGAACCAATGTGTCATTGGCCTGTCGCTGGATGAGATGGCCGAAATAGACAATGTCATTCTGGCCGCTGGTGGCCTTAATAAAACGCCGATCATTGCTGCGGCCCTGAAGCGCGGTTTTGTCGACACGCTTGTTACGGATGAGAACACGGCAGCCGCTTTGCTTGAAACCAACGGAACATAAGAGAGGTGTAGGATGGCCAAAGCTCTGGTTCTGGAAAAAGCTGGTCGCCTGGCGCTGCGCGACATTGAAATGGCCGAGACATTGGGCCCTGAGGATGTCCGCGTCGCGATAGATACGGTTGGGGTGTGCGGCAGCGATGTTCACTACTACACCCACGGCAAGATTGGGCCCTTTGTCGTGAACGCGCCTATGGTGCTAGGACACGAGGCTGCAGGTGTGATTACCGAGGTCGGGTCAGACGTAACAGACATGGGTGTCGGTGATCGGGTCTGTATGGAGCCCGGCATTCCCAACACCCGGTCCAAGGCCGCAAAGCTTGGTGCCTACAATGTGGACCCATCTGTGCAATTTTGGGCCACGCCTCCGGTGCATGGCTGCCTGACCCCCTCGGTCGTACATCCTGCGGCGTTCACCTATCGCTTGCCCGACCATGTAAGCTTTGCCGAAGGGGCAATGGTCGAACCCTTTGCAATTGGCATGCAGGCAGCAACCAAAGCGCAGATCAAACCGGGTGATGTGGCGCTTGTCACCGGTGCAGGGCCAATTGGCATATTGGTGGCTCTGGCCGCGCTGGCTGGTGGTTGCGCCAAGGTCTATATCTCTGACCTGGTTGAGGAAAAGCTGTCGGTTGCTGCGCAATATTACAATATCGAACCTGTTTTGATCGGACGCGATGACCCCTCAGCCGTTGTGCGCGACGCGACCGAAGGATGGGGCGCGGATGTGGTTTTCGAATGTGCCGGCGCGGCCACCTCAATTCAAACCGCTCTCGACGCCGTAGCCCCTGCGGGCTGTGTAGTCTGGGTAGGCATGCCGGTCGATCCTGTGCCGGTCGACATTGTTCTGGCTCAGTCCAAGGAAATCAGGATGGAGACGGTGTTTCGCTATGCCAATATGTATGACCGGGCCATAGCTTTGCTTGGGTCGGGCAAAGTGGATGTGAAACCTCTGATCACTGAAACATTTGACTTTGAGAACAGCATCGAAGCGTTCGACCGTGCAGTTGAGGCGCGACCAACAGATGTCAAAATCCAGATTCGGTTGGACCGAACATGACCGACGTTTTGGACAATTTGGCCGAACAGATCCTGTCTGAACTACGACCGGGCTTGTCCGGTCACGTTTTGAAACAGATCGCGCCTTTATCTGAGGCTCTTGCCAATTCACGGCAGATCCTTTGCTACGGTGTTGGTCGCGAGGGCCTGATGATGAAGGCACTTGCGATGCGGCTGTTTCACTTGGGGTGTGACGCCCATGTGGTCGGCGACATGACGGCGCCAGCGGTCGGGGCATCGGACATCCTGCTTGTCAGCGCAGGACCGGGGCATTTTTCAACTGTAGCCGCGTTGGTGGGCGTTGCGCGGGAGGCCGGTGCCAAAGTTGTCTGCATCACTGCAGAACCCGAGGGTGCCGTGCCACAGGCCGTGGATCTGACCGTTCACCTTCCCGCGCAAACCATGGCCGCTGACGAAGGTCCTGATGCCACGTCTGTGCTGCCGATGGGGTCGCTCTATGAGGTGCTCATGTTCCTGTTCTTCGAGCTTCTTGTGCTGGACTTGCGCGACAGGATGGCCGTCACGCCCGAGGATATGCGCGCCAATCACACCAATTTGGAGTAGCTCATGCCCTGGGAAACCCGTTTCAGTTTGATGGGAAAGAAAGCGCTGATCACCGGTGCGTCTTCAGGGATTGGAACCTCAATTGCACAGGTTTTTGCGGATGCAGGAGCGGACATCGCGGCGCATGGCCGCGACAAGGACCGGCTTGCGCAATTGGGAACTGAGGTTCAAGCATTGGGGCGAGATTTTGCAGCAATAACCGGAGACTTGGCTGATGCCGAAGAAACGGCCTTGGTCGCAGCCAGGGCATTGGAGGTTTTTGGGCGGGTCGATATTCTCGTAAACTCTGCCGGAATTGCCCTGACCGGGCCGGTTGTTGACTATGATCTGGCGGATTGGCAGCGCACTTTGGCGGTAAATCTAACAGCGCCCTTTATCCTATCCCGCGCGGTACTGCCTGGCATGATGGAACGGCGACAGGGCAAGATCATCAACATTTCATCGCAGACGGGCGTTATTGCCTTAGCCGATCACGCGGCCTACGCCACCTCAAAGGGGGCGCTCAATTCTCTGACGAAATCGCTCATGACCGAAGCGGCGCCGTACAACGTTCAGGTCAACGCGATCTGCCCAACCGTCGTGCTAACCGAAATGGGGAAAGAGCTGTGGTCGGCGCCGGAAAAGAAAGATCCGTTTATCGAGCGAACGCCCTTGGGCCGCTTTGGCGAACCTGTCGAGATCGCAGATATGGCCCTATATCTGGCTGCCCCCGCATCCGATCTGGTGAACGGTGCGATCATGATGATCGAAGGGGGGTATTCAAGCATATGACGCGTTTTGCAAACCAACCCTATGGGTTTGGGGTTGGCCCGTCGATCTGTTTTCAGCACTGCAGAGACTTCCCGGAAGGTCAGGAAAAGCGGTACGGTTTGATGTAGAGGAGGCAACTGAATGGTTGATCTGACGGGCAAGGTGATCGCGATAACGGGCGCTGCGTCTGGGATTGGGCTGGCTTGTGCCAAAGAGTGTATCGCGGCAGGGGCCACGGTTGCTTTGGTCGATCGGAACGAAGCGGCGCTAAAGACAGTTTGCGATGACTTGGGGGACGACGCTTTTTCAATCGTCACAGACGTTGCGATTCCTGATAGCGTGGATCAGATGCTGCCAAAAATTCTCGGAAGAGCGGGGCGTCTGGACGCGTTCCACGCCAATGCCGGCGCTTACATTGGTGGGGACGTTCTGGAAGGCGATCCGGATGCGTGGGATCGTGTTTTGAACCTCAACATAAATGCGGCGTTTCGCTCGGTGCAGGCGGTTTTGCCACATCTGGCCAAACAGGGGTCGGGTGATATCATCATGACCAGTTCTATCGCAGGCGTCGTTCCCGTTGTGTGGGAACCCATCTATACAGCCTCAAAACATGCCGTACAGGCTTTCACTCACTCTGTCAGGCGGCAGGTTGCCAAGCATGGTGTGCGGGTTGGCGCTGTTCTGCCGGGCCCCGTAGTGACTGCTTTGCTGGATGACTGGCCGAAGGAAAAAATGGAACAAGCATTGGCCGAGGGGAGTCTGATGCAACCCAAAGAAGTGGCCGATTGCGTGGTTTTCATGCTCAGCCGTCCCGCGAATGTCACGATCCGTGATCTTGTCATCCTGCCAAATGCGGTGGACCTATGAGCTGTTTCGTAGGGGTAGATGTTGGGACCGGCAGTGCCAGGGCGGGTGTATTCGACAGCAACGGCACTTTGTTGGCCAGCCGAAAACAAGAAATTCAAATGTGGCGCGACACCGGCGATATAGCCGAGCAGTCTTCGACAGACATCTGGCAGGCTGTTTGTGACTGTGTTCAGGGCGCGGTTGAGGAGAGTGGAATCGAGGCCTCGCAGGTCAAAGGTGTTGGTTTCGATGCGGCGTGTTCAATGGTCGTCCTGGACCAGACCATGCAACCGCTGAGCATCAGCGCCTCGGGTAGGGCCGAGCGCAACGTGATCGTTTGGATGGACCACCGGGCCAAGGATCAGGCCGAGCGCATAAACGGATTGGGTCATCCCGTTTTGGACTACGTTGGCGGGCGGATCTCTCCTGAGATGCAGACGCCCAAGCTGCTGTGGATTAAAGAGAATATGTCGGACTCCTTCCGCAGCGCCGGCCAATTCTTTGATCTGCCGGATTATTTGACATGGGCCGCAACAGGGTCACTGAATCGCTCCGCTTGCACGGTGACATGCAAATGGACTTACCTGGCGCATGAACGTCGGTGGGATGACAGTTATTTCCACCAGATTGGTCTGTCAGAAATGCCATCTGAGGAGTATGCCCGTATCGGGCAGAAGATCGTGGCCCCCGGGACACCTCTGGCACAGGGATTGACCGCTCAAGCCGCATCGAGCATGGGCTTGCTTGAAGGTACACCCGTTGGCGCGGGTTTGATTGATGCTCATGCCGGGGGTATCGGCACCGTAGGCGCTGATCCCGAAACAGGACCCGAGTCGACGATGGCCTATGTATTCGGAACGTCCGCTTGCACGATGTCGACTTCGAAGACTGCGCACAAGGTTCCTGGTGTGTGGGGGCCATACTATTCGGCCATGGTGCCGGGAATGTGGTTGTCAGAAGGGGGACAATCCACGGCCGGGGAAGCGATCGCGCACCTAATCACGAGCCATCCATCAAGCAGCGACGCAACCTCCCTCGCGCAAGCAAAGGGGATGTCGCTGCAATCGTTTCTTCTGCGCGAGGTCGAACGGCGCGTGTCAGTTTCAAGCGATGCGGTCCGACTGGCAGGGGCTCGGGTAATTGTCCCGGATTTTCTGGGCAACCGGGCCCCTTATGCCGACCCAGACGCAACCGGAATCGTTTCTGGCCTAACGCTGGCAAAAGACAGCGACGACCTCATTGCAACCTATGTCGCTGCAGTGCTTGGGGTAGGCTATGGGATGCGTCAGATTATGGAGGCGCAAGCCGCACATGGTGTACATCCTTCGACCGTCGCAATTAGTGGTGGGGCAGGGGAAAGCGCCACAATCAAGCAACTTCTGGCAGATGCCAGTGGCGCTCCTGTTCTATCGACAACCTCACCTGAACCGGTTCTGTTGGGTGCAGCTATACTAGGTGCTGTGGCAAGCCAGCCAGAAACGTCTCTTGAGGAGGCAATGGCGAGGATGTCATCAGAAAAGGAACGGTTCTTGCCAAAATCTGGCGTGATCGCACGGCTACATGATGCCCGGTATGAGGCCTTTAAGGGTCTGCAAGACATTGAACGCCGTCTACGTCAGGCATTGGCAGCACCTTAAGGGCTACCTACATCGCGTCCCGGCAAAAGTTTTTGAATGTCTTTGGCACAGTATATGAGCACCAACAGTCAACGGGGAATTATTCGCTAAATCCGTGACGAGGGGGCCGTGTCGCAGCCTGCTTTATCAGAGATGACAATTGGCGCAATCTGGATGATTTTAGGCTCATGTGGTGCTTCACCGTCAATAATCCTGAACATCGTGTCCACCATCGCCGAGACATCCTGCCGAACGGAGAACAGATTCTGGGCCATATACTGAGCAAACGGGTCCCAATCAAAGCTTCCGAACAGAATTGTGTCTAATGCGGCTCTGTCATTCTGCGCCAACCAATCAAATACACCTTCCAGCGATATCGTCGAGTTTACAAACATCGCGGTCGGCATTTGGCCCGTGTCTTTCAACTTTGCGGCAAATGCGACTTTGGACTTGGCGGCTGCGTACCCGCAGGCCAGAATGTTCTCGTCCAAAGGTCGAGCTCCTGCATTCGAGATCGCATCGCGGAAACCGCGTATTCTTTCGCTTGTGTTGTGATCGGTCGGACGGCCGCCCAGGAACAGAAACTCGTTCTGCCAATCTAAACCTTTAGCTTGCGCATGTTTTATCAGGGCTGAAGTCAATTTAAATGCACCTGTGTAGTTGTCGGAAATGATAGAAGTCGCTGCTGCACCAGGTAGATCAAGGTTGATCGTTGGAACGCCGTGCGCCTTGCAAATCCGGGCGATGGTATCGGGGTCAGAGGCACCGGCGCAGACGATCCGGTCCACATTGTACGACAGCATCTGCTTGACCGTCGCAAGCTCCAGCTCTGGCTCGCGATGTGTGCACGAGGTCATGGGCAAAAGCCCTCTGGCACGGGCCGCCATTTCGAAACGTTCGGCGATCGCTCCGAAGTATCGGTTGTCGTACATCGGAATAATCATGCCAATCATGCTTGACCTGACGCTGCGAAGGGCGCGCGCTTGCATATTGGGTGCATAGCCCATTTCGGTTGCGATTTGCTGAATCGTTTTGGCGCGCTTTTCACTGATGCGTCGATTGCGCCACGAGCCGTTCAGAACGGCACCGACAGTACTGGCCGAGGTGCCAGCCTGGTCGGCGATGTCGTAAATTGTGACCTGTTTCTTATTCTCGGTTGTCGCCACCGAAGATTCCCCTTTGACAAGTTTAGTGTATTCCATATAGCCTTTGCACCATCGATTGTGCAATAAAGAACAACCGATGGTGCAGTTTGATTTTTACCGTGCGCTGCCTTTTCGGCGCTGGCCAATCTGGGAGGATATTATGAAACTTAGACCGATACTCGCAGCCTCAGTCTGCGCATTTACGCTTGGTGTAACCAATGTAGCTGCTGAGACTACCATGGGAATCGTCGTCAAAATTGGAGGGATCCCTTGGTTCAACGCAATGGAAGAAGGAATCAAGGAACGTGCCGGTGAACTGGGTGTCAGCGCCGAGATGATCGGGCCGACTTCAGCCGACCCAGCCCTTCAGGTTCGTGCGATTGAAGATCTCATCGCGAAGGGTGTGGACGTCATCGGCGTGGTACCCAACGATGAGGCTGCACTTGAACCCGTGTTGCAAAAGGCCAGGGACGCCGGGATCAAAGTGATCGCACACGAAGGGCCCGGATTGAACAACGTGGATTGGAACTTCGAACTGGCTTCTGCAGATGGATTCGGTGAAGCGCATGCCAAGCTTCTTTGTGAGAAAACCGAAGAGCCGGGTACCTATGCCGTTTATGTGGGTTCACTGACTGTACCACTTCACAATGCTTGGGCGGATGCAGGCATCGCCTGGCTGGCTGAGAACTGCTCCGACAAGTTGCAGCCGGTGGGTGATCGTTATGGCGTTGCAGAAAGTGTTGATGACAGCCGTTCGACCGCACTTGACCTGATCGCAGCCAATCCTGATTTGCGTGGCTTCCTTGCCTTTGGCAGCCAAGGTCCGATCGGGGCAGGGCGCGCGATCGAGGAACGTCGCTTGGGCGGCAAGGTCCATGTACTTGGGCCGTTCTCACCCGGTCAGGGCCAAAAGCTGCTGAAAGACGATGTCATTTCTGGCGGGTTCATGTGGAACCCAGCTGAGGCGGGCCGGGTGTTTGTCACTTTAGGCGACATGCTAGTGAACGGCGAAGAAATCTCGGAAGGAACCGAGATCGAGGGATTGGGTGTTGTCAGTCCAGATGCGGCAACTCGTAACATCATCACCGATAACCTCTTGGAGATTAACAAAAGCACTGTTGATGAGCTGGCTGCCAAGGGGCTCTGATACGATCTACTGTCGAGTCGGAGATCCGCGCATCGCGGATCTCCATTCAGATAAGAACACACATGAAAACTGATCCAGACACGGTCCCGGCGCTGAGGCTTCGAAACGTCTCGAAAACCTTCGGCGGCGTAAAGGCGCTGCAATCCGTTGATTTCGAAGTGCGCTCGGGAGAGGTGCATTGCCTTGCCGGAGAGAACGGCTGTGGCAAGTCGACACTGATCAAGCTCGTTACCGGTGTGTATACAGCCGACCCTGGCGCAGAATTGCAACTGTTTGGCCAGACAGTTGACGCGATTTCCCCGACAAAAGCACGGGCATTGGGGATCGCCGTTATTTGGCAGGATCTTGCGCTGTTTCCGCACATGACTGTCGCTGAAAACATCGCTTTCGATGAGATGGTTGGACTGGTGCCGCGCCTGACGTCCCGACGCCGCTATCTGGCCCGCGTGCAGGCTGTGCTTGATCGCCTAAAGGTGCCGTTGAACCTGGATACACGACTGGGTGATCTACCAATTGCGCAACGTCAGATCGTTGCGATTGCACGGGCGTTGATGGGTGACGCACGGCTGGTGTTTATGGATGAGCCGACGGCGTCGCTAACCCAAAGCGAAACGGATTCATTGCTAGAGGTCGTTCGCACGCTGTCCTCACAAGGTATTGCTGTCGTCTTCGTTAGCCACCGATTGGCAGAAGTGATTGACATTTCAGAGCGGGTCACAGTCCTGCGCGATGGCAAGCTTGTCGGCGTCTATTCGACCGAGGGTATCACGCAATCCCGCCTTGGCGAACTCATGACCGGGGCGCTTTTGGAAAACACGGTCAGCGCTCAGGACCGTTCTCAGGCGGAACCGGTACTGGAAACCGTTGGATTAAGCCGGCACGGAGAGTTTCACGATGTTTCGCTTACCATCCGGCGTGGCGAGGTTCTGGGTTTAACAGGATTGATCGGAGCCGGCCGCACGGAACTGGCCCTAGCACTAATTGGTATGAAACCACATGATGCGGGTGAAATCCGGCTGGACGGGTCGCCAGTTCGATTTGCCTCGATCCGCGATTCTATCGCGCGCGGCGTCGCTTATGTGTCGGAAGACAGGCTGTCCTTGGGGCTTATCCAGCCGCAATCAATCGCGGATAACACGTCTATTTCAGTGCTTGATCGCATTCTCAATGGGTTCGGATTGCTATCCCCCAAACGCCAAACCGATCTTGTTTGTCACTGGATCGATGAACTTGCCGTCAAGATTGGGCAGCCGGAGGATGCTGTCTCGACGTTGTCAGGCGGCAACCAGCAACGGGTTGTACTGGCAAAATGGTTGGCAACCGAGCCGCGGCTTTTGATCCTCGACAGCCCAACCGTTGGTGTGGATGTCGGGGCCCGGGCGGGCATCTTTCGCATCGTACGACATTTGGCCGAAGAAGGGCTGGCGATCCTCTTGATCTCGGACGAGGTGACCGAAGCGATGTTCAATGCGGATCGTGTGCTGCATATGGCGGATGGGCGTATTGTGGGCGAATACGATCCACGGGCGACCAGCGTTCCCGAACTTGAGGCACGTATCTATGCGTGACTTCTTTCGTGATCATCCCGTCGAGGCGCGCCTCAGTGTTGTGTTGCTTTTGATGATCATTGGTTTGTCGCTTGGTACTGACACCTTCCTGACGTTGGGCAACATCACGTCGTTGTTGAACAATAACGCGGTGAACCTGATCTGGGCGGTTGGCCTGCTGGTCGTCCTGATTGCTGGTGGCATCGATATTTCTTTCGCGGTCGCGGCTTCGGTCGTTCAGTATGTGGCCGCGCAGGTTTTCATGGGCATAGGGGGCGGAAACTGGGCGGTGGGGTTTTTGGTCGCGGGTCTGCTTGGGATCGGTCTTGGAATGATCAACGCTCTTCTGATCCACGGGTTTCGGGTGATTTCTATTGTTATCACCATTGCCACCTTCAACGCGTTCTTTGGGTTGCTGATGTTCTTCACGAAAGGTCGAAACATCTACAACCTGCCGGATTGGTGGACTGATCGTATCTTCATCTTTGAACGACAAGCCTCGGATGGAACCTGGTCGGAACTGAATCTTTCAGTTGCCGTCATGATCGTCTGCGTCGTCGCAACTTTGGGTCTCATCCGTCTGACCACACTGGGCCGCCAGCTTTATGCCTTTGGCGACAACCCCGAGGGAGCAAGGCGCGCGGGCGTGAATATCTGGCAGATGCAAGTTGTCGCCTTTGGATGGTGCGGTATGATGGCCGGCATCGGGGGGCTGATGCAGGTGAACATTGCCCAAGAAGTTGTTCCAAATGCGCTATACGGTCGAGAACTGGACGTGCTGGCTGCTGTGGTCCTCGGTGGGGCTCGACTTGGTGGTGGGCGAGGCACTGTTCTTGGGTGCATTCTTGGGGTGATGTTTGTCGCGATTACGCAGAACGGTCTGAACCTTCTTGGAATCTCGCCCTTTGCATTCCAAATGATCATCGGCGCGGTGATCCTGCTGGCTATCTCATCATCGAACCTGAGTTTTGGGCGGCTCCCACGCGACACCACAGCTGTCGCAAAGGTGGGAACAACATGAGCTTGCGCGAGAAATTGAACGCGGCATTTGGTGCGGAAACCCTGCCCCTACTTGTCTTTCTCGGCTTGGTTTTTCTGACGTTTTCCTTCGCGACCCCTTTGTTTCTGACAGGTGCCAACCTGCGCTCGATGGCGTTTCAGATGCCGGTCTTGGGGTTGCTGACACTGGCAATGCTTGTGCCGATTCTTTCGGGTGGGCTGAACCTTGCCATCATCTTTCAAGCCAACATATCCGGTCTCGCTCTGGCTTGGGTTTTGATACAATTCGGGGGGCCTGATGCCGGACTGGGGGCTTTTGTGCTGGGTGTGGTGCTTGCATTACTGGCGGGTGCTGCTTCGGGCGCTGTCATGGGCGTCGTCGTGGCTTATGTCGGTGCACATCCCATTCTGGTATCGCTTGCCATGATGATCTTCCTGCGCGGGTTGGGTGAGTTCCTGACCCGTGGAGGAGACATATCGGGATTTCCAGAGTACATGAACGTACTGGGCCACGGCAGCGTTATGGACGTTCCAGTTCCGATGATAGTCTTTCTGGTGGCCGCGCTCATTTGGCATATCATGCTAAGACGATCACGGCACGGGTTCTCGGTCTACATGATCGGTTCGAATATCCAGGCGTCTGAATATTCCGGCCTGCATACGCGCCGGACACAGGTCTTGATCTACGCGATTTCGGGCGTGATATGCGCTGTTGCCGGGATTTTGATGGCGGCGCGATTCAATTCTGTCCGTGTTGGCCATGGCGAGGCCCTACTGCTGGTGACAGTGCTGGCTTGTTTCCTGGGCGGTATCGATCCATTTGGCGGGTTTGGGCGTGTTCTACCGGTGGTTCTGGCCTTGATTATCCTGCAAGCACTTTCATCAGGTCTGAACCTGATCGGTGCCAACCAGCATTTGTCCACCGCTGTCTGGGGGCTGTTTTTGATTGGCGTGATGGCGCTGCGCTGGGTTGGTGAACGGTGGCGAGACAAACGACGAAGAGGGACATGATCATGGAAGGTTTCGGCGTACATACCAGCATGTGGACGATGCATTGGGATCGTGATGGGGCCGAGCGGACGATACCCGCTGCGGCTGCCTACCAGATGGATTTCATCGAGATTGCCTTGCTGGATACCGGCGTTGTGGATGCGGCTCACACGCGCGACTTGCTCGAAAAACACGAAATGCGGGCGGTCTGTTCGCTCGGGCTGCCCGAACAAAACTGGGCGTCAGTCAATCCAGACGGCGCAATCGAGCACCTTGTCGACGCTATGAACATGGCCAGTAAGATGGGTGCCGAAGCCCTTTCCGGCGTCACTTATGGCGGCATCGGAGAACGCACAGGCGTACCACCCACGCAGGCAGAATACGATAATATTGCTCGGGCTTTAGAGAGGGCCGCGAAACATGCTAGGACCCTTGGGATCGCCTTTGGTATCGAGCCGGTAAATCGCTACGAGAACCATTTGATCAATACAGGTTGGCAGGCGGTCGACATGATCGAAAAGGTGGGGGCCGACAACATCTTCATCCATCTCGACACGTATCACATGAATATCGAAGAAAAGGGCGCGGGCAACGGTATCCTCGATGCACGAGAACACTTGCGCTACATTCATTTGTCGGAAAGCGACCGCGGCACACCAGGCGAGGGGACCTGTGACTGGGACGAAATCTACGCCACGCTGGCCGCGATCGGCTTCAAGGGGGGGCTTGCGATGGAAAGTTTCATCAACATGCCCCCTCAGATTGGGTACGGTCTTGCTGTGTGGCGGCCTGTTGCCCCTTCCTTCGAAGACGTTATGGACAAGGGGTTGCCGTTCCTCAGGAACAAAGCGGCCCAGTACCGCCTCATATGATGACAGCAGCAGGTTCAGTTGGGGATGTAAGAGGCGGTGTATTTGCTGACGTGCTAAGCTTTTGACTGGAAAAGCTGATATCGCTGTTATCGATGTTGGCAAAACCAACATTGAACTCTGGGTTGCCAACAAAGACGGCACTTTGCTTGAGAGTCGGTCGACCTCAAACTCGGTTCTGGATGGTCAGACCTGGCGATACCATGACTTGGAAGGCAATTCGATCTGGTTGATCACAACGCTTGCAGAGCTTTGCAAGCGGCATCCAATCCGGACGATTGTTCCGGTCGGGCATGGGTCAGGCGGGGTACTTGTCGGCTCGGACGTAGACGGCGCCGGTGCGGGACAAGCCTTGCCGATGATCGATTATGAGCAGGCATGCCCTGCTGACATTGATGCAGAATATCGCAAAAAAGCGGGGACCTTCGAGGATCGCGGCAGCCCGGTGATGATGGCATCCACGCATGCAGCGCGTCAGTTGCTTTGGATGGAACGCATATACCCGGCAGAGTTTTGCAACGCTCGGCACTTTCTGAACATCGCGCAATTTTGGGGTTGGTGGCTGACCGGAGTCGCGGCCTCTGAATACTCGGCAATGGGGGCGCAGTCGCATCTGTGGAATGTACCGCAGCGACGGTGGACGCCGAATGTTCTGGAGCAAGGTTGGGAAACACTTATGCCAGAATTCAAGGCGGCCTGGAACCCTCTCGGACCGGTGCGCGAGGACCTTGTGCAGCGATTTGATTTACCTCAGGACATGGTGGTGTTGACCGGAGCACATGACTCCACGGCCAACTTTTTTCGCTATCTGGCCGCTCAGGTTAAGGATTTTACACTGGTTTCTACGGGAACCTGGGTTGTCGCTTTGTCGCATGACGTTGAAACCGGAAAACTAGATCAGTCACTTGGCACCACGATTAACGCAGATATGGATGGCAACCCGATCGGTGGGGCACTGACGATGGGTGGGCGAGAGTTTTCGGCCATTGCCGGAGCAGACACAATCAATGAAGTTGCCGAACAAAAGGTCGTGGCGCGACTGATCGCACGGGGTACGATGGCCATGCCGAGTTTTGGTGACAATGACGGGCAGTTTCCAGGCTCAGCCAGACGAGGTCATATTGTCGGTGCTCCTCCAGAAAACCAAGCTGAGCGCGCGGCGCTTGCGGTTCTGCATTCGGCATTGCTGACAGTCACCTGCACTGATTTCTTGGACGGAGGCTCAAGGCTCATCTTGGATGGCACGTTTCTAAAGGACCCAATGTACGCGCAAATCGTCGCGGCCTTGCGTCCGGGCCTTCGCACAGAAGCGTCGCATGAAACTCATGGAGTTGTCGCAGGTGCGTTGCAACTTGCATGCAGGGCGTCGGGTAGCCCATCGACGCCTCTGACGCTTGAACCGGTCGTACCGATTGTACTGCCGGGCCTGACGGAGTACGCGACGCAATGGCGCGAGGCCGCAAATCGACAAGGAGGCCAATCATATGACTGAAAAAGATCTACGCGAGCGCATGGTTGAGACATGTCTGAAAATGAACTCCACGGGGATCAATCAGGGCACGGCCGGAAATCTGTCGGTCCGTTTCGAGGATGGGTTCCTGATAACACCGTCGTCTTTGCCCTATGACAAGATGATCCCCGACGATTTGGTAGAAATGGATTTCGAAGGCACGTATGTCGGGCGCAGGCCATCATCTGAATGGCGTTTCCATCGCGATATTCTGAAAGCCCGCCCGGACATCGATGTCGTGTTGCATTGCCACTCGATCTACGCAACGACTCTTGCCTGCCATCACCGCCAGATCCCGGCTTTCCACTACATGGTCGGAGTAGCTGGCGGAACGACCATCCCCTGTGCCGAATATGCTACTTTTGGGACGCATGAGCTATCTGAGGCGGTGCTGGCGGTGCTCAAAGGCAGAACAGCGTGTCTGTTGGCTCAACACGGGCAGATCGCGATCGGCAAGACACTGGACAAGGCTCTTTGGTTGGCGACAGAGGTCGAGACTTTGTCTCGACTTTATGTGCAGGCGCTACCGCTTGGGGAACCGCCGGTTTTGTCGAATGAAGAAATGTCACGTGTGATCGATCAGATGCACCGAATGGATTATGGCTTTGGACCAGAGCCTGAAGGTAGCAACAACATCGCACTACCGCGCGGCTAGTGTTTGCGGAGCTCATTTTAGAGCTCTTGTCAGAAGGACTTTCTTTTTGACGTGCAGGGGGCTTTCTCAGACTGCATATTTAAGAAAACAATCGGTACCTAAGATACCGATACCAAGTCAGCCTGTCCTTGGTTCAAAAAAGCGGCGCGCCCATTGTGGCTCTGTTCGGCCTGCTCGGACGGCACTGGGCTATAGGCGCAGCGCAACACCGCGATCAAGGCCGTGCGGATTGTTGCTCGCGGAACCAGACATTGATTGTTGTGCTACCAACGGCAGAGTTGTCCCGCATTTCGCGATTTCAGGCAGCCCTTGATTCTGCGCTCGCAGGGAATGGCAGGTTCGACCGGCCGCGCCGCAGCATGGAGACCATGGGGTGAAGGTCCGGTTAGGGCCGTTCTCAATCGCATTCAAAGGCATGGATGTCGTCCAGAACGCTGTATGTGACCGCCTTTCTTTTTGAAAGAAACCGCGTGTCCGGTAGGTCCATATTCAGAGAAAAGACATAAGTATCGCTCGCGCATTCCAGCCACCCGACAAACCACCCGATGTCCATGTCCGTCTGGCTGTACCGCCAGCCGGTCTTGGAACGCATAGTCCAATTGGCGTGTGTGTCGGTCACCATGATATCTCGTGCCGCTGCATATGTGGTTTCAGACAGCGGCAACATTTTTAGAGCGAGTTTTGACAAGAACTCAACTTGCTCCAGTGCCGAGATGGTCAGTGTATCGTCCAGCCAATAGGTGGTGAGCTGGTCGATGGTTCCGACATCTGCATTTCCGTAGTCGAAGCTTTTTAACCCGTCCGCCATCACAGCCTGCCCGCCGGTTCGGGCAATCTCCTGATAGACCCAAACAACCGAGTTTTGGAACGCGGACTTGAGTGAATGGTCCTGGTTCCATGCTCGGTTACTTCTTGGAACATTGTCCCACTGAAACACTGTTTCGGACGTCGCCAATCCATTTTCCAGCGCAATCAAGCTGTGAGGGATCTTGGACGTAGAGGCCGGCGAAAATCGCTGTTCGGCGCGGTCGCGGTTTGCAATCCAAAGCTGGCCATCAGACAGGCGTCTGATCACAATCGTCGTGTTTTCAATTTGGGCGCCTGCGGCCGTTACATTGGGCTCGACATCTACTGCATCGGCTGCGACCGGCGACGAAAGCGCAATGCCAAGCCATCCTGCGGCACACAGGCTGAAAACAATAGCGGCCTTCAGCCGGACTTTCTTGCTTCTTTGACGATCTGAGGTGACCAAACTTAATCTCTTTAAATTCAGGCCCGGACTATCCTTGGTGAGGCTCGCCTTGCCCTGTGTCGAGGTATTGTTTGAGACTGCCCAGAAAGAACATATCCCAGCCCGCCTCACAAACATCATAGCATAGCAAGTCGGGGGTGAGCCCTTGGTGCTGCATCTCAATTTTAGAACCACCTTCTTGCTCGATGATTTGCCACAGCACCTTGGTGTTGAGCCACTCAGTTTCAATCTCTTTTGGTTGGCCCTCGTGGACATGTAAGGCATCAACGCAGGTCCACTCGACATGCGCTGGTTCTTCTGCACTGGTCAATTCGAATGTCCAATAGGACACACCGGGTGGGAAAGTGAATTTCGCGCGATCCCCGATGTTTGCCAGCGGCTGATCGGGTCGGGTCCACCAGTGGGCGACACCCTTGGTCACCGCGTCGAACGCGGCGGACGGGGAAGACTGAACGTCTATGAACTTTGTGTAGCTTGGTGCTGTCATCTTGGTTGTCCTTAAGCAGCTTCGGCCCAATGGGGCGGAAAGGTTGCGGCGACGTTTGGAAGGGCTTCGATCCGCGCGACCCATTCTGCGATTTCGGTTGATACGGTCGTAAGGTCTGGCAGGCCGAGCGCTTGCATTATCATCGGTTTCGTCTCCGTTGCCCGTTGGATAAGACGCACATGCGGGAAGGCGACGGCGTCGGCCGCGCCCGGTCGTTCACCAGACAGGTAAAGGTTTTCGACCAGGATGCCGGTTAAGTGAGCAAGTTCTGACTGCAGTTTCTCGCTGGCGTCTTTCAGGTCGTCGGTGGCTTCGTCCGCGCCTTGAAAGAAGATCGGTGAAAGGACACCACTTGTTGCGTCTGGCAGATAGTCGAAGATGTCCATCGTTCGTTGCCAGATCAGCGCCGCGTCCTGTGGTGTGTCCCCAAACAAGGGAGGGTCTGGATATTCTCGATCCAGCCAGGCCAGGATGGCAATGGATTGGCTAAGGGTCGCGTCTCTGTCTTTTACCGTCGGAACCGTTCCGCGCGGGTTGATGGCACGGTACGCGTCGGATTTGTGCTCTTTCTGCGAGGCGGACAGCAGGTGGACTTCATGGTCGAGGCCTTTGAAGGCCATTCCAAGGGCTGCGCGCCAGGGGCTGGGGGCCCCGCTTACGGTCCAAATTTCCAGGGACATATTCACATTCCTCCGTGGGTGGGTGTTTGCAGAAACATATCCACCAAGGTATTATCCGAAAAGTAGGCAGAATTTTTTGCTATACTATCGAAAATGATACTATTGAGGAAAACATGATGTCTGAGGCCCTTGTCGACCAAGTTCAAGCACAAATTCCAGATGCAAGTGCGTGCCCAGCACCGCGTGTCATCGGGATGATTGGCGGCAAATGGAAGCTGCTTATTCTACAGATTCTGATCTTTCAGGGCGCCAAGCGATTTGGCGAGTTGCGGAAATCCATCGACGGGATCACCCAGACGATGTTGACAAACCAGCTTCGTGCGCTGGAAGCCGATGGGCTGGTAACCCGAAAGGTTTATGCGGAGGTGCCACCACGGGTGGAATACTCGGCCAGTGCGGATGGCTTGGCGCTGGCCCCAGTGTTCACATCGATGCACGACTGGTGGGTGAACCGGTCAGCTGGATCTTAGTGCCTGATCCACCCGGCCCCTCGGGGCGCGGGGTAAGGCGAACGCCAGTCACGACCGCCTAAGGCACTGATGAGTAACTCCGTTTCCAAGAGTTTCAGCCCACGCAAGAGCATAGGCGCGTGGCAATGCGGTGCCCTCGAACAGCCGCTTTCCCGCGCCGACGACAACTGGGAAGGTCCAAATCCGAAACTCGTCGATCAAATCGTGAGACTGCAGCGTTTGGATTAATGCAGAGCTGCCATGGATTTGTAGTAGCAGCCCGTCCAGCTCCTTCAACTCTTGCACAGCTTTCGCGACGTCTCCGTTCAACGCGAGTGAGTTTTCCCAGCTAAGTGGTAAGTTCTGCGAAGTGGCCACATACTTTCGCGCGGTATTTAACCGATCGCCAAGATCAGAACGCGGCGCGTTTGGCCAATGTCCGGCAAAGATGTCATAAGTCTTGCGCCCAAAAAGGATATCGTAAGTTTCCGACATGGCGACGCGTTCAACATGCGGCATCACGTGTTCCCAATAGGGGGCCGCCCAACCGCCTTGCGTGAAGCCGCCCGACGGGTCTTCATCGGGCATGCTTGGCGACTGCATCACCCCATCCAGTGTCACAAAGGACAGTACCGCAAGTTCGCGCATCTTACGGCTGGTCTTCGTTTAACGATTGCGCGAAAGCAGCAAGCTTATCGAAGGCCTGGTTCCAACCACCAGCCCCGGCCGTGCCTTCGGTGACACCCACATGAACCATCACCATTCGCGTCTTGCCGTCGACCTCGCTCAGCTCGACGATGACCTCCGTGATGTCTGGGAAGGAATCCGGCATCCCCATCGACTGCGGTGAAATAATGGTGCCGTCCGCGTCGCACATGCTTTCCGTGTAGACCAGACGATCCGGCGCGCGGACCTCTTTGTAGACACCGGTGAACCACATCTCCATTGATCGCTCGGGTGTTTGCATCGCCATGCTGACTTTGCGGGTTCCGCCTACATTGACATCCATCTCGGCTGTCGGGACCGACATGCCGTTCGGTCCGTACCACTGTTTGAACAAGACCGGATCGGTCCACATTTTCCAAACAAGATCGATCGGCGCATCAAACACCCTCTCGATCCGAACCCAGTTGTTCTCTTCGCTCATGTATCGTTTTCCTTCATGTCAGCCAAAAGAGTTTCCAGTGCTTCGAAACGTGCCTCCCAAATCGACCGATACCTCTCGGTCCAACTTGCGATTTCTTGGATCGGTGCCGTTTCGAGTTTGCACAGCCGAAACTGGGCGTTTTTCTCTCGGGAAATCAGTCCAGCACGTTCCAGCACCCGAATATGTTTCGACACGGCAGGCAAGGTCATATCAAACGGCTCTGCCAAGGCGTTCACGCTGGCTGTTCCCTTTGCAAGTTGGGCTAGAATTGCCCTGCGGGCCGGATGCGCAAGTGCGGAAAACGCGGCGTCTAGCTGGTCATCTTTGGTCATAGGGAATTATTATACCAATTGGTTAATTAAACAAGTGGTTTATTAATATTCAATTGATGCGACGTGAATGCCCGAGCCTGCACTCTAAAATTGTCAACTGACAGGAGATCTATGGCCAGCACGTCCAGGGTCAGGAGATGTTCGCGCTTGACCCGACATTTGTTGATCAATGTCCGCTATGCGGGCTGCAACTGCAGCATCAGTAATGTGTCTGGGATGACCGCAAAGGGCCGGTATAGCTTTTCATGTTGTTGTTTCAGCGGTGCCAATACCTGTTTCGCGCACAGGACGCCGCTTATCACAGTCCATCTTGGGTTTCGGTGGATCGCCTCTGCTGCTCGCGAAAACGCTCGAAAAAGAAGTCGGTAAATCTGCGCGTCGCAGAAGAACGGTAGGCTGTCGGCGGGAAAACGGCGGAAATTGTTCCAGACGGCAATGCAAACTCAGGGAGCAATCCGACAAGTTCCCCAGTTCTGAGTGCGTCGACAACTATGAAATCTGGCATATTTGCGACGCCACCTCCGGCCTTGACCACCGACAGGACAGCCTGAGTCGTATCTCCAGTAACAGATGGTTGAAACGTCAGATCTCGGCTCCGGCCACGCTTGTCCGTAAAGGTCAGTTTGGACGGCGTCTTCAACGCCCTGTTCTCGATGAAAGGAAGGCGCGCAAGATCGTCGAGCGTTTGCGGCGTCCCGAATGTCTCGACAATGGATGGCGCGGCAACCACAACCTGAGAGAACCCCGTCAGTTTCCGCGCAGTATTGGACGAGTCCTCCAACCAGCCCACGCGAAACGCGATGTCAAACCGCGATTCCACCGGGTGGAACCGTGTATCGCTCAACGTCAGATCAATCCTGAGAGCAGGATAGAGTAAGCTGAACGCTGCGACCGCAGGCGCGACATAGCCAACGCCAAATTCATGCGGGGCCGTCACACGAAGTTCTCCGGACGGCTCATCGCGACCTTTCCGCACCAGATGAAAGGCGTCATTGGCTTGCGCAACTGCGGCACGCGCGGCCTCATAGAAACCCTCGCCCGTCTCGGTCAAATTGAAATGCCGGGAGTTCCTAAGAACAAGCGTCGCGCCCAGGTCATCCTCCAAGAGTTGGAGCTGTTTGCTGACAACCGCCTTGGACACCCGCAACCGCGCGGCAGCGGCTGTGATCGTGCCTTCCTCTGCAATCGCCACAAAGTAGGTAAGCCTGTTCAGGTTCTCTGACATATCCGCTGTCTCTCGCTCGATAGCACGTTAACGCGGATCATATCTAATGTCAGTCTTTAGTTGACCTAGCTTACATATAGTTTGTCTTTAGGTGACATCGCCACGCACCTAACTTCATTCCAACAGTTCAGACCGACTTAGGAAAAGGCCAACGCGATGTCTCGCCGATTTACCTACATTTACGACACCTATTGCGGTTGGTGTCGCGGCGCACACCCCGTGATCGCCGCCCTGATCGACAGCGGTGCCGAGGTGGCAATGCTCCACATCCACCTCTTTCAAGGCGCAAACACCCACCGTATGGCCGATGGCTTTGGAAAGGTAGCGCTCGCACATGATACGCGGGTTGCCGGGCTCTCCGGACAGGCATTTGATCAGCGCTACGTCGATCACGTGCTCGGGTCGCCAACGGAAGTTCTGGATTCGACCTTCACTGCTTGGGCCGCCGCCCTCGTGCACGACCAAGGTGCTCGCACAGAAATAACCCTTGCGCACGACCTGCAAAACCAACGCTACATCGATGGCATATCTGCGCAAAACCGCGCGGCCGTAGAAGCTGCTGCCTGGCGGCTAGGCGTTACCGCAAAACTCGAAGACGGTGCGGCAGCCGCTACGCAAATCGCGGAGAAGGCCAAGCAAACACTCGCAAGCCTGAACCTTGGCGGCGTCCCCCAACTGATCTTCGAAGAGAACGGGCAACGCCACGTCCTCTCAATCGCTGACTTCTATAAATCCCCCTCAACTGTGACCGCCTTGGCCAGTTGAGCCACGCACCCGTTCCGGAGAAAGTCCCATGAAGAAAATTTCAGACCTCTACGCCTCGTTTCGACGCCTGACTGTGCCAACCCAAATTTGGATGATGCTTGTTCTCGCGCCAGCCAATTTCCTGACGCTTGCACTCATAGACGGTCCGCTTGGATTGATTGTGCCGCTGCTTTCCATGCTCGGCTTCATACCCAATCTCGGCATCGCCTGGGTGCAGAACGGGTTTTCCGCAGCGATGGCCTTGCCGCATCTTCTCTTCTGGGCCCCGCAGGTTGCGATCCTCGGCAACTATCTCCTCCAGACCCCTGCCAATGCGAGCTTCACTTACACAGCCTACGTCATCGTCTTTGTCGTCAACACGATCTCCCTTCTGTTCGACATTCGCGAGACCACGAAATGGTTCGGCGGCCAGAAAAGCATCGCCTGACCTACTCCCTCCCCAACCCCTCACCAAATGGAGAAACCCCAATGACCCGACTGACACGACACACCGTTGAGACAGCACCAGAAGCATCCAAAGACAGGCTCGCTCAGACCGAAAAGACCTTTGGATTTGCGCCTGGCCTATATCAAGTCATGGCCGGTGCGCCCCAACTGTTCCAAACATACGGTGCCATCCATCAGGCTTTTCAAAAAACCAGCTTCAACGCAAAAGAGCAGACCGTCGTCTGGCAGACGATCAATGTGGAGCACGAATGCACCTACTGTGTCCCTGCCCACACCGCGCTCGCAGGCATGATGAATGTCGATCCTGCCCTGAACGAAGCCCTGCGCAACGAGGCACCGTTGAATGACGCCAAATTGGAAGCGCTGCGCACCTTCACGCTGGTCGTTGTGCGCAATCGCGGCCAGGTTACCCAAGATGACTTAAACACATTCTATGCCGCAGGTTATCGTGAACAGCAGGTTCTCGAAGTTATCCTCGGCGTGGCGCAAAAGGTGCTAAGCAACTACATCAACCACATCGCCCAAACACCAGTAGATCCTGCCTTCACACAGTTTACGTGGACGCGCAGCAACTCAGAAGCTGCGTAAGCAATCTTTGCGGTGGACAGGCTGTGAGCCTACGTCCGCCGCAACATAGATTGAACTTTGCCGAATAGCGCCCGACGAGCATGATCCCATTCCATGCGTTCTAACGCCATGCAAGGAACCCATCCATCACGGCGGCGGCTACTTTGTCCCACAAGCCGTGGATCCAAACGTAGCCTAGTTTTGCACTCGCAGCGAATGGCAGCAATGCGGGCTGCGAATGCAGCATGCAGATGGGGTGCTCAACGGCAGCAAAGGGCCGTAGTCAGAACACGAACAGCTATCCAATCAAAAATGAATTGGCCTGCACTGCAATATCCATCGGTCCGAACCAAGGTGCATGTGCATCTCCGGGCAGCAACTGCAGCCGAGCACCTGGGATCGAGCGTGCCAACCATTGCCCGTGCTCAATTGGAACGGCACGGTCCCCCTGACGATGCAGTACAAGAGTCGGGACATCGACTTTGGGCACATCGAGTTTGGCATCAATCTGCCAACTCAGTTCCAGCATTGAAGCCGCCTGTTCCGGGTCCGCAGCAGCACGTTGCTGGGCTGCAAATCGATGCCTGTCTTCAGCATCCGCCGAGGGCACGAAGATATCCGCAAGGGCGCGCGATCCGACGCCCCAATGTTGCCGGATCAGCGCCAGCAGCATGGCTTGCGACTTCGGCGGTGCCAGATCCTTGCCTGAACCATAAGTGCCATAGAAACAAATGCGATTAACCTGTGCTGGGTGCGTAACCGCGTATCGGATGACCACAGGCCCCGCTGCCGAGATCGCCAGAAACGAAAAACGCTCAGTTCCAAGCGCCGCAATCATATCCTCAAGTAGTGTGACCTCATCCTCCAGTGTCACGTTTGGGTGTGCATAGCGACTGAGGCCCGAGCCTGGCCGATCATAGCGCAATATTCGCAACCCTTTGCCCAGGGTCAGAAAGAACTCCTGAATATCCGAATAATCGTGCCACAGATCAGACGCGGTGACCCAAAATGGAGGGATTATGACCATCGGGCCGTCGCCGTGAACCGCATATCCAATAGAGCGGCCTTTTCGATCTGTTATATAGCCAATCTCAGGCGCGCCTATCTCAGTCGCCTGTGCATCACCTGGGTCCGGCGCGGCAATGGGCGCGGGTTGCTGAGGATCGGCGGATGGCGCATCCACTTGTCCGTCAAAGCGATACCCGATCTTCGGTAGCGTGCGAATAAAACGCTGCGAGCGCCCATTATCGCCGATGGCCTTTCGCGCGCTTTTGATTCGACTAGTAATCGCATCGTCCGAAATCGCGCGCCCACCCCAGATCTGCGTGACGATCTCGTCTTTGGTAACGGTCCGCCCTTCGGCCTGAACCAACAGAACCAGCAGATCAAAGACCTGAGGTTCTATATGCTGCGCGACCTCATCGCGCACCAACGTGCGCCGGTCGATGTCCAGAGTGCAGTTGGAAAAGGTGTAGATCATGGACTTCTCACCTCAAGCATCGGTGGGGCGGTCTTGCGCAAAGCGTTCAAAAGACCTGAAAATCCAGCGTTTCTTCATTGCTTCTCCAGAACTTCACCAAGTGCATAACATCAATCCCCGACATGGTTTCTGCGTCGTCACCTGGCAGAGAGCAAAACCATGTCTTTTTATAATAAACATATCCTTCCCCGAATTGTCGATTGCGGCTGTGGCGCGCGCGCCTTTGAAGAGCAACGCAAGCGCATCGTTCCCAAGGCTAAGGGCGTCGTTCTGGATCTCGGCGTCGGAACGGGGTTGAACATTCCACTTTATGATGCAGATCGCGTCACCAAACTCATCGGGCTAGACCCCTGCCAGAGCAGCTTGGACATGGCACAGAAACTGGCTGATCAGTCAAGCATTCCGGTCGAACTGGTGCAGGGCTTCGGTGAGGATATGCCACTTGCGGAGGGCTGTATCGACACCGTGGTGCTGACCTATACGCTTTGCACCGTTCAGGACGTATCAGCCGTGCTGAGCGAGGCCCGGCGCGTGCTGCGCGCAGATGGCGAGGTGTTGTTTTGTGAGCATGTCAGCGCACCGACGCCCTGGATTTCACGTGTGCAGGATATCGTACAGCGCCCCTGGGCTTCTCTACTTGGCGGCTGCCAGTTGAACCGCCGCGCGGCCACCGCGTTGCGCCGTGCGAAGTTTCGTGTCGATGCAGATACCGGCAAATTGGGTGGCATCCCATTTCCAATCGCATGGCAAACAACCGGGCACGCGAGACCCTTGAAGCCAGGTGAACGCCCTGATCGTTGCCCGACCGGCCCTGATCTTCAACTGTCCATCTAATCCCTTGACCGGAGTCAGTTTCATGACAATACACGTATCAACCGACCGTTTTCCCTGCATTGATCGCGGAGCCGGGGCACCCATTTTGTTCATCCACGGCGCGGCCTGCGATCACCGGATCTGGGAACCTCACGTACAGAACCTGTCGCAACGGTACAGATGCATCGCTCCGACCTTACGCTGGTTCGGGCAGTTCGACTGGCCAGCAAGTACGTTGGAGTTCAACGAGAAAACCCACGCAGATGACGTTGCCTCTATCATCGAAAATCTAGATTGCGGCCCGGTCTTTGTTGTGGGTTGGTCCTATGGCGCAAACATCGCCCTACGCCTTAGCGTCGACAGACCCGACCTGATCTCGGGCGTCGCAGTTTACGAGCCCAGCTCTACAAGTCTTGTAAGCACTCCCTTGGGCATTGCACTGCATCAATTGAGCATGCAGGAAACCTTTTTCCCTGTCACGGAGGCCACTGCAACGGCCGACAGGATCGCAGTTTTGAAGGCCTTTATCGGCGCTGTCGGCGGGCCTGGCACATTCGGAAAACTTCCGCCGGACCTTCGCCAGATTTGTTTGGACAATGCGCATACGCTGATACCCTTACTCAGTTCCAAGCACCGGTTTTCTTCGGTGACGGTCGCTGACCTTGAAACGCTGCCGATGCCGGTTCACGTGGCGTGGGGTCAGCAATCAGGAGATGTCTGGACGATCCCAAGCAAAGCTGCCGCAGGTCTTACGAATGTGTGCGGTTATGCAATTCCCGAAGCCGATCACATTTTGCCGGCAAAAGACCCAATGGCTTTCCTGTCCTGGGTGGACAGCTTGCTTCGTCAGGGTCCCAAAAAGATGCTACATTTTGCAACCGTGGCGAACGTCGGCAATGCGAGCTGCAACCGCAACATCTGAGGTATAGGTCGAGTGAAAGCTATGGGTCGTTGCATGATTTTCGATTTCCGGATGTGCAAGCCGGAGGTTTGCCGGTCGTTGTGGGATTGGGATCATGCGGAAAACACATCACATACGTGAATAGGTTTTATGCCTATAAACTATTTCTAGTTATGTGAAGTCGTCGTCATGTCTGTCTCAGCGGAACCGAATTGGTTCTCGATGAAATCGAAGTCGGAGACAGAACATGAAGATAATTATCGTAGGTGCAACCGGAACGCTTGGAACTGCCGTAACTGCCGAACTAGAAAAAGATCATGAGGTCGTGAAAGTCGGTTTCGAGGATGGTGATATCCAAGTCGATATTGCCGACATTGCCTCGATTAGGGCCATGTATGACAAGATTGGCTCGTTCGATGCTCTCGTTTCAGCGACAGGGGCGGTCCACTTCGGTCCTCTCGGCGACATCACACAGGATGAGTGGCAACTTGGCCTCGATAACAAGCTGATGGGTCAGATCAATCTCGTGATGGAGGGTGCGAAACACATCACGGATGGCGGGTCGTTCACGCTGACTGCTGGGATCATCAGCCAGGACCCGATCTGTTATGGCGCCGCGGCCACAACTGTCTGTGCCGCCTTGGAGGGGTTTGCCGCCGCCGCCGCACTCGAGCTACCGCGGGGTATCCGTGTGAACGTGGTCAGCCCAACGATCCTGGAAGAGTCGGTTCACCTCTTTGGAGCCGCGTTTGCAGGCTTTGAGCCCGTGCCGGCTGCCGTGGCCGCCAAAGCGTTCCGCAAAAGTGCCGAAGGCGCAAAGAACGGCGAAACCATCTACGTCCACGGACGGACCTAAAGGCGATTGCGGCAGGCCCTCGGGCGTTGCCAGGGGACCGTGTCCTATCAGCCCACGCCATCAAACACATCAAGCGATTTGGAAAAGACAATGACCACCAAGAAGCAAAAATCCTGGTTCATCACAGGTGTCAGCACGGGCTTCGGCCGTGAGCTGATGAAGGCGGCCCTTGATCGAGGCGATAGTGTCTTGGGGACCGTTCGCAATGCGCGCCAAGCGGAAGAAATCGAAGCTACGGTGCCGATGCGCGCTCAGGCAGAGATCTTGGACGTTACCGATGAGAGTGCCGTTCGCCATGCGGTTGACCGAACCGTGTCTTGTTTCGGAGGCATCGACGTGGTCATGAACAACGCAGGTTACGGCCTGATGGGAGCGATCGAAGAGACGTCAGCGGCCGAGGTCGAACGGCAGTTCGCCACCAATGTCTTTGGTCCGTTGCATGTGATGCGCGCGGCAATGCCGCATTTCCGAGCTCAGATGGGCGGGCATGTGCTGAACATCACGTCCATTGGCGGCTTGGTCGGCTACCCCGGCTGGGGCATCTACAATGGGACTAAGTTCGCACTCGAAGGTCTCAGTGCTGGGCTGGCAAAGGAAGCCGCAGCCTTTGGTGTCAAAGTCACGGCCGTTGAGCCAAGCGCTTTCCGCACGGATTGGGCCGGACGTTCCCTCAAGCATTCTTCGAAAGCCATTGAGGCCTACGACCATAACACGCCGCGCAATTGGATCGACGATCTCAATGGAAACCAGAACGGTGATCCCGTCCGCGCAGCCCAAGCCATGCTGGCTATCGTTGATATGGATGAACCGCCCAAACAGCTCCTACTTGGCTCTGCAGCGTTGGAGGAGGCAGCGGGCACTTATGAGGCCGCGCTGTCTCAATTCAGAGAACATGCTGAGCTGACCAACAGCGCGGATTTTCCAGAATCATGAAACACAAAGCCATTTTCAACCCGACCGAGAGCTGAAAGGGCAAACCAAAATAGGAAATCACTGATGCACTTCTTACCTGCAAAACATAGTCTGTATGCCTTCTACTTTTTCATGGCGCTGCTGATGTCCGGATTGATGTCGCTGGTTGTGACCGCGATCAACCTTGGCCTTGTTACTGGGCTCATCGAGGCGTGGTTGCGCGCTTGGGTTGTTGGCTTCCTGGCCGCGCTTCCAGCGATCATGGTCGTCACGCCAGTTGTGAAAAGGATCGTGAGCCAATTGGTGGTTAGCGAGACCGCATAAAGCTCTTGTCCGCCCACACTCACGGAAATCAGAGAGCAAATGGCAGTTGCGTTTGAGCGGCTTGGTCCCTCAGACGCATCCGCTGTGTGTCCAATCAAACTTCTATACCAAAGACAGGAGACGACCATGGAACCCTTGGCCGACGACCTGACGCAGATGCGTCGCACTCCGCTCTCTCTGGATCACGTTGCAGCAACCCGCGAGATCGCAACCATCAGAAACTACTCGCCCGGACAATACATTTTGCCTGCAGGTGAGGCTGCCGATCGGTTCGTCTACGTCCTGGAAGGGGAGGTCGAGGCCGTCGACACCTACACCGAGCAGCGCTTGATGAAAGGCACGATTGGTCCGACCCAGTTTGTCGGCGACATCGCTTTTCTGAGCGGCACGAAGGTCACTCTACCGATGCGGGCGGTTCAGGCGACCCAGACATTTGAGGTTCCGCGTGTCGAAATGCTGCAACTCATGACCAGGGTCCCCGAAATGTCGGACATCATAATCAGCGTTATGGCCGCCAGACGCCGGATGCAGCTCGAGGTTCATGCGAGCAGCCTAAAGGTTGTTGGCGCGGGTCGCGATCCTTCCCTGCAAAAGATCGTCGCCTTCGCTGACCGCAACAAGATACCCTACGTGGCCGAAGAGCTGGGCAACGAGACCACACCCGATCAGGGACCTGATGCGGGGCGGCAGGGTGCTACACCGGCCGTGATTTTCGGGAAAGACCAGCTCGTCGAAGAGCCGACGCCGCGCAAGATCGCTGACTTACTGGGGCTGGACCAGGGCGTGAGCAGCGGGGACGCGTTTGATCTACTTATCGTGGGTAGCGGTCCGGCAGGCGTTGCCGCGGGGGTCTATGCAGGTGCAGAGGGGCTCTCGGCTTTGTTGGTCGATGACATCGCGATCGGAGGTCAGGCAGGAACGTCCAGTCGGATCGAAAACTACATGGGCTTTCCAACGGGCATTTCCGGCGCCGACCTGGCGTGGCGGGGATACATCCAGGCCCTCAAGTTCGGAACCCAGTTTGCTGTTCCCCCGCCGGTTCACAGGCATCGAGGCAAAAGAAGGTGGCTTTGATGTTCGTCTTGATTGCGACAGCAACGTGAGCGCGCGTGCCGTCCTAGTGGCGACCGGCGTCCAGTACCGACGCCTGCCTCTGGACCGGTTGGAAGACTTTGAAGGCGCGGGTATCTATTACGCCGCGACCGACATGGAGGCTCGCTTTTGCGGTGGCAATGAGGCCGCCATCATCGGAGGCGGCAACTCAGCAGGGCAGGCCGCGATGTTCCTCAGGCGTCATGCCAGCCATGTTCACCTGCTGGTTCGGGGCCATCCTTGGCCGCGTCCATGTCTGATTATTTGAGAAGTCGGCTTGAGGCAGACCCGAACATCACCATCCACTTTGAAACTCGTGTGACGTGATTGAATGGCCAATCATCGCTCGAAAGCATCACAGTCGACCAAGCGGGCAAAAGCCTATCGATCGATGCGCCAAACCTCTTTGTCTTGGTGGGCGCTGCTCCGAACACGGATTGGCTTTCTGATCTCGCTCGGCTGGATAGCCGCGGCTTTGTGCTCAGTGGCGATACTGTCGGGGCGAAGTCGGACTACGCGACCACATGCCCAGGTCTCTTTGCGGTCGGGGACGTGCGTGCCAGTTCGGTCAAACGCGTCGCATCCGCGGTGGGCGAAGGCTCGGTCGTCATCTCTGACATCTGGAGCTTTCTCAACAGTGAATGAACTGGGCTTGGCAGTTGGAGCGTTTGCTCGCCAAGGGGTCACGAGCGTGCCACGATGTCCTTGAGCAGGCTTCGCAACCAGAAATTGCCAGGGTCCCGATCAACGCGCTTATGCCAGAACATGCTGAGCGTTGGTCCCGGAACCGGAACCGGGGTCGGACGCGACACAAGCACGCCAGCTTCAATGCTGGCCTTCGCGGTCACTGAGGGCAAAACACAGACAAGATTGCTGCGTTCCAGCATCTTGGTGGCGCTTGCAAAATTGTTGATCGTCATGGCGACTTTGCGAGCCTTGCCATGATCAGCAAGAACCGTGTCGGTATAGCCGCGGGTGTCACCCGAGAGGGAGACCAACAAGTGATCAGCCTCGACAAAACGGTCTAGCGTCAATTTTCCGGTTGCGAGCGGGTGGTCGGGGCGCATGACACACACATAGTCCAACTCGATCAGAATCTCACTTGTGGCCATGGCTGGCATGAGGTTGTTCGCACCGATGAGAACGTCAACTGTCGCGCTGGCAAGCAGGTTTTCGCCGTTGGAAATCGTGTAGGGTAGCGTCTGCACGACGACCGCTGGTGCCTCCGTTTCCAGCCGCTGGCGCAACTCCGCCCATAGCAGATCCACCATCAGGTCCGTGGCGGCAATTCGGAAAACTCGATGGGACGTCGATGGATCGAATCCTTTCGGATTGATCGCATCTTCAATCTCTTCCAATGGTCGTCGCACCTGTGCCCAAAGGTTTTGAGCAAAGAGCGTGGGCCGAATGTTGCGCCCGTCCTTAATGAACAGATCGTCCTTCCAGATGGAACGCATACGTCCGACGGCGTTGGAGACAGCCGGCTGAGTGATGTTCAGCCTGTCAGCAGCGCGCGTAATCGAACCCTCGGTCATGATGGCATCGAAAATCACTAGAAGGCTGAGGTCCTGGCTACGCAACTGTTATCTCGCTGTTTCAGTTGCTTTTACGCAAACTCGTCGAATTGCACCACCGTTTGGGCAGTACACAACGAAGCGCCCGATGATCATTTCGCGAGTTTCAAGCCGCTTAATCTGGCGACACATTGTCCTTATGGCAGGACTGTCCGCTATGGGGGCTGCTGGTGCAGAAAATTAGTCTAATGCCGAGTGTCCGCTTTGGGCCGTGCAAAGACAGAGCCGGGCCTGCTAGAATGCCCCTGTGACGCATGCGAAAAATCTACGGCGGCTGTGATGATTTTGAGAATTTTCTCGGTCGACCTTTATAACCCACGATCAGCTTTTCGTCCTCAAGCAGACGCAGCGCCGTTTGCCAATGGATTGTGAATTTTTGCGCCACCCTGTTGATTACTTGGGTCTCTGTCCAGATGCGGCGCAGTTTATGTTTTGGCACTTTGGGTCTGCGAACCCCACGCTGTACCTCAAAGCCTCGTTCCCTAAAGAGTTTGGACAGTGTTGCAGGCTTCATCCCGTTTGCGTTGGCAATATCTGAGCAGGTTTTTCCCTTTTTATATTGCCTATTGAGGCGTTGAACATAATCGACGCCAAGCAAGTCCAAGAGCCGTCGCACAACCAACGGGCTAATTCCGAGCCGCGTGGCAAATTCCTTATGGGTTTTACTTTGTCTAAGCAAAGCGAGGATGTTGCGACGCAGGTATGGCTGCCACGCATTTGGCGTCTCTCTCAAGAAAACAGTCGGATCTCTGCAGCACCTTATTTCGACTACTGTTTTCAAGCTTTGCCCAGTTCCTTCAACGTCAGATACCACAACTTGCGTCATTTTGCGCAAAGCCGTCGGCGTTACAGCAGCTTAGCTGATTGTATTGCGACATGGCATTGAAACTTTGGGGCATGAATGTGTAATATATTGCTAAAAAACAATAAAAATGACATATGCGAGGTCTTTTGGTAGGTTTTGGTAACCGGAATCAGTCGGAACCTTTGACATGACAGCGAATTTGATTGTCGATCTCGCCAAACATGAGCAGATCAGATGTGACCTTCGGCTTAAGGGCAGTTCACTGGCGAAGCTGAGCCGAGACATCGGCCGTTCCATCAGCTCGGTGTCTACTGTGTCACAAGGATACAGGCGCTCCGATTATGTTCAGAAAGCCATAGCAGAGAGGCTTGGGACCACTCCCGAAGCTCTGTGGCCGGAACGTTATGGACAACGGAGGTGCCCAAAGATGAGCTAGTAACAATTTCATAGGAAGAAAAGAAAGAGGCCTCGCAAGCCACTACACCGCGAGACCCCTTATTCTGTATCGATACGTAACCGATACACCTTCTTCCCCCGCCATGATCTCAAAGTCACCTGTTTCGTCGTCGCTATTGGCGATGAGATGGTTTGGCGTTGGGCGCGAATAGTCCCGCGCATAATCTAAAGGCCTATCTCGATGAGATGTGGAGCGAAGACAAAACAACTACTGCTTCTTTGAGGACTGGAAAGGGTCTGGCTCGACGAGACGAAAAAATTGCGGAAGATCTTGAGGCCCAATTCAAGATGATTGCGGTCGCCTTTGCCACTGGAGAATTGGATGAGATCGACCGCGTAGTTAACTACCTAGCGTTCATACGTCGCATGAAAAAGCAGGGTGTTTACGAAATTGGACAATGGAGCGATGAAGACCCAGATGGGTGACGATGTAACTAGAAGGTGGTTCACGTAACACCCGTTCCGCAATGTCCAATGGCTTTTGTCTGAGATCTTCCCTCCGAGCACTCAAAACCTGACATTTAGGCGGGACGCGGCGAAGGACTCGAAGGAGCCCATCCCTACGATTTTTGGCAATGCGGCAAAGGTCTGCTTTTCTTATCGAGCCGCTTGATGAGACGTGAATTGTTTTTTAAGGTCTGAGCACACAGTCACAATATACAACGGGAGGGCACAAGCTGAACATGCGTATCATCCGCCGACTTCAGCATGGTCCCCGTTTCGCCCTGTAAATGCGTTTACAGGGCGGGCTCCAGAAACAACCTTTCTGACGGTCTTCCCAAAGCCGCACCGCGGCACCTCTTCCTACGAACAGAGACTCCGATGACTGTGATGACCATCAACGCTTTGAGCGTAATCCGTGGCGACCTCCTTTTCGATGAACTGAACCTGACAATTGCCAAGGGTGATCGTATAGGATTGGTTGCCGCAAATGGGTGCGGCAAGACAACACTCTTGGAATGCATGGCCGGTCAGTCCGAACCGACCAGCGGGAGTATCGCCCGGGCGCGTGGTTTGCGAGCGGGATATGTAACCCAATACGTGCCGGAACGCGCCTATGCCAAAACTCTCTATGAGTGGGTTCTGGGTGCCCTTCCTGCCGAGCAGGCAGAATACGAAAGCTGGCGTGTGGACATCGTCCTTGGTGATCTGAGTGTTCCGTATGAGTTGCAGCATCGTCTGCTCATCGACTTGAGCGGCGGGTGGCAAAGGACTGCGTTATTAGCTGCCGCCTGGATTCAGGAGCCAGATATCCTATTACTGGATGAACCAACCAATCATTTGGATTTGCATCGTATAGGCTTACTCCAGAACTGGTTGTCTGCCTTGTCACGTGAAGTGCCCGTTGTGGTGACCTCTCATGATCGAGCATTTCTTGATGCGACCACCAACAAAACGCTGTTTTTGCGCGCGAAAAGGTCACGTGTTTTTTCACTTCCATTTTCAGCAGCACGGGCGGCGCTTGATGATGCGGATACTGCCGACCAACGGCGGTTTGCCAATGACTTGAACAAAGCGCAGCAGCTACGCAAGCAGGCGGCGAAGCTGAAGAACATCGGCATCAATTCCGGGTCTGATCTTCTGGTGAACAAGACCAAACAGCTTAATGATCGCGCGGCGCAGATTGAAGCATCTGCCAAACCTGCCCACTACGAACGCAGCGCTGGTGACATCAGACTGGTCAACAGCGGAACTCATGCCAAAGCTATGGTCACATTGGATGACGCACGGGTTGAGGCGCCTGACGGTCGCTTGTTGTACAAGACCGGGCGGAAATGGATTTTGCCAGGAGACCGCATCGTGCTTCTGGGGGCCAATGGCACCGGCAAAACCCGACTGATAAAGATGGTGCAAGGTGCGCTTTTAGGGGACAGTGGGGCGGTCAAATGTGCCCCTTCGGTTGTGTCAGCCTATTCAGACCAGCATCTGAGCCAGCTTTCGGAAAGCGACACACCGATGGTTGCTGTTACGGGGCAGTTTGATATTGGTGATCAACGCGCACGTGGCGTTTTGGCGGGCGCCGGCGTGAACATACAGATGCAAGACACCAAAATCGGTGCACTGTCTGGGGGACAAAAGGCGCGCTTGGCGATGCTGATACTGCGGCTCAAAAATCCGAATTTCTATTTGCTTGATGAGCCGACGAACCATCTCGACATTGAAGGACAAGAGGCTCTCGAGGACGAATTGATCAGACACGGCGCTTCATGCTTGCTTGTTAGTCACGACCGCAGCTTCATGCGAAATGTTGGCAATCGGTTTTGGCTGATTACAGGTAAGGTTTTGCAAGAGGTGGACAGCCCAGAAACGTTTTTGGCGCAAGATATGAGTTCACAATGATCCTTTAGATCCAGCATTTTCATATGGGCCGACCGGCGTCGAAACTGGTTTTCGCAATTTTGCAGCGAAAGTTCGCTTCGTCCGCGAGGCAGCCTTTTGTACTCGTCCCACTGAATGACCGCCACTCAACCAGAGATCGCTTCACATAAAACCGCTTCAGCGATGTTCGCAGTCTGTTGTTGTGAAGCGTTTCAACTCAAGGCTGTATTCTCGCGCCTCTGAACTAAAGCGCAAATGCGGAAGTTCGAGAACACAATAAGAGGCTCTGGCGCGGTCCAGGAAGATTTTCCCGATATACTTTAGTATGGGAAGCGATCTTATTTGCGTACAAATATGCGTCGGTGTGTCCGTCAGAAGCTGTGATTTGTTGCTACCTCAGTCCTGTCAACAATTTCTGAGGCGACATTGCGTATATTACACGAAACACCGGGGTCGGACCTGGATTGGAAGGTCAAAGCACCGCTGGTCGTGGAGACACCCTCTGGCGCGGTGGTCGCGATTGAACGCTGGTCGCTTGCGGGGCTGGAATGGCCGGACGACGCGCCTGAATGCCCCAAAAGCGCGACACTTAGCGTTCCTTTTCAAGGCGTAGATATCCGCTTCCCGGTACGTTTGTCGAAGCCAGGCCCCAATTCCACAGTGCAGCTGGAAGGTCTAAGCGGTCGGCAACGCGAGACGTTGGCTCTGTTTTATCGCTCTCTGTTGTCTGGGCGAATGGCCAGCAGCGCAGATGTGATAACCAGTCTCGACACTCCGGTTGACTTGGTGCCGATGGAGGAAACGGAAGGCGAACAGTCCCAGAAACCTGCGAGATTTCTTCCACGATCTTTGCGTGTTGTACTCAATGTGGCGACCTATCTGCTGATCGCAGCGGCGGTGACTGGCGTTATTGGAAACAACATTTTCACCAATTTGGACCAAATTGACATCCAACACGGGCGCGTGCTGGCCCCAATGATCCCTTCTTTCCCTTCAGCCAACGGCTACATCGAACACATTGAAGTCACGGCTGGGCAGGAGGTGCGCGAGGGTGATCTTCTATTCTTGATGGACGATGCGGAAGCTGTGGCGGCGCTCAAACGCACCGAGGCAGAGCTGGCGCTTGCCCGCACCGAGGATGTCAAAATCTCCGAGGCTTTGAAAGAACTTCGGTCCCTATCCAACTCGGAGGTATTGTCCGAACGCGTCGCAGCTGCCATGCGCTTCTATGCAGAGTTTGTGCAGGACGGCGGGTTTGACGATCTACGGCGCCAATGGCTTAGCCTTCGTGAACGCAACCCTGAGCTGGCGCAGTCGGTCGATCCAGTATTGATCGTAGCAAACTTGCTGGAAGCCGAAGAACGCAATCGCGCCTCCGCGGTAGAGGCGTTGGAAGCAACAAAAGAAGCTCAGCAACAGAAAATTGAAAACAATCACGTTCGCGCAGCAACAGACGGGATTGTTCAAGACTTCATTGTTCGGAAGGGGCAGCCGTTCGGTGGTACGGCAAACGAGTTGGTCTTTGAAACGGCTGAGCCTCGCATGACCATCGGATGGGTGTCGGAACGGTTTGCCGAAACGATTTACATCGGCATGCCCGCAACCATCGGCTTCAATGAAAAGGGAAAGAAGATCACCATTCCCGGTGAGGTCTGGGACGTGCGCGCAGGGGACAATCCTGAACGACCCGGAGAGTTCGGGATCATTGTTACGGTTCGCGCAATCGGCCTGTCCTCGAAACAAACAAAGAGCCAATTACGGTTGGGAGCCCCGGTAAATCTGGAAGCAAAGCGACAGCTGGGAACACGCTTCCGTACCTGGATAAAGTCCATGGACCCGCGTGTGGGCCGATCCGATGACTGAATATGAGTTCGACAAGGATCTGGCGTGGCGATTAAGGGAGCTGCAAACGGATGTTCCCAACTATTTTTGCAAGTGGTCACTACCGCAGTTCACCTTGTTTTTGCTCTTGTTTATGGGGCTGCTCTGGCTGTTGGCGAACGTACCGAACCGGTTCTTCAACCCGAGTGTTTTGCACGTCACGATGGTCCTTGGAACACTTGGGTTCTGGCGATTTGGTTGGTGGTTTACCCATGCGTTAAGGGCTCAGATTTATGCGAAAGGCAAATGGCCGGGCATGCGGCGCCGGGCGGATGCAATTTGGGATGCGGGCTGGCGCCCCAAACGCCTTCATATTCAGATGACGACCTATTTTGAGGAACCCTCCATCACCAAACGTGTTGTGGGGTCTATCCTTGGACAAATCCGCCGCGAACGGATTCCGACGACGATCTATATCGGTACAGGCAGTGCATATGATGAGCAGATCATTCGCGACTTTGTCGAAACCTATGCGCAAGATATCCCGGATGATCTGGCGACGCTTGTATTCATCCGACAGAACCAGCCGGGAAAGCGAATGGCGATTGGTCTGATCCTGCGGGCGATCTGTCGATCCGGTGCCTCGCCTGATGATTTGGTGATCTTTATGGACGGCGACGCCCTGTTTGGCGGGGACGTTCTACGTAAAACCCTGCCAATGTTTGCAAGCGATCCAGAATTACAGGCGCTGACCACAGATGAAGAGGTCATATGCTATGGCCCGGCCTGGATCGCCAAATGGCTGGACATGCGGTTCGCCCAGCGTCGCCTTGCGATGCAAAGCCATGCTTTGTCGGGTCGTGTGTTGACGCTGACGGGGAGAATGAGCGTGTTTCGCGCGCGCCATATTCTAGACGAAAAATTCATTCGCACGATCGAGGCGGATCACCTGCATCACTGGCTTTGGGGTAATTTCCGGTTTCTGTCCGGGGATGACAAATCAACCTGGTATCGCCTGCTGAGCGTGGGTGCGAAAATGACCTACGTGCCGGATGCCACGGTCTACACGATTGAGGTCATCAAGGAAAGCGGCCTCATGCGGATGGTTCAGAATTTCCGCCGTTGGTCGGGCAACATGCTGCGGAATGGCAGTCGCGCAATCGCTCTTGGTCCGACCGCAATGCCGTTTTTCATCTGGTGGTGTGTCGTTGATCAAAGGATCGCCATGTGGACCATGATGGTCAGTCCGGTCATGGCCGTTGTCGGCAGCCTGATTGCGCCGGGTTACTTCTGGAACTGCATCATCTGGGTGCTGTTTTCACGGATCGTGCTGTGTCTGTTCCTGTTCGGATACAGCAGGCGCGCGGATATGACTTGGCCGTTCATCCTGTATCTCAATCAAGTGATCAACGCGACGGTCAAGATCTACATGATCTTTCACCTGTCCAAGCAGAAATGGTCGAACAGAGGCAACCAAAGCTCAGGCGGTGGATCGGGCTTTGCCGAGACACTAAAAAGCGGATTTGCCAAGTTCCAGATGGTCACCGCTATCCTGACGTTTTTAACCACCATCCTGATCTATGTCGGTCTGATCGAGATGCCGTTCGGCTAATAGACCTATCCTTTCGATAGCGAGCTTAAGCCTATGACACACAGCAATAAGGGCGGGGGCCGATAATCTGAAATCAGACTTGTAATGATGAGGTTTCACATGATTCAGCCAATTATCCTTGCTGGTGGTTCCGGCACCCGTCTCTGGCCCGTCTCTCGTAAGAGTTACCCAAAGCAGTTCGTCGAACTGGATGGCGACAACAGCCTGTTTCAGAAAACAGTTGAACGTGTGGCCGAGCCTGGATTTTCGGCACCACTGATCGTGACGGGCGAAGACTACAGGTTCATTGCGCAACAACAATTGGCAGATGTTGATGCCGAAAAGTCTGAACTGATCGTGGAACCTGTTGGCCGCAATACCGCCGCTGCGGTTCTGGCAGCTGCATTGCGGTACAAAGAAGAGCCGGAAACGATCCTGCTTGTCCTACCCAGCGATCACGCGATTGAGGACGTGCCGGCATTTCGCCGGACTATGGTGCGCGCTGAAAAAACGGCCAAACGCGGCAAGATCGTCACCTTTGGGATCAAACCCGATCATGCCGCGACGGGTTTCGGGTACCTACGGGTTGCAGGCGGGTACCAAGGATCTCTGCTGATTTCTGCGTTTGCGGAAAAGCCCGATGCCGAAACCGCCAAGGGCATGTTGAACAGCGGTGACTGGCTGTGGAATGCCGGGATGTTCATGTTCAGGGTCGATACCGTTCTAAAGGCATTTGAAGCTTATGCCCCTGACATGTCTGCACCGGTCGAGGCTGCGTTGGCTCTTGGTCAAAAGGATCTGGGTTTCTACCGAATGGATCAAAATGCCTTTTCCCGCTGTCCGAGCCTCTCGTTTGATCATGCGGTGATGGAGCATGTCGAAAAAGGTGTCGTAGGGTTTGAATTGGACTGCGGGTGGTCCGATCTGGGCAGTTGGAAATCGGTGAAGGATCAGGGGCAGCTGGATGAGGGGGCGAATGTCACTTCTGGAAATTCGACAGCCATTGATTGCCGCGACAGCCTGCTGAGGTCGGAAAACCCGGATATCAAGTTGGTCGGGCTGGGTTTGAAGGACATCGTTGCAGTCGCGACCGACGATGGAATTCTGGTCGCGGACATGTCGCACAGTGCTGAAGTCGGCAAGGTAGTCGACGCGTTGCGCAACGAAGGCTCCGACCAGGCCGAGATGTTCCGCCGGTGCCATCGTCCCTGGGGTTACTACGAAACGCTGTCGCTGGGTCTTCGGTTTCAGGTCAAACGGATCATGGTTCTGCCTGGTGCCAAGCTGTCCCTGCAAAGCCATATGCACCGAGCCGAACACTGGGTTGTCGTCAGTGGTTCAGCAAGCGTGACGGTTGGTGACAAAGTCAGCCTGCTTTCCGAGAATGAATCGACCTACATCCCGCTGGGTGCTGTCCATCGGTTGGAAAACCCGGGGAAGTTGCCTTTGCATCTGATCGAAGTTCAATCCGGTTGTTACTTAGGCGAAGACGACATTGTGAGATACGAGGATATCTATGACCGTGTCGCTGTAGCTTAGATTCACTTGCACCACCCTCCTGAAGACTGGCCCGCGTGGATTTCCACGCGGGTTTTTTCTGTCGTATGGGTTTGATGACCATTCGTATACATCCGGCGTCATTTGCGCGCCGCGGATAGTCTGCAGATACATTTCTCAAAATAATCAGCGCGTTACCTTGGATTTAAATCGGAGGTAAATCTATGGAACTCAGGAAAATTACTCAGAAAGACGCCGAAATTGTCATACCGGCGTCTTCCCAAAAATCCCGGATCAGTGTTGTCGGACTGGGCTATGTCGGCGCTGTTTCAACCGCCTGTTTAGCATCTCTTGGGCATCGGGTCGTAGGTGTTGACATCGACCCTAACAAAGTGAGCCAGATCGCGCGCGGAGAGAGTCCGATCCACGAAGAAAATCTTGGTTCAACTCTCAAGCAAGGCGTTAAAAAGGGGCTGATCTCTGCAACCGACGATCTGAGCGCAGCTGTACGCGAAACCGACGTTACCTTTGTGTCGGTAGGAACACCAACCGCTCCGGACGGGGGCTGCGACTATAGCTATATTGAACAGGCGGCTCGCTCGATGGCAGTTGGCCTTCGCCAAAAAGAAGGATTCCACATCTTTGCCATGCGGTGCTCGATCCCGCCCGGAACCACGATGAACGTACTGGTCCCGATCCTTGAGCGGCTTTCAGAAAAGAAGATAGGCCAGGACTTTGGTGTGTGTTTCAATCCTGAGTTTCTACGGGAAGGTGTCGCCATAGATGACTTCCATAACCCTCCGAAAACAGTGCTTGGCACCAACGATTTTCGCACGGCGGAAGTCATGAAGCGCATCTTCGCGCCGGTTGATCCAAATCCAATTTTGACAACAGTCGAAGTGGCTGAAACTATCAAATATGTCGACAATGTATGGCACGCGACTAAGGTTTGCTTTGCCAACGAAGTCGGCCGCTTGTGCAAGCCGCTGGGTGTGGACAGCCACGCGGTCATGGATGTCTTTACCCAAGATACAAAGCTGAACCTGTCACCGTACTATCTGAAGCCGGGCTTTGCCTATGGCGGCTCATGCCTGCCGAAAGAGGTGCGGGCGGTAACACATATAGCCGAAGAACTGGGTGTGGAACTGCCCATGATCGGCAACCTTGACCGCTCAAACCGAGAGCAGATCGATCAAGCGACCGAGATGCTGCGAAAGACGGGGGCCAAGCGCGTTGGAGTTCTGGGGCTGGCTTTCAAACCCGGCACCGACGATCTGCGCGAAAGCCCTATTCTGGAAGTCATGGCCGAGCTCCATGCCGAGGGGGTGGAGTTGGTCCTGCATGATCCGGCGGTGACAAAAGAAACCCCTCTGAGTGGGTTGCAAGCCTACATGCATCACGCGGGCTCTGGCATTCGAAGCCTGGCGGGATCCATCAAATCGATGCTTTGCGACAGCATCGAAGACGTAATGGAACAAGCCGAGGCTGTCATCGTCTGCCACCGCAATCCCGCTTATCAAAACGCCGTTGCCAGTAAACCTGAGATGCCGGTCGTGGATGTGGTGCGTTTGTTCCCCGAGAGCCCGGTGAGCCGTCGGATCGACGGTATCGGTTGGTAATTCAATATTCCAAATAGCTGAAAGTAGGAGGTGAAATGATGCCTGCGGTATCTTCAAATGTAATTTCAGGAACGGGTTTGTCCGATCAACTTTTTGGCGGAAGTGAGCAAGAGACCCTGATAGGGCTTGCTGGAGACGATGAACTCCAAGGGCAAGCTGGCGATGACGTGTTGCACGGTGACTATGCAGAGGCAAACTTGCTGGACGGGACAGAAGGTGCTGTCAGCTTTTCTGATTACGCCGAGAACGGCGAATGGGGATTGATTGATCTTGCAAACGGCCACCAGCAGATGGAGCAGCAGATTACGACCGAAGCGGGCGGAGTCTATGAACTGAACCTGGATCTCGCGACAAATTTTGCTGCAGGTCGTTCCGGGGCTGCCGTCGAAGTGCTGGTCGATGGTGCGGTAGTCGCCGAGTTTTCTTCTCAGAGCGGTGCCTTCGGATCTCATTCCGTTCAATTCACAGCTGACGATGACAGCTCGACCATTACGATCAGATCGATTGACGTGTCAGGCAACGGTCCAACAATTGATACGTCCGGTCCTGCGTTTCACTATGACAAGGATGTCGACATTGGTGGGCAAACCGTGACGGTTTCCGCATTCGCCGATGGGCAATCAAATCTCTATCAGGTTCTAAATGGAACGCTGCATGTGTTTGATGTCGAAACCCAAGCCTATGAAATGGCGGGCGTCGAGGGCACGGTCAATGTGAACTCAATGGGTTACAATACGGAAGACGACCTTCTGTATGCCATCGCAGTAGGCGACGGCGTGGATTCACTGGGACAGGTGGTTAGCCGCTCTGATTTGGTGATGCTGGACGCCGAAGGAAACAGCTACCGTGTTGGCAGTACGCCATATCGGTCTTGGACCGGGGATTTTGATGATCAGGGCAACCTTTGGTCGTTTCAATCCAGTATGGACCGTATCGCAGTCATCGATGTTGATCAGTTTGATGCGGATGGAAATCCGGTAACCACAGTATACAAGTTGCCATCCGATCTTGTGGATTTCAAAGTCTACGATGTTGCGTTCGACGCGGCCTCACAGTCGTTCTACGGTGTTTCTCGCCCAAGTTCCGAAGGTGCAGCTACGGTTATGTTGATCGTCGACATCTCTTCGGGCGAACCAGAGTTTCGAACGGTTTCAGTCACATCGACAGTGATTGACGGTGAAGTCCTGAATGGAGTCCCGCCAATGACGTTTGGAGCTGCAATCATTGACGCAGACGGAAACCTGTTCGTTGGTGGCAACTCAGGCGATCACGACATGGATGACTCGACACCTGCAACAGGCGCCATTTTCCAGGTTATCGTAGATGATGTGACCGGTGACGCCAGCTTGCACCTTATCGAAGAGGCTCCGAAATCGTATTCGAATGATGGTGCCGCCGACCCGACAGCAACCAGTCCGTTTGCGCCCGTCGATTTGGATGCAAGCGTTTTGGTTAGGGATCTAACACTTGTCGCGACCACCGAAGGCGCGTTGAGCTACGATGATGACCTTTCAGGCAATGCTGGTAGCGATGCACTATACGGTGGGATCGGCACAGACACCCTAACAGGTGGTAGTTCAGGGGATGTTCTCGAAGGAGATGACGGCAACGATCTGCTGCACGGTGGAGCCGGCGTCGGTGCCACCAGCGGCATTGTCTCGCAATATGACGACGACGGTGTGCGATACGACCAGTTCGGCAATGTTCTTATAGAAGACGATGACTCGTTGTTCGGTGGGCAGGGTGATGATCACCTGATGGGCTCGGCTGGGCACGACATGCTGGATGGTGGCATCGGCAATGATATTTTGGACGGTGGTTCAGGCTTTGACATTCTTATCGGTGGATTGGGCGATGACACACTCCGCGGTGGATCCGAAGCTGACACATTGCGAGGTGAAGACGGCCAAGACGTTATGGACGGTGGTTCGGGCAATGATGAGATGTTCGGTGGCACAGGCGATGACCAACTCGATGGCGGGTCTGGCGCGGATGTCCTGAACGGTGGCGACGGCAGTGATAATTTGTCAGGTGGATCCGGTGATGATTTTCTGTCCGGGGACGACGGAAAAGACACGCTGTCCGGAGGATCTGGCAACGATGACCTAGATGGCGGTGCGGGCGACGACAGTCTCTCTGGGGGCTCAGGTGATGATACCGCGATAGGCGGTCTCGGCGCGGATACTTTGGATGGCGGATCCGGAAACGACACATTGGCTGGCGGTGAGGGCTCCGACACGCTGAAGGGCGGTTCTGACGATGACGAGTTGATTGGGGGCGCTGGCAACGATTATCTGAATGGCTCCAGCGGTGACGACGTTCTGGACGGAGGTTCAGGGAAAGATCGGCTTTACCTTGGTGCAGGAGATGATCAAGCCACCGGTGGCGCTGATGCAGACAGGTTCATTTTCCGCGATGAGGATCTGGATGGGTCGACCGATACGATCACCGACTTTTTGATAAGCGAGGGGGATGTGCTGGATCTGCGTGGTCTCAACCTTGATAGCGGTGGTGCTGACACGTTGGATTGGTTCAACGCCAACTCAGAAATCGTGGACGGAACCGATGTGTCAATCGCATTGTCAGCCGAAACTACGCTGATCCTTGAAGGCGCAGCTGCGGATTACGATCAACTCTACGACTACTTCCTATTCTGAGGTCCCAACCTCTGGACCCGGGTCACTCGAATCCTGCATCCCGCGCGATGAGAGCAGCCTGGGTCCGGTTTTTTGCATTCAGTTTCTTGCAAAGCGTCCGCACGTGTAGCTTGATCGTAACTTCTTGAAGATCCAACTCGCGCGCGATTTCTTTGTTGGATTGCCCTCGGCACAATCCGTGCAGAACCTGTTTTTCCCGCTGGCTGAGCTGACGGGAAAAATCGCTTTCTTTGACGTCACCATCCATGCTTAGAACGCTAGCCGGTACGAAGGTTTCACCAGCGATCATAAAGCGCACCGCGTTGACCAGGGATTTGGCGCCCATAGTCTTGGGCAAAAAGCCAACGGCACCCATTTCAACCGCTTGCTGCGCTATTTTGTTTGGCGCGGTTCCGCTCAGGATCGCAAATGCCTGTTCAGGGAATTGGGTGATTGCATCGGACAGCCCATCGATCCCGTTCATACCCGGCATTTCAAAGTCCAAGAGGACAAGGTCGAATGGATCTTCGGATGACAGTGTTTTCATTGCGGCCATGTAGTCGGGCACCGCTACGACAGCCGCGCGCCCCTCGGTTTCGAGGTAGGAGGAAATCGTGTCACGAACCAACCCGTGATCATCAGCCAGTAGAATCCGCATCGATATGGGTGACCTTGAACAATTGCTTTGATCCGGTTTTACCGCACCCGGTATAGTTGAACCATACAAAGGGTTACTATTCGCCAAAATTTGTGAAGCCATGTTGTTTCCCTAGACTCTTGCTCTGTCACACTGGCCGGCTTGATCTCTTGACCAACGCCGCGCTGACCTTGATGGCATGAATGGGGAACGCGAACGCGTACAAATTAGGTTGATGATCTGACCTTTGGCGCGCTGACCTATCCTAAAGTATAGCGGTCTATCCTTTTCCACCTGAGACGGTTTCCCGGACCCATGTCAAAACCCATTAGACAAAGTCGCAACTTCCAACGGACACAATCTCGCATGTTCAAAACACTCAAATCATTTTGTGTCATACTTGTCGTATCACTTGGTACATCGACACTTGCGGATGAAGTCATCCTCACAGTTTCTGGCGATGTGGGTCCCAACGACGGTCAGAACACTTGGGCATTTGACAGGAAGGCCCTTGAGGCCCTGCCTAGTCAGTTAATCGAAACAACGACGATCTGGACCGAAGGCATGCAAAGCTTTGAAGGCGTTTCCCTTGACGTGTTATTGAACCATGTTCAGGCGGAAGAGGGGACCATACGAGCGGTGGCTTTGAACGACTACGCCGTCACCATTCCAACCAGCGATGCAATAGAAGGTGGCCCGATTGTCGCCTACTCGCGCAATAGCCGGGCAATGTCGGTTCGCGACAAAGGACCTTTGTGGATCATTTACCCTTACGATGCTAACGAAGCGTATCAGTCCGAAGAAATTTATGCCCGCAGCATTTGGCAACTCAATCGCTTGGAGGTTGTTGCGCAATAGGATCTAAGGAGAAGGCCATCGATACACAAGAGCCTTTCGTCAACATGAAGAAATGGCCGATGTTTGCGTTCATAGGCTTGCTGTCTGTAGGCCTTGTGATCGTATTTTCGCTGGGGCGTGAGGTTAAGTCAGACCTCGATGCCCTGGCTACTTCCAAAACGGACAACGTAAGCTGGCTGATGTCCCAGCTCGAAGTCGAGCTTCTTAGGCTCGAGGTCGCGGTTATCGATGCTTCGAAAGACTCAGACGTTGACTTGGCGGCCGTCCGGAATCGTTTCGATATTTTCTACAGCCGTGCGGATACGCTGTCGGGCAGCGCGCTGTTTTCATTCTTGCGAGAGGACCCGGCGGCACAATCCGCCCTGCGGGCAACCGAAGACTTCATATCTTGGACGATCCCGTTGATTGATGGGCCAGATCGTCAATTGCGCGCGGGGCTTCCTGAGTTGCGAACGCAAATCCAGTCACTGCGCCCCCAAATTCGCGAACTTGCGCTTGGTGGAATTCAAGGATTTGCGCAGGAAAACGCAAACCGACGGGCTGAGTTGGCCGGAACGCTGATCCGATTGGCTTCATTGCTCGTCGTGCTTTTCGTTGCGTTACTTTTGGCATTTGCAATCCTCGTGAAACTATTTCGGCAAGGGCAGTTATTGGCCCGCCAAAGTCAGTCAGCCAGCAATCGGTTTGAAGCTGCCATTACATCTTCATTGGACGCGGTTCTGGTCGTCGACACGTCTGGTCGAATCCTGGAGTTTAATGGCGCTGCCGAAGATGTTTTTGGATACAGCCAAGCCGAGGCAATCGGCGCTGATATGGCCGAACTCATCGTTCCTGAGCACCTCCGTGACCTTCACAGAAACGGTATGGCGCGATTTCTGGAGACTGGAGAGCAAAAGGTCATCGGCGCTGGTCGTGTCCGGCTGGAGGGTCTGCGCAAATCGCAAGAGACCTTTCCGGTTGAGCTGTCGATTTCCCTTGCCGAAACCGACGGAGAGCGGGTTTTTGTGTCTTTTCTTAGGGACATCACCGAAGACCTTAAGACCGAGGAAGATCTACGCGCCGCACGAGACAAAGCTCAGGAAAGTGAACAGGCCAAATCTGATCTTTTGACCGTGATGAGCCACGAGATGCGTACTCCGTTGAACGGAATACTCGGGTCTGCCGAACTGATTGATCATAGCAACCTGACAGACCGGCAAAAGCGGCATCTTCATTCAATCGAAGTGTCCGGTAAGCTATTGCTGTCACATGTAACCGATGTTCTGGATTTCTCTCGGCTGGGTTCCGGCAATACTTTGCGTGACAAATCCAATTTTGATCTATGCAAAGTCGTGAAGGAGGTGGCGGATAGCCTCGCAGCAAATGCCGACGCGCGTGGCAACGATCTGAAGGTCGATGTTCTATCTGAGGAGCTTTGCGAGGTTCTTGGATACAGAACGGCGCTGCAGCAATGTCTCGTGAACCTCCTGGGCAATGCAATCGAGTTTACGCGAGACGGCTTAGTCTCCATCGAAGTTGAAAGACTTCAGCACAACGACTTGGTCGAGTTTCGCGTTGCAGATACCGGAGTGGGGATATCACCGGAATACCTGGATGTTATCTTCGATGAATTTGTCACGATCGATACTGCCTTTGCGCGAGATAAAAGCGGAACAGGATTGGGACTGGCTATCACCAAAAGGCTGGTTGAGGCGATGGGAGGCGACATTTCCGCTGAAAGCGTGCTCGGCGAGGGAAGCCTGTTCTCCATGCGGTTGCCTCTGCCAGCATCCAGACCTGAAATGGCGTGCGAATTGAATACTTCCGAAACACCACAGGCAAGCGTTCGGCAAGGTTTGAAAGCACTGGTGGTGGACGATAACGCAATCAACCGGATGATCTTGGCCGACATGCTTGCGGATATTGGTTTTGAGGTTGCCGAAGCCGAAAATGGATATGCTGCCTTGGAAAAGCTCAGCGCGGAGCCTTTCGACGTCCTTCTTTTGGACATTAGCATGCCTGGTATCGATGGCATCGAAACACTCGGCAGAGTTCGCGAACTGAATGTCGAGTGGTGCAATTTGCCAGCCATTGCGGTCACGGCCCATGCAGCCCCCAAAGATCACGAGGCCATACTGGCGGCTGAGTTTCAGGGGTTGCTGGCTAAACCCGTTCCATTGGCTGTTTTAAAATCAGAACTGATTAAGGTTGTGAAGGCGCAAAGGGTTGAGGTCATGGAGCCAGAAAATGACTTTAGAACCCGTTTTGGAGAGGGTAAATTCCGTGAAGCTTGCAAGGAACTGAACAACGAAGTTGTTGAGCTTGTTGATAGTCTAAATAAATCCAATGAGTTAAGTGACACGCATCGGCAAACGGCGCATAAACTTTGTGGCTCTGCTGCGATACTCGGGCAAAACGATTTATGGTCCAAGTTGAATGAAATTCAAAACTGCACTTCGCAGGAATGGGACGACGAGAAGGCTACTTTCTTGAGGGATTTGCAGTACGAAGCCAAACGTTGTCGTTGAAGTTCAATTCGCCGGCTATGGTCGACTATTCTCCCAGTTGCACTCGAACAGGCGGGGCGTAGCGAAGTGATATCGGCAGGACGGCTGAGGCTTGTCAGACAAGAACTGGCCGAGATTTTGATAGATTTACCTACGATCTGCGCCGAAGAAAGCGATAAATATTCAGTCTAAGTCTTGCTCGGCTGCTCCAACGTGATGGAAAGCCTTTGGGTCGCAAATGGTAAAACCCGTGCGCCCATCGAAAATCGAATGACCCAAAATCAATGGCTTAGGCATCTCTGAATGGCAAAACTATGTGTCGCCCGACAGCTTGTTGAACGTCACACGAACCTGCCCCATCAAAACTTCAACCTGTCGTAACTTCGAGACAATCTCTTCGGGCTTCGGTCGCTTGTTTGCCATTCGTGGTCCTCCGTTTCCTAAACATAGCGGTGGGCCAGTTCAGTTGGGGAGGCTCACTCAGGTGGTCCCGCGTCTTGCTATTTCGTGCGGCACGCCGCGAAAGACGCTCCATCCTGGAACGGTCGTTCATAGATCTCGCTGCGAAGGAGCCGCGAGAGCCCATATTCACTGATGCTGCGTTATGCACTGACCTCTGATTTTGGTTGTGCGGCAGCTTGCCAGAGATACCTATGACTGGCTTGCCTGGCTGTATGCGCCAATACACGCTGCCAACAGCGCGGTCCCCAACATTGCCCAGGGGCTAACCTGAGCCCCAATCGCGATGATATCGATGCCATATCCAAGCGCGACAGCGGCCAGCAAAGCGAGCGAAACCGTTGCGACCGAAACGAGCTTGAGCGAGCCCACAAGGCTGAACTGGTAGAGCAAGCCAAACAACCCCACGCCGATCAACGCCGGGGCAGATACCGCAATGCTGTGTTGCAAACCATTGGTATCAGTGGCGACGAAAGAGAACAGCAGCAATGCCAGTGTCGAGTAGAGAAAATACATCAGAAGAATTGCATCCGAGCCTTCTGTGCTGGAAATTCTCTTTATCTCGAACAGAGCCAAGGCACCAAAGAACGCCGAGGCAAGACCCAGCAGTGCACCAAACAGGCTGACATCGGCGGAGGGCTGCACGATCATCGCAATTGCCGCTACAGCTCCGACGACGTAGAGAAACCGGAAATCGGCTTTGATATGTCCTATGCAGACAGAAATCACATACGAGAAAATCGGCACCGTGTAGGAAAGGCATAGGGCCGTTGACAATGGAATCAACGAGATCGAGGCAAACAGGCAGGCGACCGAGGAAAAGCCGAGTGCCGTTCTCAGGACATGTCTAGACGGTCGAATCTCACGAAAGTTGAAGCCTCTAATCCCAAGCCATGCGGTATAGACAAGCGCGGAGATGCTAAACCGTGCCAGCAAAACCAGTGCCACGGGCGACTGGTTACTCATTTTTACGGCGTACCCCATCAGCGCCAGGCTGATGGGGCAGAGGACCATTAAGGCAATAGACTTTTGCCGTTCATCCAATTCGAACATTGTGCTCCTGTCCCCAGAGTTCGAAGATCAACCAGGCCCAGATGGCGTTTCCGAGTTTGTTGGACGGAGACTGCTGGTTGCGTTCGACCATCTCGCGCAGCGCCGCGACGTTGACGATGGGTGCCGTCACGCTCGGTGTCGCAATGGTGTCCATCAGCAGGTCATACACGGGATAGCCTGGCTGGAACATACCCGCAATTGGCAACAAGAAGGGTTGTTTGGGTCTGTTGATGACGCTGGCAGGCAGCACCGATGATCCGGCCCGATAGATTGGCGCTTTTCTTCGGCCGGCCCCGATAAGGTCTTTGTCCTGGGCAAAAAGCGCATGACGATAGACCGTAGGCAAGCAGAACGGCACGCGTGCTTCGACTGAATGTGCCATACTCAGCGCATCAACTCGATGCAGAATGTAGTAAGGCAATCGATGTCTTGCTTCAAAGTGCAACACCTTTTGAATAAGGCTGTCACCCGGCAGGCTATTCAGGAAATCGGTGAATTCTTCGCCAAGCCGAGCGTTTTGCGCGTCGTCAGAGACCAGATTTTTTCTAAGATCCGGTTTTATTGCCGCCAAATCTGACACGTAGGCATTGATCGCGTCATCGTCACCGTTGCTCACCGCGATGTCATACATGCGATCATAGCCGCCAAAGAAGTCGTCGGCTCCTTCTCCAACCAAGGCGACTTTGAACCCTGCCTTGCCAATGGCCTCGTAGAGCTCAAACGTACTGAGACAATGCGCGGCTGCATTTGGTTGGCTCAGAGACCGACACATCGCCTGAATCTGATCGGGAAAGCGATCATGCCGAACGGTCACCTGCTGGTATTCGAGACCTGACGCGGCCGCAACTTCCCGCGCATAGGCAGTCTCGTCCTCTTTCCAGTTTCCTTGATACCAAACGTTATAGGCATGGGTCATTCTGGGGTCGTTAGAGGCCAGTGTTGCAACGAGGCTTGAGTCAAGTCCGCCAGATAGTGTTGTACAGACCGGGACATCGGTCATGAGCGTTTTTTTGACGCCTTCACCAAAGTCATGCTCGAAATCCCTCACTGTATCTGCGCCTTCAGCAAAGAGGGCTGCATTTGGAGTGTATTCAATGATCTCTGTTTTGCCGTTCCGGAAAGTCAGATATGTTCCTGGCTCCAAAACCTTGACGCTCGGAAAAATGGTCTGTCGCCCCAACATGGCGCGATATGCGCCATACCGATCAAAGGCGTTGGCATGGATCTCCCTGTCATCATCTTCAAAGTTCGGCAGCCCCTCGATCTCGGATGCAAAGCCCAAGGTGTCATGTTTTGGTAGGTAATAGACAGGCTTGATCGCACAGCTATCTGTGTAGAGGTAGAGCGAAGTAACATCTCGAACATCCATGATGGCAATCGAGAACATGCCCTCAAGGTGCCGGACAAAGTCAGGGCCAAATTTTGCGAAGAGCGGCAGAATAACTTCCCCGTCTGTACCTGACGTTGAAAGAGAAATCCCGAACCGGCTTGCCAGCTCTTTGTAATTGTAGATTTCCCCGACGAAAAGGCCGTGCAAGCCTGGGGAAGTATAGGGCTGGCTTCCGTTCAGGACACCGTTGATGGCCAGGCGCGTATGGCCCAGCACCCAACCATTTCCCCAGCGAAGGTTTTGCTCATCTGGACCACCAGGGACGAGCCGATGCATCGCTGAAAGAGGCGAACACCCATTTCCTGCTCCCAACACACCAAACATTCTGCACATAATGAAATCCTCATGTCGTGATTCACTCTGACCGAGTGTGTCGAGAAATATAAATCTCATATTGATACCACAACCTAAGCGGAAAACATGTCGCAAAACTTTCAACTTTAACCAGCAGACTTCCGCCCAAACTCAAGTAAGACTGCCAAAATACGCCGGTCAGAAGTTGGTCTTCGCGGCATTGCGTCGCCATTCGCCCGGATGGCGTTGCAGTCCTTGATGTTGATCGCATCGGAGAAGCAAAGTCCGCGTCGTGCCTGTTGATGCGGCGTGCAGCGAAAGTCGTTTCATACCGGACCGGCCCTTCGTGCATGTCGCGTCGAAGGTGTCAGGAGAGCCCAATGCGTCAAATGCTGCTCGATACATGAATGACGGCTGTGACGCAAAATGTCGATTTCCACCACTTCAGCTTTGTGGGCGGCAGTCACAATACCAGTGTTTGCTTAACTGTGATTGGCTCGTTTCGGATGGCACCGCGAATGGGCAACAACTTGGTGCCTTTTCGCAAAACCTTGACGTGCCAGCGCAAGAAACCTGAGTCGCGAATTGCTAAATTGATTTCACATAGAACGTATCAGACAAGCTCAGTTGAAAGGATCGAGAAGATGAAAAAAGCAATGATTGCATCCGCTACAGTTATCGCACTTGTTGTAAGCGCTGGAATGTCCACGGCCGGTCCGTTGCGCGATCACGGCCAACGCGGGAATGCACATGATGCTCGCCCGGCAGTATCGCAAACACACAACCACGCTGACAGGATGGCTAAGACCCACCGAACCGGCAAAATGACTGACCGTGGCTTTGATTTCTCGTCAAAGCTGGAACCGGGTCAAACGAACCTTTCTTCGACCCAACAGCAGGGCCTTTATGGCTCAAACTGGAGAACGGAACTAGTCAATGTTGATGCTTTCTCAATTTCGGATGGCTCAGACTACACTTGGGTTATTGGCAAGACGTCGGGTGACGAACTGAGCGATCAGGCAATTTTCATCCACCCGCATTATTAAGTTGGCCTGGGTGGATCCTCCCAGAGAAATCCTAACGAGCTCTAACTTAAGGCTGGGTCCTGGCTGCTAACGCCCGGGCCCGGACATAAGTTACAAAGCCCGGACTGTACCAGCCTCTGGAAGGAGGCTGTTCCACACCTTCGCGGTGTCGCCGGCGCCCTTGATCATAGCCAATGGATCAAAGCGGTTGCGCAGTTCTCAGGTATCTGAGCCAGGATCAAACAGTTCATGGGAGTCGAAAACGCGTTTGTGCGGCTTGCCAAAGGCTGAAGAGGCACCCGGGCACTTTATCTCGTTTCACCATTCGATCACGCACCCAGCGACCATTCGTGCCTGTTAGGCCAATGGTGGAATGATAAAGTGTGTCGACGGCCATCAAGCCAGTTTGACTGATGACCGTTTCGCAACCAGCGCGTGGCTGGTTGGTGTCGCTCGCTTCGAAAGGCGCGGCGAAAAGGCATATACTTGATGTTTTTCCTCAAAACCTTGACCTGCCAGCGCAATTAATCTGAGCCGCGAACTGCCAAATTGATTGCACACACAGCAAAGCAAACACGCTGAGCTGAAAGGCGGTCAAAGATGATGAAAGTAATGGTTAAATTCGCAACTGTAGTCGCTCTTGTCGCAAATGCCGGAATGTCCATGGCTGGCCCATCGCAAGGCCTGGGTCAACGCGGGTCTGCACCAAGTGTTCGTCCCGTGACGCAAATCAACGTATCCAACGCATTCTCCGCCAACAGGGCGACATCTGATTTGACGACAACTACGGGTTCAAGGTTCTGGTTTCAGTCCGAAAGCGAACGCAAAAGCTATGATGTTGGTAGTGGCGAGATGACGACAAACAGCGGTGGCCTGCAATATGGCGCAGATGTACCCTTGGGTGAGGTCGCGGGCGGGCAGGTATTCGGCGGACTGGAGTTCGGCCTCAGCAGCTTGTCATCTGACATCGGTACCAGCTTGGCAAGCGCAAACATCTCGACCGACGCTTACGATGCGACCCTCAGCGCGCTTTGGGTTGCGAACAGCCAGTTCTATATCGACGGGCAGCTTAGCTTTGGCTATTTCAATGGCAGCATCCGTCCGAATGACGGGGGCACAGTTGATATCGACGGCAGCGGCTATGAGATATCTGTTGAAGTTGGTAAGCCGTTCGCGCTGCAAAACGATTGGACGCTCACGCCGCAAGTGCAGCTCGCCTACAGCGATGTCAATATGGGCGATGTTTCGGATTGGGCTGGCGGTGACCGGATCGGATCCCTGGTGGATGGTGATACGTTGATGGCGCGTGTCGGGCTGCGCGCTGAGCGTGCCTTTGCAAACAGTTCCATATTGTACGGACAAGTCGACTTCTACCATGCGTTCGACAACGAGACGTCGCTTTCATTTGGTCAAAACACGATGCTGACAGCGCCCGGTCAGAACACAGCGGTCCTGACCATTGGAGGCGAAATGGCGCTGTCAGATCATTCGCAACTCTATGGTGAAATCACCAGTGAAACCGGATTGGGAAACAGCTCGGGCGACCACTCCTTCGGCTGGAACTTCGGCTTCGAGGTCCAGTTCTAAAGTGTCTTGAATTTAATCTGAATCTCACGGAGCTCAGGCGTCAGCTTGATGTGTTTTCTCAAAACCTTGACATGCCAGCGCAATAAATCCGCGCCGTGAACTGCCAGATTGAGTGCACAGACAGCGTGACAAACGCTCAACTCGAAGGAGCTGAAAGATGAAAAAGGCAATGATTACAACCGCCACAATGTTTGCACTTGTTGTAAGTTCTGGAATGTCCATGGCAGGCCCATTGCGTGATCACGCTCAGCGCGGGCATGCACAGGATGTTCGTTCAACAGTTTCGCAAGCACACACCCATGCGGAAACGAAATCCAAAACCCAGCAAACCACCAAAGGATCTGGCCATAGCTCCGGCTTGGCGTCACAGCCTTCGGTCGACGACAATTGTGATGCATGCACCGATGCTTGGTCGTAAACGGGCTGAACTCTATCAACGGATGCTTGAGACGGCGTTTCGCTCGACAAGCATCCGCTAAACAGTTCTCACACTTCCTGGTGATTGGCCCGTCCAGGTCTTGTAGGCATTGGTAAACGCCGCCTGATCAGAATACCCAAGCGCAAAGGCAATCTCTGAAAGGCTCAGCTTGGGGTCATCAAGATACTTCTCTGCCAGTCGTCCACGAACGTCCTTCAGAAGTTCTTTGTAGGTCGCGCCTTCTTTGGCAAGTTTGCGTCCAAGTGTACTGACACTCATCCCCAGCGTCTTTGCAATGTCATCTTGTGTCGGGGCACTGAATGACAGTCGCGACGTTATTTCACCCTGTACCAAAGAACTTGTTTCACCGATTGCTGGTGGCAAGTCTTTCATCAGGTTTTGCACATGCATTTCAAGGTGCAACAGCAATGCGGGGTCCGTATCTTTGATCGCAATGTCCATCACTGACTTGTCAAACAGGATACCCGGAACGCGTTGGCCCTGTTTGACACGGGCCGACAAAATACTGGAGATCTGTGCGTGTTTTTTCTCGGCCAATTCGTGCGGGAACCGTAACTCAAGCACCGGAAGGGGCGTCTCAGCTGCGATCTGAAGACTGGTCAAAAATGCGGAAACTCGAAACTCATTATGAGCTCCGTCCGAGCGCATCAACTGGGCGACGGAATCGATCTCCAGGAACATGCCACGATCTTCTTCGTATAATGACAGTTTAGCAAAGCCCCGCGCCAAGCGCGCGTATGTCACAGCCTTCTCAATTGCCTCGCCAACGGTCGGCGAATTCAGAACGACATAGCTGAGAAGCGTCGTTTTTCTGGGGTTGAATGTTTTTCCGGCCGAGATCGCAAATAGGGGATCTCCGGTCTCTTCAATGGCAAGTTCCAGCAGGCGCAGCTCATTGCGAACATCAATAAAGTTCGGCGGAGTTTCGTGAAGGTCCACGGGCAGGTTGGCCGATCTAAGCAGCGCCACAATATCCGCGCCACGGTTCTCCAGAAGCCTGGCTATGTGATGCGCACCAAAACCCGGAACACTCCAGGATTGGCTGTCAGAGTTCACCTTGCTCTCTTTCATGGTGATATATCGCCCGAGACTGAGGCGCCCTGCAATGCCCGAGCGCGTTGTGTTTTGGGTGATCATAGACACGGCGCAAAAGCTATGCCAAGCAATCGTTTGTTGTCCCTAGAAGGTAAGGCACTTGCGGTTCTTCGAGCTTGACGTCTTCACAAACCTCACCCGGAGAAATTCAGAATCTTAGTGGGATCGGGTAGCAGAACGACCAATTGCCAAGCAAGTTGCTAGGCTCAGGACTCATAGCCAATAGATAACAAGTTCGGCGAGCGCGATTGCGGACAGAAAGACCTTCGGGCATCTGTCGTACCTTGTTGCCACTCGCCGCCAGTCCTTCAGCCTGCCGAACATGATTTCAATCCGGTTGCGCCGTTTGTAGCGACGTTTGTCGTATTTGACCGGCGTCTTACGTTGCTTTCGACCGGGGATACAGGCGCGTATCCCTTTGGCTTTCAACGCTTCTCTGAACCAATCGGCATCATAGCCGCGGTCACCCAGCAACCATTCGACATTTGGCAGACTGCTGACCAATACCCTCGCACCAATGTAGTCGCTGACCTGACCGGCAGTAACAAACAGATTCAAAGGGCGTCCACGACTTTCACAAACCGCATGCAACTTTGTGTTCATGCCGCCCTTGGTGTGCCCGATCAGACGACTACGTCCCCCTTTTTCACCGCAAGGCTGGAAGCTGTGCGATGGGCTTTGAGGTACGTTGCATCGATCATGACCATCTTTTCTTCGCCGTGGATGGCGGCCAATCCGACCAACATCTGCGCGAAGATACCTTTGTCACTCCATCGCTTCCAACGATTATAGAGCGTCTTGTGTGGATCATATTCCCTAGGTACATCGCGCCACCGTAACCCGTTGCGATTAATGAAGATAATCCCACTCAAGACACGCCGATCATCGACACGGGGTTTGCCATGGGACTTTGGGACGAAGGGCTCCAGACGCGACATCTGCTCATCGCTTAACCAGAAAAGATCAGACATGTTCACCGCTCGTTTTGAACGCGATGAATCACACAGCCAAACGGAAATCAATGGGTCCTGAGCCTAGCCAGTTTGTGGAAAGTAGAACCTGTTGAAATGAACAGGTTCTACATTTCCAGCTTGTCACAGCTCAAGGTGTGTGAGGCAGGTGGTTGTGTTCTGCACCCTTACTTGAGTGCTTCAAGTCGCTAAAGATAGGAAACGGTAGCGAATGTAGTCGTAAACCTTCATTTCGGATTGGCAGACAGTTTAAACCAATCTCTTGGATCAATATCCCCGTATTCGAACTCCAGGTTTGAAGTGGGACTTTGCAATGCTTCGTTTTAACGGCAGATTTGTTCGCGTTTCGCCAATTCGACCTGCGTGTATTTTGCTTTCGCAGCGAACGCCCGGAAAGCGAGCTGCAATCGCAGCATCGGACGCAGCATCGGACGCCGTCGCTCAAGGTCGGCTCTGGGCCGTCTTCATCCGGATGAGGCTGACCTACCAGCGATATGCTGCGCGCGCTCCGAAGACAATTCTGCGCCAGCGTAAGTCTGAATGCTTCGGTGCAGCATACGATCCAGACATTGGCAAAATAGAGTGACGAGACCCGGCACCTTAGTTTCGCTAATTTCCCGATCTGCATGCCTTTGGCCGCAGAAGCATTGGACCATAAACTAGGACAAACCCTCCGAAGGCCAACAGCCAGAACACGCCGGAAAGGGTGCTAAGGCCCAGATTGAGCGGGGTCAGAAACCGTATCAGCGCCGCTGCAAAGGTGCATACAAAGATCGCAACGGTGGCCTTGCCCGCCGTCAATTCGTGGCCCGTGTGCCCCAGTGTGGCTCGGGTCATAACCGCCAGTGTCATCGCCCCTATCGCACCTGCCATCCACAGATGCTGTGCCCCCGCCGTGTCCGGATTGCCCAGGATCTGATCCAGGCCAAGCGCGAGGCCACCCAGTGGAATAAACGCATAAGACGCATGCAGGAAAAACACCAAGGGCTCGCTCAGAGTGTGGTGCCCCTGCCACCTGGTCAGCCGCATCAGGTGCAATATTCCGAACACCAGCAGGCAGAGCCCTGTCGTGACTGTGAACGGGGCCAGCGTCCAGATCGCCAGGATCGGCAGGCTGAGCAACAGCGTGAGCTTGTCGAAGAACTGCATCGGTGGGGCAGGACGTACGGCACTTTGTTCGCGCACCAGCCAGTTGCGGGTAAAGGACGGGATGATCCGCCCACCGATAACGGCGATCATCATCACAGCTGTCGCCAGGCCCAACCGCAGTCCATAGCCCTGCGCCGCGTATTCACCGATAAGTGCTTCAAAGTGAAAGAGCGCATTGGCCAGCGCAAAGACGGCTAGCAGGGCCAGCACGATCAAATTGCGCCAATTCTTGCCTGCAAGGATCTCTCGCAGGATCAGACCGCCAAGCGCGACGGGAAATGAGAGGTCGATTGCGGGAGCGATCAGGGGCGGCAAAACCTGGGAGAATAGGATCGCCCCGCGCCCGGCGCACCATAGCGCAAAGAGCCCCGCCAAGGGCAAGCCGACGATTGGCAATCGTCCGGTCCAGTTGGGAACGGCTGTTAGCAGGAAGCCAGCGAGTACCGCGCCAAGATAGCCGAACAGAAACTCATGGGCGTGCCAAGATCCACGGTCAAGCTGCGTGGGCAGGTCCAGCATTCCCGCCAGTATAGCCAGCCAAAGACTCATGGCTACAATGACCCAGACAGCTCCAAAGAGGAAAAAGGGCCGAAACCCGAAGCTGAACAAAGCGGGCCCCTGCCAACGGCGCATTTGTTCTGCAGATGTCTGAGCCATCATAGAGCTCCCGCTTGCGGTCTGTTGTGCTTTGATACTCTGCCGTCCGCGAGGCGGGTCCGTTGCGGTCTCATACCTCTGCCCTTTTATCCGCGACATCCATCAGATGGCGGATGTGCCGCGCAAAGTACCATGTCGCAGGCACTCCGACGATTGCGCCAGTGAGGACCGACAAGCCGGTGGGCAGTACGGGTCCGCCTATCCAACTGAAGATCAGTGAAGCAAAGAACACATTGACCGCTGCCGCGCCCGCGCCGAACGGGTATAGCGCAACCGCGATTTTGGTTGTGGACCAGCCCTGCCGTGTCATCTGCGCGAGACCAACCATTGCACCGCCACCATGCTCAGAACAAGCGTGATGCAGGCCACGGCGTACCAGAATTCCGCCGTTGCGGATTGCGCCTGTGGGATCGGGCGGTCGAAGCCTTCCGCGAAGAGGCGCGAGCCTGCTAGAACGAAGATGCCTGTGAGGGAAAGAAAGAAACGCATATCAGGTCTCCTGTGTCAGTGTTCTGTAGATGTCGGGCAATGCGCGCAGCAGGCGTTCGGGGTTCGGCAAAAGCGTAAACCCACCACGTCCGAAGATGCGCGCGAACCAGTCCTGCCCATCTTCGTCGATCACCACGCCATGCAGGCTCTGGCCCGCCGCGCGGGCCTCGCGCACGGCCATGTGGCTGTCTTCGATTCCGTGTTGGCCTTCGTAATGGTCCAGGTCGTTGGGTTTGCCATCGGTCAACACGATCAGCAGCTTGCGGACGCTCGATTCCTCGGCCAATTTCGCGCTGACATGGCGGATCGCGGCACCAAGCCGGGTGTAGTGGCCGGGCTTCAATGAGCCAATATTAGCGGTGATAGCCGGTGACATCGGATCTTCGAAGCCCTTGCAGCGAGTCAGGAACACTCGATCACGGCGCAGCGATGAAAAGCCCCAGATACCGCAGCGGTCGCCTGCCGCGTCGATCCCGGCGGCCAATGCCGCCATCGTGTCACGGGCCACGTCGATGACGCAAGTATCGCCGATCGCCGCTTCTGTGGACCGCGACGTGTCGAACAGGAAAGCAACCGACACGTCGCGATCCATTTGCCGCGCGGCCTGCCAGATACGATCTGACCCGCGCCCGGTCGCCACCATGTCGGCAAGTGCGGTCAGGACAGCGTCAAGGTCCAGCTCTGCCCCGTCGATCTGGCGCGGCTGCAATACGCGGCGCGGGTGCAGGGCCTCAAACTGGCGGCGGACTTCGCGGACATAGCGCTCGTTTGGTGTATAGGTTTCTCCATCGGCCAAGGCCGGCGCATCCAGCACGCGGCAGTGATCTTCCATGTAACTGTGCGACCGGTGGTTCCATTCAGGGTAGGTGTGCTTGCCCGCCAGAGCCTCGTGATCAGCATCGGCCGGCGACAGGTCAAGATGCAGGCGCAGCCGCGTGGCAACCTTGCGGTCCTGTTTCGACAGGGTGATCCTGTCCTGATCGTCGGCCGCCTTCTGAGCGTTTTCGTCATCGTCGTCATCGACGCTGCGGTTGATGTTCATTGATTCGACCCATGACAGGATCGATTCAAACCGGTGAATGATGAAGCTGTCCTTGCGATTCTGCTGATCCTGATCTTTGCGCTCGCCCAGCTTGCGGTTAGTGAGAGCGGCATCGGGTGCCGGTGCGGCGGGGTCGGCTTCGGCATCGTCGGCTGCCTGCCCGCCCGTGCCCGGGTGTTCAAAGCGGAGCCATATGGGGACAGGTGCGCATGGCATGTATCTGCGCGCGTCTGCACCTGTGGCATCAAGCTTGGGAGCCTCGCCACACAGCTGATTGCGGATCGCTTGTTCCATTACGGACTCTTGGGCGAGTCGGTACATGTCCGGCCGGGAGTCCGCACAAAACGCAGACATCGCGAGGTAATGCTTCCGCAGCCCCGGGCAGGCCAGATAGGCCTTGTCCGCAGCCACTGCATTCGCGCGAATATGCGCACAATCCCGTGCCGGGCCGGGCGCGCCCGGATCGAATGCACCGACCTCGCTCACAGCGGCAAGTGCCGTCAGCCAGAAAAAGGCAGCACGGTTCAGGTCCGGGTCGGGGAAGGCTTCCATGACGGGTGGCAATGCGAGCCGTTCGCCATCGAAACGCGCCACCCATTCGCGATCTCGCTCGGCCCCAAGCTTGCGGCGCATCACCTGCCGATGCTGCACGACGCTTGGTGCGACTTCGGCCAGTTCGACCCCCGGTGCCCCGCCGAGCGCGCGGAAGAGAACGGCAAGGCTGGATCGGACTGAGGCCAGCGTCACGCCCGCTTCGGGGTATGTGACGCCAGCCCCGATCCCGCTGGCCATGTCGTGCCAGAGGTTTCCGACCGTCTCTTCGGGTTCCATGAGGTCGCGCAAGTGCATTATCGTCACCCGTAGATTGTGCTGGCCAGATCGCGCAGCGATTGCTGCACATCCGGCTCGTCGCTCAATGGTTCAATGACTGCCGCCTCAAGCGCCTGGGTCACCCCCATACCGCCAGCCATCAGCGTGGCGGCGTAGATCAGAAGACGGGTTGAGACGCCTTCCTCAAGATCCATCCCGCTGAGGTTGCGGATATGGCCTGCCAGACGGACTAGCGGCGCAACACGTCCCGGCTCCAGCCTGCTTTCCGATGCGACTACTGCGATCTCGGTTTCCGTGTCGGGAAAATCGAAACTGATCGAAAGGAATCTTTGGCGAGTCGAGGGTTTGAGCCGCTTGAGCACGTTCTGGTAGCCGGGGTTGTAGCTGGCCACCAGCATGAACGCCGCAGGTGCCGCCAGCTCTTCGCCCGTGCGGTCGATCATCAGCGTGCGCCGCGTATCCGTCAGCGGGTGCAGCACCACGGTGACATCCTTGCGCGCCTCGACCACCTCGTCGAGGTAACAGATGCCACCCTCTCGCACGGCCCGGGTCAGGGGGCCATCCGCCCAGACGGTTTCGCCCCCTTTGAGCAGATAACGCCCGATCAGGTCCGCCGCCGACAGATCGTCATGACAGGCGACGGTATAAAGCGGTTTGCCCATTTTGGCCGCCATATGCTCGACAAAGCGTGTCTTGCCGCAGCCGGTCGGCCCCTTCAAAAGAAGGGGCAAACCGTTGTCATAGGCCGTCTCGAACAGCTCGCATTCACGCGCGACGGGCTGATAGAACGGCAGGGTCCGAGGAGTTTGAATGTTCATGGCTTACTCTCCGGGAACCGAGCTGGCCGAGCCGGACGTGATGATCTCTTGCTTGCGCACGACCAGCATCGAGTAGATGAACAGCAGCGCTCCGATCACCACGGCGGCACCCGCGCCGAACCGCATCAGATAGAAGACCGACAGAGCGTCCTGTACATCCATGTAATAGTCACCGACCACTCTCTGCATATGGGTCTGGATGGTGCCCGCGAAGGTCAGCACGAAGGTCATGAATGCCATACCGCCGGTCATCAGCCAGAACGAGGCCATGTTCAGCACCTGATTGTAGGGTGCGCGGCCCCGCAGCATCGGCATCGCATAGGTGAAGACCGCCAGGTTCAGCGCCACATAGGCGCCATAAAAAGCAAGGTGGCCATGGGCTGCGGTGATCTGCGTGCCGTGGCTGTAGAAGTTGACCCCGTGCAGTGTGTGCAGGAAGCCCCAGACACCGGCACCAAAGAAGGCCACGGTGGACGACCCGAGCGACCACAGAAGCGCAGCCTTGTTGGGGTGGTTCTTGCGGCCCTTCCAGACCATGACAAACGCAAAGCTCATCATCAGGAAGAAGGGGATCACCTCGAAGGTGGAGAAGATCGAGCCGACCCACTGCCAGTAGCCCGGCAGACCGATCCAGTAGAAATGGTGCCCAGTGCCGAGAATGCCGGAAAACAGCGCAGTGGCGACGATGACATAGAGCCATTTTTCCACCACTTCACGGTCCACGCCTGTCAACTTGAGAAGCAGGAAGGCGAGGATGGCGGCCATTACTAGTTCCCAGGTCGCTTCGACCCACAGGTGCACGACGAACCACCAGTACATTTTGTCGAGGCTAAGGTTATCGGGATTGATGAAGGCAAAGATCCAGAGCAGCGACAGCAGCCACAGGCCCATCAGCAGCACGTTGGTGATCGCTGTCTTCTTGCCCGCCAGAACGGTCATTGAGACGTTGAACAGAAAGATCAGCGCCGCGACGAGGATGCCGAACTTGACCCACAGGGGCTGTTCCAGAAACTCACGCCCGCCATGGATGCCGACCAAATATGAGCCGACCGCACCCAGCGTCCCCACCAGAAGGATGATGAGTTGCAGATAGGCCAGTTTGACCGAGTAGATCTCGCGCTCGGATTCCTCGGGGATGAGGAAATACGCAGCCCCGAAAAAGCCCAGCAGCAGCCAGACGATCAGCGCATTGGTGTGGATCATGCGGATGATGTTGAACGGCAGAAGTTCGGACAGGAAGTTCGGCGATACATAGACCCAGCCAGCCAGAAGCCCGCCCAGCACCTGAATGCCAAACAGGGCTATTGCAGCCAGAAAATAGTAATACGCCACTTTTTGAGATTGGTATTTCATGTGATTTCTCCTTCGTGCCGCTTAGCCAGCGTCATTGGGCGGCCAGCCCTGTGTGTCGGTCTGATCGGCCCAGCGCAGGAACTCGGCAAGGCCGCGCATCTCTTCTTCGGTCAGATCGAAATAGGGCATCTGGCGGCGGCCCTCGACGCCCGAGGGCTGCGCCTTCATCCAGCCATCGAGGATTTCATAGGCGTCCTCGGGCGAATCCATGACGTCCCAGCGGGTCATCACATTGCCCAGCTCGGGGGCAAAATAAGCGCCTTCACCATGCAGGCTATGGCAGTTGATGCAGGAATGGCGTTCCCAGACATGTTTGCCCAGCACGACCTCTTCGCTGAGTTCCATGCCTGCGGTTGACGTATTAACCACGTAACGGTGGCTGTGGACGGTCATCGCCACGAAGATCACGACGAAAAAGATCGAGCCCCCGTAGAAGATGTTTCGCGCCCGCGATTTGGTTAAAAATTCAGCCATGCGTCGGCCTCCTTCAGATCGGGATGCCTATTGCTAGCCCGAGCGAAGAAGGCACTGTTTGCGCCAGCGCAACGTTTGGAACTGTTCCAAGCCTAAAGTCGAGGGCGAGAGGAACCCCAATGCCTTGCCCGAACATTAACGATCCTGACCTGACGCTTGCGGATCTTATGACGCAATGGCCGCAAACAATTCGTGTTTTCCTAAAGCATGGAATGTTATGTGTCGGATGCCTTGTGAACCCGTTTCACACCATCTCAGACGCCTGTCTGGAATACGATCTGGATGAAACGGATTTTTTGGAAGAGCTGAAGAGCGCAGTCTCCAACTGTGCCGGACCGGACGGCTAGCCCTGGCCGAGTTCGACCAGCGCATGGGGATCGCACACTTTGATGCGCTTGCGTTTGCTTTCAATGAACCCCTGCTTTTCCCATCCGCTCAGCAATCGGCTGACCGTATGCAGGGTGGTCGCTGTAAGTTCCGAGAGATCCTGTCGGGTGATGGGGAAGTCAATCTCAATCCCATCCTCCACCTTGCGACCGGTCTGATTGATCAGACGCAAGAGCGCGTTGGCTACGCGCTGTTCCACCTGTTGCGTCGCAAGCTCCACAATACGGGTGTTCATTTCTCCGACACGGTGGCCAACCGTTTTGTAGGTTTCAGTCGCGAAGCCGTCATATTCGGTGACGAAAGTATCCCACAGTCTGGTGGGCCAGCTCAGCGCGATGGACTCCGTCGCCGTGACTGCCGTGGCCGGATAAGTCTCGCGCCCGATAGCCTTTGCAATTCCCAGAAGTTGACCTGCAGGGATATGCAATGCGGTGACCTGTTCACCGGTCTGCGTAACCCGCACCACTCGGACATAACCATCCAGCAACATGAAGAAACGATCGGCCGGGTCTTCTTCTTCAAAGATATGCGCGCCCACTTCATAACGGCGTGAACTAGCCTGATCCAGAATCGTGCGGATTTGCCGACGATCCAGCTTTGAGAATGGTGGCAAATGCGTCAGCAGGCTTTCATCAAGCCGCGGCAGTACTTTCTTGGCTGCATCCATCATGGCTTACCTGATTTGGCACAATCACAGCCGCAAAACCAGATCGTAACGGTCAGTGTTTCCCGAAAACGCAGCAAACCTTGCTCCAGCGCAAATTGCAGATCGCGGAAATCGATAGAGTCAGGCCCAAGAGATCATTCAGGAAAGGACAATTCGATGATCCGCACGCTTACAACCGGCGTTGCATTGGCCACCCTGCTGGCTGGTGCCGCCTTCGCGGAAACCTTCGAGGTGCAAATGCTCAACAAAGGCAGTGATGGCGAGCGCATGGTGTTCGAACCCACGTTCATCCAGGCTGCTCCGGGCGACACGATCAAATTCATTGCATCGGACAAGGGCCACAACGCCGAAACAGCCAAGGGCATGCTTCCAGATGGTGCCGAGCCCTTCAAGGGCAAGATCAACGAGGAAATCGAAGTCACGCTGGATACCGAAGGTGTCTATGGCGTGATCTGTAAACCCCACTACGCGATGGGCATGGTGATGACCATAGTGGTGGGTGACGTCGAGGTTCCCGAAGATTTTCTGGAAGGTCGCGTTCCCAAAAAAGCGAAGGAGCGTTTCACAGCCCAACTTGAAAATTTCTGATCCCCGATACGGCAGCGAAATGCTTACCCGCTGCACCCATCCGACCTCAAGGAGGATATTATGACCAAGTTCATCAACCCCGGCCTCATGAAAACCAGCCGCCGCAACGTCTTGCGCGGCAGCGTACTCGCCGGTGCCGCTGCAATGACGGGGGCCGGTGCAATGGCTGCATCGCGGACACCCAAACTGCAAGGCATAAACACAGTCTCAAACAACATCTATCGGGTGGCGGGCAAAGAAGAGGCCGCAACAGATGCCAAACCTGCTGATTTGTCGGGCTACACCCGGGTGAAGCAGGAACTCGTACCCCCACCTTTCGCACCTGCACACGAGCAGATCGCGACTGGCGGTCCGAAGATCGTTGAGATCACCATGGAAACCGAAGAGCGGCTCATGGTCGTTGACGAAGACAATGGTGCCGAGATCTGGGCGCTGACCTATAACGGGTCTGTCCCGGGTCCGCTGATCATCGTCCATGAGGGCGACATGGTGGAGTTGACGCTGCGCAACCCGACTTCCAGCATGATGGAGCACAACATCGACTTCCACGCGTCGACTGGTGCCCTGGGCGGCGGTGGCCTAACCCATGTCTATCCCGGCGAGGAATGCGTACTGCGTTGGAAGGCAACTAAGCCTGGTTGCTTCACGTACCACTGTGCTCCGGGCGGCGACATGATCCCGTATCACGTCACGCATGGCATGAACGGTGCCATCATGGTGCTGCCGCGCGAGGGCCTGAAGGACAAGGATGGCAACCCGCTGCGCTATGACAGCATCGCCTATTTCGGTGAGCAGGACTATTACCTGCCCAAGGACGAAAACGGCGACTATCGCAGCTACGAGGCTGCAGGCGACGACTATGCCGACAGCCTTGAAGTAATGCGAGGCCTGATCCCGACTCATTCGGTGTTCAACGGTGCCGTCGGTGCTCTGACCGGTGAAGGCGCGATCAAAGCCAAGGTTGGTGAGACTGTGCTGATGGTCCACAATCAGGCGAACCGGGACTCGCGCCCGCACCTGATCGGCGGGCATGGCAACTATGTCTGGGAAAGCTCGTTCACCGACGCGCCTCTTCAGGACATGGAAACGTGGTTCGTGCGGGGCGGCAGCGCTGTTGCGGCGATGTACACCTTCGAGCAACCGGGTGTTTATGCCTACGTGAACCACAACCTGATCGAAGGTGTGATGCTTGGTGCGACCGCTCACGTGGTGGTCGATGGTCAGTGGGACAATGCGCTGATGGAGCAGGTCGTCGCACCGCGCAGTTTCGAAACCTAAGAGAGGAGCAGGACTGATGTCGGCCGCCGCAAACTCAGAGACAAGACTTGGAAAGACGTCCCTTCGTTTCGCCATCTTGGGTCTTGCGGCGGCAAGCATCGCCTGGGTCGCGCTCACGCAGCGCGGCCCGGATCCAGCTTATTTGCCCGCGATGGCCGAGCGGGCCGTCATTTTGCCGGACGGGCGTTCGGTCTACGTGCAAAAGTATGAAGTCACCGTAACCGAATGGAACAGATGCGCGGATGAGCGTGCCTGTGAACTGACCTTGCGTGCACGACCTGGCCAAGACCCCTCTACAACACCGGCAACCGGGCTGAGCTATGTGGACGTTCAGCAATATGTCACCTGGATCAATAACAGGAGTCGTCACACCTTCCGACTGCCCACTGCTGAAGAATGGAATTCTTTGGCCGCCGCTGTTCTTCCCGAGAAACCCGATCCGATCTTTACGGACCCATCGTTAACCTGGGCATCCAGCTATCTCATTGAAGGCCTGGCCCCACGAGCGCTCAAGCCTCAAGGCAGCTTTTCTGCTTCCCCCGAAGGCGTCGTCGATCTCGACGGCAGCGTGTGGGAATGGACGATGGAGTGCTACGACGGGATGGACGGTGGCACCCCTCCCGATCGCTGTCCGGCATTCTTCGTCGGAGGCGAGCATTTGGCAGCGATGTCTTATCTGGTCCGCGATCCCGCGCGTGGAGGATGCGCCGTCGGAACGCCGCCGGCCCACCTTGGGATGCGCCTGATCAGCGACAAAGCGGTTTAAGCATGAGAGGAGCTCTATGCGATCGTCCAATCAAGCTTTGCGCACGAGACGAGAGATTGATCGAACAAAATACTCGAATGACAGCTTAGGGCCGTTACGCGAAGTGCTTCGCACCGGCCACGCAAATCACGACGAAAACCGTTACCCCGATCATCGAAGGCGCGACCGGTTCCGCTAGTAGGGCTGCTGCAAGGATCAAGCCGAAAAACGGCTGAAGCAGTTGTAGCTGCCCAACACCTGCTGTGCCCCCGCGAGCCAGACCGCGATACCAAAACACAAATCCAACCAGCATCGAAAAAATGGAGACGTATCCCAAGCTGAGCCAGACAGGCATGCTCAAATCGGCAAATGTGTCAGGCCATGTGAAGATTGCGAGAATGGCCATGAATGGTGATGACAAGACAAGCGCCCAGGAAATCACCTGCCAGCCACCCAATCGACGCGAGAGCAGCGCCCCTTCGGCGTAACCCAATCCGCAGGCGAGGATTGCCGCCAGCATGAACAGGTCACCGATCAGGGAAACCTCCGCACTTTGCGTGAGGGCAAAACCAACGACGGCCGCACTCCCCAAGACGGAAAACACCCAGAACATTCCGGCCGGACGTTCACCGCCGCGCAACGCGCCAAATGCAGCGGTGCTCAAGGGCAAAAGCCCGATGAAGACGATTGAATGCGCAGCCGTGATGTTCTGAAGGGCCAAGGCTGTCAGCAGAGGAAAACCGATCACGACGCCCAATGCCACTGCTATGAGTGATCCCAGATCCGACCGCGACGGTTTCAGCTCTTCGAATAAGACCAGCAAACACAGTGCCAGAGCAGTCGCCAGCACGGCACGAGCTGAGGTCAGAAAAAGAGGGTCAAACCCACTTACGGCCACTCGTGTTGCGGGCAAGGACCCACTGAAGATCAGCACACCGATCAATCCACTGCCCCAACCCGAAAATGAAGACGTCATCGCCACACAATCCTTTTTGGATTTTGTAGTGGAAGCGCTGTGGTAAATGCAGATACAGAACAGTACAATTCGTTCGAACTGTATTTATAGATGAACCCAAACAGATTGATAGTACCATGGCCAAAGCGACCCGTCGCACCCTCGTGATAGACTATATCACACGCAGGATACGGTCTCGTGCATATAGCGCAGGCACCAAGCTGCCGTCTGTCCGGTTGCTCGCACGTAGATTGGGTGTCTCGCCCTCGACCGTTGTTGAGGCCTACGACGTCTTGGCCGCTGAGGGCGTTATCTTTGCCCGACGAGGTTCTGGTTTCTTTGTTTCCGACCGCGTTCAGCCCTTTGTCGTGTCGCAAACCGGGCCACAGCTTGAGCGAGAGATTGATCCGCTTTGGGTCGCTCGGCAATCAATTGATGCAGAAGATAGCAAGGAGAAGCCCGGATGCGGCTGGATGCCGTCGGATTGGATGCCGCTGGACTCTCTGCGTCGGGCCATGCGCAATGTGGCGCGGGGCAACAGCAATGTGTTGACCGATTACAGCAATGCAAAGGGGCATGCGGGCCTGCGCCAACACGTGGCACGCATGTTGGGCGATCAAAACATAGACGTCGATCCAAACGCCCTTTTGCTTACAAATTCTGGGTCTCAAGCGCTGGATTTGATCTGCAGATTGCTGCTCAAGCCGGGAGATACAGTTCTGGTGGATGATCCCTGCTATTTCAATTTTCAAGCCCTCTTGCGCGCGCATCAGGTCGCCCTTGTTAGTGTGCCCTACACGCCCAATGGTCCCCATCTCACGATGTTCGAAAGCGTCCTGCGCAAAGAGCGCCCCCGGCTCTATCTGACCAACTCGGCATTGCACAATCCAACTGGCGCGACGCTCTCAGCAGCGACCGCGCATCGCGTGTTATCTCTGGCTGAGGCCCATGATCTGCTTATCGTGGAAGACGTTATCTTTGCCGAGTTCGAGCCGGACCTGTCTCCGCGTCTAGCCGCGTTGGATGGGCTGGACCGTGTTCTTACGATTGGCAGCTTCTCCAAGACGCTTTCGGCGTCGCTACGATGCGGATACATAGCTGCCCGGCCTAGCTGGATTGCCGCCCTTACCGACCTTCAGGTCGCAATCAGCTTTGGTGGGCCGAGCCCGATGGTAACAGAATTGCTGCACGCAGCCCTCACCGATGGAAGCTACCGCAAACATATGGGCGCGCTGAGGGCCAAACTGGATCGCGCCCGCGCGCGTTCTATTGATGAGTTGGGCACCTTGGACATCAAGCCCTTTGTGAATCCCAAGGGCGGATTTTACCTATGGTGTGAGCTGCCAGACGGAAGCGAGGCGGCCATGCTGGCACGGGAGGCTCTCAAACAAGGCGTTGTGCTTGCCCCTGGAAATGTCTTCAGCCCGACCCAGTCCAAGAATTCGTTTATGCGCTTCAACGTGAGTCAGATGACGGGAGTGACGCATAAGAAACTGCTTCGCGAGCTGATGAGTGCGACCAGGCCTCAATGACCGCTTTGCGGAAGTCGCATTGCAGCGTTGTTTAATGAAGCAAATGTCGGCTTTGCGCCGTTCGCGACTGCTGCGCGAGCGAAAAACTAAGGTGTGATCAACGGCAGCTCTGGGCTCTTTATCGCGGGTCAGTGCGACAGGTTCGGACTCCAAACCAGAGCTGACGCTTGAATCGCTGGTTCGTCTGGTACGCAGGGGAGTTGACCACTCAACCAGAGATCGCTTCGCATAACACCCCCTTCAGCGATGCTCCCGGTTTGTTGCGGCTGTGCAGAGCAGCCCTTGGTTGCAGAAGCTTGGCGTTTTTATCCCTGCTCGTGCGGCTGCCTGATGCAGCGGGGTTAGGATGTTGAATAATGAACTTACGAAATTCATCTGGTAAGCACAGAAATTAAACTTGCCTATCAGGCCCCGTGTCGCTGACCCAGGTGATGGTGATAGGCAGCAACAACAGCGAGCTACATAGCCTCAAGCGTATGTGAGAGACCGTTTCGGATGTGATCTTCCAACAGCTTGATTGCGGTGCCCGCGTCTCTGGCCAATGCGGCATCGAACATGCCCTTGTGCTCCCTTACGGCCTCTTCGCCGCGATAGGTCAGCACGAGCATCTGATACCGCAGATACTTGTCATAGATGATTGAGTGCAGAGACAAAAGGTTCTTGGAGTTGCAGGCAGCGATCATCGCTTGGTGAAACTCCCAATCATATCGTTTCCAGGTTTCTTTCTCGGACTCGTCGCCCTTGAGAAGCTGCTGTTCCATCAGGTGCAGTTTGTGGTGTGCGGCAACAAGGTTGCCTTCCCAGTCCGTGTCGCCATTCGCAATGGATAACTCCAAAGCGTGGCATTCCAACAGGACCCGCAGCTCTGAAATCTCGGTCAGGTCTTCGTGTGACACTGGTGTGACCAGGAAACCCCGTTGCTCGGGAGCTTCGACAAATCCGTCGCTGGCAAGCCTGTTCAGCGTTTCGCGAAGTGTCGAAAGGCTTGCTGAGTAGCGTTCCTTCAAGGCGTCCAGCTTCAGTTTGGAGCCGGGCTGCAGCTCGCCAAAGATGATGTCCCGCTTGATGCGCTGATAGGTGCTTGCACCTATCGTAGATGGCTGTTTCGCCATGCGTTTCACCCGATATTATCAGTTTCCTCGTTCAATTAGCATTTTTCAGAGACATCAGCAATCCAAACTGATGTATGGTAAAAATAAAAATATCATACATTATTGCGGAATCACAAAAACCCCAATACGGTCGTGGCAAAGTTGGGCAAAGCAGCCCGATCGCAATCATCGGTTTCGGGATTTTCCGGACCCTCCGGAAGGAAGCAAAGTGTCTAAGAACTTTCGCATTGCCATTGTCGGCATTGGCCTTGTTGGACGACGCCACGCAGACGCTATACGAGCGTTGCGCCATGTTGATCTTGTTGCGGTGGTCGACCCCAGCGATGAAGGTCGTGCTTACGCCGTTGAGCACGGGGTCGCATGTTACGAGACCCTCGAGGAAATGTTTGCAAATCAGACGCCGGATGGAGCTGTTCTTGCGACCCCGACCACGCTTCATGTTGAACAAGGCCTCACGTGTATTCGACATGGTTGTCCCGTTCTCGTCGAAAAACCGATCGCGGTGGAAGCCACTGCTGCGCTTGAGCTTGTTCAAGCAGCGGAGAAGGCCAATGTGCCACTGATGGTCGGACATCATCGTCGACACAATCCTCTGATCCGGTCGGCTAAGGAAGCCATTGTCGACGGGAAGATTGGAGATGTGCGCGCTGTCCATGCGAATTGCTGGTTCTATAAGCCAGACGAGTATTTTGATGCTGCGCCCTGGAGAAAGAAACCCGGTGCGGGGCCTATCTCAGTCAATCTGGTCCACGACGTCGATCTTCTGCGATACCTGGCCGGAGAAGTCGTGACCGTTCAGGCTCAGTCGGCTGCATCGCAGCGGGGTTACGACAACGAAGATGTTGCCGGTGCTCTGTTGACGTTCGAAAGCGGAGCGATAGGGACCATAAGTGTTTCCGACAGCATCGTTGCTCCATGGAGCTGGGAGATGACGTCTCAAGAATATCCAATCTATCCTTCAACCACTGAGAGTAGCTACATGATCGGTGGCTCTCATGGTTCGTTGTCCGTTCCCGATCTTCGATTGTGGAGTTACCAGAGTGTGCAAAGGGACTGGTGGACACCTATTTCATCGACCGCGCTGAAGAAGGGTGCGTCTGACCCTCTGGTCAATCAGCTTAGGCACTTTGTTGAAGTAGCTCGGCACGAAGCTGTGCCGATTGTGTCTGGATGGGAAGGTTTCAGAACGCTTCAAGTTATTGAAGCTATTCAGAATTCTTGCAGAACTGGCGAGACTGTGAGGATAAGACCCCTTCAGGAATCGCAGCAACAGAGACTGCAGGTAATAAAAAATATCTGATATTTTTTAAAAAATCTTGCAAAAAGTCCAAAATAGGTCAAAACTTGGAATCGTCAAAAAGAAGCATCAATGATGTCTCAGGGAGGAATAAAGTGACTTTCAAACTTACACGCCGGGCTGCTGTATCAGCCCTAGTCGCAACCGGTGTTCTGTTCAGCGCAACAAGTGGTGCGCTTGCGGACGACAAAGTGCAACTTCGCCTTGCAACATCAGGATCGGAGACCGACCAGCGCTCGGTCGCCATGGCCGAGGTTTTTGCGCCCATGGTCGCTGACTTCGCAAATTATGAGCCCAGCTATAACGGCACCATCTTCGCGCAAGGCACCGAGCTGGACGCCATTAGCCGTGGCAATCTGGAAATGTCGATCACCTCGGCGCAGGAACTGGCACAGTTCTTCCCCGAGTTTTCGATCTTTACAGCAGGCTATGTCCACCAGGACGCCGCGCATCAGGTGGCTGTCTTCAACGATCCCTTGATGGATGCCTTCAAGCAAAAGGCCGAAGAAGAACTGGGCGTCAAACTGCTGTCGGTCATGTATCTGGGCCGTCGTCAGGTGAACCTGCGCCAGCCCAAGGATGAACTGACCGTCAGCACTCCGGCTGATCTGGAGGGTGTGAACCTGCGGATGCCGGGCACAGATGCGTGGCAGTTCCTTGGCAAAGCGCTGGGTGCCGCCCCGACACCAATGGCGTTCTCAGAGGTTTACACAGCTCTGTCGACCGGTGCCGTTGACGGCCAGGACAACCCATTGCCGACGGTGGTTGATGCCAAATTCTACGAAGTGACCAATCAGATCATCCTGACATCGCACTTGGTTGACTTGAACTATATCGCGATCGGCAAAGAAGTTTGGGATGGATTGACACCCGAGCAACAGGCCAAGGTTCAGGAAGCTGCGGATGCAGCGGCTGACTCCGGTCGCCAGAAGCAGCTTCAGAAGGAAGAGGATCTTGTCAGCTTCCTGAAAGAGCAGGGGATGGAGATCTACGAACCCGATCTGGCAGCGTTCCGCGATCAGGTACAGTCTATGTATCTGGACAGCGAGTTCGCTGGCTCATGGCCCGAAGGCGTTCTGGACCAGATCAACGCTCTGGGCAACTGAGCCCAGTAAGACAAGGGAGGGGGAACCATAATGAAAGCCTTTATGAAGGGGTTCTCCCGACTGACCGAAGCGATTGCCGGCGGGATGCTGGCGGCAATCTTCCTGATCTTCCTTCTCCAAATTCTTCTACGGTACTTCTTCACCCCCGCTGGCTGGACGCTGGAATTGATCGGCATTCTTTGGGTCTGGGTGATCTTCTTCAGCTGCGCCTTTATCGTGCGCGAACGGGATCATGTGAAGTTCGACATCATCTACCTTTCGGTGCCGATGCGCGTGCGTCAGGTCTTTGCGATGCTGGCGGCCGCGGCGATTGTGGTCGGGATGCTCTACAGTTTCCTGCCGACGTGGGACTACATCGACTGGATGAAAATCCGCAAAACCTCGACTGTGCGCAATCCGTTCTCGGGTGAGAAGATACCGCTGCGCACAGTATTCTCGATTTACGCGGTATTCATGCTGGTCGTCGCAGCGCGCTACGCGTGGCTATTCTTCGACGTCATGCGCAATGGCCCCCCAAAGACAGAGTTGGAACTGGTTGTTGGGTACAACGTGGTTGACGACCATCCCCGTGTCGACGTCGAAGAGGACGAGGAAGTTAAGAAATGAGTTTTGAACTTCTTTCCTGCCTGCTCGCTCTCTTTCTTCTGGCAGGCATCGGGACACCTATCGGCTATTCCATCCTCTTGGCCTCATTAGTGTACTTGGGCACAGCCGGGCTGGACGTCGCCCTCGCGGGTGAGAAGATCCTGCAAGGCTTTTACAAAAGCACGATCCTGCTTGCCGTGCCTTTGTTCATCGTCGCCGCGAATATCATGAACGCTGGGTCGATCACGGACCGTCTGTTGAACTTCTGTGTCGCTGCGGTCGGGCGGTTCAAGGGCGGCCTAGGGCACGTCAACGTGGTAGCGTCGTTGATTTTCTCCGGCATGTCCGGCTCGGCAGTCGCGGATGCCGCGGGGATCGGCAAGATCATCATTGAGATGATGACCAAGGATGGCCGCTACGGCCGAGGTTATGCTGCCGCAATCACCGCAGCGTCGGCGACGATCGGCCCGATCATTCCGCCCTCGATCCCAATGGTTCTGTATGCGCTGGTCTCAAAGGCGTCTATCGGGTCGCTGTTCCTTGCTGGCATTCTGCCGGGTCTGATCATGGGCATCGTCCTGATGGCGATGAACTACTATCTGGCCGGCAAGCGGAACTTTGCATTGGAAGAACCTGTTCCGCTGCGCGAGTTGCCGGCTAAAACCGCTAACGCGTTCCCGGCACTGCTGATGCCCGCAATTCTGCTCTACGGCATATATGGCGGCGTCACCACTCCGACCGAGGCTGCAGCCGTGGCTGCATTCTACGCTCTGCTACTGGCAGCGTTGTTCTACCGCGCGCTGACCTTCCGTGGCCTTTATCAAGTGTTCGTCGACAGCGCGCGCTCCTCCGCCGCCGTCGGGGTGGTCATTGGTGGTGCGTTCATTCTGAACTTCATCGTCATTCAGGAACAGATTCCACAGTCGATCTCGGCACTGCTGGAGGGTTCGGATGTTAGCCCGATTGTATTCCTGATTCTCGTAAACCTGCTGATCCTCGCGCTGGGTTGCGTGTTGGACGCGACAACGATCATTCTTGTGATTGTGCCCCTGTTCATTCCAACTTGCGAAGCGCTTGGGATTGATCTGGTGCATTTCGGAGTGCTTGTCGTCGTGAACTCGATGATTGGTCTGATTACGCCGCCCTATGGAATTCTGCTCTTTGTGATCAACGCCGTGACGGACATTCCGCTGCGTGAAATCATCTCGGAGATTTGGGCCTTCCTGGCGGTGCTCATCTTCGCCCTCGTGATCATGATGCTGATGCCTGATCTGGTCCTGTGGTTGCCGCGTATGTTTGGATATCAGGGATAATGTGCCTCTCGGTTTCGACAACGTCGATCCCCGGTGATCTGGCCGAAAAACTGAGTGCTATCGCCGACGCGGGGTTCGGAGGTGTCGAATTACACGAACCGGATTTGACCGCTTTTGACGGGCCGCCATCGCAAATTCGGAACATTGCATCAGATCTCGGCCTGAAGATTTGCCTGCTACAACCTTTCCATAACCTTGAAGGCCAGGCCGACGCCGGACGGGAGCGCGCCTTTGATCGGCTGAAGCGTAAACTCGACCTGATGAGCGAGTTGGGAACGGAATTACTGCTTATCGGGTCTGCCTTCGAGGTCGATGTCGCCGTGACCGAAGAACAGGTCATCGCAGATCTTGGCGACGCGGCCCAGATCGCTAAAGAAATGGGGATGCGTCTGGCCTATATGGGCTTGCCATGGTCAGATCTTGTTCACTCGGATGAACTGGCGTTACGCGTCGTCGACGCAATCGACAGCCCTCATTTGGGGTTGGCCTTGAATTCCTTCTTCTCGCTCGCCGATGGGTCCAAACCAGCCCGCCTTAGGGACATTCCTGGAGAGCGGCTGTTTCATGTGCAACTGTCCGATGCACCGCGACTTGAGATGGATATTCGCAGGCTCAAACGGCAATTCGGGCTTCTGCCGGGGCTTGGGTCGCTGAACCTTGCGGGCTTCGTACGGGTGTTGTCCCGTGCCGGATACAAGGGGCCTTGGTCCATTGCACGCGTCAGCGAAGCAGCTCCTCAACCCGGTGGCCGAACACTGGCCCGCGACAGCTACAGGTCGCTGGTGAACCTGTTAGATGAGGTTTCCCGGACCGAACCGGGAACCGATTTTGGCATCCCGGACCTGCCGGAGCGCGTCTATGCGTCAGGCTTTGAGTTCGTCGAATTTACAGCTGATGAAATAAGTGGCGCGCAGCTAGCAGATATGCTGTCAGCAATGTGTTTTCGAATGGAGCGAAAGCACGTGAGTAAGTCTGTCGAGTTGTGGCGGCAAGGCGCGATAAACATCGTTGTGAATACTGAAAAGGAAGGTTTTGCCCATTCAGCGTTCCTGGGTCACGGTCCCTCCGTTTGTGACATGGGGTTGCGTGTCAGGGATGCGGATCAGACGGTTCAGCGGGCGACCGCGTTGGGCGCTCCGAATTTCTCGCAGCCAGTGGGAACGGGAGAGCTGGATATCCCGGCCATCCGTGGTGTCGGCGGCAATGTCGTCCATTTCATTGATGAGAAATCTGATCTGCATCGGGTTTGGGATATCGAATTTGAACCGGTAGCAAAAACCAAAGCGACCCAGCCCGCCGGTTTGCGCCGTATTGACCATCTGGCACAGACGATGAGCCACGATGAAATGCAAAGCTGGCTACTGTATTACATCTCGACTTTCGAGATGGCAAAGTCGCCTATCGTGAATGTGGCCGACCCGTCCGGCGTCGTGCGAAGCCAGGGCATCGAAAGCCCCGAAGGCGAAGTGCGCCTGAACCTGAACGGGGCAGTTGGTCGCCGAACTCTGGCGGCTTCGTTTCTTGAAGATGGCTTTGGGGCTGGTGTTCAGCACATCGCCTTCGAGTCTGACGATATATTTGAAACTTCAGACCAATTGCTCAACTCCGGCTTTCCCAGCCTGTCCATCCCGGAAAACTACTACGCTGATCTGCAAGCGACTTTCGGATTGGGTGACGATTTGGTCGCCCAACTGCGCCGAGGCAACATTCTCTACGATCGGGCAGCAGGTGCCGAGTATTTTCAGATATACAGCCGCCCCATCTTTAACGGCTTCTTCTTCGAAATTGTTGAACGCCGCATGGGCTATGCCGGTTACGGTGCGCGTAACGCGCCCATTCGCCTCGCCGCGCAAAGCAAAACCCAGACGCTCAAAGAGGTGAAGACTCAATGACTGTGCTGGATGAAAACATGACAATGGATGAGCGCGCTGTTCGCCATTGGTGGCGTACCTCCATCATCGACATGAAGCCTGGTCAGATCGCTTTTCGTGGCAACGCCATAGAGGACCTGATCGGGAACGTTTCATTCCCGCAGATGATCTGGCTGATGGTGCGGGGTGATCTGCCCAGCGACGCACAAGCGCGCTTGTTCGAAGCTGCTTTGGTCGCAGGCGTGGATCACGGCCCGCAGGCTCCCTCAATCGCGGCTGCGCGTATGGCCGCCACTTGCGGGGTAGGTCTCAATAATGCGATGGCGACTGCGGTGAACATGCTGGGCGACGTGCATGGTGGGGCAGGAGAACAATGCGCAGAGCTGTACTATGATATCGCGGCCCGTATGGATGCGGGAGCTTCGCTGAACGACGCTGTTCGGGATGGCCTGGACAGCTGGCGGGAGATCTACGGCAAAATCGTATCGGGCTTTGGTCACAGGTTTCACAAGCCCGTCGACCCACGCGCACCACGATTGATGCAACTTGTTCGAGATGCGGCGGCAGAAGGCACAGTTTCTGGCCGGTTTGCCGATATCGGAGAAAAGGTTCAAGCCGAACTGGGTCGTCAACGCGGCGGTCGGCCAATTGCCATGAATATCGACGGCGCGACGGCCGTGATCTTCTGCGAACTTGGCTTTCCTGCACCTTTGTCGCGAGGGCTGTTTTGCCTGTCCCGCTCGGTTGGAATACTTGCCCACGCTTGGGAGCAGATGAACCAGGGGGGGCGGAACAAAGGGCCGATGCCCCCGAATTACTTACCTCTCTACGAAGACAGGAATGATGACACGTGAGACATCGAAATCCTTCCGGGTCGGCCTTATTGGCTGTGGTCGTATCAGTGATGTTTATCTAAAGACACTATCCAAATTTTCGAGCGTCGAGGTCGTGGCTTGTGCAAGCCTTGATCCTTCGGAAAGCCGCGCCAAAGCGGATCAATACGGTGTCGCCCAGGCCTACACGCCAGATGAGGTGTTTGACGATCCGACGATTGACTGCGTTCTGAACCTGACAATTCCGGCGGCGCATGCCGAAATCAGCCTGCGTGCGTTGGAGGCGGGCAAGCATGTCTATTCCGAGAAGCCGCTGGTTATGGATCGAACGGATGGTAAAGCGATTCTGCACATGGCCTCTGAAAAGGGGCTACTGGTCGGTTGTGCGCCCGACACATTTCTGGGCGGTCGCTGGCAGACCGTTCGGCGCTTGATTGATGAAGGTGCCATTGGCAAACCGACAGGGGTTTTTGCCCATGTCGGGACCCACGGAACAGAACGCCATCATCCCAACCCGGATTTCTACTATCAGGCGGGTGGTGGGCCATTGCTGGACCTTGGGCCGTACTACCTGACCGCTATGATCTGCTGCCTTGGTCCCGTTGACCGGGTCGCCGGGATGGCGCGGCGGACCTTTGACAAGCGGATGATCGAAAACGGCCCGCGCAATGGTGAATGGATGGATGTCGAGGTCGACACGCACTCCCTAAGCATGCTGCAATTCTCATCCGGCGCCATCGGGTCGATGACCATGAGTTTCGACGTCTGGGACAGTGAAACTCCGCGGTTCGAAGTCTACGGTGAAAACGGCACCATCAGCATCCCTGATCCTGACCCGGTTCATGGTGCCAACATCTTTCAAGGGGATGTATGGCTGAAAACGCGGGAGACCTCGCGCTGGTCTCATCAGCCTCGTCCAACCGGTCGTGAAGACTGGCAGGTGGTCGAAAACAAACACGGGTTCAATGAAGACAGTCGCGGGCTCGGCCTGCTGGACCTCGCATTGGCGGCCCAAGAAGGACGCCAACCCCGTGCAAGTGGAGCGCTTGCCTACCACGTTTTCGAGGTCATGGACGCGATCGAACGGGCGCCGAAATTTGGCGCCTATCAGACGATAGAAAGCCGTTGCGCGGCTCCGGAGCCTTTGCCGGTCGATTTCCTGTATGATGAGAGGAAGGTGCTGTTTCATGCCGATTGAGACACTAGACTTTGCTGAGCCATTCTTTCGCGTCCAGCACATAACTGACGAACGCAGAATTTCTATCGAGGGTCGCGCCATCGCCCTTAACCTTGGGGGGCGAAATCTCTCTGTCGAGGATCAGACTGTTGCACCGCTTTCCTCCGTGATCGTGCAAGACAGCGTGCTTGGCGGCGTGGAACGTGCAGTCATTGTCCACGGTTTCGACGTCCATGCCGATGAAAACGAGTTATTCGCATGGGTGAAAGATACGTGGCCATCTGCTTTTGATGTCCGCCAAGAGGAGCGTCTGCGCGGCGTCAGCCACTACATGTCGCCAAAGGACTTCGTGGGCAACGTTGGACTGACCATGTACCACTCGGGTTCGGTTCCGCTGAATGTCGGATTGCACAAGGATCATCCGTTCTGCCCGGTGCCGGGGTTTCGCGAAGTGCATACGCAAATCGTAGGCATTGGCAAAATGCAGCAATGCCGCGAACAGGACGTTGAAACCCTTTACCTCGAAGAATTCATGGCTCCGGGCGCGACGCACAAGCCGATGTATGACGCTGAAGGCAACTATCCTTGGCATCAATACGAGACGATCACGCCCAGCATCTTCATGGCTGTCGAAATACTGCCGGAAGGCGCGCGGGTCCCGGACATGGAGGTTCAGAATGGCTGAGAGACTTTTACCCGAAGACCTGAACTTTGACGGTCCTTTCCCCCGCCTGTCTCGCCGTTTGCGGCTAGGCGTTGTTGGTGGTGGGCGTATCTCGGTCACGCAAGCAATGGCCGCTCGGATGACCGACCGGTGGGAGGTCGTCGCAGGAGCGCTCAGTTCTGACGCTGCGCGCAGCAAGGTGCGCGGGGCCGAGTGGTTCCTGCCAGCAGACAGGTGCTATGCGTCATTCGGCGAGATGGCAAAGGCCGAAGCGGAGCGGTCGGATGGCGTGGATGCCGTGATGATCACGACCCCGAACCACGTTCATTTCGAAGCGGCCAAAGCGTTTCTTGAGGCGGGCATTGACGTACTGTGCGACAAGCCCCTGACCAACGAAGTCGACGAGGCCGAGGGGCTTGAGGAGATCGCCGCGCGCACGGGACAGGTCTTTGCCGTCGGATATGCGATGTCGTGCTTTCCAGTGATCCGGCAAGCCAAGCAAATCGTGGCCGATGGAAGCATCGGAAAAATCAACCAAATACATGTTGAGTTTATGCAAGACTGGATGACGCCCGAAGATGTGGCCGATGCGCCTCATGTCAAATGGCGGCTGGACCCAAAGATTTCAGGTCCGACCAGTTGTGTTGGCGATATCGGCACACATGCCGCGCATCTTGCCAGTTTTGTCTCGGGCCTGCCCATGACCGATCTGCGGGCCGAGTTCCATATCTGCGGCGCGCCAAAGCCGTTGGAAGACACGGTGTTCATGTTCACCCGCTATCAAAACGAGGTTCCGGGAACCCTGGTGGCAACGCGCCTTGCTCCCGGAAATCGGGGCGGGTTGCGGTTGCGAATATTCGGGAGCGAAGGAGGTCTCGCATGGGATTTGGAGAATTCGGAACAGCTGAAGTTCAATCGGTTTGGTGAGCCGGATCGTATCATCAGCCGAGGTCACGGGCATGGTATCGGTCCCGGCGCGGAACGTTTGATCCGAACCGCGCGCGGCTTCCCCGAAGGGATTATTGAAGCCTGGGCTAATCTTTATACTGAGTTCGCAATGGCAGTGGCCGCGAGCCGGGATGGCGTCGCGATTCCGGCCGATTGGCTGACCTATCCCAGTGTCAATCAAGGCGCAGACGGTGTCCGATTCATTGATGCCTCCGTGCGCTCTCACCAGTCCGGAGGTGATTGGGTAACTCTCTAAGGCTTTGCCAACACGAAAGTAAAACACGCCCGGGCAGTTGCCCGGGCGCTTTCATTTCCTGCTTAGTATTAAAAGTTGATATTTTAAAAAATATCAGATATTTTTTACTACGTGTGATGAATTTTAGATTCGCAGACACGTGGAGTTGTCGTTTATGGTGAAACCTGAAGAGGCTGGCACAAGCCCCTCTCTCTATTCCTTGGCGCATCTGACGCTGATTGGCTGCACGCCGCCCGAGTTGGTCTATATCGCCGCGCGGGCCGGTTACGATGCCGTCAGTCCCCGATTCATTCCGATGCATGTGCCCGGTGAATTCACTCAATCTCCAATCGACAAGGCACAGGTGCATGCCACCAAAACTGCGCTCTTTGCAACCGGTTTGAAAGTCCTTGATGTCGAACTGGCGCGCATCACAGAAGATGTCGATCCGCGCAGTTTTGAACCTTCTCTTGAGATCGGTGGGGAACTGGGCGCCAAACGCATGATCATGAGCGCGTGGACCAACACCCGCGATGATCGTGACTTTCTGATCGACGTCTATTCCGAGACCTGCGAACTGGCGGCTCCGTATGGGCTAACAGTGGACCTTGAGTTTCCAAGCTTCTCCCGCTTGCGCACGCTGGATGAGGCGCTTGATATCGTGCGTGCCTCCGATCAGCCCAACGGCGGTATTCTGGTCGATACGCTTTATCTGCATCTCAGCCGCGTGGATTTGGGAGAGTTGCTACACGTCCCCTCAGACCTGTTTCACTTCCTGCATATCTCTGATTGCCTGCCCGGCATCGCCGATACGCGAGAGGGCATGATCCAACTGGCCCGCGATGCGCGGCTCTATCCCGGCGAAGGCTGGATTGATTTCACGGGCATCATCGAACGGATGCCGCCAGTCGACTACTCCATTGAATTACCCAACCAAAGCCGCGTTGCCGAGTTGGGATATGAAGAACACGCGCGTCGCTGTCTCAGCCACGCCAAGCGAACATTCGGCGAGGCGCGGTCACAGCGCCGTATGCCCGATGCTGCAATTCTAAAACACCAAGAGGATCATCATGGGCAAAGAGCTCACTGAAAACGACCGCAACATGGCGGCCGATATGCTGGTGCGCGCCCGCGCTGCCATGGCCGAAATCGAGGATTGGGATCAGGACAGGCTGGACCGACTATCTCAGGCCATCGCGTGGTATGCGGGGAACGAGAAAACTTTCACGCGTCTGGCCCAGCAAGGCGTGGACGAAAGCGGTATCGGAGATCGCGAAGGACGTCCTGCGAAGCGCTTCAAGATTCACATGGTGCTGCGAGATGTCTTGCGCACACCCTCGACCGGTATCGTCGAGGTGGATGAGAAAAAGGGCTTGGTGAAATATGCCAAACCTGCTGGTGTGATAGCGTCTCTGATCCCAATGACCAATCCAGCGATGACGCCACCGGTGACCGGCGTGTCCGCCGCCAACGCACGGAATGCGGTGATCTTCAGCCCGCACCCGCGAACCGCCCACACCACCTTTGAGATGGTCGAGGTCATGCGCGCGGCTTGCCGTGCCGCCGGTGCCCCCGAGGACTTATTCCAGTCGATCCGCAAACCGTCGATCCCATTGACGCAGTACCTCATGGAGATTTGTGACCTGACTTTGGCGACGGGCGGAAAACCCATGGTCAAAGCGGCGTACAGTTCAGGACGTCCAGCCTATGGTGTCGGCGCGGGCAATTCATCCATTGTCATCGATGAGACAGCCGATCTGGATATCGCCGCGCAGAACACTCGCATTTCAAAGACCTCCGACTTTGGATCGGGCTGCTCCGCCGACGGCAACATCATCATCCAGCGCTCAGTTTATGACGATATGGTCAAGGCGCTTCAAGCCGAAGGCGGATACCTCTGTTCGGATGAAGAGAAGGCCATGCTCGAAGCGGCCATGTGGGACGAGAAGGGAAACCGTACGTTCCCGACCATTGCCTGTCCGCCGCAGCAAACGGCCAAGGTCGCCGGTTTTAGCATCCCCGAAGATCGCAAGTTTTTGATGGTTAGAAACCAGGGACAAATCGGACCGCAGCACAAGTTCTCCAAGGAAAAACTGACCACATTGATGGCGCTTTATCACTACGACACGTTCGATGACGCGCTGGAAACGGTCAGCCTGATCTACAACACGGGGGGCAAGGGCCATTCCTGCGGCATCTACAGCCACAATGACGACCACATCGACCGGCTGGCGCGTCTGGCTCCGGTCAGCCGCATGATGGTTCGACAGCCACAGTCCAAGGCCAATGCAGGCGCCTGGACCAATGGCATGCCCATGACCAGCAGCTTGGGCTGCGGCATCTGGGGCGGTAACATCACCAATGAAAACGTCACCATGAAACACATGATGAACTACACCTGGGTCAGCCGTCCGATCCCCGAGGATCGCCCCTCGGAGCCGGATTTGTTCGGTGAATTCTACGGGCAGGAGGTCGCGTGATGGATGGGGCAAAACTGGACGGCAAAACAGTCGCTGAACACATCGCAGACTTTCTCGAACGTCGTGAGGTCAAGCATGTATTTGGCCTGTGCGGGCACACGAACATCGCGGTTCTGGCTGCGCTGGCTGAAAGTCCTATCGATTTTGTTACAGTACGACACGAACAAATCGCCAGCCACGCGGCGGATGCATATGCCCGCGTGACGGGCAAGGCCTCGGTGGTCTTGTCTCATCTCTCCCCAGGTTTGACAAACTGCGCCACCGGGGTCGCCAATGCGGCACTGGATTGTATTCCCATGGTGGTGATCGCGGGCGACATTCCCACGCACTACTACGGCAAACACCCGCATCAGGAAGTGAACCTGCACGCAGACGCGGCCCAGTGGGAGATTTATCGCCCCTTCGTCAAACGTGCTTGGCGGGTGGATCGCGCCGACCTGATGGCCGAGATATTGGAAAAGGCATTCCATCTGGCAGAAAGCGGCCAACCCGGACCGGTTCTAGTCAATGTGCCCATGGACATTTTTTCAGAGGTGATCCCATCGGACAGCTTTGATCGTATCCGCGACAACACCCGCGCGCTCAAGAAACCGTCTATAGACGATGAAACCGCGCGTGAAATCGTTGAGGCTCTGGCACAGGCCGAAAACCCGGTCGCCTATGTCGGCGGTGGTATCCTGCTGGCGCAAGCCAGCGAAGAGTTGCGCGAATTCGTTGAACATATGGGCCTGCCAGTCGCGCATTCCCTGATGGGTAAAGGTGCGTTGCGGGACGACCATCCGCTTGTGCTGGGCATGACTGGTTTTTGGGGCACCGAGCTGGTTAATCAGACCTGCCTGAATGCCGACTACATTTTTGCTGTTGGGACCCGTTTCAAGGAGGCTGATTGTTCCAGCTGGTATCCCGGCTATACGTTCAACATTCCCGGCTCCAAGGTTATTCATATCGACATCGAACCGCAGGAGATCGGGCGGAACTATCCGACCGAGATCGGCGTCGTTGCGGATGCCAAAGCCGCGCTGCGCGTTCTGACCCGCGTTGCTCGCGAGATATATCCCGACGGTTTCAAACGCCCCGCGCTGGAACAGAAGATCATGGATTTTCGGACAGAATTCAAAGCGCGCAACGTGGACATGGCGACCTCATCAGCCTTTCCAATGATGCCCGAACGTATTCTGGCCGATACGCGCAAGGCACTGCCCGAGGATGTCATCATCACCACGGACGTTGGGTGGAACAAGAACGGTGTCGGACAGCAATTCGATATCCTGACCCCCGGTTCAATACTGACCCCGGGCGGGTTCGCTACGATGGGTTTTGGTCCTCCAGGAGCGATCGGTGCGAAGCTGGCAGCGCCAGATCGCGCGGTGATCAGTCTGGTCGGCGATGGCGGGTTTGGTCAAAACCCGTCGATGCTCGCGACGGCCGTCGAGCTTGATCTGGGCATCATCTGGCTGGTTATGAACAACAACGCCTTCGGAACGATCGCCGGCCTTCAAAAAGCGCACTACGGTCTGACCTATGGAACCACGTTCCCCGGATCAGCTTCAGCTCCCGCAAACGGACCGGGCTATGCCGACATAGCGCGAGCCTACGGCGCGGAAGGGCACAGACTCAGCGCTGCCGACGAGCTGTTGCCCGCACTGGAAGCGGCAATCTCCAGTGGCAAGCCAACCGTGCTGGATGTGCCAATGATCAACAACCCGACACCAACAACCGGGCATTGGAATATTCTCGACATCTATTCGCCAGATAGGGATGTTTCGCACGTTGCCACCTAAAGCAATTTAGGGTGTGCGATCCGCCTGTGCATACGGCTTTTGCCCGTAGCTGTTATACAGAAGGGCAATTGCCGCTGTGCGATGGCTTAAGCTTGATAGAAGACTTTTGAGTCGCAAATGGCAAGACTCGTGCGTCGTGCTATTCTAGGGGAATTTAAAATCAAAGGCTTAGATGTCGATGAATGGCAAAACTATGTGTCGCCCGACAAACTGTTGAACGTCACACGAACCTGACCCAACCGTCATAGTTGGACCAGAAATGGGGTGAACGTTCGACGTCAGAAGGCGCCCCCAACGTTGGACATCAATTAATTTTGGCCTTCGCGTCTTAAACTGCCTCAAGTTTCCCATTTTAATATTCCCGCAGAGAATTTCGTTTGATCTGGCTTCCCTTTTGGAAAATGAGGGCTGAATTGCAGATCAGACAGCGAAGCTGCCTGTTTCTGCCGATCTGCCACGTGGCGAACGCGGATGACCGCAACCTAATCGCGAGAAAGAAACAGGAGCGGATTCTACACCCAAACGGCCCGGATGAGGCGGCCGGGTCAACTGGCTTGCGGCCAGCATCTTCTGATCTGATGCGATGGTTCGTTTAATGCGTCATCCTCACCTAGCGACCTTCCAAACCGTCAAGTTAAAAGGTGGCAATCGAACGGTCGCGCGACCAGAGAATTCATTTGTTTTTATTCCGTAAACAATATTAACCGAACATAAACAGCATAGGTGGCTTGGCTTGTGATGTGACGATCGGTCAATGAGAAAAACGTACGGTCAAATTTAGCTGGCTGTCTCGGCTCTGTTCCTACATTGTTTGCAACCCGTCGTCTGGATAAGCAAAGACGCAAGAGCCGCTTTGAGCTCGCGCGAAGCGAACTAACCAAAAGTGGATACTCTATGCGTGTTGTGGGATTTCTGTGAGGCGGATGTGGGGGGTCCCTCCGAGAACTCAAAACCTGACACTTATGCGAGACGCGGCGAATGTCTCAAAGGAGCCCAGAGTGTGAGTTCTTTGTTCTCGCTGCGCGCACGTGGCGCGAAAATAGCTGCACGTGCTCGGGTACGGACGATGTTGTGTGGCGGCGAAACAGGTCATTCATTCTTGCAGCAGCGCAAATGGAGCGAGCATGGATCAAGTCGCGGACAAAACGGTGGTTCTCGAAGGATCGCCGAAGGTCTGGTTCGATAACTTTCGAGATTGTTGAATTGCTGCATGAGATCTCAGGCTAGAACGGTTCTCTTATTGTTTGCTGAACTGTTACGCATCTGCCCCTACATAATTGACCAGCAATCCGAACAGTTCATTTTGTGATGAGATGCTCAGTTTTTTGTATAGCGTCCGACGGTGGACTTTGACCGTTAGGCCAGAAATCCCAAGCTTCAAACCGATGGCTCGGCTGGAATGACCCTGAACAATCAAGGCGGCAACCTCGGCCTCGCGTATAGAGATATTTGTATGACGTGCTTGGGCCATGGCGTGAAACCTGCGATCCAACGGCTGCGCTTCCACGACGTCGTCTGCGGGCTGATTGATCAGAATTTGCCTTAGCTTTGGGGCCAGGATTTTTGCGAACTGCCCAAACCTGACAACGTCGTTGGTGCGAAACCGCCGCTGCCCTTGGTTGCGCCCCATCGAAAGGTGAACGGCGGTATCATTGTCGATCCGCGCGACAAACCCCAGTTCGTCTACCATATTTGTGTCCCCAAAGTAGTTGGTGAAATACTCGCTTGATTCAAACCGGTCCGGCGCAATGTCTCTTAGCAAGCAGGCCTCCCAATCTTGGACCAGAAAAGCGCGGTGAAAAAACGGGTCCACCATAAAGCCCAATTTCTCATACCGCTTATCAAAGAGCTGACGCAGGGTCTTGTCAGGGATCCAGCGAAACAGAACCTTGGGAAGGCGCGTACGATGAAAATGGATCGCAAGTAAGCTTTTGGCGTGGAACGCCTGGCTGAGAAACGGAGTGATCGCGCGATCAAAACTGTCCACGCTACCCGCAACCGCGACGTCTCCCAGAAAATCATACTCATCCATTCTCCGCCCTTTTCGCCGCTAAAACACCACCAAATCTGCCATCTTATCCCTCAAAATACCACTCTGGTGGTATTGGTCGAGGGTTTCCGTGTCACTTAACGTTGAAATCAACAACGCAAACAAAAAACGCGAGATTTTGGGAGGGGTGGTATGACATCCGCAATTGGCCTGACTGGGCTGCAAAAAACATACCCGGGGTCACCCCCGGTGCGGGCGCTGCGAAATGCCGACCTTACGATCAACGACAATGAGTTCTTTACGCTTCTAGGCCCATCGGGCTGTGGCAAAACCACGCTTTTGCGTCTTATGGCGGGGTTCGAGGTGCCGACCGCAGGTGAACTCAGATTGTTCGGAGATGACATCGCGCATCTGCCACCGGAAAAACGTCCAATCAACACGGTGTTTCAGCATTATTCACTGTTCCCGCACATGTCCGTTCTGGACAATGTTGCCTTTGGCCTGAAGCGTTTGCGCAAATCAGATGTCGAGGCTAAGCGTGTGGCCCAAGAGATGCTCGATCTGGTGCATCTGTCTGCGTTCAGTGCGCGCAAACCGGACCAGTTGTCCGGTGGGCAACAGCAACGTGTGGCGCTGGCCCGTGCACTGGCCCCACATCCACGCGTTTTGCTTTTGGATGAACCACTTTCTGCACTCGACCTCAAGTTGCGGCAATCGATGCGGGCAGAGTTGAAGCGTCTTCAGAAAGAAACCGGGATCACTTTTGTGTTTGTCACCCACGATCAGGAAGAGGCATTGGCGATGAGCGACCGGATCGCGGTAATGTCGCAGGGGGAAATTCAGCAGGTTGGCGATCCGGCGACCATTTATGAATTTCCAAGGAACCGCTTTGTCGCAGAGTTCATTGGCGATGCCGACTTCTTTGACGCCGAGGCGCTGGGGGGAACCGGGTATAAACTGGCCAACGGAGAGACCCTTATTGGACCTGAGACCGAGGCAGGTATAGGCAGCAAGGTAACGCTGTTTTTTCGCCCCGAGAAAGCAACCCTCAAGCGCAAAGGCAAAGGGTTGTCCGGGCAGGTGGCAGACATTCTCTATCTCGGAAACAGCACCGACTACGTCGTTGAATTGGCACAAGGCGGTTCACTGACCGTTCGGTCCGAAAACCACAAGGATGGAACCGCCATCGCCGACGTGGGGTCCGATGTGGTGGTCGACATCGACCCGGCCGCCGTGCGGGTGCTGACAACATGACACGTCTGGTGGAAACAATTCGGTCACACGCGGCGCTGATCCCGGCCACAGCGATGATTGGCCTGTTCATGATCGTGCCGATCCTGATCATTCTGGTCTACTCGTTTCTTGCACCGGGGGATTACGGCGGGGTAAAGCCCGAATTTTCGGCTGATGCGTATCAACGCCTATTGTTCCAGCGGGACTTGTTTGACCAATTGGTCTTTGATCCGGCCTATCTGAAAATCGCATTTCGGTCCGTCTGGGTTGCGATCGTCTCGGTCGTTGGTTGCCTAGTTCTGGGATTTCCCGTCGCCTATTACATCGCCTGCCAACCTGAAGAGCGCCGCAATATCTTTCTTCTGCTCATTACCATCCCATTCTGGACCAACCTGTTGATCCGCACCTATTGCTGGATCCTTGTGCTGCGTGACACCGGTCTGATCAATGGCGGGTTGATGAAGCTGGGGCTGATCGATGCGCCGCTGACCCTTCTGTACACCGAAGGCGCGATCGCTTTGGGACTGATCTATACCTATGTGCCGTTTATGGTCCTGCCAATCTATGCCGCGCTTGAACGTTTGGATCGGCGCTTGATAGAAGCGGCACGTGATCTGTATTCTAACCGCTGGGTAGCGTTGCGCCACGTGGTGATCCCGCTGGCGATGCCAGGGATCATCGCAGGATCTATCCTTGTCTTTATTCCTGCCTTGGGTGCATTTATCGCGCCTGACCTTCTGGGCGGTGGCAAGAACCTGATGCTGGGTTCTTTGGTACAGCTGCAATTCTCGTCCGCCCGCAACTGGCCGTTCGGATCGGCGCTCGCGATGGTGATCATGGCGATGGTTCTGATCTGCCTTTACGCCTATGCCCGCAGCTCCAAAAAGAATGGTGGGGGGATGGTCCATTGAACCAGAAACACGATATTCGCTGGCTGCCCGGTTTCAATTGGGTCACGCTGTCCTTCTTTCTGTTCCTATATCTGCCGCTGATCATCCTTGTGGTGTTTTCTTTCAACGCATCACGTTCTGCCACGGTCTGGAGCGGGTTTTCGTTGGAATGGTACGTTAAAGCCTTTGCCAATGATGACATTCAGCGTGCCACAAAAAACAGCCTGATCATCGCAGTATGCGCAACTTTCAATGCCACAATCATGGCGACAATGGCGGCGCTGTCGCTATCGCGAAATCGGGCCGTGAAAAACAAGCACCTGTTCGGCGGGGTGTTGATCCTGCCGTTGATGGTGCCCGAAATCGTAACGGCCGTTGCCACGCTGACCTTTTTCTCGGCAATTGGTCTGTCGCTTGGACTGGGCAACATCATCATTGCGCATTCGGTGTTCTGCATCCCCTTTGCCTATCTGCCAATTCGCGCGCGGCTGGATGGGATGGATGAGAATCTGGAAGCCGCCGCGCAGGATCTGTACTCCAACAAATGGGACACGTTGCGCCTGATCACGCTGCCCATTCTCATGCCAGGCATCGTGTCTGGGGCCATGCTCGCCTTCATCATTTCTCTGGATGATTTCATCATCACACTAATGGTCGCCGAGGCCGGGTCCACCACCTTGCCAATCTATATCTACAGCCTCGTGCGTGTGGGGATCACACCAGAGGTCAACGCCATCTCGACCGTTCTTTTGGGGATTTCAGTCCTCATCGTCACCGCGTCCTATCTGGTCGGAAAAAAGAAATAGGGGCGCGGTTCACAATTGGGAGGAAACCATGAAGAAGATCACAACATCATTGCTTGGCCTGCTGCTGAGCACCAGTGCTGCCTTTGCCGAGGGAGAGCTGTTTATTTACAACTGGACGGATTACACATCACCAGAGCTCATCAAGAAATTCGAAGCAGAAACCGGCATATCCGTAACGCTTGACACCTATGATTCCAATGAAACGCTGCTGGCCAAACTTCAATCCGGTGCCACCGGATATGACATCGTTGTCCCCAGCCACAACTTTGTCGAAATCTTTGTCTCAGAAGGGCTCTTGCAACCGATCAATGCCTCGGAACTTGAGGGTGCAGCCAACCTGAACGCGGATTTCACCAGCCCCAGTTGGGACAAGGACAACACCTATACAATTCCGTGGCAATGGGGCACGACCTCGTTCACCGTGAACACCGATGTCTATGGCGGCGACATCAACACTTATGATGTTCTGTTCCAGCCCTCCGAGGAGTTGCAGGGCAAAATTGGCATGTTCAAATCCGCCGACGAGGTGATCTCGATGGGGTTGATCTCGCTGGGTCTGCCATTGTGCAATGAAAACCCCGAAGACATGCAAAAGGTTCTTGATCTACTCAAAGCTCAGAAACCCCACGTGAAAACCTATAATTCAGATGGCATTCTGGAACGTCTGACCTCAGGCGACGTTGCGGTGCACCAGAACTGGAACGGATATTCCATTCGGGCACGTGATGAAAACCCAGCCATGAAATACGCCTTCCCGAAGGAGGGGGTGATTGCCTGGGCTGACAACATTGCAGTGCCCAAGGGCGCACCCAATTATGACAATGCCATTAAGTTCATCGAGTTCCTGTTGGACCCTGAAAACATCGCCATTCAATCGAATTTCGCCGGATACTCCAACGGGATCTCTGGCAGCGATGCCCATATGAGCGAAAAGCTCAAAACGGCTCACGAATTGTCGCCCCCGGAAGGCACACCGCTTGTCTTCTCACAAACCTGCTCTCCCGAGGCGGTAGAGTTGCAGAACCGCGTTTGGACCGCACTTCTGCAGTAATACCTCCTCAATTGGCGGGGCGTTGCCCCGCCACTTTTTCCATAGAAAGCTGACGGTAGATGAGCGACCTGATCATTTATAATGCGAGCATTCTGACGATGGTGCCGGAACATCCGCGCGCCGAAGCGATTGCCATACAAGGAAACCGAATTTGTGCCATAGGCCAGACGCATAAAATAAAGGCACTCGCCCAGCCGCATACCAAGGTGATCGACGCCAAGGGGCGAACAGTTTTACCCGGCTTCATCGACAGCCATGTGCATCTGTTTCAGGGATCAGCCGAGCTGGATTTTTTGCCCGTTGGCGGGTTTTCAGACTTGGCTGAAGTGCAACCCGCGGTCTTGACCTATGCAGACGACCGCCCCGATGAGCCGTTGGTTCTTGGGGTCGGCGCGTTTTACGGTCTCTTTTCAGGTCAGACAACCTCTCCACGTATGTTGTTGGACGCAATCCTGCCGGATCGGCCATTTGCACTGCTTGCAGCTGACCTTCACACCGTCTGGGCCAACACCTGTGCGCTTGAGAAAGCAGGCCTTTTGCACGGGGCTGATATGCCCGAAGGCAGCACTGTAATGATGGGGGATGACGGGCTGGCCAATGGGATCTTGCTGGAAACCGGTGCCTTCGGCCCGGTTCTGGCCCTGTCGCGCACGGGCGGGCGCGATATGTTAGGATATGTCACCGGCGACGACCCTGATCCGGCGGCAACAAAAGCCGAACGGGAGGCGGACAAAGAGCTGCTACTAAAAGGGATAGACCATGTGGCCGCGCATGGCATCACCACGTTGCACAATATGGATGGTAATTTTTACCAACTTGAACTCCTCAGCGAATTAGAGGCCGAAGGGCGGTTGAAGGTGCGGGTCCAGGTGCCCATGCATCTGAAAAACTATGACCCGCTGGAACGCCTTCAAGAAGCCGCCAAGATGCACGCTCAATACAGAGGCGACAAAGTCTGGTCCGGTCGTGTGAAGATGTTCATGGATGGGGTGCTTGAAAGCCGGACCGCCCTAAAGTCCCGCCCCTATCCCGATACCCCCGGCACGCAGGGCGAAGCGGTGTTTGACCCCGACCACTTTAACGAAGCCTGCCGTATCGCAGATGCGATGGGCCTACAGATCAGCGTGCACGCCGTGGGGGATCTGGCCGTCAGCCGCGTGCTGGATGGATATGAATACGCCCGCAAACACAACGGAAAACGCGATGCGCGTCACAGGATCGAACATATTGAAGTCATTTCCGAGGCGGATATTGACCGGATGAAAGCGCTGGATGTGGTGGCGTCGATGCAACCCCGCCACGCCGCCTTTGCCGGCTTCTTTGAACCACCCCAACCAAACACTGTTCTTTATGAAGATGAATACGCGCGGTCTTGTGCGTGGCGAATTCTGCGTGACCAAGGCATCCCCCTGGCGTTCTCTACCGATTGGCCCGTCGTGCCGGTGGATGTTATGGCCAATATTCAGTGTGCCGTTGTTCCAGTGGACCTCGGGCTGAATTGGCCAGACCAGAGCCAAACTCTGATGGAGACGTTGGATAGCTATACCGCTGTGAATGCTTGGATGGCATTCCGAGAACATCACCACGGATGCCTCAGGACCGGGCTAGCGGCAGATTTGGTCATGCTAGACGGAAACATTGCAACCCACACACCGAACGAACTGAGAAATTTGCCTGTCGCGCTCACCGTCTGCGATGGGACGATCACGTTTGGTGGAGATTAAGCGAGCGATGGGGTTACTCGGTGGGGTTAGGTTTTCTCGACAGCCAAGCCTAGAAGTGGATATTTCGACTGACTGCAGCATTAGTCCCTTTGTGCTCAGACCGGCCCAATGCAACTGCGGCGATCCCCAAGCAAATGTCGTCGGATAGCGTCTATTCAGGCCCACGGTAGTCTAAATAAGTCAGCGCGGTGCTGATGTCTGGGCTTGGCGGGAAGATTGGAGGGCAAACCATGCCAAGAGTTCAACTTCCCGCAGTCACACCGAAACGCAGAGCGTGGAACAAGGATCGGATCATCGGCCAGAAACGACCGCTGCTTCCCAAACCGGTCTGGGCAATACGCGGGCGACTCGAACTTGCGGGCTATTGTCGCGACTTGGCCCTACGGCACCCATTCGCTGCGCCGGACCAAGCTGGCGGAAATTTAGCGCAAGACTGGCAACATCCGTGCCGTACAACTCCTACTCGGCCACACAAAAGTTGACAGCACTGTTAGATACCTTGGTGTCGAACTTGAAGATGCTCTAGGTATCACCGAGCGGGTCGACATTTGAACCACGTTGGCGGACGGCATCTGTCGTTCGCCAATCCAGACCAGACTTACGTTCGAACGGTAGAAGTTGACCGGACTGAGCCCCATCCTTTGAATTTTGATTTTCTCGCTGCGCGCGCTCGCGGCACATATTTTTTGCACGCACTCAATATTAGGTGTCGCAGCGCTGCGGGAGAACCAGGCGTTCGTGCGTTCCACGGCAAGGTTTTTTATCAGAAATTCCTGGACGCGGACATAGCCGCCTTTTGCCAGTGCTGCCATTGCCGACTCAGAAACTGCTCGCGAGCGCGGCATGGTTCTCGCTGCAAGGCAGCATGTGTCAACAATGCGGTCATAGAAAGTCAGTCTGAAGGATGAGATTCAATCCGCCTTTTCGCCGCATTCGGGACTGACAAACGAGGAGCGGACATTCCAGACCCTACGCTTTTGCAGCAATCAAGTTTGTCGCAAATAACGGTCGAATCACACAGAGCTCGCGGTTCCAACAATTTACGAACCGATTGTTGCGCAGGCAACGTACTGAATGGAACCTGTCAACCCGAAGGTCAACAGTGTAGCCCGGTCATACTGGCCCAAATTGACCATTGGGGCATGATCTGCCTCAGCTCCATAGGGATGATGGCTTCTGGGGCCGACGGGCGATAACCCAGCTTATTTAGAAACTGGTCTTAGCCATAGCCCAAGCAATGCTTAACGAGATCATATTTCTCAGAAGCATCGTCGATTTCTAAGATTACAGAAAGGCTGCGCCCATGTGGGTAGCGACTCTCGAAGCGCCTAATAGAGGATCTCGATATGACAATTGAAAAGACGGATACGCTGGTTGTTGGCGGAGGACAGGCCGGTATCGCGGCGAGTGAGCATCTGAGCAACAACAATATCCCGCATATCGTGCTGGAAAAGAACCGCACTGCTGAAGCTTGGCGCACCGGTCGCTGGGATGCGCTGGTGGCCAATGGCCCGGCTTGGCATGACCGTTTCCCGAATATGCTGTTCGAAGGTAACGATCCCGATGAGTTCGTTACCAAGGACCGCTTTGCGCAGTACCTGATTGATTATGCAGCCATGATCAAGGCACCGATCCGAGAAGGCGTAGAGGTGGTAGAAGCAACGCGACAGCCGGGAAAAGGTGGTTTTCTGGTAACTACCAGTGCGGGTGAGATCGAGTGCAACCGCATCATCGCAGCCACGGGCGCGTTCCAGCACCCAGTCATTCCGCCGATCGTACCAGAAGAGGCGGGCATCGACCAAATTCACTCTTTCTACTACAAGAACCCAAAACAGCTGGCCGACGGCGCCGTGATGGTCGTGGGGGCAGGTTCATCAGGCGCTCAGATCGCAGATGAGTTGAACCGTGCAGGCCGGAAGGTCTTTTTGTCGGTTGGCCCGCATGACCGTCCTCCGCGTCGCTACCGTGGCCGTGACTTCGTTTGGTGGTTGGGTGTTCTGGGACTGTGGGACATGGCTGCACCAGCACCGGGCACAGAGCACGTGACCATCTCGGTCAGCGGTGCCTACGGTGGCCGCACGATGGATTTCCGCCGCTTGGGCAATGAAGGCGTGCGCCTGACGGGCCTAACCGCTGGCTATGCCGATGGCGTTTTGAGCTTCAAGGGCGACCTGCAGGAGAACGTGGCGAATGGCGACGCAAACTACAAGGAAGTTCTGGACATGGCCGACGCCTATGTCGAACGCACCGGAATTGCCCTGCCGGAAGAACCCGAAGCTCGCATCGTACACCCTGACCCGGACAGCCTCGCCATCCCGCTGACTGGCATTAACTTGGCCGAAGAAGGCGTAACCACGATCATCTGGGCGACCGGCTTCCGTCAGGATTTCAAATGGCTTAAGGAGGACGCCTTTGATGAACGCGGCGCGCCGGTACACCAGCGCGGTGTTTCGAAGGCCCCGGACGTCTACTTCCTAGGCTTGCCATGGCAATCGCGTCGCGGTTCGTCGTTCCTGTGGGGGGTCTGGCATGACGCCAAATACGTGGCCGACCAGATCGCGATCCAGTGCTCCTACGGCAAGTACGAAGGCGAAGCCGCCGTTGTCGCCTCCGCGGCAGAATAAATCGACAAAAGCAGGATTCTGAAATGACGCATACACGCATCCGTAAATTCAATACCTCCGACACTTATCCCGAGCAAAATCTGGACAACGACCTGTGCCAGGCTGTCGTCACGCAGGGTGGTAAAACCGTCTATCTGCGCGGCCAGTGTCCACAGAACTTAGACGACGCCGTCAATATCAACAGCCATGATCCGGTCGAACAGACACACAAGGTCATGCAGAACATCAAGCAGTTGATCGAAGAAGCCGGCGGCTCGATGGATCATCTGGTGAAGGTTGTCGTCTACATCACCGACGTCCGCCATCGCGAAGCGGTTTATCGCACCATGGGTGAGTATATCAAAGGTGTGCATCCCTGCTCGACCGGGCTTGTTGTGCAAGCTTTGGCGCGGCCCGATTGGCTTGTTGAAATCGATGGAACTGCAGTTATTCCCGATTAACTCGGGATGGCTGGGCTGCGCTGGCTCCCTTCTCCCCTTAGTTCAGCGCGGCCCAGTCTCGAATCTGTCTACAGGAGTCCGTCATGACTTTTTCTCTGGTTGCGCGCTGTCCGGACACTGGAATGTTTGGGTTGGCCATTTCGTCGTCTTCTCCGGCTGTCGCCGCCCGTTGCTCGTTCGCGCGCGCAGGGGTTGGTGCTGTTGCTTCGCAGAATGTCACTGATCCCAGCCTCGGTCCCCTCACACTGGATCTGATGAAACAGGGCCTGTCGGCAGCCGATGCGATGGCCGAGGTCGTGAAGCGTGGAAAATTCATCGAATACAGGCAGGTTCTGGCTGTTGATGTAAACGGTACGACCGCGATCCACTCAGGTCCCAACTCTTTGGGCATCTGGACACAAGCACAAGCTGAGAATGTTGCGTCTGGCGGCAATCTTTTGGCCAACGACACTGTGCCGCAAGCGATTGTCGATGGTTTCCTGTCCGCGTCGGGTCATATCGGTGACCGTTTGATTGCAGCGATGCGTGCCGCACTTGCCGCTGGAGGTGAGGCCGGTTCGGTTCATTCTGCCGGGATGAAAATCGTGGACAAGGTCAGCTGGCCGGTGGTGGATCTGCGCTGCGACTGGACCGAAGATTGCCCGATCGAAAACATCGCGACCGCCTGGGACATCTACAAACCGCAACTTGACGCTTACATCCAGCGTGCGCTGGACCCGCGCGAAGCGCCCTCATACGGCGTGCCGGGCGACGAATAATCAGGGAGATTCCGAATGCTGGACTATTCACACGAAGACTGGAAAACCCGTGCCGCGAACCTGAAATTACAAGGCCAGGCATTCATTGATGGCAAGTTCGTCGACGCGGCATCGGGCAAGACATTTGATTGTATCAACCCCGCCACCGACGAGGTTTTGGTACAGGTAGCCGAAGGAGACGAAGCTGACATCAATCGTGCCGTCGAAGCAGGTCGCGCTGCGTTTGAAGACGGGCGCTGGTCGCGTATGGCCCCTGGTGACCGCAAAGAGATCTTGCTGAAGCTGGCCAACCTGATCCGAGCCAATCTGGAAGAGATGGCGCTGCTGGACAGTCTGGATATGGGTAAACTGGTCACCGATGCTGTCACTGTGGATGCACCTGGATCGGCGCATTTCTTCCAGTGGTATGCTGAAGCTATCGACAAAATCTATGATGAGGTTGCCCCCACCGCACCCGGCGATCTGGCGCTGGTCTCTCGTGTGCCTTTGGGTGTTGTAGGCGCGGTAACGCCCTGGAATTTCCCACTGGACATGGCGACCTGGAAGGGCGCCGCAGCGCTGGCGGCAGGTAACTCGGTCGTTTTGAAGCCGGCAGAGCAATCGCCCCTGTCGGCGCTGCGGCTTGCAGAATTAGCGGCCGAAGCTGGTGTGCCTGATGGCGTCTTCAACGTAGTGCCAGGCTTCGGTGTCACGGCTGGCCGGGCCTTGGGGCTTCACATGGATGTTGACTGCCTGGCTTTCACCGGCTCGACCGTGATTGGCAAGATGTTCATGCAATACTCCGGCCAATCGAACTTGAAACAGGTCTGGCCAGAGACCGGGGGTAAAAGCCCCAATCTGGTTTTTGCTGACTGCGAGGATCTGGATGCGGCAGCCGACATGGCGGCATTTGGTATCTTCTTCAATCAGGGCGAAGTGTGCTCGGCCAACTCGCGTCTGTATGTTGAACGTTCGATCAAGGATGCTTTTGTAGAGAAACTGATCGCGCGTGCCAACAATATGCAGCCCGGCGACCCGCTGGATCCGGCGTCTAAAATGGGTGCGATCGTGGATGCAAAACAAACGCAAGGCATCATGCGCTTTGTAGAAGAAGGCAAAAAATCTGCCAATCTGGTCGCCGGTGGAGAACAGGTGACAGTCGGTGGCAAAGGCTGCTTTATCCAGCCGACGATCTTCGATGACGTAACGCACGACAATCCCCTGGCTCGGGACGAGATTTTTGGCCCGGTTCTGTCTGTTATCCCTTTTGACTCGGAAGATGAAGCGGTGGCAATGGCCAACGACTCGATCTACGGCTTGGCGGCTTCCGTTTGGACGGACAACCTTAGCCGAGCGTGCCGCGTATCCGACAAGCTGATGGTGGGTACGGTGTCGGTGAATACCGTCGATGCCCTGTCGGCGCAGACCCCATTCGGGGGAATGAAACAGTCAGGGTTTGGCCGGGACTTGTCCTTGCACTCGCTTGAAAAGTATACTGCTTTAAAAACAACGTGGATCAAGTACAAGGCTTGAACCAACCATAAAAAGAGACTGCCCTTGCCGATCAGATACACGTTACGTCAGCTTGAATATTTCGTAGCGGTCGGCGAGGCGGGCTCAATCGCAGTTGCCTCTGAAAAGGTTAACGTATCGTCGCCCTCAATTTCGGCGGCAATTTCTCAGCTAGAGAAAGAATTCGGATTGCCTTTGTTTGTGCGTCAGCACGCGCAGGGACTTTCTCTGACTCAGGCGGGACGGGCGATGTTGGATCAGGCGCGTATCGTGCTGCGCGAAGCCGAAGGTTTGATGGACCTAGCTGGCAGCATTGTGGGTGTTGCGCGGGGGCCATTGAATGTTGGATGCCTTTCGACATTCGCCCAAATGATCCTGCCAAGCATAAGGCGCAATTTCGAGGATGCTTTTCCCGAAGTTCGCGTGCGTCAGTTCGAGCTGAACCAGGCAGATATCTTCAGTAATATTCGCCGGGCTGAGATCGATATAGCGCTTACCTACAACCTTGATATTCCAGCCGATCTTCGGTTTATTTCACTGACCGAGCTCCCACCCTACGCATTGGTTTGTGAAGGTCACCCGCTCGCCAAACATCCCTTCGTTTCGGTAGAGATGCTGGCGGATCATCCAATGGTGCTACTCGATTTGCCTTTCAGTTCTGAGTATTTCCTATCGTTCTTCCAGAAGATCGGAAAAAAGCCATACATTGCTGAGAAAACCAAGGACATGGCGGTCATGCGAAGTCTGGTTGCGAACGGATACGGGTTCGGGCTGGCAAACATCAAACCATTGAATGATCTGTCACCAGATGGAAAACCTCTTCGGACGATCCCTTTGCTTGGCAATGAGCGGCCAATGCGCCTTGGATTGCTGATGGCGACGGACGCGGAAAACACGATTTCAGTCAAGTCTTTCATCAATTACTGCGCTGATTTGGTGGAAAAAAATGCCTTGCCGGGAATTGAGACGAAAAAGAAGTGAGCGTGACCGCGTTAGAGCAAAACTAATCGTTGATTTCGCAAGCCCAACTTTAGGGCGGTACATTTACCTGTATCTTATACGTCGACTCTGAAACGAAGGAGGCGGCATTGCGCGACCCACGTTACGATATCTTGTTCGAACCGGTACAAATCGGACCACTCACGGCAAAAAACCGATTTTATCAGGTTCCACACTGCAATGGTGGCGGTTATCGTGATCCGTCTGCGGCTGCCGAGATGCGCGGTATCAAGGCCGAGGGCGGTTGGGGTGTTATATTCACAGAGCAGTGCGAGATGCACCATACCTCAGAGATTACTCCGTTCATCGAACTTCGCCTGTGGGAAGACAAGGACATCCCGCAACTGCGCAAGATGTCCGAAAAGATGAAAACACACGGTGCATTGGCCGGTATTCAGTTGGCTTACTCCGGCATCAATGGCCCGAACCTTTACACTAAGGAAGTGCCGCTGGCGCCCTCGGCGCTTCCGATCAGGACCTTTACCAATGATCCGGTTCAGGCGCGCGCGCTGTCGAAATCTGACATTCGCGATCTGCGGCGTTGGTTCGTGAATGCGGCAAAGCGCTCGAAAGAGGCAGGTTTTGATTTGATCAACCTCTATGGTGCCCACGGCTTTGGCATCTTCCAGCACTTCCTGAGCCGTGCCACCAACCAGCGCTCGGATGAATATGGCGGTAGCCTGGAAAACCGCGCCCGGTTCAGCCAGGAGGTGATCAGTGACATCAAGGACGCCGTCGGCGATACCATGGGTATCGCCCTGCGTGTCAGCCTGGATGAAACCATTGGTGAGCTTGGTTTCTCGAACGCTGAGGTGCGTGATTATATCGAGATGAACAAAGACCTGCCCGACCTTTGGGATCTGGCGCAGGGTACATGGGAGGATTGTTCAGGCCCCTCGCGATTCAAGGGTGAATCGGCGCAGGAAAATCTGGTGCGCGGCATTCAGGAACTGACTGATAAACCGATTGTGGGTGTGGGCCGCTTCACTTCGGCAGATACGATGGTCAAGCAGATCAAATCGGGCGTCCTGAATATGATCGGCTGCGCCCGTCCGTCTATTGCCGACCCGTTCCTGCCGAAAAAGATCGAGGAAGGTCGGATCGACGATATCCGCGAATGCATCGGCTGCAACATCTGCATTACCGGCGACATGACCATGTCGATCAGCCGCTGCACCCAGAACCCCACCTTCATGGAAGAGTGGCGCAAGGGTTGGCACCCCGAACGGATGAACCAAAAGGGCGATAGCGAAAACGTGCTGGTCGTGGGTTCTGGTCCTGCAGGCTTAGAAGCAGCGCGCGCGTTGTCTGAACGTGGCTATGACGTGGCAATTGCCGAAGCTACTACGACGCTGGGCGGTCGAGTTGCCAAGGAACGTAAACTCCCGGGCCTCAGCGCTTGGGGCCGCGTTCTAGAGTATCGCGAATACCAGATCAGTCAGAAGCCGAATGTTGAAACCTATTTTGAAAGCGAATTGGATGCTGAAAGCATTCTGGAATTCGGGTTCGAAAATGTCTGTCTAGCCACCGGTTCCACATGGCGGCGTGATGGTGTTTCGCGTCAGCACGTTGTACCAATGCCCATCGCCGAAGGGGCCAAAATCTATACCCCTGACGATCTGATGGATGGCACGATTCCCGAAGGCCGTGTCGTTGTTTATGACGATGACCACTATTACATGGGTGGCGTTCTGGCTGAAATGCTGGCCAAGAATGGGGCGCAGGTCACACTGGTGACACCGTCAGCTTTTGTCAGTGACTGGACCAACAACACACTGGAACAGATTGCGATCCATCCACGTTTGGTCGAGGCTGGTGTCGAGATCGTGTTGAACCAGGGGATCACAGAAATCCACCCCGATCATGTTGTGTCCAATTGCACCTATACCGACCGGACCTGGAAGATCGAAGCGGATTCCGTGGTCATGGTCGCGTCGCGCGTCGGAAACGACCAGATATTCGAGGACCTGATGGCCCGCGAAGGCGATTGGGCAGATGCGGGGATCAAGACCGTCAAGCTAATCGGTGATGCCAACGCACCGGGACCGATTGCCTGGGCGACTTATGCGGGTCACCGCTATGCCCGTGAGCTGGATACGCCGGATATCGGAGATGACCTGCCGTTCCGGCGAGAAATCACGGAATTGGCCGTCGACTGATATGACACTGACCCTGGACATACTTGATCGGCTTGTTGGGTTTGACACAATCAGCGCCAAATCCAACCTCGAATTGATCGATTATGTCACTGATTATCTTGCAGAGCGGGGATTTTCCGTGCGCCGAATTGGCGACCCAACAGGAGCCAAGGCAGGAATCTACGCGGAAACTGGCCCGATTGGTCCGGGAGTGTTGTTGTCAGCCCATACCGATGTCGTGCCGGTCGAGGGCCAGCCATGGTCTCACGATCCGTTTCGTCTAACCCGCGAAGACGACAGAGTTTACGGGCGCGGCACTACCGATATGAAGGGATATATCGCGTCAGTGCTGTCGTTGGCGGATCGAGCGGCCCATGCTAAACTAAAAGAACCTCTGAAAATCGTACTATCTTATGATGAAGAGGTTGGATGCGTGGGAATTCAGCAAATGCTGGATCAACTCACGCCATTGATCGGCCAACCACGCGCCTGTTTCGTCGGGGAACCGACGGAAATGCAGGTAGCTGTTGGGCACAAGGGCAAAGCGGCTCTACGCGCAGTGTGTCATGGGCAAAACGGTCATTCCGCGCTGGCCCCACAGTTTGTCAACGCGTTGCATCTTGCGACCGACTTCTTGATCGAGTTGCGCACGATTCAGGATGATTTTGCCTTTAACGGCGCGCGGGACGACGCTTATACCATTCCCTATACGACGGTTCACGTTGGAAAACTCTCAGGCGGCATGGCACTGAACATTGTTCCCGACCGAGCTGAGCTGACATTCGAATACCGCCACTTGGCTGTTGATCGTGCCGAGGACATATTAGACCGTATTCAGCAAGCGGCAGATCGCACAGCGAGACCCTATCACACAGTTTGGCGCGGGGCTCGGATCGACGTTGAACAGTACAACGCTTATCCCGGACTAAACGTCAGCGAAGACGATCCCGTGGTTGCCTACGCGCAGAAACTAGCACAACGCACCACCACCAAAGTTGCCTTTGGAACCGAGGCCGGGTTCTTTGAGATGCTTGGCATTCCTACCGTGGTGTGCGGACCGGGTTCGATGGAAGGGCAGGGGCACAAGCCCGACGAATACCTGTCGCTTCAGCAATTGTCTGTGTGTGACGCGATGATGGACCGTATCCTTAACGATCTCAAAGCATGAGGCCTAAAGCATGTCTATGACCCCCTATCTTCAGAACAAGAAACGAGATGCATTGGATTTGTGGGGCAACCCCGAATCTATTGGTTCGGAGACGATTGAAGGCGATATCAAATGCGCCGGCAGTTTCGACATCGGAAATCCGGATGCGCCTGTGTTCGGTGGCCAATACAGCGTCACACGCGGCAAATATCGAGTAACTTATGGGTTCCACGAACATGCCACCTTATTGGATGGTGAAGTTGCCCTGACCAACGAAGCGACGGGCGAAACCGTGGTTTATCGGCCTGGTGATAGCTGGATCATTGCAAAAGGAACGCCCATCGTGTGGGACATCCGCTCCGACGAAGCACGCAAATCTTACATTGCCGTAACTTTGGACGTGTAACACACAGTGTGGTCCCCCGATCCAAAACGGCTAGAGAGTTGCCGAGGTTTGTCTTAAGCAGAAAACCCTACAACCTAGATGCACAGCTCTAAAGGTCAGGGATCGGTAGCAAAACACCACGAATTGCCTGAAAGATCAGTTGATTTTACGCACAAATTTTCAATTGTTTTACGCCAATTAGCGTCTCTGAAAGGCAACCTAAAGTAGCTTCAGAAATCATATGAACCCGGTCGTGACGGGTTGATACAGTTTGGCTCAGCTAACCATTTGATCTTTACATATTAGGATAGTTCGGACCATCCCCACCCTGTGGCGTGGTCCAGGTGATGTTCTGGCTGGGGTCCTTGATATCGCAGGTTTTGCAGTGGACGCAGTTCTGAAAGTTG
>NZ_JBDZYF010000006.1:0-203184 GCF_040329495.1 Ruegeria sp. SCP10
GAAGGACTGGCGGCACATCGCAACCCGATACGACAGATGCCCCAAGGTCTTCCTGTCGGCCATCGCACTCGCAGCACTCGTCACTTAATGGCTATGAGGCAGGAACCTAGGAAACAGCCGCGATCAGCAGGTGTGCATCAGATATTTCAAAGAACGCACCGTCTGCACCCGCCGCACTTGCGTTCCCCACCAATCCACTTATGAAAGTGCCGTTAATTGACCTAAGGGAAAGCTTGCGATGCGCATGCGCGATACGTTCATCAAACCGATGCACCCAGAAGGTATTCGATTTGTCGCAATCTTTGCCGCTGTAACGGTCGGGCTGTTTCTCTTGTCAGGCATTTTGGGTTGGATTGGTGTCGGCCTAACAATCTGGTGTTACTATTTTTTTCGCGACCCGGAACGTGTGCCCCCCATAGGAGAAGGTTTGATCGTCAGTCCAGCGGACGGGGTGGTTTCTCTGATCGAGCAGGCGGTACCGCCGAGTGAACTTGGGATGCCCGACACGCCTCTGACCCGTGTCAGTGTGTTCATGAGCGTCTTTAACTGTCATGTGAACCGAACGCCGGTTGAGGGTGAGATAACCGCCGTTGCCTATCGCCCCGGCAAGTTTTTGAACGCGTCCCTGGACAAGGCCAGCGCCGACAACGAACGCAACGGTCTGCGTATTCATATGAGGAACGGTCAGAATCTGGCTGTTGTGCAAATTGCCGGTCTGGTGGCCAGGCGGATCGTCTGCTTCGTGAAGCCGGGAGATACACTTCAAACCGGAGAACGGTTTGGGTTGATCCGTTTCGGTTCTCGGCTGGATGTCTATCTTCCAGAAGGCGTGGACCCCCAGGTGCGTGTCGGGCAAACGATGATTGCCGGTGAAACCATCATTGCCAGTTTGCCCGCGCCTGAAGAAAATAGGTAGCTTGATCAGTGGAAAAGCCATCTAAACAAGAAGAGACCGGGTTTGCGCTGATCCATTTGTTACCCAATGCGCTGACCATAACGGCTGTTTGCGCGGGCCTGTCAGCAATCAGATTTGGCGTTCAGGGCAACTATGTGCTTTCGGTTCAACTCATTATCGCGGCCTGTGTGCTGGACGGATTAGACGGACGCATTGCACGCTTACTCAACAGTGACAGCAAAATAGGCGCAGAGCTCGATTCACTGGCGGATTTTTTGAACTTCGGAGTGGCCCCGCCGCTCGTTCTCTATTTCTGGGCCTTGCAGGACATACGCAGTGCGGCATGGCTTGCAGTTCTGTTCTTTGCGGTGTGTTGCGTCATGCGCCTAGCCCGATTCAATGTGGGCAGTAAATCTGAATCCTGTGATCATGATAGCGCTTACTTCGAGGGGATCCCGGCCCCTGCAGGGGCGCTGCTGGTCATGTTGCCAATGTATCTGTCTTTCGCTTTTGCGAACGCACCACTGCTGCCTAGTATGGCGATTTGCCTCTACATGGTGATCATCGGTCTTCTGCTCATCAGTCGAATTCCAACATGGTCATTTAAAACCACGCGGATCTCACGCGAGAACGCAAAGTTTTTTCTGATCGGGGTTGCTGTTGTTGGCGCCGCGCTGCTGACCTTTGCCTGGGCCACGCTGATCGCGCTTTGTGTCGGGTATGTAGGAATGGTTGCTTGGGCGTGGCTTGACAGGGAAACACCTTCTAACCGTTAAGGATATGATATGGACATCAAGGCCGTTCAAACCTCCTACGCTCGCTGGGCACCCGTTTATGATAAGACGTTTGGGGCCATTACCAACACCGGTCGGCGGCACGCGGTGGAATATATCAACAGACGCCCAGGAAAGGTATTGGAGGTTGGTGTAGGAACCGGCCTGTCCCTTGAACACTATACACCCGAGACGCGGGTTACTGGTATCGATTTCAGCGAAGAAATGTTGCAAAAGGCCCGCGACAAAGTAAGAGATTTGTCGCTAAACCATGTCACAGAGCTAAGGCAAATGGATGCCCGAACGCTCGATTTTCCGGACAACAGTTTTGATAAGATTGCAGCAATGCATGTGCTGTCTGTGGTTCCAGAACCGGAAAGGGTGATGGCAGAAATTGCGAGGGTCTGTAAACCAGGTGGAAAAGTGGTGATCACAAACCATTTCCAACGAGAGCGGGGGGTGCTCGCCTCACTTGAACGCGTCTTTGCCCCGCTGGCGAATACAATCGGTTGGCATTCTGATTTCGAGATTGGCACAATATTGCAAGAGGATGCATTGACCGTCGAAGAACAAAAGCCACTTCCGCCGTTGGGGATGATGACTTTTCTGGTTTTGAGAAAATCAGCGGTTGTTTAACGGACTTGATAAAGAACTTGGAGCGGCAACAACAAGGGAACTGAGAACATCGTACCGCGATTTTTGTTAAGTCTGCGGGTTTCGCATCAAGCGCGGAAGCTGCAGGTGCGCCCCTAAGACCACCAACTCCATGGCACGATGCAAACGACTCAAGGAATGCCATACGACCCGATTTCGCGGTATCCGAAGAGCACCCCATTCCTGCTAGTGGTAAGGGCAGTATTACTCGTTTCACAAAACTATCCCGGGCTTGTTGTACAATGATTGGCGTACATTGATCGCGGATTTTTTTGCATTGTCAGTGGTCAATGCAGAAAAGCAGCATTTTGGTTTTGGTGACCTGTTTTTGAAGTGTCAAAATGGGCTAGGGAACTAGTACCGCTGCCCCCTGCAATCGACCCGCGCGCAAGTCAGCCAGCGCTTTGTTGGCATCTTTCAAATCATAGACTTGTGTCCGGGTCTTGATATCAGCTTTTTCGACAATGGCGAAAAACTCTTCGCCATCTTGCCGGGTGAGGTTTGCGACAGACAGAATATAGCGTTCGCCCCACAGATCACTGTAGGGGAAGGTTGGAATGTCGCTCATGTGAATACCGCCGCAAACGACACGCCCACCCTTTCGCACAGCGCGTAAAGCTGTTGGCACAAGTGACCCTACTGGTGCAAAAATGATCGCGGCGTCCAACTCCACTGGCGGCTGTTCATCGGAACCGCTGGCCCACGTCGCCCCCAGATCACGGGCAAAGGCCTGTGCCTCGATATCGCCTGGCCGGGTAAGTGCGTAAACGCTGCGGCCCTGCCAGATCGCAAGTTGCGCGAGGATATGCGCGGCCGCTCCAAATCCGTAAAACCCGATGTCCTTTGCGTCTTCTGCCATTCGCAGACAGCGAAATCCAATAAGCCCAGCGCACAATAATGGCGCGAGCGCAACCGGGTCAGCTGTTTCCGGCAGCGCAAAGACATATCGCGTATCGGCCAGGCACGCTTCGGCGAAACCCCCGTTTCGCGTATATCCTGTAAAGACTGGCGCATCGCAGAGGTTTTCCTGTTCATTTTGGCAGTACCGACACTGTCCACACGTGGATCCCAGCCAAGGTACGCCGACCCGCTGTCCGGTCTTTAAACCGGTAACAGAACCACCTTTTTCGAGGATCCTTCCGACAACTTCATGCCCCGGAACCAACGGAAGTTTAGGGTGTTTCAGGTCACCATCCATCACGTGCAGATCAGTCCGACAGACACCACAGGCTTCAATCTTGATCAGAATTTCATGTTTGCCTGGAGGCGGGATATCAATGTTTTCAGGATGAAGTGAGCAACTATGACCCCTTAAAACCATTGCAAGTGTCATGATACTGTTCCTTGTAAGGGACCGTTCGATCACATTCGAAAGCCCCCATGTTTCGAATTAGTTAGAAACCAGACTATTACCGATCCACACAAGCACTGACGTGGAACCGCCTCTCGGACTAAGGTTATTGTAGCACGCGGCGATGAGAGCTTGGCTTGATCCAACGCAAGGCCCTCGGCCCGGTCGCCCAATAGACTCAACGTCGAACTCAACAAAATCGTGCCGAATTCATGAAGAAGTACTCATTTGTTTATCTGGCACTGGCTGCGCTCGTGATCGCAGGTACGCTGCTGTATTCCATTGTCTCAAACAGCAATGACCAATTGCCGGATGGATTCGTTCAAGGAAATGGGCGGATAGAAGCAGAGCAGGTAGAGATCGCACCCACTATTGCTGGTCGTGTCGAGAATGTCCTCGCGGCTGAAGGCGCCATGGTTGCCATTGGTGATGTCCTGGCAGAGATGGATATAGATGAGCTATCCGCTGCGCTGGATCGGGCCAAGGCAGAGGTCGCTCTTGCGCTTCAAACGCGGGCAGAGGCAGAGGCGCTGGTTTTGCAACGGCAAAGTGAGCAACGCCGTGCCGCCCAAGAACTCGAACGCGCAAAAGCACTCCTGACGGGGCAAAACATCTCTGAAACCGTTTTTGAAGAACGCGAAACCATCCATCAAGTTGCCACCGCAGTTTTGGGTGCCGCCAAGGCACGCGTTGCAACCGCGGAAAGTAGGATTGCCGCCGCTGAGGCGGAAGTACGCCGAATCGAAGCACAGATTGAAGACAGTTCTTTGCTGGCACCGATGCCTGGACGTGTTCTCTATCGACTGGCCGAGCCCGGCGAGGTCGTTGGTGCCGGCGAACCTATCCTGACACTTCTCAGCCTTGAGAATGTATATATGGAAGTTTTTCTTCCCGCGCGCGAAGCCGGGCTTCTGCCCATTGGCGCCGAGGCCCGCATCGTGCTCGATGCTTTGCCGGAATATGCGATACCTGCCTATGTCAGCTTTGTCTCTCCCGAGGCGCAGTTCACACCCAAACAGGTCGAGACTCTGGATGAACGCGAGCAACTGGTCTTTCGTGTCCGCGTCCGAATCCCAGAGGACTTGGTTGAAAGCCGGATCGAACATGTAAAAACAGGTCTTCGCGGTGTCGCCGTAATCCGGATCGATAATGGCAGCGCTTGGCCTGAGGCGCTCGAGCAACCAATCCCAGAAGAGTTATTCGAATGAGCTCTGCTGCCACCGAGCCGACATTCCGCATCGCCGGGGTCACGCATAGGTACGGAAAACTCATCGCGTTGGACACGGTATCGCTGGATCTTCCGACCGGGAAGCTAATTGGCTTCATCGGCCCAGATGGCGTCGGCAAATCCACTTTGCTTGGCTTGATTACCGGGGCAAAGAAACTGCAGTCTGGATCTATCAATGTACTTGGTGGTGCGATTGATGAGCCCGCTCATCGTCGACGTATATGTCCCGCGATCGCATTCATGCCGCAAGGTTTGGGTCGGAACCTCTACTCAGAACTGTCGGTACGCGAAAACTTGGAATTCTTCTCGGGCCTATTCAGCCAGGGACACGATGAACGTGATATACGGATCGCCGCGTTGCTATCGGCGACGGGGCTTGCGCCTTTTGAGGATCGCTTGATGGGCAAACTCTCGGGCGGGATGAAACAGAAGCTGGGCCTGTGCTGCGCATTGATTCATGACCCCAAGCTTCTGGTTCTGGATGAACCGACAACCGGGGTCGATCCGTTGTCACGTCAACAGTTCTGGGCATTGATCAGCGCGATCCGAGCGGAAAACCCTAAGCTCTCTGTTCTGGTTTCAACGGCCTATATGGAGGAGGCCGAAGGCTTTGACCAAATCATTGCCATGGACGCAGGTCGCGTCATCTTTCAGGGCAAACCAGCCGAATTGAAGTGCGACGATAAGGACTTCGAAACCGCATACCGACGCTTGCGGGCCGACGGGGCGTCTGGTTCAGAGCCGGATCAAACAATCGTTCGACAGATCGACACGGATCCGGTGATCACTGCTCGCGGGCTGACACGGCGCTTTGGCGATTTCACCGCCGTGAACAACGTCGACTTTTCAATCAATCGCGGAGAGATTTTCGGGTTTCTGGGATCAAACGGCTGCGGCAAATCCACAACAATGAAAATGCTGACCGGTTTGCTGCCTGCCAGCTCAGGTGAAGCATTGCTGTTCGGCAAACCCGTTGACGCCCGGGATCGAAAAGTGCGCAGCGATATTGGGTATATGAGCCAGGCTTTCTCATTATACGGCGAATTGTCTGTTCACCAGAACCTGCAGCTGCATGCCCGCATTTTTGCGATCCGTGACCGTGACGCGCGTATTTCGGAGTTGACGGAACGCTTCGGACTGGCCGCACATCGTGATACTTTGGCGGCCAATTTGCCCCTTGGGATCAAACAGCGCCTATCTCTGGCTGTTGCAATCATCCATCGCCCGCGCGTGCTGATTTTGGATGAGCCGACCTCCGGAGTGGACCCCGAAGCACGAGATACGTTTTGGGCATTGCTCGTTGAATTGTCGCGAAAAGACGCGGTAACGATCTTTGTCTCCACCCACTTTATGGCAGAGGCAGAACGATGTGACCGGGTTTCGTTCATGCATGCAGGCCAGGTCTTGGCCGAAGGCGCACCAGCCGAACTGATCGCCGCCGAAGGTGCAGACAGCCTTGAGGAGGCTTTCATCTCAATTCTAGAGGCGGCGGAAAAACCAGCGCCGGTTGCAGCGCCGAAAGTTGATGTAGCGACCAGCTCTAAACATGAGGGCGGAAGTGTCGGGCGTGCACTGGCTTATACACGACGCGAGGCCGTCGAAGTGGCGCGTGATCCTGTTCGCCTTGCCTTTGCGTTTCTAGGGTCTGCCATTTTGATGTTAGTTTTCTGCTTTGGCATTACGCTGGACATTGAAGAACTGGATTTTGCGGTCCTGGACCTTTCTCAGGGTCCTGAAAGCCGGGCTTATGCGACTGAGTTCGCGGGGTCGTCCTACTTCAAACCCACGCCCCCCTTGAACAGCGCTGTGGAAGGGCGCAACCGGCTAAAGGCTGGAGACGTTTCACTGGTCATAGAGTTGCCACCAGACTTTGGCCGTAAGCTGCGCACAGGAGAGCTGACACAGGTCCTCGCGACAGTCGATGGTGCCATTCCGTTCAAGGGCGAGACGGTTGAAGGATATGTCACGGGGCTGCATCAGAACTTTCTGGATGAATACGCCCGTAACACCGGGCAACGTGACGTCGAGATTGCCCGGATTCAACCACGATTTCGCTACAATCAGAGTTTTGAGAGCATTGCAGCAATGGCCCCGGCCATGCCGGCGATTCTGCTTATCATGTTGCCGGCCGTCTTGACAGCGGTCAGCGTCGCGCGTGAGCGCGAGCTGGGATCTGTGGTGAACTTCTACGTAACGCCGACGACTCGCCTCGAATTCCTGATCGGTAAGCAAATCCCCTACATTGTAATTGCTTTCGCGAACTTTCTGCTTCTGGCAGCGATGACCATCTTCGTCTTCGGCGTGCCGCTCAAAGGTGACCCCATTGCGCTGGCTGTTGGTGCGTTTTTATATGTCTGGGCAACGACATCCTACGGATTGCTGATTGCCACAATGACATCCAGTCAGGTAGCGGCAACATTTGCGACAGCCATCGCTTCGGTTGTGCCGACCATCCAGTTCTCAGGCCTATTGCAACCTGTTTCCACATTGGAAGGGGGCGCGCAGCTCATCGGTTCGCTCTGGCCGTCTTCTTACTTTCTGCATTTGAACGTCGGCGCGTTCACCAAAGGATTGGGTTGGGAATCTCTTGCACCCGACATTCTGGCGCTTGCCTGTTTCGGACCGATACTGACACTAATCGCCGCCCTTTGCCTCCGTGCGCAGGAGAAGTGAGTGCAACGCCTCTATTGCATATTCTGGCTAGGGCTTAAGGAAATAATGAGCCTGCGCCGCGATTGGGTGATGATGGCCTTGCTGGTCTGGTCGTTCACGCTGGCTCCGATCATGGAGGCAACAGGCGTTGCAAGCTCGGTGAACAACGCCTCGATCGCATTTGCAGATGAGGACAACTCTCCATTGTCGCGCACCCTTGCTACCGCGTTTTTCCCGCCGGAGTTTCAACCGGTCGTGCAAATTGAACCGGGGACTGGCCCAAAGCATATGGATGCCGGGCGGTTTATCTTTATTGTCGCCATTCCGCCGGGGTTCGAAAGAGACCTGCGTGCCAGGCACACGCCAGAGATTCAGGTTCTGATAGACGCGACGGCCATGGAGCAGGCAGGTATCGGCGCCAACTACATCACCAATATTCTGAGCGCCGAGATCCATCGCTTTGCAATCGGGGTCGATCTAGTGGATCCCCCCTTAGTCAATGTCATACTAAGAAGCGCCTTCAACCAAAACAGAGATACGGTGCGTTTTGCAGGCATTGTTGCACTGATCGGTCAGATCATGTGGCTCACGACCATCCTGACGGGTGCCGCTATGATCCGGGAGAGAGAGCACGGAACAATTGAGCATCTGCTGGCCATGCCCCTAACGCCGCTCGACATCGCGATGGCCAAGATCTGGGCCAATGCCGCCGTTGTCTTGATCGCTGCCGGGTTATCGTTGACTTTCGTAATGCAGGGCTCGCTGGATATTCAAATTGCCGGATCAAAAACACTGTTTCTTTGTGGAACGGCGCTGTTTCTGTTTACAGCCACAGCGCTTGGGGTCTTTTTGGCTACGATTGCACGCTCGATGGCACAGTTTGCGCTCCTGGTCATGCTGATTGTCCTGCCAATGCTTATGCTGTCCGGAGGGGAAACACCTGTCGAAGGGCAACCAGCCTGGCTGCAAACCGGAACGCTGTTTCTGCCGTCCCGCCACTATATGTCAGCCAGCCAAGCAATCGTTTTCAAAGGTGCTGGTGTTGAAACGGTCTGGCCGGAATTCGTTTGGATGACTGTGTTGGGTTTGGCATTGTTAATGACAAGCCTGTTTATGTTCCGAAGGTCGGTCGCTCGGATGAGCTGATATGAACCGGTCGCATATGCCGTCCTCAGGCATATTGGTAACGACAGCGCGCAAATACTTCGCGAATTTGATCTCGGTTAATGTGAATGCGCCTGAGGGCATGGTAAAATTGGCTCACTGTCTTCTTTCTAGGGAGAGTTCAAATGCCCACAAAATCAGTCAAATCCGAGACACAGGAAGCCCTGATGGACGTGTTGAAATCCATGCGTGGCGTGATGTCCATGAACCCGGTGGTTGCACCGCAGATCGAACAGTTTTGGAAAGCGCAGGACCATCTGCTGAGCGAGGCGGAAGAATACTCCCGTCTCTGGTTCAAACGCCGCCACGAAGCTGCACGCACTGCGCTGCAAACAGCCCGGGAAACCACGACTGGCGACAGTCCAGATCCGGCCAAAACGATGCAGGCCGTCGCCGAATGGCAACGTCATTCCATGGAACGAATGGTGGAAGATGCACGTGAGTGGTTCGACATGGTGTCACGCTGTGCAAAACACGTAAGCGAAACAGAGGCAGACGCCATCGGCGAAAGCATGGAAGCTGCCTTCAAGGCTGCGGGCAAATCCAAAAGCTAGAACCCATTTAACCCGAGTGATGCGCCTGTCTTTGACAGACTGGTGCCATGTGACCCTTCACGTGTCGCTTGCCAAGCTGAGTGACCACTATTGCGATAGCGCTTTCGCAGTATTGCGTGTTTATCCACACGTGATTGATCGTGCAAAGCAGCGACCTAACATTCAGGTCTGATGAATGTAAGTGCCCGGCGCTTTAGGCAGTTTTTCGACGCCCTTTTGTTTCCCACTCATCGGCGGGGGCGCAGTTTCACCTGACGAAAGGCTTTTTATCCAATCCGCCATCGCGGGCCACCAGGACCCTTGTCTTATTTCCGTCGCTTCCAGCCAATCATCTGGTGAGGTATACAGCGCGTCCGCCGGTCTGTGGCCCTGACGATAGTGGCGATGCTTGTGCCCCGGCTCGCTCAGGATACCGCCATTGTGACCGCCATTGGTCAGCACGAAGGTCAGATCCCCGTCAGTAAAAAGCCGTATCTTATAAACTGAGCGCCATGGAGCAATGTGATCCGATTCCGTTCCGACCACAAACATGGGAACGCGTATGTCCTTAAGCGCGACAACCCGTCCTTCGACGGCGAACCGTCCAGCGCTCAGCCGGTTTTCCAAGAACAGTCCGCGCAGATACTCGGAATGCATCCGCGCAGGCATCCGGGTTGTATCATTGTTCCAAACGGTCAGATCTGTTGGAAGATCGTCTTCACCCAAAAAATAGCGCCGCACTGCCCGCGCATAGATCAGGTCTTCGGCGCGGATAGTTGTAAAAGTCCGGGACATCTGGGGGCGGTCCAAACATCCCTGCAACCACATCAGGTCTTCGACAAAAGCGACTTGGCTGTCGTCGATAAACAGCAAAAGCTCACCGGCCTCGGCAAAATCAACCTGCGCTGCCATGAGTGTGATGCTGGCAAGCCGGTCATCGCCATCACGTTGCATCACCGCAGCTGCAATCGCCAGAAGTGTACCGCCAAGGCAATATCCATTGGCGTGTATCTTTTGGCCCGGCACAGTTTTTTCGACGGCGTCGATCGCGGCCATAACGCCGTTCAGGCGATAATCCTCGAGGCTGAGATCAGCCTGATCAGCCGTCGGATTGACCCAGGACATCATGAACACGGTAAAGCCTTGCTCGACCAGGTAACGCACCATGGAGTTTTCCGGAGAAAGGTCGAGCACATAGTACTTCATGATCCAGGCAGGTATAAAAAGGATAGGTTCCGCCTGTACGCTCTTGGTGCGTGGCGTGTATTGAATCAGCTCGAACAGATCGTTTCGAAAAACGACCCTGCCGGGAGTCGCCGCAAGGTCTTTGCCGACTTTATAACCCTGAGGGGCAGGTTCGTGTTGTTGCGTTATGGTATGGGCAACATCTTCAAGGAAATGAGTGCTGCCCTCTATCAAATTGCGACCACCTGTCTGGAAGGTGCGGTTGATGATTTCCGGGTTTGACCACGGGAAATTAGACGGGGAGATAAGATCAAGGGCCTGGCGGATCTGAAACTGAGCTCGTTCCGCGTCGCGCGGCGCGATGCCCGGCATTTCGTCCGTTGCTGCCTGCCACCAGTCCTGTGCGCTCAGAAAAGCTTGCTGCCATAGCGAAAATGGCACCTTCTGCCAGCCGGGTGCACTGAAGCGGTGGTCTTGCTTGCGTGGCTGAAACGGCGGAGCAGCTTTTGCTCCAATCGCCATCTCGCAGGCATAAACCCAGAGTTTTGCGGTATCGCGCGCGGCGCGCTCTGTCAGTTCAAGCTGGCGCCCGGGGGAACGACCCAGATGCAGGGCCCAATCCATCCAAGTGGCCATAATCGAATGCGGCGATACACCGGCGGTGGCACGGGCAAGCGCCGCACGCGTAGCGCGGTCAAGTTTCTCATAGGGGTGTCGGGGGTTATTCTGCCCAGTGTCTGCCGCAGGAATCTTGCCTTTAGCATTCAGCTTGTTAGGAGATACTTCTGTCATCTGGGTTCTCCAGTCTGGGCAAAGTTCTATGAAGCTGCGATCCTAAACCTTCGCGGCCACCAGACCCTGAGCGACCAGGCAACCGCCCTTCTTCATTGGAAATATTTGTTGCCGCCGCACGGAGGCTGCGCCCCCTCCTGCAGTAGCAGCAAGCGTTTGGCAAACCGCATTGCTATGCATCTTTCTCTATTTCGGCAGCATAAAGAACTCTTCCAGCACAATCTTGCCTTCCTCAACGGAATAAATGGCAATCTCGCTAAGAGTCATGCTTTGTCCCGTGTCTTTCTGCACGACTTCGGCATTGAAACGCACCCCAAAGCGATTGGGGGGATGAACATAGGGGCCGTCGGCATGAAGTTCCAAGATTTCATGCGTTTTCAGCCAGTCTTCTCGCTTCGCCTTGATGGCGTCCCGTCCCTTTGCAATCCGAAACTGCCGTACCGGAGGCACAACCGCCTCTACGGATTGAGCGTTTTCAGCGTACATCGCGTCAACGCTTATTAAGCCTTTGCGATCACGCATCGCCTGAACAAATGCCCGGCCTATTTTGACTAGCGCTTCCATGCAAGACCTCCTGTTGTGTTGATGACAGTACCTCTGTTCACTGCGTTCAACCTTGACAAAGATCAAAAATGGAACCGCTCTGATCCTCTGATTGTACGGCCTGCGCCCCCATTCACGCGATGGAACCGAAGGATGCCTTTGGAGCCGGAACGTCACCGCATTGCGACACAACGCACGCAATGCGAATTGCGCAATGGAAGCTATAAAAACGCGCACGCGCTATTCCCGCATCGTTGATTTGAACCACATCAAATACGCCCAAGGCAGGACCGCGTATACAGGAGTCGCTCAACCATGAGCCTGTCGTGACGGTGCGGCTTGGCCATCGCCGCGAGGGCGTATCAATCCCAAGTTCACTGCGGCAACGATATCGCTGAGACGTGTCTTAAACGGAGTTTGAAATGCCAGAACGCCTTAAAGTTCTGCCTGAAGCATCTGGGGCCCTGTCGCACACGCAAGAAAGTGCTGATGTGCTAAAGGACCTGCAAACAACGTCCACCGGACTTACATCAGAACAAGCCAAACTGCGTCTTGAGAAATTCGGACGCAACGAGCCGCCGCCGTCAAAAAGGAAAAATGTGATCCTGCGGTTCCTGGCACATTTCCACAACGTTCTGATCTACGTGCTTATCGGGTCAGCAGCTATAACCTTTTTACTGGGGCATCTGGTGGACACTGTCGTCATTCTTGCCGTTATTCTGGCCAATGCCTGCATCGGCTTCGTGCAAGAGGGTCGGGCTGAAAAGGCAATGGATGCGATCCATCAGATGCTTGCCCCAAAGGCTGCAGTCTTACGTGATGGGCGGCGGATCACAATCAATGGTGCCGAAGTTGTTCCCGGCGACATTATTCTGCTTGAAGCCGGTGACAAGCCCCCTGCCGATATACGTCTGATCGAAGCGCATGGCATGAAGGCACAAGAAGCTATTCTGACAGGCGAGTCTGTCGCCGTTGACAAAGAAGACATAGCAACTGACGCGGATGCAGCGCTTGGCGACCAGCGCGGCATGGCGTTTGGTGGCACGTTGATCACGGCCGGCCAGGGACGCGGCGTCGTAACAGCAACAGGCGGACGGACCGAGATCGGGCGCATTAGCCGGATGATCTCTGAGGTCGAGACACTCACAACGCCGCTGGTACGCCAAATGGATACCTTTGCGCGCTGGCTTACACTTTTCATACTGGCCGTGGCCGCGACCCTTATGGCTTTCGGCTATTTCGTGGCTGACTACAGTTTCATTGATTTGTTCATGGCGGTCATTGGTCTATCGGTTGCGGCAATTCCCGAGGGGCTTCCTGCGGTCCTGACCATCACGCTGGCGATCGGCGTGCAGTCCATGGCACGCCGCAATGCCATTGTCCGGCGCCTTCCCGCAATCGAGACGATTGGCTCGGTCTCGGTCATCTGTACAGACAAGACCGGCACCCTGACCCGCAACGAAATGGTGGTGACCAATGTTGCTGTTGGAAGTCATTGCTTTGACATTCATGGCGACGGCTATGATCCCGCCGGTGCTATTGTGGGCGATGGTTCGGAACCGATACAGACGCTGCCGCCGACCCTGCGGGATTTGGCAACCGTCGCGGTCTGCTGCAACGACGCGACGCTTGAACAACGATCCGGTGTTTGGGATGTAAACGGCGACCCGATGGAGGGTGCGCTTTTGTCCTTTGCGGCAAAGGTCCTGGGCCCATTGGGCGGGGCGCGGGCATCTTGGAACCGCTGCGATGTTCTACCCTTCGATGCGCAACGGCGTTTTATGGCGACGCTGGATCAGAGTGAGACCGGAGCACGTAAGGTCTTTGTCAAAGGCGCGCCCGAGACGCTGCTGTCTCTTTGCGAAACGCAGCTCGACGCCGATGGCAGCGCGCAGCCAATTGACCACGAAACATGGTCCGCGATCGAAGATCGCTTTGCCTCGGCAGGGTGCCGGGTATTGGCGTTCGCCTTCCGTCCTGCACACGAAGGTGAGACATGTCTAACGCCGCAGGACTTTTCGGATGATCTGGTCTTCCTGGGTCTTGTTGGCCTAATCGATCCACCTCGTAAAGAAGCGAAACATGCCATTGCCGCCTGTCAGAACGCAGGAATTGCAGTCAAAATGATAACTGGTGATCACGCCGGTACAGCCGCAGCAATAGGTCAGAATATCGGTCTGGTTCACGCCCATAACACTCTGAGCGGTGCACAGATCGATAAGATGGACGACACCGCATTGTCCGTGGCAGTTCTGCATACTGATATCTTTGCGCGCACAAACCCTGAGCACAAATTGCGCCTAGTCTATGCGCTGCAGGCACAAGGCCTGACGGTTGCCATGACGGGCGATGGCGTCAATGACGCACCAGCGCTGAAACGCGCTGATGTTGGCATTGCCATGGGCAGAAAAGGATCCGAAGCCGCGAAGGAAGCCGCCGATGTCGTTCTCGCTGATGATAACTTTGCAACGATCGCTGCAGCGGTACGCGAAGGTCGCACGGTGTTTGACAACATAAAAAAGGTAATCAGTTGGCTGCTGCCTACGAGCGGAGGTGAAGCACTGGTTGTCATCGTCGCACTTTTGCTGGGACTTACACTGCCCGTTTCGCCAATACAGATACTGTGGATCAATCTCATAACTGCCGTAACACTTGGCATTGCACTCGCTTTTGAGCCGACCGAAGAAAGCACAATGCTTCGACCGCCCCGGCCACGAGATGCACCGATCCTGGGCGGCGAGTTGGTCTGGCATATCATGCTTGTCTCCGGTCTGTTTTTGGCCGGGGTCTTCAGCATTTTTACCTATGCCGAAAAGCAGGGCTATTCGCTGGAGCTGGCGCAAACGCTGGCGCTAAACACATTGGTAGTAATGGAAATTTTCCACCTTTTCTTTGTACGCAACATCTATGGCACCTCTCTGACTTGGAAGGCAATTCGAGGCACGCCCATCGTTTGGGCATGTGTGGTCACCGTCTCCGCAGCTCAACTCGCTGCAACTTACGTGCCGGGTTTTCAGAATGTACTGGGGACCGCTGCCGTCAGTCTTAAAGATGGCCTCCTCATTATTGGCTTGGGTATCGCGCTGTTTGTCCTGCTTGAGTTGGAGAAACAACTCGCCCTCACCTTGGGTGCGCGGCATCAGAAGATGTTCAATCATCGGGCTCGCTAGTGCGCAGACAGATCTACTCTTTCAAGAACGTCGTCACAGATGCTTCCAATGCGGCCCAATCCGTAAACTCCTGTGTGCCATCTCGCGGATCAACATTCCGGTCCTTCAAAACGACATGGCGGATGATTTCTTTTTCAAAGTAGTCATAGCTTTCGGGACGCACCGCGCCGGCGACCAAGGCGGTCTCGTCTGGTTCAAAAAAGTTCTCAGCAGCATTTCAGCGAGATAATCCTGAGCCTCCTCCAGACCCTCAGGAAACGCAGCCTTAACCCATGAAGTCTCCGAGCTCTTTGATTATAAAAAAGTATCTTGTCCTCCGGGCGGGGCGGAACTTATGGAAACTGGGTTTTCATGCAGTAAAAAGACACTGTTCCCCACATTCAGCCAGACGAACTGGCCCGCCTTGAAGATCAGCCCATCGTGGCCAACAGGACTGATCACAAGTTCCCACTGTTTAGGGGCAGTCTGCGTACCGCCTCCACTTTCCATGGCCTGCGGTGCTGTCTTAGCGGTTCGACCAGATAAACAAATAGAAGTGAACACACGGCAATCGCTGTCATAACAGCCCACATAGCAATTAGGAGCGGATGTGACGTGTGGCGTCCCACGGCGATGGTGTGGTGGGCCAGAAACCTTCCCTTATCAAATCACCTTGAACTGTCCCATTGGCGCTGACGTCAGACAGCCTGCTCCACCCAGCGACTGACAAACGCGGATTTGACCGTCATGGAGTTGAGAAAACTTCTAAGTTCTAGGAAACTACGTCACGACTGAACGCCGGGTTGGGTGTCTTATCCGGTGCCTCTAAGCCTTGTCGATGTATCCTCCTTGGCATTGCCTTCAGCCATTCGGCTAAAAGCTCGTCGCCAACCTTCAGCAAGTTCTTCCATCTGAGACAAAACCTCAGCATCTTCTGGCAGAATACGACGGGTCAGCCGCGCGCGTGTCACAGCCAGCACAGACCAATCAGGATTTGGCCTTTCAGCCAAGATGATCCGATCACCGGCGCCAACGTCGCCAGGCTCAAGTACACGATAGTACCATCCGGTTCGACCCGTCTTCTGAAACTGGTAAGGCATCTCCTTGCGCCCCGTATGTAGCCCAAGTTTCCAGCACGGCTGCCGCCCCTGGCTAATTTGAACTACCGCTGTCCCGAGTAACAGGATGTCCCCGATGCAGAGGTTTTCCTCGGTCAGTCCCGCTGTTGAAATGTTCTCGCCAAACGCCGCTGGCATTGTGCCGTGTGCCATTAGGCCCTCTGCGTGCCACGCCGAATAGTGATCAAAAGCATAATGATGGATGGCTTTGTCTTTGCCGCCATGCACGGTCAAATCCGCTTGTGCGTCTCCGGAAAACCCAAGCGAGTTAACAAACTGCCGCCCGTTCACCCGATCTTTCTTAATGGCTGATGGCGGTTTGTTTTTCCAGCGATCTTTGACTGCTCCGAAGAATATGCCGTCAATGGTCGCCGACAGGTCTGGATGGTTCATCTAGCTTCCTCATGCTCAATGCAGATCTTGTCTTTTTCGCCGGGCTCCAATGAAACACCCAACAATTTGCAAAAACCGTTTTCCGTCGTGACATCATGATGGGCGCAGGATTTGCATTGGCCGAACGATCGGCCTCCATTTGCGGCCAAAGCCAGACTGAGGCCTTGCATCAGCCCCTGCTCAAGCATGGCTTGGTTTTCTAACGGCATATCTCCAATTGCCTGAGCAACAGGATTTCGCTGACGTACGATCTCGGCCCCTTCTTTTGTGAGTTCGTAGGAGATCGACCGCTGATCGTGTTCTTTGCGGTGCTCTTCTACATAGCCTTTGCGCGCCAAGGCCTTGAGCGTCTGTGACATCGTTCCACGGGTTGTACCGATGTACTCTGCGACATGCGACGGCGAGCGCGAGAACATGTTCGCCTCAGCGAGGTACTCGAGCGCCATCCTCTGAGTCGGGTTCAAATCTCCCGCCCATCCTTCGGAAGCATAAATCCGGGCCAGACGGTTGATCAGTGTGCGTATGCGATGATCTGTGTTCATAACACTTTTAGTAGCGAGTCGAAATTATAGTTGCAATGTATTTCTCATTATAGTAGCGACTCGCTATCGTTTAATTGGAGGCACCCATGAAACTTTCAACGCTCACTTCTACTTTGGCTCTGCTCATCGGCAGCACAGCTCTTGCCGATGGGAACCATGCCATTCATCAAGAGGGCGCGATCATGTCTTCTGCTGACGCTAGCAAAGTCGCGGATTTTGACATTCTGGCCGCACACGTGCACCGCAATGGAAACACGGTCACTTTTCACATGACAACGAATGGATCGGCTGGCGCCTCGGTTCCGGTGGCAACCGGAGAGGTCGGTGGATCAGATGTCTGGTCATATGTCTGGCCTACGTCTCTGGACCCTTCGGCCGTTGGGTTCGAAGGCGGCACAGGTATCCTTGCAATGGCCGCAACCAGTCATCCGGATTTTGATGACACACCGCTTTTTGACGAAAACGGCGACGGAGACCCGGCCAATGACGGCATCGAATGGCACAGCCACTGGGTTGTGTTGACCCCGACCAAAGCGTGCGGACCCAACGCGCTTGCCGTACGTGACATCCCCGAAGGTTCCTCGCCCAAGCTACCCGCGACATGGCCTGGATTTCCGATCTTTCTGGACAGCCCTGGGTTCACACCGCTGTTCGACGGACCTGAAATTATGGTGAAGGCAGGCTTCGCTAGCGACGTTGAACTGGATGGTGTCGCTTATGACGGCGTCACATCAGCTTTGAGGGTTAACGCGAATATCCATGCGCCCTTGCTATGCGTAGCAGATGTTTTCGACGTCGCATCTGGTGATCTGAGCCTGCCGGGCAAGATTCACTAGTATTCGATTGCGCTGCCGCCGAACCCACGGCGGCTGCCTGCAACTGAGGACGAAGAAAATGCAAGCACCCGAATTAGACGTCACGGAGTGGTTCAACGCAGACACGCCCCTAACGTTCCTCGCCACAGCAATCGCTGCGCTGACAAAAGCAATTGGCTGGCACTGAAGTACCAAGCGCGTATTCAGTCATTCAGTTTAGAGCGGTCTTAGGGTGCCTTCTGCGCTCGGTACGCGGCCCATCGCCGCCTTTGCACCCGGTATTCTTTGTCATTAGAGCGCCCGCGTCGTGTTGTTAGAAACCAACGGAAAACTAACTAGGGTCAGGACTCGTTGTTGTTTCATAGCCAGAATATGACAGTGGCGGCGAGAGCGATGGCGGAGAGGAATACCTTTGGGCACCTGTCATAGCGGGTTGCCAGACCGACCATCATCTGGGCAAAGATGCCTTTGTCACTCCATCGTTTCCAACGGTTATGAAGGGTCTTGTGCGGCCCGTACTCCTTGGGCGCGTCTCGCCACCGTAAACCATTGCGATTGATGAAGATAATCCCACTCAACACACGCCGGTCATCGACACGAGGCTTGCCGTGGGACTTGGGGAAATAGGGCTCCAGACGCGCCATCTGCGCATCGCTCAGCCAGAAAAGGTCAGACATGTCACCACTCGTTTTTCGAACGATGAATCATGCCGAAAAGCGGAAATCAATGGGTCCTGACCCTAGGTTTCGAGATAGATCGATCCTCTTTTGCTGTCTACATCGGTCCATTTCAGTTCTGGAAGGCTCGGCGTGGATCGCAGCTTGAGGCTGATCTACGGAACGTCAAATAGGAGGCGGCGCATGGTTAGTCCGGGTGAAACACCAAGGGAGTTCTTCGACAGATGCATGGCGGAGGGCACACACTTTCGCGACGTCGAATTGGTATTGGAACGCCCGCCTGAGCACTGGACGATTGAGGACAATCTCACGTTCACAAAGCTGGTGCTCGTAAGATTGCTTCAATGGCAGCGTGGGCCTAGGTAGTTCACAATAGGGAGCCAAACTCCTTTGAAAACCGCTGCGATGCTGAGACGCCGCAAAAGCGATGGCCAAGGCTAATTTGTTGACTGGTGAAGAAGCCGCTGCTGACTCAGTAGTTCGGAAAATGAATGGGATCGCCAAGCACAAACCGCCACAACAAATTTGTTACTTACATGGACCAACCAAAAACTAAGTCTTTCGGTCGGAGGATGGTTCTCAATATGCGTTGGTCGAATATGTTACTAAAAGATGAGCGTGCTGCCCGGGTGCTGCCCAGAACTGATGCACCAATTCAATCGGTAGAAAGAAATCACGTAAGTTATTGTAAATGTCCTTAAGATATTGGTCGGAGTGAGAGGATTCGAACCTCCGACCCCTGCCTCCCGAAGACAGTGCTCTACCAGGCTGAGCTACACTCCGACCGTGGCGCGGGGTCTATACGCGGTGAGGTGGATGTGCAAGGGGCATTGTGAGACATGCGCAGGACGTATGTTCAGGGCAGGGGACCGGTTTGGTAGAGCTTCACTTTGGTGCCGCCATGATCGACCACGGGGCCGGCTGACAGGTCGGGCAGGCGTGTGGCGCGGGCAAGGGAGGGGTTGCTGGTGACAATCCCGACGCGCCAGCCCTGAAAGCGGGACATCAGGATTTTACCCAGGCTGCCGTAAAGCGCACGCAGGCGTTTCTCGTCGCCTATGCGGGCACCGTAGGGTGGGTTCGCGATCACAAGGCCGGGCTGATCACCGATGGGCTTGATGTCACTGACAGAGCGGTGGGCGAACTGAGTGACATCTGAGACCCCTGCCTGAGCCGCGTTGGCACTGGCAGCCTCAACCGCGCCGGCATTGCGGTCCGAGCCGCGAAAGATCAGAGATGTCTCGGTGGTTGGGCCGCCTTGACGCAGCGCTTCAAATGCAGCGGCATCAAAGCCTGCCAGATACTCGAATGCGAACCGCCGAAATCGACCGGGCTGCAGCCCAAGGGCGATTTCTGCCGCTTCGATCACAAACGTGCCCGAACCGCACATCGGGTCCAACACTGGTTCGGACCCGTCAAAACCGCAGGATCGCAGAAACATTGCGGCCATGGTTTCGCGCATCGGAGCTTTGGCGATTGCGGGTTTGTGCCCGCGTTTGTGCAAAGGCTCTCCGGAGGTGTCCAGCGACAGGGTGCAAACATCTTTCTCGATCCGCAGCATGATGCGCAGATCAGCGTCAGAGGAGACGGGCGCCCCCAATGTCTCGGTGATTGCGCGTTCGATCCGCTGGCGCGCGGCCCCGGCGTGATAGATACGAGACTTGCGGCTTGTGGCCTCGACCTTCACAGGGATGTCGGGACGCAGGAACTCGGCCCAGGGGAATTTGCGTGCCCGTTTGTCCAGCTGTGCAAGATGAACCGCTGGGAAACTGCCGATGCGCACCAGAACCTTGTTGGCGCCGCGTAAGGAAAGATTGGCACGCCAGACCTCGGCCCAGTCTCCCCTGCAGCTCACACCACCCGCAACGCGATGGGCATTCTCGAATCCGTTCTCGACCGCTTCTTCGCAAAGCGGTGCCTCCAAGCCTGGGGTGGCCACTAGGAAAAATTCGAACATACCGGGTGTTTTCATGAGGGTTGCTTACACCGGATACAAATCGGGCGCGATACGGTTTTTTTGTGCTAGATTGCCCTTGAATTGGTGGACTGAGCAGAAAGTGAAGCGGTTGTCGGGTTTTTCGGCGGTAACAGGTTTGCGTTTCGTGCCCGGCGCGCGTAAAGGGTCCCTGATTGAAGGAATACCGGCGGATTTCAGAGGGGATTTGGCGCATTTGTCCCTCTGAATGATGCGGTTCGCGCTATCTTGATCCCGGACACGCGGGCAGGATAGTCGGCGCAGGAAAAGAGGCTTGGAAGACCGTAGCGACATGCAAACTTTCAAACTGAAAAAAGGGATGGAATTGCCGGTTCAGGGTGCACCTGAGCAGAAAATCCATCCAGGGCCGGAGTTCAAAACCGTGGCTGCGCTGGGCGCAGACTATCTGGGCCTCAAGCCAAAGATGCTGGTGCAGGAAGGCGATGCGGTTCAACGTGGCACACCTTTGTTCTGTCACAAGGATGCGCCCGAGGCGATGATGGTGGCGCCGTTGACCGGCAAGGTCGTGGCCATTAACCGGGGCGCGCGGCGCGTGCTGCAAAGCGTGGTGATCGAGGTGTCGGACGCCAATGATACAGGTGTCGATTTCTCGGGCTTTGGCGATGCGGATACCGCCGAGGGTGTGACCCAGAAGCTATGTGCGGCTGGTCTGTGGAGCGCGTTCCGAACACGACCCTATTCCAAGATGCCAGCACCGGGCACCAAGCCAGCGGCTATCTTTGTCACCGCGATGGAGTCCGAGCCTTTGGCCGGGGATGCCGCAGTGATCATCGCAGATGCAGGGGATGCGTTTGCTGCAGGCCTTGCGGCCATCGCAACACTGACCGAAGGCAAGACGTATCTGTGCCACAAGGACGGCGACAGCGTCCCCGGTGCGGATGTGCCCGGTGTCGAGGCCGCCGCCTTTGCAGGCCCGCATCCGGCGGGCCTGGCCGGTACGCATATCCACTTTCTTGAGCCGCTGGCGGGCGACAAACAGGTCTGGACCATCGGGTATCAGGACGTGATTGCCATCGGTCGTTTGGTGCAGACCGGGCATCTGGACCCGAATATCGTCATCGCGCTTTGCGGTCCCGGTGCGCGGCAGCCACGTCTGATCCGCACCGTGATGGGTGCATCGACTGATGATCTGACCCGCGATGAGGTTAATGTCGATGGCACGCCCCGGATTATCTCGGGCTCGATCCTGTCGGGGACACAGGCCGAAGGGCCGACCGCCTATCTGGGTCGGTTCGCGCGGCAGCTTTCGATCATTCGCGAGGATCACGACCAGATTCCGCTGGGATGGATTCGTCCGATGCCATCGAAGTATTCGGTCCAGCCCGTGCTCGGGTCCGCTTTGTCTAAGAAGCTGTTTCCGTTGACGTCGAACCTGAATGGGGGTCGTCGCGCGATGGTGCCGACCGGCGTGTTCGAACGGCTGATGCCGCAAGATTACCTGCCGACGCAGTTGCTGCGCGCGCTGTTGGTGATGGACACCGATACCGCTCAGGCACTGGGTGCACTGGAGCTGGACGAAGAAGATCTGGGCCTTGTGGGCTTTGCCTGTCCGGCGAAATATGAATATGGGCTGGCGCTGCGCGACTGCCTTGCAAAGATTGAAAAGGAGGGCTGAGCCACATGGGTTTGCGCAGCTTCTTTGATAGGATCGAGCCGAACTTTACCAAGGGCGGCAAGTACGAGAAGTATTTCCCCATCTATGAGATGGTGGAAAGCTTCATTTACACTCCGAAAACTGTCACCACCGTCGCACCGCATGCGCGGTCTTATATCGATATGAAGCGGATCATGACCTATGTCGTGATCGCGACGATCCCTTGTATCCTGTGGGGGATGTACAATACCGGCTATCAGGCGAACTCGGCCATTGCGCTGCTGGGGCCTGACTCGGCGACTGGCTGGCGGATTGCTCTGCTGCAGATGTTTGGTATCTCGCTGGACCCCTCCAGCGTCTTTGCCAATGTGATGCACGGGCTGATGTATTTCCTGCCGATATACATCGTGACTCTGGTTGCTGGTGGTATTTTCGAGGTTATCTTTGCCACCGTACGAGGCCACGAAGTAAACGAAGGTTTCCTTGTTACTTCAATGCTTTACACGTTGATCATGCCGGCAACTGCGCCTTTGTGGCAGGTGGCATTGGGCATCATCTTCGGCGTCGTGATCGGGAAAGAAGTCTTTGGCGGCACCGGCAAGAACTTCCTTAACCCCGCTCTGGTAGGCCGGGCGTTCCTGTATTTCGCCTATCCGGCCAGCATGTCCGGTGACACAGTCTGGACGCCGGTTGACGGCTTCTCGGGCGCGACTGCACTGTCCGTCTCTGCGTCGCAAGGCTTTCAGGCGCTGGCGGCTGATGGCATCACCTGGTGGAATGCGTTCTTCGGTTCGATCCAGGGCAGCTTTGGTGAGACCTCGACCCTTGCTTGTATGATCGGTCTGGCCTTCCTGCTGGCCACGCGGATCGCCAACTACCGGCTTATCGTCGGCTGTCTGGCGGGGACCATCGGCTTTACCCTGCTGCTGAACCTGATCGGTTCGGACACCAACCCGATGTTTGCGATGCCTTGGTACTGGCATGTGGTCATTGGTGGGTATGCCTTCGGTTTGGCCTTCATGGTGACCGAGCCTGTTTCGGCCAGCCACACCAACATGGGTCGCTACATCTATGGTGCCCTGATCGGTGTCATGGTTGTGATGATCCGTGTCATCAACCCGGCTTTCCCCGAAGGCATGATGCTGGCCATTCTGTTCGGCAACGTCTTTGCTCCGCTGATCGACTACTTCGTCGTCCAAGCCAACATCAAACGGAGGGCGCGTCGCCATGTCTGATCCGCAACCTCAAGAACCCAAAGGCGCTATTGCCCGGTTCCTGGCTGCTTCGCCAGACTCAGTTGGCAAGACGATTTTCATCGCAGTCGCGGTTTGTCTGGTCGCCTCGATGGTCGTATCCGCCGCAGCCGTCAGCCTGCGCCCGGTGCAGGAAACCAACCGTCTGAAGGACAAGCAGGTCAACGTTCTGCAAGTGGCGGGCGTGTTCGAGCCCGGCATCGACGTGACCGAAGCCTTCGCCGCGTTCGAACCTCATGTGCTGGAACTGTCCACCGGCGATTTCGTAGATGATCAGTTCGACCCGGCCACCTTCGATGACATCGCTGCAGCCAGCGATCCTGAGCTGAGCGTTGCGCTGGACGACGACCCGGCAGGCATTGGCCGCAAGTCGAAGTACCGCGTGATCTATCTGCTGCGCGACGACGCGGGCGATCTGGACAAGGTGATTCTGCCGCTGCACGGCTATGGCCTTTGGTCCACACTCTATGGCTTTATCGCGCTGGAAAATAACGGCAATGATATCTACGGCCTGCAATTCTATCAGCACGGTGAGACTCCCGGCCTTGGGGCCGAGGTGGACAACCCACGCTGGAAGGCTCTGTGGAACGGTAAGAAGCTGCGTGACGACAATGGTGATCTGCAAATCACCGTGTCGAAGTCCCAGCCGGCAGCCGGACCCGACTTCTATATCGATGCGCTGGCAGGCGCCACTTTGACCTCGGTCGGCGTCGATAACTTGGTGAAATTCTGGATGGGCGATGCGGGTTACGCACCGTTTCTGGCCAAACTGCAAGCAGGAGAGCTCTGATGTCCCAGACCAAGAAAGAGATGCTGGTCGATCCGCTTGTCGACAACAACCCGATCACCCTTCAGGTGCTGGGCATCTGTTCGGCGCTGGCGGTGACCTCGTCGCTGCAGGTGTCGATGGTGATGGCGTTGGCGGTGATCTTCGTGACCTCGTTCTCGTCCTTCTTCATCTCGTGCCTGCGCAATCAGATCCCCGGCTCGATCCGGATCATCGTGCAGATGGTGATCATCGCCTCGTTGGTGATCTTGGTGGACCAGATCCTCAAGGCTTATGCTTTCGAGATTTCGAAAACCCTGTCGGTCTTTGTGGGCCTGATCATCACCAACTGTATCGTGATGGGCCGCGCCGAGGCGTTTGCCATGAAGAACCCTCCGGCTGCGTCCTTTATCGACGGCATGGGCAACGGCATGGGCTATGGCCTGATCCTGTTGCTGGTCGGCTTCATTCGTGAGCTGTTCGGTGCCGGGTCGCTGTTCGGCGTTACCATTCTGGAGACCGTCAACAACGGCGGCTGGTACGTGCCCAACGGCATGTTGTTGCTGCCGCCCTCGGCGTTCTTCATCATCGGTCTTATCATCTGGGCCTTCCGCACATGGAAGCCGAACCAGGTGGAAGAGCGTGAATACAAAATTCAGCAGGTAGAGGCCCACTGATGGAAGGTCTGATCTCACTGGCCGTAAAGGCCATCTTTGTCGAAAACCTTGCGCTCAGTTTCTTTCTGGGGATGTGTACCTTCATCGCCGTCTCCAAGAAAATCTCGACCGCGCTGGGTCTGGGGATTTCGGTCATGGTTGTGCAGGCCATTACCGTGCCTGCCAACAACCTGCTGCTGAACTACCTTCTGAAACCGGGCGCGCTGGCCTGGGCTGGGTTCCCGGATGTGGACCTGACCTTCCTTGGCTTGATCTCGTATATCGGCGTGATCGCGGCGATGGTTCAGATCCTCGAGATGGTTTTGGACAAGTACTTCCCGCCGCTCTACAACGCGCTGGGGATCTTCCTGCCGCTGATCACGGTGAACTGTGCGATCCTGGGTGGTTCGCTGTTCATGGTGGAACGCGACTACAACTTTGCCGAGGCGACCACCTATGGCCTGTCCTCGGGCTTTGGCTGGGCGCTGGCGATTACTGCGATGGCAGGTGTTCGGGAAAAGCTGAAGTATTCGGATATTCCGGACGGTCTGCAGGGATTGGGCATCACCTTCATCACCGCAGGGCTGATGGCCATGGCCTTCATGTCGTTCTCGGGCGTGAAACTGTAAGGAGGGGCGCATGGAAACCTTTAGCTTAGGCGTCGTCCTTTTCACCGTCATCGTTCTGGGTCTGGTGGCCATCATCATGGCCGCGCGGTCGCGTCTGGTGTCGACCGGCAACGTGAATATTACCATCAACGGTGAGAAAACCGTGTCGGTCCCGGCGGGCGGCAAGCTGCTGCAAACCCTGGCGGCTGAAAAGCTGTTCGTCCCGTCGGCCTGTGGCGGCGGTGGCACCTGCGCGCAATGCCGTGTGCGCGTGCATTCGGGTGGCGGCTCGATCCTGCCGACCGAAGAAAGCCATATCACCAAACGTGAGGCCGCCTGTGGTGACCGCCTGTCCTGTCAGGTTGCGGTCAAGCAGGACATGGATATCGAAGTCCCCGAAGAGGTCTTTGGCGTCAAGAAATGGGAATGCACCGTGCGTTCGAACGAGAACGTGGCGACCTTCATCAAGGCGCTGACTTTGGACCTGCCGGAAGGTGAGGACGTGAACTTCCGTGCCGGTGGATACATCCAGATCGAAGCCCCTGCGCATGCACTGAAATACACCGATTTCGACGTGGAAGAGGAGTATCGTGAGGATTGGGATCGCTTCAATCTGTGGCAGTATGAGTCGGTCGTAAACGAGCCGATTGAACGCGCCTACTCGATGGCCAACTATCCGGATGAAAAAGGCATGATCATGCTGAACGTCCGCGTCGCCTCGCCGCCTCCGGGGTCCGAGGGTATTCCGGCGGGTCAGATGTCGTCTTACATCTTCAACCTGAAACCGGGTGACAAGGTAACGATCTCGGGTCCGTTTGGTGAGTTCTTCGCCCGCGATACCCAAAAAGAGATGGTCTTCATCGGCGGTGGTGCGGGCATGGCGCCGATGCGCAGCCACATCTTTGACCAGCTTAAGCGTCTGGAAAACCGTGATCGCAAAATCAGCTTCTGGTATGGTGCGCGGTCGAAGAAAGAGATGTTCTTTGTCGAGGATTTCGATCAGCTGGCCGAAGAGTTCGACAATTTCGATTGGCACGTCGCCTTGTCGGACGCGCAACCCGAGGACGATTGGAAAGGCTATACTGGCTTTATCCATAACGTTCTGTTCGAAGAATACCTCAAGAACCACCCCGCGCCTGAAGATTGCGAGTTCTACATGTGTGGTCCTCCAATCATGAACCAGTCGGTCATCAACATGCTGCTGGATCTGGGTGTGGACCGCGAAGACATCATGCTCGACGATTTCGGCGGGTAAGAGACAAAAAAGCCGGCGCGTAGTGCGCCGGCTTTTTTGTTGGACTCCAGAACGCGTCAGAGCCTCAAGTCACTCGCGTCCCTTGGCAGGCAGGATTTGATGTCGAACACCACGCTGTTGGCTTTGCCGTAGGCGCGGAATGTCGACGGATCAGCGTCTTTGTATTTCTGATGCGCGACTGCCAGAACGACCGCGTCATAGGTCCCGTCCTGAGGGACCTCTAAAAGCGAGAGACCGTATTCAGCCTCGGCTGCGGCGGCGTCGGCATGGGGATCGTGGACATCAACGCTGATACCATAGCTCTGCAATTCCTCAATGATATCAACGACGCGCGTATTGCGTAAGTCGGGACAGTTTTCCTTGAAGGTAAGGCCCAGAACTAGGACCCGTGCCGCACCGACATTGATGCCGTTGCGGGTCATGCGTTTGACCAGTTGAGATACCACATAGCTGCCCATGCTGTCGTTCAGCCGCCGCCCGGCCAGAATGATCTGGGGGTGATGGCCCACGGCCTCGGCCTTGTGGGTCAGGTAGTACGGATCAACGCCAATACAGTGACCACCGACCAGTCCGGGGCGGAAGGGAAGGAAATTCCATTTGGTGCCTGCGGCGCGCAGAACATCCTCGGTATCGATGCCCATCCGGCCGAAGATCATCGCAAGCTCATTCACCAGTGCGATGTTCAGATCGCGTTGAGTGTTTTCGATGACCTTTGCCGCTTCGGCCACGCGGATGCTTTCGGCCTTGTGGGTTCCGGCGGTGATGATCCGGGCATATAGCGCATCGACCAGATCGGCCACTTCGGGGGTGGAGCCAGAGGTTACCTTGCAAATATCCGCAATCCGATGGGTCTTGTCGCCGGGATTAATGCGTTCCGGGCTGTAGCCTGCAAAGAAATCCGTGTTGAATTTCAGGCCCGAAGCGCGTTCAAGCACCGGTACGCAGTCTTCCTCGGTCGCACCGGGATAAACGGTGGATTCGTAGATCACCAGATCGCCGGGTTTCAGAACACCGCCGACTGTTTCGGAGGCCGCAAGCAGAGGAGAGAGGTCTGGCTGTTTGCCTGCCGTGATCGGGGTGGGCACGGTGACGACATAGGTGTCACAGGTCGCAAGATCCGAAACCTCGGTGGTGAAGGTCAGACCTGTTGCTGCGGCTAGATCTTCGGGCTCAACCTCTTGCGTGGCATCAATACCGTCTAGCAGGGCGTCGATCCGGGCCGGGTTGATGTCGAATCCGATGACCGGGCCGATCTTGCCAAAGGCCACCGCCAAAGGCAGGCCCACATAGCCCAATCCAATGACAGCGATCTTGCGGGCATCGGGGTTCGTTTGCAGCATTCAGGTCTCAGTCTTTATTTGCCGTGATAGTCCCGGAACCACGCGACAAACCGGGCGATCCCGTCTTTGAAATCGGTTTGCGGGCGGTAACCAGTCAGCCGTTGCAGCAGATCAGTATTGGCCCAAGTGGCGGGGACATCGCCCATCTGCATGGGCATATAGTTTCGGATGGCCTCTTTGCCTACGGCCTCTTCGATGGCTTCGACGAAATCCATCAGGCGCACCTTGTCGCCATTGCCGATATTGACAACACGATAGGGCGCAACGGGGGACAGGCTGTCCCCCTCTTCAATCTGGTCAGCGCTTTCGGGGCGCACGGGCGGCACATCGATCAACAATCGGATGCCACGGACCAGATCCTCCACGTTTGTGAAATCGCGATACATGTCACCGTGGTTGTAGATGTCGATGGGCCTGTCATCCAGAATCGCGTCCACGAACTTGTAGAGCGCCAGATCGGGCCGCCCCCAAGTGCCGTAGACGGTGAAGAACCGGAACATCGTTGTCGGCAGGTCCCACAGATGCGCGTAGGAATGGCCCATCGCCTCATTGGCCTTTTTGGTGGCCGAATAGATGGTCAGCTGGGTGTCGGCCTTTTCGACCTCGGTAAAGGGCATCTCTTCATTGGCACCATAAACCGAAGAGGTAGAGGCCATCAAAAGGTGATCGACCTTGTGGATGCGCGCGGCCTCCATCACGTTGAACGTGCCGACAACGTTAGAGTTAATGTAGCTGCGTGGCTCTTCCAGACTGTAGCGGACCCCGGCCTGCGCGGCGAGGTGAACGATAACTTCGGGCTGAAACTCATCAGCGACCTTCATCAGCTGTTCGTAGTCTTCCAGCATCGCTTCGGTCGCGGTGAAACCGGGGGTTTGCATCAGCATCTGATGGCGGCGCTGTTTCAAGGTGACGTCGTAATAGTCGGTCATCCCGTCATAGCCATGCACCCGGAACCCTTCTGACAGCAGCAGCTTTGCCAGATGGAAGCCGATGAACCCTGCGGTCCCGGTGATCAAAACACGTTTCATGAAACCCTCGAACACAATAAAACTCTGCGCATCAGGGATACTTTCCCCGCTTCGAGGTCAAGCAGATTTTCCCATTTTGCGGCTATTCGGCCAAGCTGGTCGATTGGGCACACGCCGATACGCCACTGGGAATTGCCGATTGTCGCCAAGGCTGAGCCGGGGTAGGGAGGGCGCGTGATGGTTAGGGATTGGATCAAAGGGCTGTTCGATAAACGCGACGCTCAAGCGTCGTTGCCTGTCATGCCCGAGATCGCGCCCGATCAACCGTTCATCGCGATTGGCGACATTCATGGGCGGCTGGATCTGTTGCAGGATTTGCTGCCCCGGTTGGACGACAGTTGCCCTTGGGTTTTTGTTGGCGACTATGTTGATCGCGGTGCCTACAGTGCTCAGGTCTTGCATCAGTTGCGCCATCTCAGCGAAACCTCGGGCGGACGGGTCACCTGCCTGCTGGGCAATCACGAAGAAATGCTGTTGCGCTTTGTAGACGATCCAAAACGGGTCAGCCGCCTGTGGTTGCAAAACGGTGGCGTTCAGACGCTCGCCTCGTTTGGCATCACCGGCGTGGCCGACGCCATTTTAGGCGAACCGGCGGTCGAGATTGCTGAAAAATTGCAGCGGGTTATGGGGGAAGACCTGTTGAGCTGGCTCAGGGATCGCCCCCTGATCTGGACCAGTGGCAATGTGACGGTTGTACACGCTGCACTGGACCCGCGCCATCCTGTTAATGCGCAACCACGCGATATTTGCCTGTGGGGGCATCCGATGCTGTCGCGCGAGCCCAGAGAGGATGGTCAATGGGTCCTGCACGGCCATACCATTGTTGATCAGGCGCGGGCAGAGAACGGAGTTATCTCAATCGACACCGGCGCGTTTGTCACCAATCGGTTGACTGCGGCCGAGGTGTTCACCGGCGGCGTGCGCTTTACCTCGACCTGAACCAGATCAGCCGACGATCATCTGCTTCATGCGCAGCGCTTCGTATTCAAGTTCCTGCAAGCGGAAATGCACCACATCGCCAATGGTGATCACGCCGCACAGATTACCGTCGCGCAAGACCGGCATATGGCGAAACTTGCCTTCGGTCATCGTTTTCAGAACATCATTCAGATAATCGTCAGGCGAGCAGGTTTTGACATCGCGTGTCATCAGGTCTTCGACCGATTGCGGCAGCGTTTGGCCGGGCGTATCTGCCATGCGGCGCACAATGTCGCGTTCCGACAGAATACCCTGCAGCGCCCCGTTCTGATCCGTCACCAGAACCGCCCCGATCCGCTTTTCCTTGAGCGTGTTGACCACGGAATGGATCGTCTCATTCGGGCGCACTGAAAACACATCATCTCCTTTACCTGTCAACAGTTTTGCCACTGTTGTCTGTGCATGCGACAGGTTCGATTCCACAGACTGGCTGTAGGTCGACTTGTCAGCCTTATCGCCGCGCGAGGGGGACTGATACGAGGTTGGAGCCATAGGCATTCTCCTTCCGGGGTATTGTGTGTCTTTCCCTTTCACCTTAGCGCAGCTAAACGACCTGTATAGGGTCCAATTGTCCCGATCGGCAAAAACCGGACCCCGAACAGGAGCCCAAAGACGTGAGCGATCTTTACCTGACACCGCCAGTTGCTGCGTTGATTTTCTTTGCTGTGGTCGTTTGCGGGCATAATTTCCGACTGGCGTGGAAACAACAGCCCGAAGGATGGCAAAAGCGGGCATGGTTGTTTGGCGTACCCGCGGGTTTTGGCCTTTTGATGCTGGGCTTTTTGCCGCTGAAACTGTGATGCCGGTTTGACTCCGACAAAGGTGGCTGGCATATGCCGGGCACTGATTTTCCCGGAGACTGCCCCATGCGTCTGCTGCCAGCATTGGCCCTTTTGACCGCTCTGACCGGTTGCCTGTTCGACAAAGAACCCGAAGTTGTTCGCCTGTCTGGCGAGACAATGGGCACAACCTTCAACATCACCGCGATTGGCGCGGATTTGGACGAGGCGGCGCTGGCCGCAGCGGTCGAAGAGACTCTGGCTCAGGTCAACGCCAAGATGTCGAATTGGGATCCGAATTCCGAGGTTTCAACTTTCTCAGCATCGACTAGCACGGACCCTGTGGCGGTGTCGGAAGAGTTCGCTTTGGTACTGGCCGCGGCAAACGATGTGCACGGGAAAACAGGTGGGACCTTTGATGTCACACTCGGACCGCTGATCGAGTTGTGGGGCTTTGGCCCTCGCAAACCCGAAGATCCGGTGCCCTCGGATGAAGAAATCGAGACAGCGCTAAGCGGTGTTGGTCAGGCCCGGTTGCTGACATTGGACAGCGCTGCCGGTACTTTGGCGAAATCCGATCCAGCCGTGGGGATCAACCTGTCCGCAATCGCAAAAGGTTATGGCATCGACGCGGTGGCTGGGACCCTGCGTGAAGCAGGGATTGAGGACTATCTGGTCGAGATTGGTGGTGATCTGGTCGCCAAGGGGCAAAATGACAAAGGCGACGCCTGGCAGATCGGCATCGAAAAGCCCGAAGCCGGATCGCAAACCGTGCAACTGATCGTGCCGCTGAACGATCGTGGCATGGCCAGCTCGGGCGACTACAAAAACTTCTTCGAGCAAGATGGTGTGCGCTATTCGCATATCATCGACCCGGTCACGGGCCGTCCGATCACACATCGCACGACCTCGGTCACCGTTCTGGCGGAAAACGCGATGATGGCCGATGCCTGGGCAACGGCGATGTTGGCGTTGGGACAGGAAAAAGGGCTGGCGCTGGCTGAAGAGCATAAACTTGCCGTGTATTTCATCTCGCGGGATGTGACAGGCGGCGATGATGCCTATATTACAGTTCACAGCAGCGCGTTCAAAGACGCATTGGGAACCGACTGACGGGTAGGAACCGAGATGAGCACTTTCATTCTGGCCTTTGTTCTGCTGGCACTTGTCATGATTGGCATGTCATTGGGTGTGATGCTGATGGGCAAGACCATCAAAGGCAGCTGCGGTGGTCTGAATGCAATCTCGGGCGCGGATAAATGCGTGGTTTGCCAGAAAGATGTAGACCCGGACAGCCCGCTGCGCGATCAGCTGCAATGCAAACGCGCAAAGAAGATGCTGGAGCAGATGGAGCGGCAATCTTGATTGACAGGCTCTAACTACGCCGCGCTTTCCATTGCACATAACGCGCCATGCCGCGTTCCAGCAGGTTTGGCGCTTTTCCATCATTCAGATGTAAACCCCCGCCCCCTGCGCGATACATTTCGGCGAATACATCCAGCACTTTGGATTTGACCATCCCGCGCAGTGGGACATGCGCCATCATGCCATAGGTCGCAGCGCCGCCGGTCTTGGCCAGATCGGGATTTGCCCGCACGGTGGCAACCGCCTGTGCCAGATCAGCCAGATATTCATCAGCCACATGCAGATGTTTGGCGGTAACCATACAGTGAATGCCATCGGGATTCTGGACGCGATTGATGCTCCAACCCGCGCGTTCCAGCTGATCCGCCACTGCATAGATGTTGAGCTTCGGGTCGGTTGAGCCATAAGCCAGCAACGGCCCTTGGGGATTGCCAAGAATGCGCAGGCCGTCAATCGCTGCAATGCCAGATTTCAGCTTTTCGACGGCTTCGGTAGTGTCTTTGGCCAGCTGGCAATAGCCCTCGACCCCCAGTTTCTGCATGACTGCCCAGGCGGCGGCATAGGCCCCACCGGGTCGAGTACCCAGCAGGGCGGGTGAGGCAAAGACCCCTCCGGGCCAGTCCTGACAGATGAACATCTGATGCTTGAGCAGGTCGAGATTGCGGTAAAGGATGGTCGAGGCCCCTTTGGCCGCATAGCCGTATTTGTGCAGATCTGCCGAGATCGAGGTGACACCTGGAACGCGGAAATCCCAGTCGGGCAGGTCAATGCCGTTGCGTTCCATGAACGGTAGGATCAGCCCGCCGACGCAGGCGTCGATATGCAACGGGATGCCTTTGGACTGCGCAATCGCCCCCATTTGGGCAATTGGGTCGATGGTGCCGTGCGGGTATTCGGGGGCCGACCCTAGGATCATCACGGTGCCCGCGTTGATCATGCGTTTCAGGCGGGAAATGTCAGTCGCATGATCCGGTGTCATCGGTAGCAGGCGCGCTTTGACGCCGAAATACTCGGCCGCCTTGAACCAGGCCACATGCGCGGTCTTTGGCAGGATCATATTGGGCCGTGTCACCTTGCGCTTTTTGCGTGCCATATCGCGGTAGGTTTTAACCGCCATCAGGCAGCTTTCCGTTCCACCCGCCGTCACAACGCCGCACGTGTCCGGCCCGCCATGCAGCAGACCTGCCATGGTCGAGATGATCTGGGTCTCCATCCGTTTCAGGCTTTGAAACGCGGCAGGGTTCAGGCCGTTGGCCGAAGAAAACGCGCTGTAGGCCTTGGCGGTGAAGGCGTCGTGGTCGTCATCCAGATGGTAGACAAGGCTCCAAGTGCGGCCCTCACGATAGTTCGGGTCATCCTCGGCAAAGGATTTGAGCTGATCCAGTATCTCATCCTCGGGACGACCCGCCGCAGGCAGTTTCTGATGATCCATATCCTATCCCCCTCTGGCCAGCAGCAGCGCCAGTGAAATGCCCAGATAGCTCCCGATGGCAAATCCCAGAATGCCGGTTGCCATGCCCGACATCAAGATTGCGGGGTTGCGCAGACTGCGCGAGATCATGGGGACAAAGGCGGGCGACATGACGGCGGCAACCGAGGTGATCAGGAATGTGTCCCGGTCAATTCCCGCGATCCGGGCGAACAGCGCGTGCAGGGCGAAACTGCCGAAGGTGGCGATCAGGACAAATCCCAGAACGCCTAGGTCCATGTCCTGCAACTTGGCCAAATCCATCGAAGCGGCAACACTGAATGAGAATATGTAAAGCAGGAACATACCCATTTCAGGCGCGGCTCTGTTTTGGTGCAGCGATGGCGTCAGCGATCCCAAAAGACCCAGTGTTGTCAGCAAGATCACGATCACTACGGGCTGAGCGGCAAAGCTGAAGGTCGGCGCAAAGATCAACGCGGTCGCAACACAAAGCGATGCTGCTAGGAATGCGATGATGCCGTGCAGATACAGGTTTGGCTTTGTCGCCTCGCCCTCTTGCGGGATGTCTGCGTCACGGTCGCCCGTGAAGGGTTTCAAGAAGAGAGCAAACACTGAAGGTGCGAGGGTTAGTACGAACAACAGATAGGCTGCGCCCACAACCGTATCGACGGTGGCAAACAGCAGATAGCGGCCCTCGGGGATATCCAGCGCCAGTTTGATCGCGCCCATATTCGCCAGACCGCCCGTATACATTCCGACCGCCATGCCCGAAAGCTGCTCGGTCTGTTCGGTGCCCGTGGCGCTGAAGGCGAAGAACAGCCCTGTCGCGACAAGCCCAACCGCAAGAACAGCCAGTGCCATGGACAGCAAAGCGGACCCGGCAACGCGGCCCCAGGCCCGCAGGTTGACGCCAAACAACAGCAAAGGCAGGGCAAGCCCCAGGCTCGCCTCGATCACGGTTTCCCTAAGTTGTTGTGCGGCTTCGGGTTGCAGGCTGGAAACCCCCAAGGCCAGCCCGGCCATGTAACACAAAACAATCGGCCCGATACGCCCGGCCAAAGCCCAGTGCCGCGCCAATAACATCAGTGCAGCGGGCGCCAACACATAGATCAGGGCAAAACCCGAAAGTCCTGTTTGCATGATTGTCCTCTTCCTCAGGTCCCGAGACTAGGCGGCCCGGCCCTGATCACACAAGAGGACCTTACGTAAGGTTCTTCTGCGCTGACGGTTTGATTAAATCTGCACCAATTCCTGCAAAGGCGGTTCACCCCCCGGCGACCAGAGGCTAGAAGATGGGCTAAGAGCAGTTACCGGAGATCGAAATGGCCACGCCCAAACCCGTAGTCTTGTGCATCCTGGATGGTTGGGGATTGTCCGATGACATGCAGGCGAATGCACCTTATTTGGCCGACACGCCCACGTTTGATGCGATTATGAAGGGCCCTCATTCCACGCTGATCACCCACGGCCCGGATGTGGGCCTGCCCAGCGGGCAAATGGGCAATTCCGAGGTCGGGCACACCAATATCGGGGCCGGTCGGGTTGTGGCGATGGACCTGGGACAGATTGATCTGGCGATCGAGGATGGCTCCTTCTTCGACAATGACGCGTTGCAGGCCTTTATTACCAAGGTGAAAGCCGCAGGCGGTACGGCGCATCTGATGGGGCTGGCCTCGGATGGCGGCGTGCATGGGCATGTGAACCATATCGTTGCGGCGGCCAAGGCGATCACCGATGCCGGTGTACCGGTCGCGCTGCATGCTGTGACCGACGGGCGAGACGTTGCCCCAAAGTCGGCCCTGACCTATGTCGCTGAGCTGAAGGAACGCCTGCCCGAAGGGACCCGTATTGTCTCGGTCAGCGGGCGTTACTTTGCCATGGACCGCGACAACCGGTGGGAGCGGGTCTCACAGGCGTATGATGCCATGATTAAGGGGCAGGGCCGCGCGGCCAGCACGACGCATGGGGCCGTTGATCACGCCTATACCCAATCGGAAACGGATGAATTCATCACGCCCACGGTGTTGGATGGGTATCAAGGCATCAAAGATGGTGACGGGTTTTTTTGCCTGAACTTCCGCGCCGACCGCGCGCGTGAAATCCTGCGCGCTATTGGCGAGCCGGGCTTTGCTGATTTTGATACTGGTCCGCGCCCGGTTTTGTCGGCGCTGTTGGGAATGGTTGAGTATTCTGATGGGCATAATGACTATATGACCACCGTGTTCCCCAAACGCGCTATCGTAAACACGCTGGGCGAATGGGTGGCCAAGCAGGGCCTGCGCCAGTTCCGGCTGGCCGAGACCGAGAAGTACCCACATGTGACCTTCTTCCTCAATGGCGGCAAAGAGGTGCCCGAGGGAGGCGAAGACCGCGATATGCCCAAATCGCCCAAAGTCGCGACCTATGATTTGCAGCCCGAGATGTCCTCGGCCGAAGTGACGGCAAAATTCGTTGAGGCCATCGAGGCCGGGTATGACCTGATCGTCACCAACTATGCCAACCCGGACATGGTGGGTCACACCGGCGACCTGCAAGCCGCGATCAAAGCCTGTGAGGCGGTCGATCAGGGGTTGGCGCAAGTTGTTGAGGCGTTGAACAAGGTCGGTGGCGCGATGATCGTCACCGCAGATCACGGCAATTGCGAGGTGATGGTCGACCCGGAAACCGGCGGGCCGCATACCGCGCATACGCTTAACCCGGTGCCGGTGGCCTTGGTTGGGGGTTCCGAAGGGACGGTGTTGCGCAGCGGGCGCTTGTCTGATCTGGCGCCAACCCTGCTGGACCTCATGAACCTGCCCAAGCCGCCTGAAATGACGGGCGAAAGCTTGATTTCATGAGGGTAATGGCCGCTGCCATAGCACTGTCTTTGGCTGGTCAGGCCATAGCACAGAACCCATCGCGGGCGGCGCTTGAAGCAGCGGAGATGCTGGAACAGGCCTCGATCTCGCTGACCGAAGCGGATAGCGCGCGGGACCGCGTGCGGGCTTTGACCGAGACCATTCAGGCTTATGAAGCAGGCTTGTCCGCGATGCGTGATGGCCTGCGCATGGCCGCTACGCGAGAGGCTCAGCTATCGGCAGAACTGCGCACGCGGGAAGAGGATGTGGCGCAGCTGTTGGGTGTGTTGCAGACGATCGAAACCACGGCACCGCCGGTTCTAATGTTGCATCCTTCAGGCCCTCTGGGCGCGGCGCGGACGGGCATGATGCTGTCCGAGGTCACGCCGGGCCTGAACGCCAAGGCCGAAGATCTGGCGCGCGATCTGCAAGAGGTTCAGACCCTGCGTTTGCTGCAACAGGACGCCGCCGAAACACTGACCGAGGGTTTAAGCGGCGTGCAATCCGCCCGAACCCGGCTGAGCGAGGCGATTGCTGACCGGACCGACCTGCCCAAGCGTTTCGTCGAAGACCCGATCAAAACCGCGATCCTGATCTCATCTACCGAAACACTTGATGGGTTCGCCAGCGGGTTGTCCGAAATCTCGGAAGGTGAAATTGCCGCGACCGACGCAAGCGTGGCCAGCCGCAAGGGGGATGTACCGCTTCCGGTACAAGGTATCTTGCTGCACCGTGCAGGGGAAACCGATGCGGCGGGGGTGACCCGCCCCGGACTGGTTTTGGGCACACGGCCCCGCGCCTTGGTCACCGCGCCCACCGCAGCAACGATCCGCTATCGCGGACCTCTGCTGGACCTTGGGAATCTGATCATTCTGGAACCCCAGCCCGGACTTCTATTCGTTTTCTCAGGTTTGCAGGAGGTATACGGAGACATCGGACAGGTGATCCCCGAAGGCACACCGGTTGGGCTAATGCCCGGTGCGGCGCCCGAAATCGGCGCTATTTTGTCAACAAGTGGTGATGGCACTGGAACTGACCGGTCAGAAACGCTCTATATAGAGATAAGAGAAGACAATAGCCCCGTGGACCCGGAATCGTGGTTTCGGACCAACAAGGATGGATAGACGAGTATGAAGAGATTTGTGATGGCCGGTCTGGCCGGAACCGTGGCAGGGATTATCGCAACCACCCAGATTGCAGGCCCACTGCTGGCGCAGGAGGCCGAAAAGAAGGCCGATGTGTATCAGCAACTGGACCTGTTCGGTGACATTTTCGAACGCATTCGCGCGCAATATGTCGAAGAGGTTGAGCCGGAGGAGCTGATCGAGGCTGCGATTGACGGTATGCTCACATCGCTTGATCCGCATTCCAGCTATTTGTCGCCCGACGACGCCGAGCAGATGCGCGTGCAGACACGCGGTGAATTTGGCGGCCTTGGCATCGAGGTGACGCAAGAGGAAGGCTTTGTCAAAGTCGTTTCGCCCATCGATGATACGCCTGCCGCGGCAGCCGGGATCGAAGCTGGGGATTTCATCACTCATGTGGATGGTGAAAGCATTCTGGGCCTGACGCTGGACAAGGCGGTTGACCTGATGCGCGGGCCTGTGGGCTCCGAGATCATCATCACGGTTGTTCGCGAAGGCGAGCCTGAGCCTTTTGATGTCACCATTATCCGCGACACGATCAAACTGACTGCCGTGCGCGCCCGCACCGAAGGCACCAGTGTGGTGCTGCGCGTGACAACCTTCAACGATCAGACCTTCCCAAACCTGCAAGCGGGTCTTGAGGAACAGATTGCCGAAGCGGGCGGGATCGACAAGGTCAACGGCGTTGTGCTGGACCTACGGAACAACCCCGGTGGCTTGCTGACGCAAGCGATCCGGGTATCGGATGCGTTCCTGAACGAAGGCGAGATTGTCTCGACCCGCGGCCGTGATCCCCAAGATGGCGAGCGGTTCAACGCCACCCCCGGCGATCTGGCCGAAGGCAAGCCCATCGTGGTGCTGATCAATGGTGGTTCGGCGTCAGCCTCGGAAATCGTTGCGGGTGCCTTGCAGGACCATCGTCGTGCAATCGTTGTGGGCACCAAAAGCTTTGGCAAAGGCTCGGTCCAGACGGTGATGCCGTTGCGTGGCGATGGGGCGATGCGCCTTACCACATCGCGCTACTACACGCCGTCGGGTCGTTCGATCCAGGCGCTTGGCGTCAGCCCGGACATCATCGTGGAACAACCGCGCCCGCAGCCCGAGGCCGAGGAGGATGAGGAGAACCCCTTCACACGATCCGAGGCACAGCTGCGCGGCAGTCTGGACAATGACAGCCTGAGCGAGGATGAAATCCGCCAGATTGAAGAAGATCGCGCCAAGGCCGAAGAGACAGCCGAGCTGCGGGAAGAAGATTACCAATTGGCCTATGCCATCGATATCCTCAAGGGCCTGTCCGCGTTCAATCCGAACGGGCCGTCGCAGTAGGTCGCTTGGTCAAAGAAAACGAGGGTCGCGCAGTGCGCGGCCCTTTTTTTATTCTTCGATCTTATGCAGCTTGCTTTCGTCCAGCATCAGCGCCAGCAGGATGCCCACGGATACCGAGATAGTGGAAAAGATAAAGGCCATGTTCATTCCGCTATCAAACGCGCTGGCAATTGCGGATTTCAGGGTTTCGACCTGATTGGAATTTAGTTTGGCCAATACGGCGTGTGCGGACTCGGTGTTGAGCGTTCCGCCGTTGATGGCCCGCTGATCGGCGTCAGTCAGGCTGATGTTGGCCGCCGCCAGCTTGTCGCGCAGGCTGGAAAAAGACACCACATACATGATCGCTGTGGCGCAGGCGACCGAGATGGCACCATAGACGAGATGGGTCATAAAGCTTAGCCCGCCCACAAGTCCGGCGCGTTCGGGTTTGACGGCACAGACCGCAGCGGTGCCCGATGGGCCAACCGTTAGCGTTGCACCCAGCCCGATCATCGCCATGCCGGGCAGGATTTGAAAATATCCGAAACTGGCGGGAAGAACCACGATACTGGCTGCGCCAACTGTGGCGATCAGATAGCCCCAGAACAGCAGCCGTTTGGGGCCGAAATCATTGTAGAGCGTGCCCGAGACCACTGACCCAACAGCCAGCAACAGGGTAAGCGGTGCCAGCCCCAGCGCAGATTCGAAAGTCGACCAACCCAGCACCTTCTGCATGTACTGCGGGAAATACAGCAGGCCGACAAAGGCGGCGGACACATTGAACATGTTCAGCCCCAGCGTGATCCGAAACTGTTTGTTCTGCATCATCTGAGGCAGCAGCAGCGGTTCGACCACGCGTTTTTCGACCTTGGGGAAGAGAAAGAACAAAACCGCGCTGACGAAGAACAAAAGCAGCAGGGGAACCGAGGTCCAGCCCCAATCGGCACCAACATCCAACCCGTAAAGCAACAGCAGTACGGCAAAGGACAGGATGCCCATACCGGCGTAGTCGATATGTTCACCCTGTTTGTGCTGGGTCTCTCGCTGCATCAGCAGTAGCGCGGTTGCCATGGAGATGCAGGAAAAGACGATGTTCGCCAGAAAGAAATACCGCCATTCTCCGAAGCTAACCGCCAGCCCGCTGATCATGGGGCCAAAGACATTGCCCGTGGTTACACCGGCCAGGATCAGGCCCATCACAAGGGCGCGGTGTTCCGGGCGTGAGACTTTGGTGGCCCCAAAGGCCAGTGTGCAAGGCCAGACACAGCCCGCGCCGATCCCCTGCAGGGCCCGCGCGCCAACTAGGAAGTCCAGGCTGGGGGCGACAAAACACATCACGGATGCAAACAGAAAAATCGTCAGACCGATGATCATGATCTTTCGATGACCGTACATATCCCCCAGGCGGCCCCCGGCGACCATGGTCATGGCAAAAAACAGGGCGTAGATGTTTAGCACCCATTGGGTGCTGGTAATGTCAGCGTCGAAACTGTTTTCGATTGCGGGCACCAGCATCAGGGCGCCGGTGAAATCGATACCGATGCCAAAACCCGTCACCATCAATGCGGCAACTTTTACAATGCTGCTGCGATCCATATCCGCATCCTTCGTGATCCAAATGGGTCAATGATGCATGAATGAGGTCAAAAAGATAGGTTGGCAGACTATTGGCGGTCAGTCATCGCCCCTGCAAATCTGGCGAAAAGCGCGTTTGAGCATTTCCAGCTCGGCGCGCAGCAATTCGACCTCGGCCCGCAGATCATCTGCGGCGGGTTCGCCTGCGATCACGGTGAAATTCCCCAGTTTCTGAGTGGTTGCCACGTCGACGATGACAAAACAGTGTACGCCTTCGGATAGCGCTGCAGTAGGCACAGGAACAGCCAAGGCCCACCCATCCTGGGCCTCTGTCAATGTGAGCTCGGGCAGGGGCTCGCCCAGATAGTGCACCTCGACGTCTGGTTTTGTTTCGGCCTCAAGATGGCCTTGCCACAGTCCGTTTTCGAACCGAAGGGGGATCAATCTGGGGTGCGTCATGGTTGGGTGCCTCACAAGTCGGCGCGATGGCGGCGGCATAGGGTCAGATCGCGCAGAAGAATGCGGTTCATGCGCGGGTTCTCAAAAATCACATCCAGCCAGATCTTTTCGATCCGCCGTTCGTTCAGGGGCAGATGCGCCAGATCAAAATCAACAGCGCTGGGCGTTTTCGACAGATCGATCTGTCGCAATACCTGTTCAGTGTTGGGTCCGTGCTGGATATTGAGCCGGGCGAAAATACCTGTGTCCTGTTCGCTGTTTACCAGCACATCCAGCCGCAGCAGGTGCTGTAGGGTCAGATCGTGCGCGGCGTCGGCTGGCAATTCGATCGACAGGGACAGGAAGGTCCCTTCAAAACTGAATGCCTCAACCGACAGGCTGAACGGCGCAAGATCGCTTTCGTCGCGGTTGCGGATTTGGCGCACTGCGATCTGGGCGCGGGGACAATCGTGAAACAGGGTCACCTGCCCATCCATACCCGCCTTGCGCGGCGCTGAGGCAAGCCCAGATTGCACCAACGGTCCACGCCACAAATCGGGCCGCCAGGCCCAATCCGTGCCAACGGGTTTTGGAAACTGTACTGACCCGATCTGAGGTCGGGTCAAGCGACTATCTGCAATATGGATCAACTTGTTCAGACTGGCTCGCAAACCACGCGCCTGATCGCGCTGCAGGCGCAACGCCGATTGCGGCGTATCTTGTGCCTGCTCCGCCGCTTTGCGCCATCGCTGCAGCGTCTTGCGATTTATGTAGCGATCCAGAATCCTGCCCATTGTCCTATCGTCCCAAGTTGCACCTCTTTAGTCAAAGACGGTGTAGGGAACAAACCCGGAATGGCCGTATGGGGGTGAATAATCACCAAATCCTGAAGACCCGTGGGTGTCGATTTGTATTCGGCGCGACAAAGACCCCTTGCATTCTTGTAATCAGCCGGGTCAATGCTTACCGTCTGGCACCGGGCTGAAGGTGGGTTTTCCTCGGAACCTCCGCGCAACAGATTTAGCACAGATAAGGCCAGTTCATGGAACCCACTCTGTTTTCATTCATATGGAAATATTCGAAAAAGCAGCAGCTTGTGCTGTTGGGTTTGACGGTTCTGTCCTTTCCGTTTCTCTATGCTTCGCTTGAGCTGCCCAAGCAGATCATCAACGATGCCATTGGTGCGCCTGGCGATACGGTTGCCGTCTGGGGGATCACATTCACCCAGGTGCAGTATCTGCTGATCCTGTGTTTCGCCTTTCTGGCGACAGTTATCGCCAGCGGTGTGATGAAAATGCGGATCAACACGATGAAGGGTGTTCTGGCCGAACGGATGCTGCGACGCCTGCGATTCACTCTGATCAACAGGTCGATGCGCTTTCCCAAGTCGTATTTTGCGACCACCAGCCAGGGAGAGCTGGTGTCGATGATCACATCCGAGGCCGAACCGATGGGTGGCCTGATGGGCGATGCCATTGCCCAGCCCGTGTTCCAATTCGGTCAGATGATGACCATCGTGACATTCCTGTTCATGCAAAGCGTCTGGTTCGGGCTGGCCAGTATTGCGCTGATCCCGTTGCAGGCGTGGCTGATCCCCAAGCTGCAGCGTCAGATCAACCTGCTGAACAAGGACCGCATTCAGGAAGTGCGCAGCCTGAGTTCTGAGATCGGCGAAAGCGCCGCGGGGATCAGTGATCTGCGAACCAATGGCGGCTGGCGCTATCGTCTGGCTCAATTCAGCCATCGTTTGGGCACCTTGTTCGAGATTCGGTTCAAGATCTACAACAAGAAATTCTTTATGAAGTTTCTCAACAATCTGATCACTCAGATGACGCCGTTCCTGTTCTATTCCGTCGGTGGCTATCTGGCGATCAAAGGCGAGATCACGGTAGGTGCCCTGGTCGCGGCGCTTGGGGCGTACAAAGACCTGAGCGGCCCCTGGAAGGATTTGCTGACCTATTACAACCAAGTGCAGGATATGTCACTGCGCTGGGAAATCGTGACCGAGCGCTTTGCCCCGGACAGCATGATCCCGGAGGAGCTGTTCGACGGTGAACCGGAGACGGTTCCGCATTTGAATGGCGATATTGAACTGCGCAATGTGACTGTGCGGGATGGTGACGGTAAAACCATTCTTGAAGACCTTGACCTGAAGATCCCGAAAGGCGCGCGAGTGGCGATTCAGTCGACCAATTCGGCGGAGCGTACAGCGCTTGGCCAATTGCTGACGCGAGAGGTGCTGCCGGTTCAGGGTGAGGTGATCATGGCCGGGCATGATCTGCGCAATCTGCATCAGGCGGTGATTGCCGCGCGCATCGGCTATGCCTATTCGCGGCCCTATCTGTTTGATGGCACGTTGGGCGACAACCTGATGATGCCGCTGCGCACGCATCCGCAGATTGATGAGGCTGGTGTCAAGGCCCCGACCCGCCGACAGATCGAATCTGCGCGTTCGGGCAATCCGACAGATTTGCTGAGCGATGAGTGGATTGATCCCGGTTTGGCAGGGCTGGACGATATCGACGATATCCGCGACTGGTGGTTCCAACTGGTTGAGGCGATGGGTATTGACGAGTTCATGTTCCGCCGAACGCTAGGGTCGTCTTTTGACCCGAAACTGCATCCGAACCTGGCGCAGGACATCGTCAATCTGCGGGATACGATTGCGACGCGTCTGCGCGAAAAAGGCTTGGACAAGTATGTCCACCGGTTTGATCCGGAACAGTTCAACCCAACCGTTCCGCTGGGGGGAAACCTGCTCTATGCCGCACCGACCCGCCAGATTTCACCTGAAAGCCTGGCCAATGACGGGCATTTTCTGTCGATGCTTCGGGCGCATGATCTGGCAGAGGAAGCGCTGAATATATCGAACGCCGTGCTGGATACGCTTAGCCGGACCTTCGGCCGGGATGGCACGGATCACCCGTTGTTCCTGCGGTTGGGCATGAGCAAGGAAATGTATCACCGCTGGTTGGACATAGATGAGCGCCGCAAGGCCAAGGGCGACGCGGGGCTCAGCGATGAAGAACACGCCCTGCTGCTGACCGTTCCCTTCCTGTTGACCGCCGAACAAATTGGCTCGGATTTCCCGGATGAGTACAAGGACAAGATTCTTGCAATTCGGCAGGGTCAGGCCGAACAGCTACGTGGGGCGATGAACGGTATGTTTGTCCCGCTTTCCCCTGACACGTATTTCCCGATTCTGCCCGTGTTGGTAAACGCGCTATACGGCCGGGTTTCGGTAACGGCGGGCGCGCATTTGGATGAGATTGAGGATGTAGTCGCAGAAGCCATGAACGAGGCTGGTCTCAGACGCCGGGCTGCTGCGATCATCTATGATCTGCCAGCCGGTCTAGGCGGCAACAATCTGGCGACGGTCTTTCAGGAACGCGCGGCCTTTTCCCGGGCTGGCATAAAACGACCGGATGTTCTGATCCTCGACAAGGCGCTGGCCAGCCACGATTCCGAAAGCCGTCTGCGAACCCGGTTGAAACTGCGCGAGTTGCTGCCAGACTCGATCATGATCTTCATGGAAGATCACTTCGCGCATCCCGAAGCTTATGACCTGTTCATCGAGATCAAAGATGGCCGGATTGATGGCGTCTCACGCACGCAGACAAAGCATGAAGAAAGCACCTCGGCAGATCTAAGCCGCAAGCTCGAGATCATTTCTTCGACCGAGCTGTTTTCTGGCATCGATGCGCGTAACCAACGCCTGTTGGCGTTTTCCGCGCAATGGTTCGATGTGGCGGCGGGGCAGCAGATATTCTCGCGCGGGCAGGCGGCTGATGCGGCCTATCTTTGCATCAAGGGCGCGGCCAATCTGGACTGGGTCGATGAAGATGGCGGTAGTCGTACCATTTCGGTCGTTGAACCCGGGCGCCTGATCGGGGATTTGTCCATTATCACCGACGAACCTCGTCAGCTGGACCTGACTGCGGTGTCAGACTGTACATTCCTGCGTATCGGGGCCGAGGAACTGCGCGCAGTCATTGAAAATGACGCAACCGTTGCAGTTCAATTGTTGCAAACGGTTGCGGGCTATCTAACCACGTTGGCGACGCGGATCAACACAGCCCAGACTCCTTCGGAAATCTTCCCGGAGGTGCCCCAGGCAATTTCGGACGAAAGCGTTGCCAATGACGCCTGAGCCCGGCGTGTATGCAGCCCATGAGGCACTGGTCGCTGATGCACGTGCCCGGCCTGAGCTATGGCGGTTTTTGGCCGGTCTGGTCATCGTTGCTGCGCTGTACATCGCGCTTAATTCGGTGATCTTTGCACTCATCGCCGGGCTGATTCCGGCTGCGCAGACCGAAGGGTTCTTTCGCGGATCGACTGCGGCAGGCACATTGTTACTGCTGGTCAGCTTCGGTTTTCTGATCGTGGGTGTCGCGGCAGCGGCGCGGGTGATGCAGCATCGGTCGATAGGTCACATCCTTGGGCCACGCAATTTGGCCTTGCAGCAGTTCGGGCGTGTATTTCTGGCCCTGTTGATATTGGGGTTGGTGATGTTTGCTTTGCCACCCTATGGGATGGGCGAGCCGCTGATCCAAAACCTGGCACTGCCAGTCTGGCTGATCCTGCTGCCCCTCGCGGCTTGTGCAGTTTTGATTCAAACAAGCGCCGAAGAGATCCTGTTTCGCGGCTACATTCAGCAATCTCTGGCGGCCAGATTCCAGTCGCCCCTGATCTGGATGGGCGTGCCGTCGGCCCTGTTTGCAGCAGGCCACTATGCCCCCGAGTTGGCTGGGGACAACGCACTCATCGTGGCGGTCTGGTCATGTGTGTTTGGTCTTCTCGCCTCGGACCTGACAGCGCGATCCGGCACATTGGGTCCGGCCATCGCCTTGCATTTCTTCAACAATCTCATCGCGCTTGTATTTATCTCGTTGCCGGATTCGCTGAGCGGTTTGGCGCTCTACCTGCTGCCTTATGAGATGTCAGAGACCGATATGCTGCGCCAATGGCTGTTTGTGGATTTCGCTACGATGCTGGTCTGTTGGCTGACCGCACGGATTGCACTCAGGCGTTGATTGCATTTCCTTCCGTTGCGTCTTATTTGACGTCAAAGCCGCTCTATTAAGGTTCCGATATGAACTGGATCACAAACTACGTCCGCCCCCGGATCAACTCGATCTTCTCGCGTCGCGAGGTGCCCGAAAACCTGTGGCACAAGTGTTCGGAATGCGGAACCATGCTGTTTCACCGTGAGCTGGCAGAAAACCAGAATGTCTGTACTCAGTGCGGCCATCACATGGCGATCACCCCGCGCGACCGGTTTAAGCATCTGTTTGATGGTGGCATTTTCACCGAAGTCGACGTGCCCGCGCCCAAGGACGATCCGCTGCATTTCCGGGATCAGAAAAGATATCCTGATCGCATGAAAGCGGCGCAGAAAAAGACCGGCGAGAAAGAGGCGATGTTGGTCGCTGCTGGTGAGATTGGGCGAACTCCGATCGTGGCGGCTGCGCAGGATTTCTCGTTCATGGGCGGGTCGATGGGCATGTATGTCGGCAACGCCATCATTTCTGCGGCGCAAGAAGCAGTGAAACTCAAGCGCCCGCTGATCCTGTTCTCAGCCGCAGGTGGCGCGCGGATGCAAGAGGGTATCCTGAGCCTGATGCAGATGCCCCGAACCACAGTTGCTGTTGAAATGCTGAAAGAGGCGAACCTACCCTATATCGTTGTGCTGACACACCCGACTACGGGCGGCGTAACCGCGTCTTACGCGATGCTGGGTGATGTGCATATCTCGGAACCGAACGCGCTGATCTGTTTCGCCGGGCCGCGCGTGATCGAACAAACGATCCGCGAAAAACTGCCCGAAGGGTTCCAGCGCGCCGAATATCTGCTGGATCATGGCATGCTGGACCGCGTCACTAAACGGACCGAAATGCGCGATGAGCTGATCACCATCACCAGGATGCTGATGAACCAACCCCCGGCGATACGGGGCGATCTGCCCGCGCCGGAGCCGGAGGTGGCCAAGGCAGACGCCCCAGCTGACGATACGGATCAGAAATGACCCCCCAAACATCTGACGCCATCCTCGACCGGATGATGGCGCTGCACCCCAAGATCATCGACCTGACCTTGGATCGTGTCTGGCGTTTGTTGGGTGCGCTGGACAATCCGCAGACCAGATTGCCGCCGGTGATCCATATTGCGGGCACCAATGGCAAGGGCTCGACCCAAGCCATGATCCGCGCAGGGCTCGAAGGGGTCGGGCTTCTGGTTCATGCCTATACCTCGCCGCATCTTGCGCGGTTTCACGAACGAATCCGTTTGGCGGGAGAGCTTATCTCGGAACCCAATCTGACGGCCGTGCTGGATGAATGCTACGCCGCCAATGGCGGTGAGAATATCACCTATTTCGAAATCACCACCTGCGCGGCCCTTTTGGCTTTTGCACGTTCGCGGGCGGACTACACACTGCTCGAGGTCGGACTGGGCGGACGCCTGGATGCCACTAATGTGATCGATACTCCGGCGATGACGGTGATCACGCCAGTCTCGATCGATCACGAACAATTCCTGGGCAACACACTGTCCAAGATCGCGGCCGAAAAGGCCGGGATCATCAAACGCGGTGTGCCTTGTGTCGTTGGTCCGCAACCGGACGAAGCGATGGAGGTTATCGAACAGACCGCCGCCCGTCTCGGCGCGCCGCTGATCGCCTATGGCCAACACTGGCACGTGGCCGAAGAAAACGGACGCCTGATCTATCAGGACGAAACCGGCCTGCGTGACCTGCCGCTGCCCAACCTCCTGGGCGCGCATCAAATCCAGAATGCAGGCGCGGCGCTCGCCGTTCTGCGGCACCTCGACTTTGGCGATGCGGCTTATGAGGCAGCGGTCAGCCGTGCCGAATGGCCTGCGCGCATGCAGCGGCTGAAAACCGGCCCACTGGTCCAGGCCGCCCCGCAGGCAGAGCTGTGGCTGGACGGCGGTCACAACACCGCCGCCGGTATCGCGCTGGCCGATGTGCTGTCGAACCTGCCAAAGCGGCCAACCCATATGATCTGCGGCATGCTGAACACCAAGGATGTCACCGGCTACCTCGCACCGCTGGCCGCGCAAGCCGAGAGCCTGATCGCAGTGTCGATCCCCGGTGAAACGGCAACGCTTAGCGCCGAAGACACCGCCGCCGCCGCCGCGAAAGTCAATCTGCACGCCACAACCGCCGCCAGTGTTGGTGATGCGCTCCGCTCAATCGTTACCCGGGATCCACAGGCCCGCGTGCTGATCTGTGGGTCGCTCTACCTTGCAGGCCATATCCTGCGCGAAAACGGCTAAGGGCATCCCCCGCAGGGCTTCATCTGGCCAAAAAATATCCCGGGGGAACCGCCAAAGGCGGTGTGGGCAGAGCCCCCTAAGCTCCCCAATCTTCCGCCTGCATCTCCCGCAGGCGCGAGGCGGTGCGCTCGAATTCAAACGTGCCTTCCCCCTCGACATACAGCATCTCCGGCTCTGCTGCGGCAGAACAGATCAACCGCACCCGCGCCTCGTAGAGTGCATCGATCAGAGTAACAAAACGCTTGGCTTCGTTGAAATTGTTCCGCGACAGACGCGGGATGTCTTCCAGCACCAAAACCTTCACCGTTTCGGCAATCGCCAGATAATCCGCAGGTCCCAGCATCCGGCCGCACAGATCATAAAACGTTGCACGTGCGATCCCGTTGCGGAACTGAGGCAGTTCGACCGCACGCCCATTGACCTGCAACACCAAAGGATCAGCCGGACCACCGGCCAGATCGTTCCAGACCGCGCGAATACTCTGGCGGGCTTCGGGGCCAATCGGAGTGAAATAGACCGGAGCGCCCTCCAACCGGTTCTGGCGATAGTCGGTGGGTGAGATCAACTCCCACACCTGCAGCTGTTCTTTGATATGCGCGATAAACGGCAGGAACAGCTGCCGGTTCAGCCCGTCCTTGTACAAATCATCCGGATGCCGGTTCGATGTCGTTACGACCACCACACCGCCTGCGTGCAACATGTCGAACAAACGCCCAACGATCATCGCATCGGTGATGTCGGTGATCTGCATCTCATCAAAGGCCAGCAAACGGACGGATTTGATCACATCTTGCGCCACTGGTGCCAGCGCATCCTCAACACCGTCCTTGCGCGCTTTGTGCATTCCTGCGTGGATTTCTTGCATGAAGGCATGAAAGTGAACGCGGCGCGCGGGAATGTCCTGCAAACTGTCGACGAACATATCCATCAACATGGATTTTCCACGCCCAACACCGCCCCACAGGTACAACCCTTTAGGCGCGGGCGGTGCTTTGCGAAACAAACCACGCTTTACAGGGGCTGCCAGCGCTGCACGAATCCGTTCGAAATGCGGCAGCACGGCCTCTTGCGCATCGTCGCGGGTCAGCTCTCCGGCGTCGATGCGGGTGTCATAAAGCGAGATCAAATCCGTCATAAGTCAGAGCCTTACCGATGAGACGGCGACTTGAAAAGCAAGCAGTTCTGCCGATATATCAAAATTCCTTATCCTCGACCGCAAATCTGTTGAATTGACGGCCAGAGTGAATCCTGTACCGTCGGCAAACGCTTTATGGACCGGGGCCTCCTAATGCCGCATTCTGCCCGCCTAATAAACCCAATCCTGATCGTCGGATGTATCATCATCACGGTCAGTTTCGCCGTGCGTGCCTCGTTCGGGGTGTTCCAGATCCCGATCGCGGATGAGTTCGGCTGGCTGCGCACGGATTTCTCACTTGCGATTGCGATTCAAAATCTGGCCTGGGGCATCGGGCAACCCATCTTCGCCGCGATTGCCGAAAAGATTGGGGATCGTAAGGCAATCATTCTTGGGGCGCTGACCTATGCGGCCGGTATGGTTCTGTCGGCCTGGTCGATCACCCCGTTTGGGCATCAGATGTATGCTTGGCTGGTGGGGTTTGGCATCGCGGGAACCGGGTTCGGCGTGGTCCTTGCGGTGGTTGGTCGGGCCTCATCAGACAAGAACCGGTCCATGTCTTTGGCGATTGTAACTGCGGCTGGCAGCTTCGGCCAAGTGATCGGCGCGCCAACCGCCGAATGGCTTCTCACCTTCCTGCCCTGGCAACAGGTCTTCATTGTTTTCGCCATCGCGATCCTTGCCCTTGTGCTGACACTGCCCTTCATGCGAGCCCCTCAGCCGGTCAGCAAAGCCGAGTTGGAAGAAAGCATGAGCCAGATTCTTGGCAAAGCGTTCCGAGATCCGTCCTATGCGCTGATCTTTCTGGGCTTTTTTAGCTGCGGTTATCAACTGGCCTTCATCACCGCCCATTTCCCTGCCTTCGTGACCGAGATGTGCGGCCCGATCCAACCCGGAGGTGTGCTGCATTCGCTGGGTATCACCACCACATCGGCCTTGGGTGCGGTGGCGATTTCACTGGTCGGCCTTGCCAATATCGGCGGCACGCTGCTGGCCGGTTGGGCGGGCAACCATTTCCCCAAGAAATACCTGCTGGCGGCGATCTACACAGCCAGAACCGTCGCGGCTGCGGCGTTCATTCTCATGCCGATCACGCCGACTTCGGTGATCATCTTCTCAATCGTCATGGGGTCGCTATGGCTCGCCACGGTGCCTCTAACCTCGGGCCTTGTCGCACACCTCTACGGCTTGCGCTACATGGGCACGCTTTACGGTTTCATCTTCCTTAGCCACCAGATCGGAGGGTTCCTCGGCGTCTGGTTGGGCGGACGGATGTACGATGTCTATGGTGACTACACAATGGTCTGGTGGATCGGCGTCGCGGTCGGAGCCTTCAGCGCCATCGTCCACCTGCCGATCCGCGAGAACCGTAACGCAACACCCGCACCGGCCTAGCGTGCTTCGTCAGGGGTCAACAACCCCTCGGCCACCAGTCGATCTGCCCAGCCGTCCGGGCCTTTGAAGTAATGCGTCTGCCATCCACGCCCGCGTGCCGTTTCGATATTGTCGATCCGATCATCTGCAAACAAAAGTGACGCGGGCGGCAGGCCACAATCCGCTTCGACCTGCTCATAGATCGGAACATGAGGCTTCACCATCTTCATCCGGCCCGAGACATATTGCCGGTCAAACTCGTTCAGAAACGGGTAGACGGTGGTGGCATAGTCGAAATTTTGCACCCCGAAATTCGTCAATGCAAACACCGGCACGCCTTTGGCACGCAACGCCCGCTGCAACCGGACCGAATGCGGGATTTCAGGTGCAGCAAGCTCGATCCATTTGTCGTGCCACATACGGATCTCATCGCGCCATTCCGGGTACTTCTCGGCCCAGTCGTAGATCGTATCGGTGAAATGATAGCCCTGATCCACCAGATCGTTCATGCCATGCAAATCAACCTCTTCGAACATGGCCCGACGGCGATCTTCGCCTATCATGCGGTCATAATAGCGCTCGGGCTGCCATTCGATTAGGACATTGCCGATATCAAAGATGACCGCTTGGATGGACATGTCGTGATCCTGTGCTGAGTTCCTGCTGCGCCGACTGAACCAAGCTAAGTGCTCAAGTTCAAGCACCAACCGCAGCGCGCAGCGCTGCCTGGCCCAACCGGAGAAGATGCATCTGTGATGCGTCGCCGCTGGGCGGGAGCCTTATGCCCGTTTTGCAGCCCTGAGTTCCCGTTCCAACGTATCCAGAAATCGGGACCGGTCGGCTTTGCCAAAGGGTTTGCCGCCGCCACCTGCACCCAAAGGGTTGGCCGCGCGCAGATCGGCCATCAGGTCGCGCATGGCCAATTGCTGGCCGATATTGGCGGCTGTGAAGGCCTCACCATTGGGGCGCAGCACGCGGGCCCCGGCGTCAACACATTTCGCGGCCAGCGGGATGTCGGAGGTCACCACCACATCGCCCGGCCCGCAACGCTCGGCAATCCATTTGTCGGCTTCATCGGCCCCTTCTGAGACGATGACCACCTGCACCAACGGGTTTGCCGAAGGTCGCAGCCCACCATTCGAGACCAGCGCTATCGGCACTTTGTGACGGGTCGCGACCCGCTCGGCCTCGGCCTTCACAGGGCAGGCGTCGCCATCGATATAGAGCGTGGTCACGCTTTCTTGGCCTCTTTGGCTGTTGGCTTTTTCTTTACCTTGAATTCTTCCGGGATCGGCATCCGGTTGAACGCGTCCAGACCGGCGATTTTGTAGGCTTCGGCCAGCGTTGGGTAGTTGAAGGTGTTCTGGACAAAGTAGTCAACTGTGCCTTTCAGGTTCAGCACAGCCTGAGCGATATGAATCAACTCGGTCGCCCCTTCACCCACAATCTGCACACCCAGAACCCGGCGGGTTTTCAGCGAGAACAGCATTTTCAACATACCATGCTCCAACCCCATGATATGCCCACGCGAGGTTTCGCGGAATCGCGCCACGCCAACCTCGTACGGGATGCCTCGTTCCTGTAATTCCTCTTCGGACATGCCGCAGGTCGAAATCTCGGGCACCGAGTAGATGCCATAAGGGTACCAGGGGCTTTCTGGCAGGGTCGGCGTTTCCAGTGCGTGGCAAGCGGCGACGCGGCCCTGCTGCAGCGAGGTTGAGGCCAGTGACGGATGCCCGATCACATCGCCTGTGGCATAGATGTGCGGCACGTCGGTCTGATAGGTTTTGCGATCCACGTTGATCCGGTTGCGATGATCGGTCTCCAGCCCGACGGCACCCAGGTTCAGGGCCGAGGTCGCGCCCATGCGACCGGCGGCAAACAACAGCATCTCGGCCCGGACATGGCGACCGTTGTCCAAAGTAACCTCGACATGCTCACCCGCATCTTCGATTTTCTCAACAGCAGAACCGAGGCGTAGATCGACACCGTTTTCGCGTATCTGATGGGTGAATTCATGGATCAGGCGGCTGTCAATGAAATCCAGAAAGCTCTCGCGGGGTTCAATCAGCGTGACCCGTACATCCAGGGCCGAGAACATGGTCGCGTATTCCACACCGATCACCCCAGCACCGATCACGATCAGTGAGCGTGGAATCTCTGCCATTTCCAGAAAATCATCGCCATCCACAACGGTCTTGCCGTTGAACGGTACATAGTCGGGGCGATAGGTCTTGGTTCCGGTGGCGATCAAGAATTTGGCTGCAGTCAGGCGGGTCTTTTCGCCTGCATCCGTTGCGACCTCGATCTCGTGCGGGCCAGTGAATGTTGCCAGCCCATTAAGGGTTTCCACATGGTTGCGGTTGAATTGATGTTCCAACACGTCAACTTCATGATCCAGTGTCATGTGCAGACGCGCCTTGAGGTCTTCTGCGCGGATCTGGTCTTTGACCCGGTAGGAACGACCGTAGAAACTGCGTTCACGCCAGCCAGAGAGGTTCAGCACCGTTTCGCGCAGGGTCTTGGATGGGATCGTGCCCGTGTGAACCGAAACACCACCAAGCCGGTCCTTGCGGTCGATCACCAGCACACGGCGTTTCAGCTTGCCCGCCTGGATTGCCGCAGACCGCCCCGAAGGGCCCGACCCGATGATGATCAGGTCATAGTCATATTTGCTCATGCGTTACTCTCCGTACAGTGCTTCGGCGTGGAAGGTGATGTGGTCTTCCATGAAGGTAGAGACAAAGAAATAGGAGTGATCGTAGCCCGGTTGCAGGCGATAGGTGGCCTGCTGGCGGCGTTCAGCAATCGCAGTGGCCAGAGCTTCGGGGCGCAGCAAATCAATGAACTGGTCATTTGCGCCCGTGTCGATCAGGACCGGACCTTCAAAGCCCACCTCTTTCATCATCAGGGATGTATCGTGCTTTTTCCAAAGCCCCTCATCCTCACCCAGATAAGCAGCCAGTTGTTTGCGACCCCAATCCGCACCGGTCGGGTTCGAGATCGGCGCAAAGGCTGAAACCGAGCGGAACCGACCCGGAAGGTTCATCGCCAGCGTCAGGGCGCCATGGCCCCCCATGGAATGGCCCGTGATGGCCTGACGATCCATGTCGATGGCGAAGTTCTCGGCCAGAAGGGCGGGCAGTTCCTCGGCTACGTAGTCCCACATGTTGAAATGCGGGGCCCATGGGGATTGCGTTGCATTCACATAGAACCCGGCGCCCTGACCTAGATCGTAGTCTTCGTGATCGGCCACGCCCTCGCCACGGGGCGAGGTGTCAGGAAAGACCACGGCAATCCCTTGTTCAGCCGCCCAGGCCTGTGCCCCGGCTTTGGTCATCGCGTTTTCATGGGTGCAGGTCAGGCCGGATAGGTACCACAGGATCGGAACCGGGCCGTCTTTTGCTTCGGCCGGAAGGAACAGGCCAAAGGTCATATCACATTGGCAAGCTGTTGAAGCATGGCGATAGACGCCTTGCACGCCACCGAAACAGGCGTTCTCCGAAACGGTTTCCATCTGGTCTTATCCTCGCATTAGGGTCGGCTAAGGGCTAACGATCCAAGGGCTTCACGTAAAGCCCGGGTGCGTTTGGCGCACGTATTTTTTAACGGATGAAAATCAGAGTGCGGTGACCCAAGCAATCACAAGCGGCACGGTCAGGATGCTGGCGACGGTCGACAACAGGATCGCTGCCGAGGCGCGATGGGGTGCGACGCCATAATGGGCGGCCAGCATGTAGACATTGCCCGCGACTGGCAGGGCGGCGGCGGCAATTGCTACGGCAGCCGGGAACGTGTCGATGGGCACCAGCCACAACACCGCAATCGCGACGCAGGCCGGATGGATGACAAGTTTGCAAAAGCTCAACCAGGCAGCAACTTGAATGCGCTCAGCAGATTTACCGGCCAGAGACGCCCCGATTGCAAACAGCGCGCCCGGCGTAGCCGCGCCACCCAGAATGGTCAGAAAATCGTTCAGCGGACCGGGGACTGGTAGCTGAAGGGCGGACCAGATCAGCCCGGCGGAAATCGATACGATCATGGGATTCTTGAGCAGCCCCACCCCAATCAGGCGCAGAGTGGCTGGGGTCAGCTTACCATCTCGCCCGCCATTGATCAGGATCACGATGAGCGAAGAAAACACCACCAAATCAACGGCCAGAACCAACATCACCGGCCCGATCGCAGCCTCGGTCAGCAGCAGCGCCAGCATCGGCAGGCCCAGAAACCCAACATTGCCGATAGCAGCGCATTGTGCCTCGATCGCCGCGGTGGGGATGTCCAGCCCTCGGAACCAGGCGATCATAGTTGCAATCAGGTAAACGGCAAGTGTTCCGATCAGATAGCCAATGATCAGACGGCCATTGAAAATCTCGGCAAATGGCAGAGTCGCGGCAAAGCGGAACAGCATCGCCGAGAGGGCAAAGAAGAACACAAATTTGGTCAGATAGGCCGTGGCTTCGGCGCTGAAAAATCGGCTGCGCCCAGCCCAGTAGCCCAGGCCGATGATCGCAAAGAAGGGCAGGGTGCGCAAAAAGATCTCGACCATGGCCTGTCCTAACATGGTTTTGGCCCGTCGCAAGTACGGACATTTGGTTTACAACCCTTAGTGAAGCGGGTCACGCAAAGTGGTGAATCAACAGAATTGTGAGGTCAATTCACTTGAGCATACCGAGAATCCTTGTATCTAAACCGAACGGTTTATAAACTCGGAGCACCTCAGACTAGGAGACGACATGACCCAGACCGCTACGATCCTGCGCACAGGCCGAAAATTTGAACAGGTTCTGAGCGGGGCCCGAGAGGTTTTTATGGCGGATGGGTTTGAAGGGGCCAGTGTGGACGATATCGCCCGGGCGGCGGGCGTATCAAAGGCAACGCTGTACAGCTATTTCCCCGACAAGCGCCTGTTGTTTGTCGAGGTGGCGCAGACCGAATGCAGCCGGATGGCAGAGCGCGTTATCGCCATGGTCGATGAGACCAAACCCGTACGTGAGGTTCTGACGATTGCGGCAACTCAGTTGGTCAGCTTTTTTGTTTCCGATTTTAACCAACAGGTCTTCCGGGTTTGCGTTGCTGAACGTGATCGCTTCCCTGAATTGGGCCGGGCTTTTTATGAAGCCGGGCCGCAAAACGGGCAACGCAGGATGGCCGAGTATCTGGACAAGGCCGTGGCCAAGGGCGAGTTGGCGATCGAGGATATTCAGATTGCCGCAGAACAGTTTGCTGAACTATGTAAGGTACGCTTGTGGCTGCGTGCCGCTTTCGGGATCCAGAAAGAGTTCAGTCAAGACGAGATTGATGAGGTTGCCTTGCACGCAGTAGATATGTTCCTTGCGCGCTATGGAGCCTGAAAGCTACACCGGCGTCAATATTTTGTCCGCATCTGATAGCCCTGATGAAATGTCATCCTGACAAAGGTCACGGGTTTGTTCTGAAACCAAGTGATGCGTTCCAACTGAAACAGTGGCGTTCCGGGAGGCACTGACAGAAACTCCTGTAGCTGGCCCGTGGCTGGTACCGCAGAGAATGCGATTTCTGCGTCCGAGAACGGAATTTCGGATAAAAGCCATTCGTTCGGGCCGATAGTCAGAAAATCCTGATCGACCACATGGGGCACCGTATCCGTGTTGATCCAGCGTTCTTCGAACTGAAAAGGGCGGTTGTCCGCGTGATGCATGCAGTTCAGATGCAACACCTGTGCCCCCTCTTGCAGCCCCAGCTTGGCCTGCAGCCAGGGTGGGCAGCTTATCATATTGCGGCTGACCAGAGCATAACGGTATTCCGCATTCATATCCTCGATGGTCTGGCGTACCACGGTGATCGGCAGTTTTGCCTGTTTGACTGGGGTGGTCACAACACGGGTACCACCTTTGCGCCGACGCGTGATGATCCCCTCATCGGCCAGTTCGCGCAGGGCACGGTTGACGGTGGCGCGGGCACAGCCAAACTCAGCCGCGAGTTCCAGTTCGGTTGGTAACAGACTGCCCTGTGGCCAGATGCGTGTTTGAATGCGGTTCAGCACCTCATCCCGAATATCCTGAAATCCCATGTTCTTTTGTGCGCTCACAGCTTGCTTGGTCCTTAGTAATATTCATAAGTAGTTTATGTCTGTGTATTTGCATAGGCAGAGAATTTGGCCGTCAATTGCCTAAAGCGCAGCCAAAAGGGTACGCATCGCGTTGCGGTAGCTCGCGATGATCCTGTCACGTTGAACATGCCGCCCGCTTTGAACCTGATGTCGACCTGCGGACCACAGGTCAGTGACAACATGATCTTTGGCGGCAAATACCAGACCATCCAACAGTTGATCAGGCCGCAGCGTGCAAAGCGACGGATGCTGGCTGTCAATGGCGACCAGATCAGCCAGATTACCCGGTGTGATCTGCCCTGCATCACGGGCAAGCGCTTGCGCCCCGCCTAAAGCGGCTTTGGAATACAGCGACTGCCCGACTGATCCTTCGCCCGCCACCAGCACATTGCGTGACAGATCGCGCAGGCGTTGCGAGTACTCCAGCGTCCTTAATTCCTCGGTCAATGAGATTAGCACATTCGAATCCGATCCAACGCCAAATGCACCGTCAGCCGCCAGATAGGCTGGGCCGTTGAACGGCCCGTCGCCCAGATTGGCCTCCGTCACCGGGCACAGCCCGGCCACAGCGCCGGACCGGGCCATGGCCTGTGTTTCGGCACCAGTCATGTGGGTGGCATGGATCAGGCACCAGTTGGCATCAACCGGAGCATTGGCCAGCAACCATTCGACAGGGCGGGCGCCTAGCCCGGCCTGTACTTCGGCCACTTCTTTGGGCTGTTCTGCTATATGAATATGGATCGGGCCCTGGCCCTGCGCCTGCAAGACCTCTGCCAGATCGCGCGGGCTGGTGGCGCGCAAAGAGTGTGGCGCGATGCCAACCCGGCAATCACCGGGCAGGTTCGTGGCCGCCGCGCGCGCCTGATCGACCAGTGCGCAGAACCGATCAACATCATTGCCAAACCGTTTCTGACCTTGCTCCAAAGGGTGCTCTCCGACGCCTGCATAGGAATAGAGCACGGGGAGGTGAGTCAGGCCGATCCCTGTTTCTACGGCAGCGGCCATGATGCGGTCGCTTAGCTCAGCCAGGTGGTCATAGGGTTGGCCATCCGGCTGATGGTGCAAGTAGTGGAATTCGCCGACTGCCGCATATCCGGCCTCTTGCATCTCGAGATAGACAAGTGCCGCGATGGCCTGAACCTGATCCGGGTTCAAATGTGCAATAAAGCGATACATCAGATCGCGCCACGTCCAGAAGCTGTCGCGCCCTGCTAGCCGGTATTCAGTCATCCCGGCCATGGCGCGCTGAAACGCATGGCTGTGCAGGTTGGACAGAGCGGGCAGCAGAGTGTCGACACACGAGTCGCCAGCTTGCGGCGTGGTGTCCTGCGTTAGCGTGCTGATCCGTCCATCCTTGATCTGCATCCGCAGATTTCGGGCCCAGCCCGTATCCAGCAAGGCGTTCTGTGCGAAAACGGCAGTCATGAGACTCTCCTAAATATGGATAGACAATAAACATAAATGCATATACTGGAAAAGGGAGAAATTGTGATGTGAGAGTCCCATGCAGCCTCAGGATCATCTTTTGACCGATTTGCGTGCCGCCACGATGTCAAACGCGGATGCCTATGGGTTGATTGACGATGCAGCCATTGCCGTTCAGGCGGGAAAAATCGCCTGGGTTGGTCCGCGAGCGGATGTGCCAGATGCCTATGCGGCTCTGCCTCAGCGCGCGCTCGAAGGTCGATTGGTAACCCCTGCGCTGATCGACTGTCACACCCATGTGGTGCATGGCGGCCATCGCGCGGTTGAGTTTGAGATGCGCCTGAACGGGGCCAGCTATGAAGAGGTTGCGCGCGCGGGTGGCGGTATCATTTCGACCGTGGCTGCAACCCGTACCGCCAGCGTCGCCGATCTGATCGCGCAGGCATTGCCGCGCGTGGACGCCATGCTGGCCGAAGGTGTGGCGGTAATTGAGGTCAAATCAGGCTATGGGTTGAATCGAGACACCGAACTGAACATGCTGCGCGCCGCCCGTGCATTGCCGCAGCATCGTCCAGTGAGGGTTGTGACCAGTTTTCTGGGCGCACATGCTGTGCCAGGAGAATATAACGGACGTCCCGACGCCTATATTGCCGAGGTCTGTATCCAGACTCTGCGTGCGGCCCAAGCCGAAGGGCTGGTGGATGCGGTGGATGCGTTCTGTGAGGGAATTGCCTTTCAACCCGAACAGCTGGTGCCTTTATTCGACGTGGCGCAAGAGCTTGGTTTGCCAATCAAACTCCATGCCGAGCAGTTGTCCAATCTAGGCGGCGCAAAGCTGGCAGCCTTATATGGTGCTCTGTCGGCGGATCACATTGAATATCTGGACGAAGACGGGGCGCTCGCCATGGCCCAGGCGGGCAGCGTCGGTGTGATCCTGCCTGGCGCCTTCTACACCCTGCGCGAGACGCAGGCCCCACCCATCGACTTGCTGCGCAAACACAATGTGCCGATGGCCCTGGGAACGGATTGCAATCCTGGCTCGGCTCCGATGACCTCGTTGCTGTTGACCATGAATATGGGTTGCACTCTGTTCCGCATGACACCCGAAGAGGCATTGCGGGGTGTAACCACCCATGCCGCCCGTGCCTTGGGGCTGAAGGACTGCGGCCAGATTGCCCCTGACTTGCGCGCAGATCTGGCCGTTTGGGATGTGGCCCACCCAGCCGAGCTGGCCTATCGCATTGGATTTAACCCGCTTCATGCCCGCATCATCGGAGGTGCAGTTTGACAACCCTGACACTCACGCCTGGCGCTGTTTCACTGGCGCAGCTGGAACAGGTCTATCGCGAAGAGTGCGCTGTCAGACTGGACCCGGCGTGCCGGCCTGATATCGAAGCTGCTCATGCCCGAATTGCAGATGCGGCGGCGGGTGAGGCGGCGGTTTACGGGGTCAATACCGGCTTTGGCAAACTGGCCAGCGTCAAGATCGCGGCCGAGGATACGGCAACCTTGCAGCGCAACCTGATCCTGTCGCATTGCTGTGGCGTGGGCCCAGCCATCCCGCGGGCGCATGCGCGGTTGATGATGGCGCTGAAACTGCTCAGTCTTGGGCGCGGCGCATCTGGTGTGCGGCTGGAGCTGATCGATCTGCTAGAGGCGATGTTGGACAAGGGTGTGACGCCTGTGATCCCGGCGCAGGGTTCGGTCGGGGCTTCGGGCGATCTGGCACCGTTGTCTCACATGGCTGCGGTGATGATGGGGGCGGGTGAGGCAGAGTTTGACGGTAAGGTCATGGCGGGCGGTCCGGCATTGGCGGCTGCCGGTCTGACGCCGGTGGAACTGGGCCCGAAAGAAGGTTTGGCGCTGATCAATGGCACCCAGTTTTCGACCGCGTTTGCACTGGCGGGTTTGTTTGGGGCATGGCAGGCGGCGCAAAGCGCGTTGGTCACGTCGGCGCTCACGACCGATGCCATCATGGGATCGACTGCGCCGTTACAGCCCGAGATTCATGCTCTGCGCGGCCATCGCGGCCAGATCGAAGCAGGAGCAACCATGCGCGCGCTATTGGCTGGATCGGTGATCCGCGAAAGCCACCGCGAGGGCGACACGCGGGTGCAGGACCCGTATTGCATTCGCTGTCAGCCACAGGTCGTAGGCGCGGCGATGGATGTGCTGCGCCAGGCCTCTGTGACGCTTGAGATTGAGGCGAATGCCGCCACCGACAACCCTTTGGTGTTGTCTGAAACCGGTCTGATCGTTTCAGGTGGTAACTTCCATGCGGAACCGGTGGGTTTTGCCGCTGACATGATCGCTCTGGCCGTGGCTGAGATTGGGGCGATCGCCCAACGCCGTATCGCGCTGATCGTCGATCCGGTGCTCAGCTTTGATTTGCCGCCGTTTCTGACACCCAATCCGGGCCTGAACTCGGGCCTGATGATCGCCGAGGTCACCACGGCGGCTTTGATGAGCGAAAACAAACATCTGGCCAACCCCTGCGTGACGGATAGCACACCGACCTCGGCCAATCAGGAGGACCACGTCAGCATGGCCGCCCATGGCGCGCTGCGTCTGGGGCAGATGGTGACCAATCTGGAACGTATTCTCGGTGTCGAATTATTATGTGCCACGCAAGGCGTCGAGTTCCGCGCGCCTTTGCCAACCAGCGAGACCTTGCAGGGCGTGATGGCGCGGCTGCGCGCCTTAGTGCCGCCGCTTGGTGAAGACCGCTATACCGCTCCCGATATCGAGGCAGCCTATAGACTGATTGCTAGTGGTGAGATTGCACAGAACACAGGCGTCGATATGCCGGAACTGGGCGCATGATCGATCCAGTTGAAGTCACTCAAGGCGACAGCCCCATCGTGCTGGGCCTGCCTCATACCGGCACGTATGTGCCGCCTCAGATCGAAGCCAAGCTGAACAACCGGGGCAGGGGGCTGGCAGACACCGACTGGCATATTGACCGGCTCTATGATGGGCTGATCCCCGGTGCCACGACGGTGCGCGCCACTTTTCATCGTTATGTGATCGATGCCAATCGCGATCCGGCGGGCGTGTCGCTTTATCCCGGTCAGAACACCACAACGCTTGTGCCGCTGACGGATTTTGACGGCCAAGGCATCTGGGAGCAGCCGCCGTCCGAGGCGGAAATCGCGGAACGTAGGGCTATGTTCCACGCACCGTATCACGCCGCGCTCGAGGCCGAGCTGGCGCGGGTGAAGGCGATCCACGGGGTGGCGGTATTGTATGATTGCCATTCGATCCGCAGCCACATCCCGTTCCTGTTCGACGGCACTCTGCCAGACATGAACCTCGGCACAAATGGCGGCGTCACCTGTGCGCCGGAGGTTGAGGCGATTGCCCATGAATTTGCCGCCTCGTCCCCCTATAGCACCGTCCTGAACGGGCGTTTCAAAGGCGGGTGGACCACCCGGCATTATGGCCGCCCTGCTAAGGGCGTCCACGCCATCCAGATGGAACTGGCCCAGTCCACTTATCTAAACGCCGAAACGGCACCATGGACCTATGACACCCAAAAAGCCGATCGTCTGCGACGTTGGCTCAAAGACATACTCGACGCTATCCACGACACTGCATTGGAGCTTGCCCGATGACCGACCCTCGCAAAAACACCCGTGATATCTATCCACCCACAGGGCCCGAACTGAACGCCAAGAGCTGGATGACCGAGGCGCCGCTGCGGATGATGATGAACAACCTTCACCCGGATGTGGCCGAGAACCCGCATGAGCTGGTGGTCTACGGGGGCATTGGCCGTGCCGCACGGACGTGGAAGGATTTTGACACCATCGTCGCCAGCCTCAAGGATCTGGAAGAGGATGAAACGCTGGTGGTTCAATCGGGCAAACCGGTGGCCATCGTGCGGACGCATGCGGATGCGCCTCGGGTGCTGATCGCCAACTCGAACCTCGTGCCGCATTGGGCCAATTGGGATCATTTCAACGAGCTCGATAAGAAGGGCCTGATGATGTACGGCCAGATGACCGCGGGCTCGTGGATTTACATTGGCACGCAGGGCATCGTTCAGGGCACATATGAAACCTTTGCCGAGGCCGGGCGGCAGCATTATGGCGGTGACCTCACCGGCAAATGGATTCTGACCGGTGGTCTGGGCGGTATGGGTGGTGCGCAGCCTCTGGCCGCGGTCTTTGCCGGGGCCTGCTGTCTGGCGGTCGAGTGCAACCCGGACAGCATCGATTTCCGTCTGCGCACCAAATATCTGGACGAAAAGGCCCAGACGCTGGACGAAGCGCTGGCGATGATCGACCGCTGGACCAAGGCGGGTGAGGCCAAGTCGGTTGGCCTGCTGGGCAATGCCGCCGAGATTTTCCCCGAGATCTACACGCGGATGCAGGCCGGTGGCATGCGTCCCGATATCGTCACCGACCAGACCAGCGCACATGACCCGGTCAACGGCTATCTGCCCATTGGCTGGACCATGGCGCAGTGGAAGGACAAGCGTGAAAGCGATCCCAAGGCGGTCGAAAAAGCCTCGCGCGCCTCGATGAAACAGCACGTGGCCGCGATGGTCGACTTCTGGAACGCAGGCGTTCCGACATTGGACTATGGCAATAACATCCGGCAAGTGGCGCAGGATGAGGGTCTGGAGAACGCCTTTGCCTTCCCTGGCTTTGTACCCGCCTATATCCGCCCGCTATTCTGCCGTGGCATCGGCCCGTTCCGCTGGTGCGCGCTGTCGGGTGATCCGGAGGATATCTACAAAACCGACGCCAAGATGAAAGAGCTGTTCCCCGAGAACACCCATCTGCACAATTGGCTCGACATGGCGCAGCAGCGGATCGCGTTTCAGGGCCTGCCAGCACGTATCTGCTGGATCGGGTTGGGTGATCGTCACAAGGCCGGATTGGCCTTCAATGAAATGGTTCGGAACGGGGAGTTAAAAGCACCCGTGGTGATTGGCCGGGACCATTTGGACAGCGGCTCAGTCGCCTCGCCGAACCGTGAAACCGAGACGATGAAAGATGGCTCGGATGCTGTGTCGGATTGGCCGTTGTTGAACGCGCTGGTCAATACCGCATCGGGCGCGACTTGGGTCAGCCTGCACCATGGCGGAGGGGTCGGCATGGGCTTTAGCCAGCATGCGGGCGTGGTGATCTGTGCTGACGGCACCGACGCGGCTGCGAAACGTCTGGAGCGGGTGCTGTGGAATGACCCGGCATCCGGCGTGTGGCGCCATGCGGATGCGGGGTATGACATCGCCAAGGAGTGCGCCCGCGAGCATGGGCTGCGTTTGCCGGGTATTCTGGGTTGATCGCATGCAAGAGAGCCAGGCTGAGTCAGGCCTGGCTCATTTGATCAGACCGACGACAGCGCCGCGCGGCACCAGACGCAATCGTGGTCGGAAAGCGGTGTTCCCTCATCCGAGATCGAGGTCAGAAGCCCCTTTTTTTCACATCTCAGATCGCGACCGGCGAACCAGTCCAGCTTCATCACCCGTTGAGGATGTGGGGTGATCAGGCTGGGGCGGGTGGTTGTACCGTCGGCTGTGAAACCCCAATCGTAACCGCGCGTTTCCGCCAGACCAAAAAGGCTCTCGTTCTGCCAGTTGAAATCCGGGGGCAGGTGGTTGCCGGTATTCAGATCTCCGCCGATCAAAACGGGTATTCCCGGTGCGAAGCTGTCGATTTCATTGAGCAAGACATCGAACTGCGTGTGGCGATGCGCTGCGTCGGCGTTGCTTTCCAGATGGGTGGACACCACGCAGACCGGGCCGTTTTCGGTTGGTAGAACGGCCGCGATGGCCATGCGACCGCCGACACGCGGTTGATCTGGGTCAGCCGCACCGTCATCGCAAGAGAACCAGTGGCCATGGTCGTCCAGCCGGATCAGGGCGGTGCGTTCGAACGGCACCGAAGACAGGATCGCATTGCCATGCCATCCCAGTATGTTGAAGTCGTCTTTGCAGAAATGGCGCTCGGTCGGGCCGCCCAGATCAAGCTCATGAAACTCGACCCCAAAGGCGTAGACCATTCCAAGGGCATCTGCCATCGCCTCGGTCGTGTGCCGTTGCGATGTACGCGCCATGCCGTGATCGACCTCGGACAGTAGGACAACATCGGGGCTGATCTGACCAAGATGCGCGGCGGTTGCCTCGGGGAACAGGCAGCGTTCCACATTCCATGCGGCCACGGTGAACTGCTCGGGCAGAGAGGATATCTGCGCCTGCCCGCCAAGCTGCAGCGCATTCATCGCTCGAATATTGCGCAGCAACTCTCGATGTGCAGCAGCGGTTCGCGGTGCGGACAATATGCTTATCCGCTGATCCGGTGTCACAGCGGGAAGCACATCCAAAACGTCTGTGATCAAATGACTTTTCCTGTTTCCACATCAAACAGACGCAGCGCGTCGGGTTTCAGGGTGATCTGGGTCTCGCCTGTTTGGGCCGCGTGATCTTTGCTGACCAGGACGGTGAAGGGCTGACCGCCAAGCTGACCGTGCAGCAACCGATGCGCGCCCAGTTCTTCAAGGATATCCACCTGAAACGGCACGGAACCTTGACCATCCAGTTCGATATCTTCGGGTCGGATGCCGAGTGTCACCGGCCCATTGGCAGATGTTGGCGCGGTCATGATCCCGTCATAGCCGTTGATCCGCACCTGGCCTTGATCGACCTGCGCCTCAATCAAATTCATCGGCGGCGCACCCATGAATGAGGCAACAAAGGTCGAGGCCGGGTTGTGATAGATCTCCGAAGGCGTGCCGATCTGTTCGATCCGGCCGGCGTTCAGCACGATGATGCGGTCTGCCATGGTCATGGCTTCGACCTGATCGTGGGTCACATAGACGGCCGTCGTGCCAAGGCGGCGTTGCAGGGCCTTGATTTCGATCCGCATCTGGTTGCGCAACTTGGCGTCGAGGTTGGACAGCGGTTCGTCAAACAGGAACAACGCCGGATCGCGCACAACAGCGCGGCCCATGGCGACGCGCTGACGCTGGCCACCCGACAATTGCGCCGGTTTACGGTCCAGATATTCGGTCAGGTTCAGCATCTTGGCGGCGTCTTCGACCTTGGCCGCGATCTCGGACGCGGGTGTGCCGCGGTTCTTCAACCCGTAGCCAATATTCTTGCGGACAGTCATATGCGGATACAACGCGTAGTTCTGGAACACCATCGCGATGTCCCGGTCCGCCGGGTCCACGTTGTTGACCACCCGGTCGCCGATTTTCAGCGTACCTTCGGTGATATCCTCCAACCCCGCGATCATGCGCAACAAAGTGGATTTGCCGCATCCCGAAGGGCCGACCAGAACGACGAACTCGCCATCCTGAATGGTGAAACTGGTGGTCTCAACCGCTTTGAAGCCATTGGGATAGACCTTGCGGATGCCCTCTAATGATACCTGAGCCATGCGCGTATTCCTTATTTATCGGATTCTGTGAGGCCCTTGACGAACCAATTCTGGAAGAAGATGACGATCGCAACCGGTGGGATCATCGCAACGATAGCCAGCGCAAGCGCCTGTCCATGCTCGGGGATCTGACTGTCGGTATAGGTCAGCACGATCTGTTTGATCCCACGGACCAGCGTGAAGAAGCTTTCGTCTGTCGTGATCAGCGTTGGCCACAGATACTGGTTCCAGCCAAAGACAAACATGATAATGAAGATCGCCGCGATCATCGTCCGGCTGAGCGGAACGAGGATGTCGACAAAGAACTTCCATGGACCTGCACCATCGATCCGCGCAGCCTCGGCCAGTTCCTCGGGGACGGACATAAAGAACTGTCGGAAGAAGAACGTGCCAGTGGCCGACGCGATCAGCGGGACGATCAGGCCGGTATATGTGTTGGTCAGGCCCAGCTTCTGGATCGCCTCATACGAGGGCAGAATTCGCACCTCAAGCGGCAGCAACAGGGTGGTGAAGATCACCCAGAAGGCAAGCGTTGCAAAGCGCAGGCGGAAATAGACGATGGCATATGCAGCCATCATCGAGATGATGATCTTGCCGACGGCAAAGCCGATGCCCAGGATGAACGAATTCATCAGCATCAATGTGCCGTCAACGGTTTGGGTAAATCCGCCTTTCTCGAACATGGCGGCGTGGAAGTTCTTGCCCAGATCGTCGCCAAGGCCCACCTGAATGCCCTGTCGATGGATGGTGACAGCATCATGGCTGGCTGTGGTCAGCGCCAGCAGGGGTGGGAGGATCATCAGCAATGATCCCAGGATCAGCACAAAGTGATCGCTGATGGTTTCCCAGCGGATTTTGCGGGGGCGGCGGGCGGTTTCGGTCGTCTCAAGGGTTGTATCAGCCATGGTTCGCCCCCTCACGTATAGTGAATCCGGCGTTCAACGAGCCGGAACTGAAAGACGGTCAGGATTAGAACCAGACCCATCAGAATGACAGATTGCGCGGAAGAGCCGCCCAAGTCGTTCCCGCGGAACCCGTCCAGATAGACCTTGTAGACCAGGGTCATCGGATTGTTGCCTGGCTCACCCTTCATCAGCGCGTCAATCACGCCGAAGGTATCGAACAGCGCATAGGTGATATTGATGATCAGCAGGAAGAACGCGGTGGGGGCGAGCAAAGGGAAGGTGACCTGCCAGAATCGCCCCGTGGCAGAGCGGTTGTCGATCATTGCCGCCTCGCGCACCGAGCGCGGGATCGATTGCAGGCCCGACAGGAAGAAGATGAAATTGACCGGGATTTGCTTCCAGACCGATACGATGATCATCGCGGTCGCAGTGGCGTTGTAGTCGACGCCCAGTTTGAAATCCCAGCCAAACATCTGGAAAAACTTGGTCATCGGGCCCGTGCTTTGATCAAAAAACAGGATGCCCAGAAATCCGGCAACAGGCGGCGCGATGGCGTAGACCCACATCAGCAAAGTGCGATAGGTCTTGGCGCCGCGCAGAACCTTATCGGCCTTGACCGCCAACAGCAGCGCGATTGCCAGTGAAAAAAAAGTAACCAGAACCGAGAAGACAATCGTGAACCAGGCAATGCGTTTATACTGATCATTGCCAATCAACGACGTATAGTTGTCGGCCCCGACAAAGGTTGACCCAAATCCGAAAGGGTCTTGCAGGAAGAAGGACGATTGCAGCGCCCATCCCGCAGGCCAGTAAAAGAAGATGGCGATGATCATCAACTGTGGCAGCAGCAAAGCCACAGGAAGCCAGATATTGTCAAAACCCGCGCGTTTCATAGGTCTTCCAGTTGCAGAAATGGGGGATGGCCGCACCCGAAGGCGCGACCATCCTGGGGGTGATCCCAGGGATTAACCCTGAGTCTTTGCAAAGCGGGCCAGCAATTCGTTGGCTTCTGCTTCGATGTTCTGGAACGCGGTTTCCACGTCGGTTTCACCGGTCAGGATACGGCCATATTCGCGGTTCATGATGTCGCGGATCTGGACGTAGAAGCCCATGCGATAGCCTTTGGTGTTGTCACCGGCTTTCGCCTGTAGCTGGTTCACGCCAACTTCGGCTGCCGGGAAGCGGTCATAGTGGCCGTCTTTCTTGGCAACGTCATAAGCAGCTTCGGTGATCGGAACGTAGCCAGTCTCCTGATGCCAGAAATACTGGGTATCGGGCGCGGTCAGGAAGCGGAAGAACTCGGCCGTGGCTTTGTTTTCTTCGTCCGATTTGCCAGCCATCGCGAACAGAGCAGCGCCACCAATGAAGGTTTGTGTCGGCTCAGGCGTCACGGCTTCCCAATAGGGCAGCTCGGTTGCGCTGAATTCAAAGCCCAGATCTTTCTGCAACAGGCCACCAAACGAACCCGAAGACCCCAGCCACATGGCAACTTTGCCTTCTTCGAACGGCTTGGCGTTGTCGCCCCAGCCGGTGCCGTACCATTCAAACAGGCCGTTGTCTTTCCATTCGCTGACAGCGGTGAAATGGGCCTTGATCGCGTCGTTGTTGACCAGGATTTCCGTGTCCATGCCGTCATAGCCATTGTTGTTGGTCGCAAACGGCAGGTTGTGCCGAGACATGAAGTTTTCGGTGAAGATCCAGGGCAGGTGCGACTGGCTCAGCGGGATATAGCCCGCTTCTTTCAGCGCCGGGGCGGTGGTCGACTGGAACTCTTCCCATGTCTTCGGCGGGGTCACGCCAGCGGCTTCCAGCGCGTCGACGTTATAATACAGGATCGGTGTCGACGAGTTGAAGGGCATCCCGATCATCTTGCCATCGCTGTCGGCATAGAAATAACGCACACCGGCGATGTAGTCGTTGATGTCGAAATCGACGCCGTTTTCAGCTAGCAGGTCCTGAACCGGAACGGTCGCGCCCTTTGCGGCGATCACGGTCGCGGCCCCGGCATCAAAGACCTGCATTATGTTCGGTTGCTCACCAGCGCGGAAGGCCGCGATACCAGCAGTAAGCGTCTCTTCGTAGCTGCCTTTGTAGATCGGAGTAATTGTGTACTCGTCTTGCGACGCGTTGAACTTTTCGGCGACCTTGTTGACGGTTTCCCCCAATTGCCCGCCATGGGCGTGCCACCAGGTAATTTCTGTTTCTGCAAAAGCCGTAGTCGCGGTAAACGCGAGGGCAGCAGCCGTTGCGCAAAACTTCAGTTTGGTCATGTTTTCCTCCGGTTCGGTGTCGGCCCCTTGCAGCTAAGAGACCGTTGGCACCTTGTGCCAGTTTATTGTGCAGGCTCCCCTGCGGCGTGTGTCGCGCGCAGCCTCCGTCCTGCATTGTATAGGCACGTCTGGATTCTGCACACGTGCCCACATAATGTTAACGTATGACAGTTCAGTGAAAGATTTCTAGCAATATTGACAAATTCTACCAAATCGAAGGACAGGATGAGCGTGGCTCAGGATCATGACAAACCTGCCGATAGGCGCCGCCGGGTGACCGCGCAAGCCGTTGCAGATGCGGCTGGCGTGTCGCGTTCAGCGGTTTCACGCGCTTTTACGCCAGGTGCGTATCTTGATGAAAGCAAAAGAAGAATCATCGAGAAAGTAGCCCATCACATGGGCTATCAACCAAATGCATTGGCTGCCGGGCTGAAGGACGGGCGCTCGCATCTGGTGGCCGTCTTTGTCGGTAATATGCGCAGCACATATGATTCCGAATTCGTGAGCGCTTTGGTCGGGAAACTGAACGCTTTGAACAAATGGCCGATTCTCATCGATGGCGGGGATCAGCGTGCAGAAGACGCGATTGAGCAGGTTCTGCGCTATCCATTGGACGCTTTGATCCTGCGTGGTGGTAGCATGCCGCGCGCATTGGTCACGCGGTGCACCAAGTTCGGTGTGCCGATGATTTCCACAGGCCGAATCGTCCAGTCGCCGGGTGTCGACAATGTCTGTTGCCGCAATGCCGACGGTACAGGGCTTGCGGCCCAGGTGCTGATCGACAAGGGGCGCACACGGTTTGGGTATCTAGGCGGTGCACCGAGTTTCTCGTCATCGGCTGAGCGTAGATTGGGTGTAATCGATGTTTTGGACAAAGCGGGGTTAAAGCTGATCGCCGAAGCCACAGGGGATTTTACTGTTGAGACTGGGCGCAAGATTGCGCTGAAACTGCTGGCCGAGCACAAGCTAGACGCGTTGGTCTGTGCCAACGATGCCAGTGCGATCGGCGCGCTGACAGCCGCGCGTGAGTTGGGTTTGGATGTTCCGTGCGATCTTTCACTGATCGGGTTTGACGATATCGAAATGGCCAGATGGCCAAATTTCGATCTAAGTACCGTCAACAACCCCATCGATGATGCGGTTGATCAAGTTATTGCGTTGCTTGAACGCAGGTTGGCAGAGCCGGGCAAGCAAAGTGAAACCATCATGATTGATCCATTTTTCGTTCCGCGTGGAACGCATTAGGTCAAACGTTTCGCGCCGATTTGAATAGATACAAGAATACGAAAAGCGACCCGATTGATGTGGTCACGATGCCGACTGGTAACTCCTGCGGGGCCAGCAGCAGTCGGGACACAATGTCAGAGGCGGTCAGAAGGATGGCCCCCACGATGGCCGAGGTGATCAACAGGTTGCGATGCAGCGTTCCTGCGATCCCCCGCGCGATATGAGGGACCATCAGACCGACAAAACCGATGACACCCGCGACTGACACGAAGCTTGCCGTGGCCAAAGCTGCAACAAAGAACATGCGAAAGCGCAGACCCTGAACCGGGATACCCAATGTGGCGGCTGTGAAATCTCCGGTCAGAAGGGCGTCAAGCCAGCGGCTGCGATAGAGTGCATAGCCCAGGATCAGGGCAAGCCCGATCAGGACCAGTGGAAACGTCTCCCACCGCGCAAGGCCCAGTCCGCCCAGCATCCAGAAGATCACCGAATGGGCGGCTCGGTTGTCTCCGGAAAAGATCAGATAGTTGGTGATGGCGGAGAACAGGAAAGACACAGCAAGCCCCGCCAGGATCAGCTTTTCCGGTGCACTTGTGCGCAAACCCTGGACCAAGGCCAGCACGATGCCTGATGCGATCAAGCCACCGCAAAACGCGGCCAGCGGCAGGGTCCAGATGCCCAGCACATCACCGGTGACCGTGATAACCAGCACAGCGCCCGCAGCCGCGCCCGAAGAGAGACCGAATAGAAATGGATCTGCCAAGTCGTTGCGCGTGGTGGTTTGCAGCACCACCCCCACAACACCAAGCCCCGCACCGATGACGGCGGCGAACAGCGCACGCGGCAGGCGCAGATCAAACACGATCCGATGCAGCGGTGACATCTCGCCTTCGGACAGGCCTGTCCCCAAACCAATGGCGGCAATGACATCTGCCACTGGGATCGGGGTTGTACCGTAGACTGTCGACAGCAGCAAAAGGGCGGTCAGAACGACCGCCCCCAGCACCACTATCCGGCCCGTATGGACCATATTAGTTGGTCGCCGTGGGGTGCATCGCATCCGCCATCTTCTGGATCGCGTCGATATTTGCCGGTCCCGGTGTCAGCTCTTCGTAGCGCAGGCCGATCCAGCGTTCATTTTTCACAGCATCTGTTTTGGACATCACCGGGTGCTCTTGCAGGAACTTGAACGTGTCCTCTGCCCCGTTGCCTGTCTGATAGTCAAGCAGCACCAGAAATTCTGGGTTCGATGCAGCAACCGCTTCCCACGAGGTGCGGCCCCAGCTGGTGTCCATGTCATGGGTGACGTTTTCGCCGCCAGCCGCTGCGATCATCGCATCGGGGATGGCGAATTTGCCGGCGGTAAAGGGCGCATCCGCAGGCCCGTCGAGCAGGAAAACACGGGGTTTGGCCAGATCGGCGGTTTTGGCTTTGATGGCAGACAGCTGTTCTTTCCAGCCTGCAACCAGTTCCTCGGCCTTTTCCTCGACGTGCATGACCTGACCCAGGCGCAGCAAATCGTTGAACAACAGGTCCATGCTGGCCTCAGGGCGGTCCTTGTCCAGATGCACGCAGCTTTCGGTCAGGATCATAGTTTTGATGCCGAACGGGGCCAGAGTGTCGGGGGTCACGTCGCCACCGGGCTTCATGCCATAATACCAACCTGCGAAGAACAGATCTGGCTCGGCCGCAACCAGGTTTTCGACGGTTGGGTATTTCGGCGCCAGTTCCGGGATGTCACCGCGAAGTTTATCGAAATCAGGGCTGGTCTTGTACCAACCGGTGATACCGGTCAGGCCAACGATGTGTTCTTGCAGGCCCAGCGCAAAGGCCATGTCGGTCATGTTCATGTCATGCACCACCAGCCGTTCCGGCTTGGCGTCGAACACCAGCGGTTCGCCGCAATTGTCCACGGTTACTTCATGGGCAGCCGCGCCGCTGGCCAAGCCGGTGACCATCAAAGCTGACCAAATTTTCTGTTTCATCAATGTCTCCTGTTAAGATGAAAGCGTTCGTTTTCGGATATCCAGCGCCGGGATCACGCGCCCTTCGTGCTGGAAGCACAGGTAGTCAACACCAAACGTGTCGCGCACATGATCCGGCGTTAGTATCTGGTCGACTCGCCCAAAGCCCGTCATGCGTGTGGATTTCATCAGCGCGACATGGCTGGCGAATTCCGGGATCATGACAAGGTCGTGCACGATCATCACCACCGTCACGCCCAGTTCGGCCACCAGCGACAGCATGTGCCCTTTGGCATCGGGGTCTAGATGATTGGTGGGCTCGTCCAGAAACAGCAGCGAGGGGTTCTGCGCCAATGCACGTGCGATATGGGCGCGTTGGCGTTCGCCACCCGAGAGCCGCTGCATCGGCTTGTCGGCCAGATGGGTCAGCTCGGTCGTGCGTAGAACGCGCGCAAGATCCATCTTGTGATCTTCCGCCGAGCGGTCGCTTTGAATGGGAATCTGGCCGAGCGCAACGTAGTCGCGCAGCTTTAGGCGGCCATCGGGCAGTTCCTGCTGGCCAACAACCGCAATGGTCCGGGCGCGTTCCTGCGCAGACAGGCTGCGCAGGCTTTGACCGTTGATCCGAACGTCCCCCAGCGCCAGACGCTCGACCCCGCAGAGCAGGTTCAGTAGAGTTGTTTTGCCGGCACCGTTCGGACCGGCGATGGCAAGTATGGCCCCTTCTTCCAAAGAGAACGAGACGCCTTGCAGCAACACATCGCCATTCAGGGCGTAGTATTCCAGGTTTTCCGCGACCAGAAAGCTCATGCCTTACCCGCCTTTGGAAGACGGGGCAGGCGTGCCAGAGTTTTGAACAACAAGGCGGGGGGGCGATCCGTTGCGCTGGTCCAGCCGCTCTCGCTATCGCGGTACTGATGGGCGAAGGTGGCGATCGCATCCAGATCGGCGGTGCTTTGTATATCGCCAAACAGGTATTGCGCCTTGCCTTCGGCTTGCAGACCGATGGCCATGGGACGTTCGCATCCTGCCATGCAGGGGATCAGTCGCGTAGCGAACCCGTCAGACAGCGACGCGTCCAGCAGACTTTGGGCGGCGCTGGCTTCGATCTCACCCTGGCAGGTCGAGCAGATCAGCACAAAGTGATCAGCGTTGCGGGTCATTGCCACCCTCAACGCGCAGGACGCCCGTGTCGAAAGTGCCAGTCCCGATAGGACGCATATGTGCCATCAATCCTCCTTCCAGGACGCCCCGTCCCGGGTTGGTTTCACAGGTGATGGCAGGTCTCCTGACTTGCGGGTCGTCGCTTGGCCAACCTTCCCGGCCTTCTCGGGCCAGTGGTGATTTGGCGTCGCTCTCCGCTTACAGTTGCGGGGGCAGTTACGGACTTAGCCTGTTCCGATATTCCGGGGGCCGCACCGTATTCCCATTTTCATCCCGCACCCAAAGCTGCGGGAACCATCACAGGTCAGCTATTCTGGTGAAGATACGCTTGTCAAGTATCGTCGTTAACGACCGAGCACTATTGTACGACCCGCAGGATGGGCCGCCTTTTGACATGCGCGCGACGTTCTCCGTCGGTTGGGAATCGGTTGGCAAGTGTCAGGCCCGCCTGCACGACATGGGCATCCGGATACCCGCCAGAAAGCAATCCAGCGGCATCGCGGGCGGCTGGTGTTTCATCGCGCCGCATGTGATGCAGCATACGCATCAACGCCAGTTCATCACTGGTAAAATGGTTGCGGCTTTCGACGCAGAGCGGGTCGTTGAACGCCAACCCGTAGGGGCGGCTGTAAAGCGTGGCCTTGATGATCTTGTAGACCAGATGGGCCAAGGTCAGACCCTGATCCACGCCCCACCGCTCGATGGCGGTAGAATACGCAAATTGCCAGGATTGCGTATCGGGCTCTGCAAAACTTTGAATGAAATGGCGCATCACCGGCAGGAGCCCGTGCTCGAAATCGTCAAATTCGAATTGGACCAGTGGGCCGATCGATTTGTTTTCAGGAGGTGTCATGCGCATTTCTTCCCTTGTTTTGCGACGCGGGATATAAGGCTGTGCACGTTTTCTGGCAGATTGTTCTGATCGATGGGTTGGTCAGACTGCGTGGTGGATACGTGGCCTGGAAACCGTAAATCAGCCTCAATCGCTTGCCGCAATTTCGGTTTCAGAGCGCAGCCATGACGGCTTGCGATGGCATCCATTGCCAGAAGATCTGCAAGTGAATTTGCCATTGAATACACCCCTTTTGGTCGCTGGTCCTGACCGGGCGTGATTCTGGGGGATCTGACTAGGTCGGTTGGTAACTGACAAAAATACTTGGGTAATGCAACAGGGAAATGCCTGGCCCCGATGCAGGGGCCGGTTGTCGCTTTTTAGTCCACCGCTACCGGATCAGATCAGTAATCCGCAACCAGCAGGAATTCGGCCTCGGTATCTTCTTCGATCGTGGCAAAGCGGGGGATGGGTTGTTCGAACACGTTATCGGTGCGGTCGTCGTTTACGGTTGAGACCTCACCGATCAGGCAATCCCCGCGCTCGGCCCAGAAGGCGTGCCAGATGCCGGGCATCAGGGTCACGCTTTCGCCGGGTTTCAGGCGCAGCAATTCGCCCGGAGTTATGGTGATATCGCATCCATCGCTGGGCACCACAACCGGTGTGTCGCGATCAATACTGCCATCGAGGTTCGAGGCATAGATCTCCATCACCAGATCGCCGCCGCCCCGGTTGATGATATCTTCGGCTTTGACGATATGGCGATGCATCGGCGATAGCTGCTTGTCGCGCGAGATCAGCAGTTTTTCTGCATAAAGCATCCCGCGACCGTGGCTCAGATCGTTCTCATCTCCATTGCGCAGGGTGAACAGGAACAGGCCAAGCTCATCAAATTTGCCTTGCCCGTAATCGGTGATGTCCCATCCCAGTCCCCGGGCGCGGATCGTGTCGGCCTTGGCGCTGCGCATCTGATCCGGAGACCAGTTGGCAAAGGGGGGCAGGATGAACCCGAAAGACTGGATAAAGGCCTGTGCATCGGTCTTGACGCGGTTGATGTCGGAACGTTTCATGTGACTTCCCTTTTTGGGGCTAGAGCTCGTGCGCCCAGGGTGGGTTGGCCCCGGCACGCGACACGGTGACTGCTGCAACATCTGCACCCAACGCTAAAGCGGCGCGCAGGCTTTCTTTTGTCAGATCGCGCAGCCCGGGTTTGGTCAGATGTCCGGAACGGTGAAGTTCGGCCAGCACACCGGCGTTGAACGTATCACCCGCCCCCACTGTATCGACGACCTGAACCGCTTTAACCGGTATCGTGGTTTCCGAGCCATCGCATAGATAACCCGAAGCCCCTTGGCTCCCACGTGTAACAATCACAACCGCGGGTCCGGCTTGCAGCAACAAAGGCACCTTTTCCGCATGGGTTTCGGGCCCCGGAATGATCCAGTCCAGATCCTCATCCGAGACTTTGAGTATATCGGTCTGCGCAATCATGGCATTCAAACGGGTGCGATATCTGGTCTGATCCTGGATAAATCCCGGTCGGATGTTGGGGTCCAACATCACCGCTCGATCCGTCCCGTGATGGCTTAGCAAGGCAGCATAGGCATCGGCGCAGGGTTCGCAGGCAAGACTGATACCGCCTAGATACAGGGTCGAGATAGCGGGCAGTTGGTCGGGCATATCCTCGGGCTGAAGCATGCGCCCGGCGGTGTTCTCATCCACGAAATTATAGGATGCGTGACCCTCGACCAGTTTCACAAACGCCAACGTGGTGGGGCGGTCGCTGGTGATCACATGGGAGGTCTCCACATGGCTCGCTTTCAGCGTATCCGCCAATTGTTCACCAAACATATCGGACGACAGGCCCGTCAGCATGCCAACAGGCGCGCCCAATCTCCCCAACGCGATCGCCGTGTTGAAGATTGCACCTCCAGAATGGGGTACATAGCCTTGTGCGCCCGAGACTGTAGGCTCGGTGATCATATCGATCAGCGCTTCTCCGCAGCACAGGATCATCCCGTGTCCCTTCATTGAGAATTGTCAGGCGGTTCTACCGCATGAGTGCATTTTTGCAGAAGTTGTTAGCGCCAACAATGCCAAATTCGACCTGTTCGGAAACATAGAGATCCATTCCGCGCCGCAGCTCGCTGAACCGGCCACCATTGTTGAAGGCATCCAGAAAACTGTCTCCGAACAGCCAGCGGTTCTTTTCCGCCACGCCACCGACCAGAAAGACGCCGCCTATAGGCATCAATGTGACGGACATATCCCCTAGCAAAGCGCCCAGATGCGTTGTGAACAGCGCTGCGGTTTGAACTGCGTGCGGATCAGTGCCGGATCGCGCATCCTGCAGGATATCCCGCGCCGAGCGAGCAGAGATATTGGTTTGACCCGCCGCCATTGCCACTGCTCGGTACAAGATCGGTAGTCCGGTGCCGCTGAGGAACATCTCAGCTTCCAAACTCAGGCTGTCGCCAAAGAAGCATTCGGGTGCAATACGCCGGGCCGCGTCAAAGATATCAACCTCATCCCGGTGGCGCGGCGCAAGGCCGACATGGCCTCCTTCGCCCGAGACGGTGTGATAATGCCCTTCGGAATACAGCAACGCCCCGACACCCAGCCCAGTTCCGGGTCCGACCACCAGCCGCGTGCCGAGTGGCGGCGTGGGCGCCCCCTGCAAGACGGTAATATCATCGGGCGTAATCTCGGCCACCGACCATGCAGCGGCGGTGAAGTCGTTGATGACATAAGTGTGCCGGGCACCGGTGGCTTCGGCCAGCTCAGCCTCGGACAAGTCCAGATTTGCGTTTGTCAGTTGAATCACGCCAGCCTGAACCGGGCCTGCACCTGCGGCAACAACTGCCTGAGGATCAGTTCCGACGTCATCTCGCAAACTGTGAAATGCGTTAAGTAAGTCGGACAAGGAGCCGGTTGGATGTTTGCGCAATTCTGTCAGCGCACCGTTTTCGACAACCCCAAGCCGGGTATTGGTGCCACCGATATCGGCCACCAGGTTCCAATGCTCATGGACTGCCCCTGCTGGCTGCGCGAGTGGCAGGGCAACAGGGTTCCCTTTGGCCAGCGCGGCTTTTAGGGCGAGATATGAGGCTTTGGGTTTACGCTCCAGCGTCTCGAAGTCCACATCGACCAGACCGAACCGCTTCTCATACCCAAAAGCCCATTCGTAGTTGTCGAGAAGTGACCAGACAAAATAGCCTTTGACTGGGACGCCCTGATCCAACGCATCCTGAACGGCCGCAAGGTGCTGGTTTAGGTAATCGATTCGATCATCGTCCTGATCCCGTTTAGGACTGGCCATGCCGTTTTCGGTCACAAATAGGGGAAGGTCGCCAGTGTATTCCTGCGCCGTTCGGGTCAAAAAGCGGGTGAGGGCGGCTGGTTCGATCTCCCATTCCATCTGGGTTTTGGGCAAAGGTCCGGGAACCTCTTTCAGGCTGGGCCAGGCGGTATCAGACGGGGCAATCAGCTTACGGGTGTAATAGTTCAGCCCACACCAATCGACAGGTGCGCCGATGGTGCCAAAGTCGTCCTGCCAACCGGTCGGCAAATGAGGCGCGAGCCCCTCCAGAACATTCGCTGGATAAGTCTTCTTGAACGCACCGCCCAGAAAGAACCGGTTATAGATCCCATCATATAAATCCGCGGCCTTGCGGGCCTCGGGGCTGTCATCGGCGGGTTCGGCCCATTCCAAATTGAACACCGCACCGAGATTGGACATTCCAAGCCCGCGCATCGCCTGAATGGCGCGGCCATGGGCCAGCAGCACGTGATGCATGGCGCGCGCTGCAGCTCGGATATCGCGCATGCCGGGGGCGTGGTGGCCTTCGAAATGGCTCAGCCAGCTAACGCACCAGGGCTCGTTGATGGGGGCGACGCTATACATGCGATCCCCGATCCGGCCCATGATGATCTCGGTGAAATCGGCAAACCACCCGGCGATATCGCGGTTGCGCCAGCCACCCAGATCAGCAAGGGCCGAGGGCAATTCCCAGTGATAGAGCGTGGCACAGGGCCTGATATTGCGCTCTAGCAAGGCATCGGTGAGGCGGTCATAATAATCGAGCCCGGATTGGTTCACCGACCCGCGCCCGTCGGGCAGCACGCGGGCCCAACTGGTGGAAAAACGGTAACAATCAAATCCCGCATCGCGCACCAGATCGAAATCTTCCGGAAACCTGTTCAGATGACCGCAGGCCAGATCACCGTTTTCCTGACGCACGACATTACCGGGCGAGGCGGCGAAGGTATCCCAATGGGTCTGACCAGCCCCACCTTGGGCGTGACCTTCTATCTGATAAGCAGAGGTTGCCACACCAAAGAGGAAGTCTTTGGGAAAGTCAGAACGAGTATATTTCATTGCTAGTACCTGTTGGGCGCCGGGCCTGTTGATCTGCCTACTACCAGTTCAGCTTCCAGCAATCTAGTTTTGGTCGGGGCATCCGGGGATTTGATGCGTTCGATCAGCATATTGGCCGCTATCTCTCCGGCCTTGCGAACAGAGGAGCGGGTGGCGGTAAAGATCGGAACATCCTGTCCATTCTTGAGATAGGACAGGTCATCGTCATGGGCGATGACGGATACATCGCGCCCCATTTGCAAGCCCGCTTCGTCAATTGCGCGCCGAACGCCGATAGCAGAAATCATCGAAGAAATCAGGATTGCGGTTGGTGGATCATCAAGGGCAAGCATCGTGCGTGTTTCGTGGTGACCATAGACTTCGGTCATCTCGGCGCTGCGCATCAGATTAGGTTCAGGTGCGATCCCTGCCTGCGCCAGTGCAGCAAGATAGCCATCACGGCGGCGCTGGGCGAAATCCATGTCTTCAAGGCCGTTGATCAATGCGATGCGCCGATGGCCCAGATCCAGCAGGAATTGGGTCGCCCGCAGGAACGAGCTTTTGTTGTTCACATCAATCCAGTCATAGGGCAGGTCTACACCCGTCGAACGGCCATGCACAATGAACGGAACTGACATCTTGCTGAGTACCGAGATTCGATGCTCGTTCACTTTGGGACCCTGCAGAACCACGCCATCAACTGCGCCGCGCTGGAACAGGCTGCGATAGGCTTCTTCGATCGAGGTGTCATCGGCGTTGGTGAACATCATGTCATAGCCATGCTCGGTATATGTTTTCACGGCACCAGCAACGAAATCCCCGAAGATGGGGTTCACCATCTCGTGCTGGGACGAGCTGGGGATCACATGACCGATGACCATGGATTTGCCTGTCGCCAAGCCCTTGGCGCGGCTGTTTGGACGATAGCCATGTTTGGCAGCTGCTGCCTGAACGCGCGCGCGCGTGGTCTCATTCACTTCCGGATAGCCGTTTAGGGCGCGACTGACAGTGGTCGGCGACAACCCAAGCATATCCGAAAGTTCTTTTAGCGTCATAAGGTGCTCATATCCTGCAAGCGCTTTGAATTCTTTGAACTCATCTGTTGCGTTTCGTCATACTCATAAAAAGAGCCATAAAAGTAAAGGTTATTGAATGATAAATCCAAGAGTATTCGGAATCGTTGACTTTGACGCGTAAACGCGCAACTTTACATCTATCCAAAGCGCTTTGGATTGCGGTAGTAAGCTATATTGCCGTGATTCTCGTGTCGGAACGCGTGGCAGTTACGTCGCGGATCGGGTCGGGCCCGAACAACTAAAAGCTTGATAAGCTGTGGGAGGACATCATGAAGAAGTCGTTTTACGCCAGTGCTGCGGCATTGGCGCTGAGTGCGGGGACGGGATTGGCGCAGGCTGATCTGGCATTCACGCCGGGCGAAGGCCCGTTCAATTGGGACAGCTACAATGCCTGGGCAGAAAGCGCGCCGGATTTGAGCGGCCAGACCGTTACCGTCTCGGGTCCCTGGCTTACGCCGGAAGATGGCTATTTCAACAACATGACCGCCTATTTCGAGGCGGCCACAGGCGCGGATGTGATCTACACCGGCTCGGACAGTTTCGAGCAGCAGATCGTTATCGATGCCGAAGCTGGTTCGGCCCCCAATGTTGCGGTGTTCCCGCAACCAGGTCTGGCCTCGATCATGGCGTCCAAAGGACAGCTGTCTCCACTGGGCGAAGACATGGCTGCCTGGGTTGGTGACAACTACGCCGCAGGTGATTCCTGGGTTGATCTGGGCACCTACAAAGACGCTGACGGCAACGACCAGATGTACGGCTTCTTCTACAATGTGAACGTCAAGTCTCTGGTTTGGTACAACCCCGAGAACTTCGAGGATGCCGGATATGAAGTGCCAACGACGATGGAAGAGCTGAAGGCTCTGACCGAACAGATCGTTGCAGATGGTGAAACGCCGTGGTGCATCGGCCTTGGGTCGGGCGCCGCAACTGGCTGGCCTGCGACCGACTGGGTCGAGGACATGATGCTGCGCACCCAGCCGCCGGAAGTCTATGACCAGTGGGTCACCAACGAGATTCCGTTCAACGACCCACGCGTTATCGCTGCAATCGACGAATTCGGTTGGTTCGCGCGCGATGATGCCAAAGTCTCCGGCGGTGCAGGTGCCGTTGCCTCCACCGATTTCCGGGACAGCCCTAAGGGCATGTTTGCCTCACCGCCTGAATGCTATATGCATCGTCAAGCGTCCTTCGTTCCGGCCTTCTTCCCGGAAGACGTAGAATTCGGTCTGGATGCAGATTTCTTCTATATGCCGGCCTTTGCCGACAAGGACTTGGGCAACCCGGTTCTGGGTGGCGGTACGCTGATGGCTGTGAGCAACCCCTCCGACGCGACAACCGCGTTCATGGAGTTCCTCAAACAACCTATCGCGCATGAGATCATGATGGCGCAGACCGGCTTCCTGACACCGCATAAAGGCGTCAATACCGAAGCTTATAAGGATGACACGCTGCGCGGTCTCGGCGACATCCTGCTGGGCGCGACCACGTTCCGTTTTGACGGGTCGGACCTTATGCCAGGTGCTGTTGGTGCGGGCACGTTCTGGACCGGCATGGTTGACTACACCGGTGGCAAATCCGCCGAAGAGGTCACGGGTGAGATTCAGTCCTCCTGGGACGCCATCAAGTAATCTGACAACCCTTTGGGCATCCCGCACGCCGGGGTGCCCAAGCCTGTCGCCGCGAGGGAGGATAGCATGCATCCGGCAATACAAGGCCTGCTGACGATCGCCATTGGTGTGTCGGGATGTGTGGGCTACTTCTACCTATCCAATCAGGTGCTGGACAAATTTCTGTTTCCGGCGCGTGGCCCAAATGCAGGGCGCAATATCAACCGCGCCAACATGATCCGGCCCTGGCTGTTTTTGTTGCCCGCCTTGCTCGCACTGGGTGTGTACCTGGCCTATCCGGTTGTCGAAACCCTACGCCTGTCTCTGACAGACCGCGTTGCGGGTGGAGGCTATGAATGGGCCGGATTTGATAATTATGTGCAAATGGTTGCCGAACCCAAATTCTGGGAGGCAATGCGCAACAACATGTTGTGGCTGATCGTGGTTCCGGCCATGTCCACAGCCTTTGGTTTGCTAGTCGCACAACTGACGGACCGCATCCGCTGGGGAAACGTCGCCAAGTCGTTGATCTTCATGCCGATGGCAATTTCATTCGTCGGTGCCTCGGTGATCTGGAAGCTTGTCTATGATGCGCGGCCCATCGATCAGGACCAGATCGGTGTCCTGAACGCGATCTATATCTTCTTCGGTGGCACCGAGACGCACACCTGGCTGACGCTTCCGTTCTGGAACAACTTCTTCTTGATGGTCGTTCTGGTCTGGATTCAAACCGGCTTTGCAATGGTGATCTTATCCGCCGCCCTGCGCGGTATCCCGGAAGAGACCATCGAGGCTGCCATTTTGGACGGGGCCAACCCGTTCCAGATCTTCTTCAAGATCAAAGTGCCGCAGATCAAAACCACGATTATGGTTGTCTGGACCACCATTACAATCGTGGTTCTCAAGGTCTTTGACATCGTTTTTGCCATGACCAACGGCCAGTGGGAGACGCAGGTTCTGGCCAATTACATGTATGACAAAATGTTCCGCGCCAATGACTGGGGAGTGGGGTCGGCCTCAGCCATGGTGATCATGTTGCTGGTCACTCCGATCCTTGTCTGGAACGTGCGCAATGCGCGCAAAGAAATGCAGTAGGAGGTTGGGGATATGAGCGATATTGCAGGAACCCGGCCAGCCCTTCGCTGGGTTGTACATGCCTCGGTAGTCTTTCTTGTCGTGCTTTGGGTGTTCCCGACGCTGGGCTTGTTGATCTCGTCTTTCCGGACAGGCGATCAGATTGCCAGCAGCGGCTGGTGGCGAGCTTTGTTTCCGTCGGAACAGAACCTGACCCTACGCGCTGCCGGGCCAGACGCGCAGGTCTCAACCGACGGGATGTATGTTATCGAAGGTAACGTCTTTGAGGGTGAAAGCGCCTCGGACATCAGCAGATGGGGGGTCAACTCTCGGGCCATCGATGCCTTTGCCCCTGGCGAGACGGCCGAGCTGCGCCGCGGCGGAACGATCACGGTTCAGGCCAACGGCGACTACCGGATGGAGAACACGGAGGAGTTTTCTGGCAATCGCGGTCCCCGAGTGTTTGTAACCACCACCCTGCCGCCCGAGTTCACGACCGAGAATTACGCCCATGTTCTGTTCAATGCGAACAGTTCCGACAGCATGGCTAAGGCGTTTTTTAACACGTTGACGGTGACGATACCGGCGACGATCATCCCAATCCTAGTTGCGGCTTTTGCGGCTTACGCGCTGGCCTGGATGGATTTCCCGGGGCGGGCATTGTTGATCGCCGCCGTTGTTGGCCTGTTGGTGGTGCCGTTGCAGCTGGCTTTGATCCCGCTGCTGAAACTGCACCTCAATATCGGGATCGGCAAAGGATATCTGGGGGTCTGGATGGCCCATACCGGGTTTGGGATGCCATTGGCGATCTACCTGTTGCGTAACTACATGGCCGGATTGCCACGCGATCTGATCGAAAACGCGCGGGTGGATGGGGCCACTGAGTTCCAGATCTTCACCAAACTCATCCTGCCGCTCAGCTTTCCAGCGCTGGCATCCTTTGCGATCTTCCAGTTCCTGTGGACATGGAACGATCTGCTGGTTGCCAAAGTGTTCCTGATCGACTCATCCGGTCAGACAACGGTGATGACCAACCGCATCGTCGAGCTGCTGGGTACGCGCGGCGGTAACTGGGAAATTCTTGCCACAGCGGCCTTTGTATCGATTGCCGTTCCGCTGGCTGTCTTCTTCGCAATGCAAAAATACCTGGTCCGGGGCCTGCTGGCCGGATCTGTCAAATAGAGGCGTCTGATGAACGTGCAGAACACCACAGAACTTTCCAAAGCAACCAAAGTGTCGTCCGAGTGGTGGCGCGGTGGGGTGATCTATCAGATCTACCCGCGCAGCTTTCAGGATAGCAATGGCGATGGTATCGGCGACCTGAAAGGCATCACCCAACGGCTCGATTATATCGCATCGCTTGGCGTGGATGCGATCTGGATATCGCCGTTCTTCAAATCTCCGATGAAGGATTTTGGCTATGATGTCAGTGACTATCGGGACGTGGACCCGATGTTTGGCACTCTGGCCGATTTTCAGGAGCTTCTGGACAAGGCGCATGCCAAGGGACTGAAGGTCATGATCGATCTGGTCCTGTCGCATACGTCGGATCAGCACCCTTGGTTCAGTGAAAGCCGTGCCAGCCGAGACAATCCTAAATCCGATTGGTTCGTCTGGGCCGACCCCAAGCCCGATGGGACGCCGCCGAACAACTGGCTATCGATCTTTGGCGGTTCGGCTTGGCAATGGGACTCTCGCCGTCTGCAATATTACCTGCATAACTTCCTGAGTTCACAGCCCGATCTGAATTTCCATTGCCGTGAGGTGCAGGATGCCCTGCTGGATATGGCGCGGTTCTGGTTGGAACTGGGGGTTGATGGATTCCGTCTGGATACGATCAACTTTTACTTTCACGACAGAGAGTTGCGGGACAACCCAGCCCTTTCGATCGAGCAACGCAATGCCTCGATCGCGCCAGCCGTAAACCCCTATAATCACCAAAACCATCTGTATTCCAAAAGCCAGCCGGAAAACATCGCGTTTCTGGAGCGCCTGCGCGCCTTGACGAATGAATACGAGGGCCGTGCCTGTCTGGGTGAGATCGGCGACGCGCAGCGTGGGCTTGAGATCATGGGGGAATACACAACAGGCGATAAGCGGATGCACATGTGCTACGCGTTCGAGTTTCTTGAGAAACGGGTGCTGACGGCAAGCTATGCCAAGCAGGTTTTTGACCAATTATCCGCAAAGGCGCGGGATGCCTGGCCCTGCTGGGCATTCTCGAACCATGATGTTGCGCGCCATGCGTCGCGCTGGGACCTCAGTGAGGCTGCCGCCCGGCAATATGCGGTGCTCATGATGTGTTTGCGCGGTTCGGCCTGCCTGTATCAGGGCGAGGAGTTGGGCCTGCACGAAGCGGATGTTCCGTTTGAGAAGCTGCAAGATCCCTATGGCATCGAATTCTGGCCTGAATACAAAGGGCGTGACGGTTGCCGCACACCCATGGTCTGGGTGTCACAGGATGAGCAATCCGGGTTCAGCGCAGGCGAGCCCTGGTTGCCGGTCAGTGCTGCACAGGCCGAACAGGCTGTCGACCGGTTAGAGCCTGATCCGCAATCGATGCTCAACCACTATCGCCGTGCTATTGCTTTGCGCCACGCGCATCCGGCCCTGGCGACCGGTGAACAGGCACAGATGGAGCAGACCGGAACGGTTCTGACCTTCCTGCGTGAAAATGAGACTGAACAGGTGTTTTGCGCCTTCAATCTGGGATCAGAGGCTGCGGAAATCTCGCTGCCTCAGGGCCACTGGCGCGCCGTTGGTCAGGATCTGGGTGCGGTAGAGGGCGAAGGTCAGATCACGCTGGATGCCGCGCAATTCTGCCTGATGGTCAGGGGAAAGGGATAAACCATGTCTGAACTCAAACTGACGGATGTAGCCAAATCCTATGGCCCCATTGATGTCCTGAAACATATCGATCTGGATATCGATCAAGGTGAACTGATTGTCTTTGTCGGTCCTTCGGGCTGTGGGAAATCAACGCTGCTGCGGATGATCGCCGGGTTGGAAAAAATCACTGGCGGCACGCTTGAGATTGAAGGGCAGGTCATGAACGATGTTCCGCCTGCCCAGCGCGGCATTGCCATGGTGTTCCAAAGCTACGCGCTTTATCCGCATATGACCGTGCGCGAAAACATGGCTTTTGCCCTGAAGATCGCCAAGATGCCTGCGTCGGAAATTGATGCCTCGGTCGAGCGTGCCGCGCAGATTTTGCAGCTTGAACCGTTCCTGGATCGTCTGCCCAAGGCTTTGTCAGGTGGCCAGCGCCAGCGCGTTGCCATTGGCCGCGCGATCGTGCGCGATCCAAAGGTCTATCTGTTTGACGAGCCGCTTTCGAACCTTGATGCCGCGCTGCGTGTAGCCACCCGGATCGAAATCGCACGTCTGAAAGAGGCGATGCCAGACAGTACCATGATCTACGTGACCCACGATCAGGTGGAGGCGATGACATTGGCCAGCCGCATCGTGGTGTTGGCCAACAAAGGCATTGCACAGGTCGGCACGCCCTTGGAATTGTACGAGACACCGGACAACGAGTTCGTTGCGCAATTCATCGGATCGCCCTCGATGAACCTGCTTCCGGGACGGATCACCGGCACCGGGGCCACCACCACCATCGCGCTGGCGTCCGGCGGCACTGCGGTTTCGTCGATCCCGACCGAAGCCAGCGATGAAGGGCGCGAGGTGAATATTGGCGTTCGTCCTGAAGATTTTGTGCTGACCGAGGACTCTCCGATCCTGACCGGAACCGTGGATTTCACCGAAGCCCTGGGCGAGGTGACGTTGCTTTATTTCGAGAAATCCGAGGGGGTTGAGTCGGTCATCGCCAAACTACCCGGTGTCCAGCGCAATTTGCGTGGTCAGTCCGTATCGGTGACTGCGGCACCGGAAAAGGTGCATCTGTTCCACAATGGCGTGTCGATGCGCCGGCATTCAGCCTGATCTTGCAACGCATCCCAGCAGCGCGCTGATTTTGGGTGCCGATGCAGTTTTATAGTGCCAGATCATGCGCATAGGAGTGAGGTGTTGGCACACGCCTTCACTGTCGATTTCAAGCATGTGCCCATTAAAGCTGCCAAGATCTACTGAGTCACCGCACTTGAGCGCTTTTTGCGCTAATTGATTCGAAGAATCGGTGCGGATCGAGGCGTCTGGCCGCTGTACGATCACAATCTGATATTTATTATTTATTTTCAAGGACTTATATTGAGAGATAGCGTGATGGTGGGATGGCCCATGCGAGCGCCAAACCTTTATCAAGGCTGCAATACCCCTCATTTTTTACAACACATAAGTATCTTGTTGGTCCTTTCACAATCACAGCCTAAGGTGAGGCCGTCCGGCGTATTTTCGTACCCGGAAGCAAAAGAAGCAGGACGGGGTTGCAAACTGGACTTATTGAAATTTCCAACTGTCACTTTTGAGCTGACAGCTCTGCCGTGAAGTTCTGGCCTGCAATCAAAACAAAAAAACTAACGACTAACCATGGGAGATACAAAATGGTCGATCGGAAAAATCTTTCCAGACGTACGGTGTTGAAAGGCGCAGGCGCTGCTGCTTTGGCGGCCCCGCTTTACAGCAAAACTGCGCTCGCATCGTCGGGCGAAATCAACATTCTGATGTGGTCGGACTACCTGCCACCCAGCTTCATTCAAGAGTTTGAAACGCTGACCGGAATCAAAGTGAACTATACCGGTATCGGATCGAACGAAGAAATCATCAACAAGATGAAGGCCACCAAAGGTCAGGGCTTTGACATCGTGTCGCCCACTAACAACCGCTCGCTTCAGTGGGAACCGCTGGAGCTGCTGCAGCCGTTCGACATGAACAAGGTGCCGGTTGATCTGGTGAACCCGGCGATGGCGCAAATTGGTACGGATGCGTGGAACTTTGGCGACAGCGGTGCGCATTGGCTGCCACATATCTGGGGAACGGAAGGTATCGCTTACCGCACCGACCTGTGGCTGCCAGAAGGTGATGCGCCATCTTACGGCGATGTCTGGTCCGAAGCGAACGCAGGCAAAACCATGGGTCGCGCGCATTCGATGATGCTGGGTGCAGGTCTTTACATGGAGCGCGCGGGCGAGATGGAGCCTGGTTCGGTCTGGGCGGCTTATGGTGACGAAGATACCATGCGCAAGGTCTGGGGCCAGATCACCGACTGGTGTGTTGCCCGCAAAGATCGGATCAAACTGATCTGGAACGACGCCGACACCCAAAAGAACGGTCTGCTGAACGAAGGTGTGGTCGTCGGCCAAACCTGGGATGGTCCGCCGCTGGCGCTGAAATCTGCAGGCGAGCCGGTGCATTATCAGGCTCCGGTCGAGGGTGCGATGGCCTGGGTCGATGGCATCTCGATGCCGACCGGTGCGCAGAATGTTGAACAGGTCTATGCCTTTATCGATTTTGCCTATCAGGCGAAACCGGCGGGCGTGGCGATTGACAGCCACGGCTACAACTCGCCTGTTTTGGGTGCCGACCAATATTCGGGTGACACCTACAAGAAGAACTTTGCAGAAGCCTATCCGGGTGACTCGCTGGCCAACCTTAACCCTTGGCCTGCCGAAGCACCCTGGTATGCGGAAACGCGGACCGAGTTCGTCAACAAGTTCAAAAGCGCCTGATCGCTTAACATCCAGCCCCTCGCCAATTGGCGAGGGGCAAACCCCTGAGCGCCGTAAAGGCGCGTCAGGCCCTATCAGGGTGCGAGCATCATGCGCACCAGTCGGAGATATCTAAGATGAGTGCAGGGGTCGGAGTAGATCTGGAAAACCTGTGGATCCGTTTTGGCGATTTTGTCGCCGTACGAGATGCCAATGTGAACATAAACGGGGGCGATTTCTTTTCGTTCCTTGGCCCCTCGGGCTGTGGCAAGACCACGATCCTGCGCGCGGTTTCGGGGTTTCTGGACCCCAGCGAAGGCAAGGTTCTGATCGGTGGCAATGACATGCGCGGCATCGGGCCGAACAAGCGCCCGACCGCTCTGATCTTTCAGAACCTCGCGCTGTTTCCCTTGATGAAAGTCTGGGAGAACATCACCTTTTCGATGGAGATCAAAGGCGCCAGCGCCGCAGAACGCCGCAAGCGCGCGGATGAGCTGCTGGACATGATTGCTCTGCCGGGGCAGGGCGACAAGCTGCCAAGTGAGCTTTCCGGTGGTCAGCGCCAACGGGTTGCCATCGCGCGCGCGCTGTGCGCGGAACCTGATGTTCTGCTGCTGGACGAACCGCTTTCGGCGCTGGACCTGAAGCTGCGCCAGCATATGCGAACGGAGCTGCGCGAAATTCAGCAGCGCGTTGGCATTACCTTTATCTATATCACTCATGACCAAGGTGAAGCGCTGACCATGTCGGACAATATCGCCGTCATGCGTGCCGGAGTGATCGACCAGATCGCGGATGGCAAGACCATCTATAACGATCCCAACACGGCTTTTGCAGCCTCTTTTGTGGGCGAAAACAATGTGTTCCGTGGCAAGATCAAGCAGGTGATGGGCAATGAGGCGCTGATCGCGACCAACCGGTCCGGCGATCTGGTGGCCCGCATCTCGACCGCCAATCAAGGCAAGCTGAAAGAGGGGGACGACGCAATGATGTTTGTCCGACCCGAGGCGTTTGCCATCGCGCCTGAAGGAAGCACCGGCAATCATTTCGTGACCGCGCAGGTGAAGCATGAAGAATTTGAAGGCAATGTGTTCAACATCTTCACCGAAGGGGATGGCGGTAAAGAGATCAAAGTCTCGCTGCCCAACCTAGGCCAGTCCTTCGAAGATCACACCGGCCAGATGATCACGCTGGAATACGAGACCCGCAACGCGGTTCTGGTTCCAGCGGGTGAACTGGCGGCAGAGTAAGGGGTCAGACAGATGCCCCAGTTTCTGAAAGACTTCTTCAACCGAAATGGCACCGGCATGGGGTTGATGATCCTGGGTCTGGTCCTCTTTTGGACCATCGGCCTGATCATTCTGCCTCAGCTGTCGATGCTGGACTTCTCATTCCGTCCGAACCTGCCCCCGCCCGAGATCGGTGGGCCCAAGGACGTCTATACGCTGGAGAACTATAAATACCTGATCTACGGGCCAGAAGGTGGTAGCCAGGATTACAACGCAGTCGACCTAAGGGTGTTTTTCCGCACGCTGCTGGCGGCGGTCTGCGTGACGATCTTTAACCTGATCATCTGCTATCCGATTGCCTATTATCTGGGTCAATCCAAGGGCAATCACATCCGCATCTTTGCGATCATGCTGATTATTCCCTACTGGATTAACGAGATTCTGCGGGCTTTTGCTCTGCGGATTATCTTCGGTGAAACCGGCGTGCTGAACACTCTGTTCATGGGTCTAGGCATCTGGGATGTGCCGTTTGACTTCATCCGCAATGACATCGCGCTCTATGCAGGCCTTGGCTATGCCTATATCCTGCTGATGATCTTCCCGATGTATAATGTGATTGAAAGCCTGGATGGCAATCAGATCGAGGCTGCACGGGATCTGGGCGCGCCCTGGTGGCGGATACATTGGCGTGTAGTCATTCCTTATGCCAAGCCAGGGATCAGTTCGGGCTGTACCATGGTGTTCATGCTGTCTGCGGGGGCGCTGGCCGCGCCGCAAATTCTGGGCGGGCCGTCCAGTCTGTGGTTCACGCAGCTGATCTATCAGCAATTCAATGACAACAATGACTGGCCGCAGGGGGCCGCCTACGCCATCGTGCTGCTGGTGACCTGTATCCTGTTCGTGTTGGCTGTGATGCGCCTGTTCAAGGTGAATATGGGGGATATCGGGAAATGAACAATTCCTTCCTCCGCATAAGCATCTGGGTCTATCTGGCAATCTTCTTCCTGTATCTGCTGGGGCCGCTGGTGATCATGTCGGTCACGGCTTTCAACTCTCCCAGCTTTCCAAGGATGAGCCCGTGGGAATGCTTGACCTTCCAGTGGTTCGGAGAGCTGTTTCAGGATCAACGCATTCTGAACGGCATCAAGAACTCACTGATCATTGGGGCCGGTACGGTTGTTCTGTCGGTGGCGATGGGTCTGGCGGGTGCGTTGATGCTGACGCAGATCTGGCCCAAGCTGCGCGCGACCTACTATACCGTCATCATCGCGCCGATCCTGATCCCGGGTGTGGTTCTGGGCATCTCAACACTGGTCTTTTGGGATCGGATCAATCGCATGCTAGGGCTTGGGGCGGATAGCTTCCTGTCAAATGGCATCTTCCTGACGGTGATCGGGCAATCCACCTTTATAGCCAGCTATTGCATGCTGGTGCTGGTGGCGCGGCTGCAGCGCTATGACATCGCTCTGACCGAGGCGGCACTGGATCTGGGAGCCAGCCATGCGCAGGCGTTTCGTAAGATCCTGCTGCCTTTCATGCGCCCGGCGATTGCATCAGCGGCGGTGCTGGCGTTCCTCGCGTCGTTCGAGAACTACAACACCACCACATTCACCTTTGGTGAGTACCCGACGCTGACTATCGAGCTGGCCCAGAAGGTACGGTATGGCATCACACCCTCGATCTCGGCCTTGGCCTTTATCATCGTGGCGCTGACTGTGTTCTTTGCCCTGCTGAACGAAGCCAAGCTGAAACGTCAGGAACTGGTCGCAGCAGCGCGCAAAAACGCCACTGTGGAAGAACTGGCAGGCAAGATCAAATTGCCCGGCTTCTTCTCGGGCAATATGGCTGCGGTTCTGGTTGTGGTGTTTGCGGTGGCGACGATCACTGTAGTTGGCACCGCCACCGCCTATGATCCGGGTCAGTGTATCGCGGATGTACGCGCGCAAAAGCAGTTTGAGGCTGAACAGCGCATCCAGCAGCTGCGTCAGGAACGCGAAGAGCGTCGCAAACAGCGCGAGGCGGAAGAGGCCGAGCAAGGCGGCACTCAAACCGCACCGAAGCCGTCAAACAACAGCGGTTTTGGGAATGTCTTTGCCCCTAACACGCTAGGTGGGGATGATGACGCGAGCGGTGACGAAAGCTCGGACTCTGAAAGCCAGCCGTCGAACAACAGTGGGTTTGGTGGGGTCTTTGACCCCAACAGTCTGCAAAACGACTAGGTTTTGGCCTAAGAAAACCTGCTGCCGCCCGAACGGATTTAGCTCTGCTCGGGCGGTATGCGGTTCAGGATCGCCACATCGCAACCCGCGATCTTGTGCCCGTCCCATTCTACCGCATTGGCGTCATAGTTGATCAGGAACGTGTGCTCTGACGTGTCGCGGCGGCGTAGCCCTACGGGCATTGGCGTAAGGGTCAGGCCGGTTTGTTCTGCGGCCATCGCAATAATACGGTCCCAAAGCTGGGCATCCGGGAACCCGGCCAGATACCACAATCCGCCTGCGCCCTTCATCGTTGGTGTCCCGTCCTCGAAACTCAGCACATCCGTGGCGTTCCCCGTCAGTCGGTCGATCCAATGCTGCGCGGTGCCGCCTCCAGCCACGGGCCGGTGTATGTTGGGCGGAAGTGTCTCGACCAACTCCACATCGCAATCCAAACCTGCCAAGCCGGGCCGTCCGGTTGTGGGGATCTGAAATTCACGGGTAATTGCTCCGCTGCGGGGGCCGAGGATGGCAAGATCGCAAGCATCTGTCAGGCGCTGTTCCAGATCATCCTCCACCGTTGCCAGACCCGGTGCCAGGATCAGTTTGTAGCCCTGTGGAATGTCTTTTGCCGACAAAATATCCACCGACAGCCCGGCGCGCCGCAGGGCACGGTAGACCGAAAACACAAGCCGGAAATAGTCAAACCCGGCCCCCTGCGGTTGTGTGGTCCAGGCCCAGTCCGAGGCATAGTCGAACAGAATGGCAACCTGTGCTTGCTGCTGTTCTACCGTGCCTAACGCCGTCAGATTATCGGCTGTCTGGCGCGCTTCGGCCATCGCAGGCGCATCCGCATTGTTTGAAGTCAACAGGCCCGCATGCATCTGTTCCTGCGCAAAGGGGGCCTGACGCCAGCGGAAATAGCTGACCACCTCGGCCCCGTGCGCCACAGCCTCAAGCGACCATAGGCGGACCATTCCTGGCAGGGGGGCCGGGTTGTAAGGGGCCCAATTCACCGGGCCGGGCTGTTGTTCCATCACCCACCAGCGCCCGTGCCCGACTGTGCGATACAGGTCATGGTGAAACGCCTGCATATCGGGATCACCCTGTTGCAGATATCTGGTCTTGTGGTCCAGATCATCCTCCAGCCGATCCGAAAGGAACCCGATCGGATAGCTGTCCCAGGTGGCGATATCCAAATCAGCCCCGACATCAAAATGATCAAACTCCAACACGCGGCCCATGTAATTGTGCAGCAAGGGTGCATCGGTCAGCGGCCTAAGCACATCGACCTGAGCCTTGTTGAATGCCACAACCTGATCCGAGCTGAAACGACGGAAGGCGAGCACATGAGCCGGGTTTGGGTCGGTCACGGTCAGGTTGGGCAGATCGATCTGGTCGAAGTGGTTATACTCCATCGACCAGAACACACCGCCCCACGCCTCGTTCAGCGCTTCAATTGTGCCGTACTGATCAGCTAACCATTGCCGAAACGCGCTCAGAGAAGACCCGCTGTAGCTGAGCGTCGTGTCATGGCAGCCATATTCATTGTCGATCTGCCAGGCCGCGATATGCGGATTTCGCCCGTAGCGTTCACCCATGATACGGGTAATGCGGGCGCATTCGTCGATATAGCCCGCATGGCTGAAACAATAATGTCTGCGCGACCCAAATTTACGTGGCTGACCTTGTACATCGACCGCAAGCATGTCGGGATATTTGTCCAACATCCAGCGGGGTGGCGTGGCCGTCGGTGTGCCAAGAACCACCTTCAACCCTGCCGCGCCCAGTGTTTCGATTGCGCGGTCCAGCCAGTCGAACTGCAGATTGCCGGGCTGCGACTCCATCCGGCTCCAGGCGAATTCACCGATCCGGACCCAGCGCAGGCCGGTCTCAACCATGCGCGCGGCATCTTTGGCCCAAACAGCCTCGGGCCAGTGTTCGGGGTAATAGCAAACGCCAAGTTCGGGTTTCATAAAAGGACTCTGTGTTCTGCCTGGCCTTGCCCTGCATTTGGGGCAAAGAAGGTCATTCCATTTCTGGGTTGGTCTCGAAGCGCCTCGGCACTCAGCCCCTCGCGGGCCGTTGTGCAGAAAAGCGTGTTCAAATCGTCGCCGCCGAAGGCGGGGCACGAAGTATGAGCGGCGTCAAATGTCACCGCGTGCTGAAATTGCCCCGAAGGATCATAGCACGCAACCCGCGCCGCGCCCCATTGTGCGATCCAGATATGGCCCGCTGCGTCGACAACTGCGCCATCCGGGTTCAGGGCTTCATCACGGAGATCCAGAAAAACCGAAGCCTCACCCTCTGGCCAGCCGGTTTCAGGGTCTAGCCCCCAACGCATGACCTGCTGTGTCGTCGTATCGGTATAGTACGCGCAAGAGCGGTCGGGCGCGAAGCAGATCGCGTTTGAGATCGTGACGTTTGGAACCAGACGGCGCAGCTCACCCCGCCAGAACCGATAGATCGATCCGGCATGTGGTTCGGCCTGTTTGCCCATGGTTCCAATCCAGAACCCGCCCCACGAATCAGCACGCCCGTCATTGGACCGGGTGACGGAGTTGTCCGCTTCCAACGGGCAGACGGGTTTCTTCTCGCCGCTGGTTAGCGAAAATCGCCACAACCCGGTCTCGGATGCGATCAGCAGAGTATCTTTATCTACCCAACCCGCTGCCGACACATGCTCCGCGAAATCCCAGCTGTTTTGTTCGTCCGCCTCGCGGGTCATCAGACGTTTGTTGTTGATATCAAACCAGAAAAGCTGCTGCCGTTCCGGGTGCCATAAAGGCCCTTCCCCCAAATCACAGGGGCGATTGTCAAATACCTGACTCATCCGATGGCCGAGTCATAAGCGCTGACGATCTGTTGCGCGCGGTCGGCAATTTCAGAGAGGCTCATACCCGGCTTGTAGAGCGCCGAGCCGATGCCAAACCCATCCGCACCAGCGGCGATCCAGGCGCCGAAGTTCTCAGGCCCCGCACCGCCGACAGCGTAGACCAGCGTGCCCTTTGGCAAGACCGGGCGCAGCGCGGCCAAGCCCGATGTCCCGGCCATCACGCCGGGGAACAGTTTCAGCCCGCTCGCTCCTGCCTTCAGCGCCGCAAAAGCTTCGGTGGGGGTGAAGACGCCCGGCCAGCTTTGCATATTCAATGCTACGCTGCGCGCAATCACTTCGGCATCGTAGTTTGGTGAAACGATCAGTTTGCCGCCCACAAGGGCAACGTCTTCGGCCTGTTCGACAGTCAGAACCGTCCCGGCACCGACTAGCGCCTTATCTCCGAAGGCTGATGCCAATTGGCCGATGCTTTCAAGCGGGTCGGGCGAATTCAACGGTACCTCGATCTGGTCGATACCCGCATCGATGATAACGCGGCCAACCGCTTCGGCCTCGGTTGGTTGCAAGCCACGTAGAATGGCAATGATCGGGCGACTCATGCGGTTTGCCTCGTCAGGTTGCGGGCCAGAGCCAACCCGGCCAGGGTGACCTCTGTGGCATCAGCAGTTTCGACAAATGCGCCCTGTTGTTGCAGGGCTTGCGCATAGATATTGGCGACCTGATCTGCACCGATGACGGCCAGTTGCTGCCCCAACCAATAGGCTCGTGTGGCGGCGAGTTCTGCCCCGATCAGCAATCCTGACAGCTGCGCGCGCGCGACAGCCCCGTCCTGCCCTTGCAACAGGTCAGCGGCACGCAGACCAAACAGGCGACCTGCTAGGTTTTCGGGCTTTGACAACGTGTCGGCCACCGCTTCGCTAAAGGCCGCATCGTCCCAGCCTTGGCCGACCGAGTGTCTCAGCACCGATTGCCCGCGCAGCAGCTCGAACATCTCTCCGGTCATGAAGGTGCGAAAGCTGACAACCTCACCCGCGCTAAGTTGTACCCATTTGGTGTGCGTGCCGGGCAAGCACAAGACCCCATCCCAATTGGGTTGTGCAGCCAGAAAGCCGGCGATTTGGGTCTCTTCGCCGCGCATGACATCTGGCGGTGTCGTCTGTTTCAGGCCGGGCACAACAAAGGCGCGAATGCGGGGATCCGTGCCCGGCACCCGCACTGGAACATTGGCCACCGGTTCTGACGGTACGGCGGCATAAGGGGCCTCGACCCAGCCTTGCCGCGCGCCGACCATGCCGCAGGCGATGACATCGACCGGACTATCGCCTAGCCATCGGTCGACTATTGATAAGAGCGCGGTCTGGAACCCACCTTTGGCCACGCGCGACATGCCCTGATCGGACTGCGCCCGGTCCACGACCCTGTCGCCCTGCATGGCCCAGGCCCGCAGGTGAGAGGTTCCCCAATCGACAGCAATCCACTCCGCCTTCATATCCTCACCCCGATACCACGACGCCACCATCGACGGCCATGCACTGCCCGGTCATGGCGCGGCTTGCGTTTGAGGACAAAAAAAGCGTTGGCGCAATCATGTCCTCTGGTGTCAGATGTTCCTTGAGGCATTGGCGTTCCAGATGGGCAGCCAGATCCTCGGGCGTGGCCCACATATCCAGTTGTTTCTGAGTCAGGACCCAGCCGGGGGCCAGAGCGTTTACGCGGATGTTTTGCGGGCCTAATTCGCGCGCCAGCGACCGTGTCATGCCGGTGATGCCCGCGTTCGAGGTCGTGTAGATCGGATAGCCCGCGTTGCCCATGATATAGCTGATCGAGCTGAAATTGACGATCGCACCGCCTTTGTCCTGCATCTGGCGCGCTGCCTCCTGGCAGGCAAAGTAGTAGGCCTTTAGGTTCACCTCAATCATCCAGTCCCAGAACTCGGTGGTGGACTCTTCAAGCGAATGACGTTTGTCATTGGCCGCGTTGTTGATCAATACATCCAGGGGACCATGTGCCTCAGCTGCCTTTTGCATCGTGGCATGCAGCAGTTCGGTATCAGTCATGTCGCCCTGCATGAACAGCGGTGCGCGCCCGTGTTTCTCGCGCATCTCCTCGACAAAGGCGCTGGCGTCTGAGCGGCCGATGAAGGCCACGTTTGCCCCTTGGGTTAAAAAACCATCGGTGAGCGCAGCACCAACGCCCGAGCCGCCGCCAGTGATATAGACCGAGGCCCCGTTCAGATCGTGGAATGTCGCGGGTTGGGTCATCAGTGGCTCTCTCTGGTCACAAGGCGGGTGTCTTTGCCGACAAGGAAATCAAGATCAGCGCCCTGATCGGCTTGCAGCACATGGTCGACATAGAGTTTTGCATAGCCGCGGGTGTAGTGCGGGTCGTCCGGTTGCCATGCGGCGCGGCGGGCGTCCAGTTCCGCGTCATCGACCAGCAATTCCATCTCGCCCTTGCTGGCCGAGATACGGATGCGGTCACCGGTTTTGACCAGCGCCAAGGTGCCACCGGCCTGCGCTTCGGGGCTGACATGCAGGATGACGGTGCCATAGGCGGTGCCCGACATGCGCGCGTCGGAAATGCGGATCATGTCGCGTACGCCTTCTTTCACCAGCTTTGCCGGGATCGGCATGTTGCCAACCTCAGGCATGCCGGGATAGCCCTGTGGGCCGCAGCCTTTTAGGACCAGAACGGTCTCGGGCGTCACCGGTAGATCATCGCGGTCGATATTGGCTTTGAGGTCTTCGATGTTTTCAAAAACGTATGCCTCAGCCTCGGTTTCCAGCAGCGCGTCAGTGGCTGCTGAAGGCTTCACGATGGCCCCGTTTGGCGCAAGGTTGCCACGCAGAACGCGCAGGCCTGCGGCAGGTTTCACCGGGTTGTTGAATGGACGGATGACGTCTGTGTTGAAGCATTCAGCCCCATCGTAATGGGCCGAGATATCCTTATTCAAAACTGTCTTGGCCGGTCGCAGGGAGGATTTGAGTTCGTTCAGAACAACTGGCACGCCGCCTGCGTAGCAGAAATCCTCCATCAGGTATTTGCCCGAAGGCATGCAGTTGACCAGCAGTGGGATTTCCGACCCGATTTCAAAGTCTTTCAGGGTTAGATCCACACCGACACGACCCGCCAAAGCCAACAGGTGTACCACAGCGTTGGTCGAACCGCCGACCGCCGCGTTCGCCAGAATGGCATTCTCGAATGCTTCCTTGGTCAGAATATCCGACGGTTTGAGGTCTTCGTCCACCATCTCGACAATCCGTTTGCCGGTCAGATGCGCCAGCGCCATGCGGCGTGCATCGACGGCGGGCAGGGCGGCGTTGGTGGGCAGGGACATGCCCATCGCCTCGACCAGCGAGGCCATGGTGCTGGCTGTGCCCATAGTCATGCATACTCCGGCGCTGCGGGACATCCCGGATTCGGCGTTCATGAAGTCCTGCAGGGTCATCTCTCCGGCCCGGACAGCCTCGGAAAACTTCCAGACATCGGTGCCGGAGCCGATATCCTGACCGCGATATTTGCCGTTCAGCATTGGGCCAGAACTGACAACAATCGATGGCAGATCGACGGACGCCGCACCCATCAACTGCCCCGGTGTGGTCTTGTCACAACCGCCCAGCAGTACGACGCCGTCGATGCCATAGGCACGGATCGATTCCTCGACATCCATCGCCAGCAGGTTACGAAACAGCATGGCGGTGGGCTTCATCTGGGTTTCGCCTAGCGACATTACCGGGAATTCGACCGGGAAGCCCCCGGCCTCCCAAACGCCGCGTTTGACGCCCTCGGCCAGATCACGCAGGCCCGAATTGCAGGGGGTTAGCTCGGACCAGGTGTTGCAGATGCCAATAACTGGACGTCCGTCAAAGGCGTGGTCGGGAAAGCCTTGGTTCTTCATCCACGATCGGTGGATGAAGCCATCCTTGTCGAGTTTTCCGTACCAATGCTGTGAACGGCGTTTCTTCGTCATATGCGGGGCCTTTCAAGCGGCGCGGGCTGGGCGGCACCAATCAGGCAGCCAGTCGGCATGAGCTGTCAGCAGATCGGTGACAAGGCTGCGGATTTGCCGCAAATCCAGTTCGGCGGCGGTGTGCGGGTCCATCATGGCGGCGTGATAGATGTGTTCTGGGTTTTGCTCAACCAGTGCGCGCACCGTCAGTTCCTGCACGTTGATCTGGGTCCGCATCAGGGCGATCAATTGAGGCGGGATATCGGTAACCACCGAAGGCTGCACGCCGTTGCTGTCTACCAAACAGGGGGTTTCGACCGCGGCACCCAAGGGCAATTGTGGGATTTGGCCAGTGTTGGGCAAGTTGCCATAGGCCGCATAGGGCGCGTCGGTGACGATGGCGTTCATCAGGTCGGCGGCGAACTCATGGCTGCGGCAGACTTCGATATCCCGGCCATCGGTCAGTGTCTTGGCTTGTTCTTTCCAGCTTGCAACCTGTTCGATGCAGCGGGTGGGGTATTCGTCCAGCGGGATCGAGAACCGCTCGATCAAATCTTCGCGTCCGTCCTTGATGAACCACGGAACGTATTCGGCAAGATGTTCCGAGCTTTCGGTGCAAAAGTAACCAAGGTGATCCATAACCTCATACCGCACCTTGTTCGGGCAACGGGGCATCAACAGTGGAGCTTTGGGCAAGCGCCCGCTGGCATATCCTTGTCGCAGAGCGGGGTAAAGGTCGCGGCCCTGATGTTCCAGTTTTAGGAAGAACGCGACGTGATTGACGCCCGCGACCTTGTAGCGGAATTCTTCCTTGGGCAGGTCCAGGTCATGGGCCAGTTCCTCGACCGTGTTCTGGACCGAGTGGCAGAGGCCAACATGCTTCAGGGTCGGGAAACGTTCAGCCAGCGCCCAGGTGTTGATCGCCATCGGGTTTACGTATTGCAGTAGCGTCGCGTTGGGGCAGAGTTGCATCATGTCGCGCGCGACGTCCCACAGGACTGGAACCGTACGCAATCCGCGCATGATGCCACCAATACCCAGCGTGTCAGCGATAGTCTGGCGCAAACCGTATTGTTTTGGGATCTCGAAATCGGCGACCGTGCAAGGCGTGTACCCGCCAATCTGGAACACGGTGATCACAAAATCCGCCCCGTCCAGCGCCGCGCGGCGGTCGGCGTGTGTGGAAACGGTCGCACCTGTGCCGACCGAGCGGATCATGGCGCGGGCCACGGATTCGCTTTCGGCCAAACGTTCGGGATTGATGTCCATCAGCGCGAAATGGCTATCGGCCAGCGCAGGGGTCAGCAGCGCGTCGCCCACGATATTCTGCATGAAGATCGTGGAGCCCGCACCAATGAAGGCGATCTTTGTCATTGAGGCAAACCTTTGGTTTGACGTTATTTTACGGCACCGAGGGTCAGGCCCGCGATGAAGTGTTTTTGCATCAGGAAGAACATGGCCACCGGCGGCAGGGCTGCCACGATGGAACCAGCACTCATCAATTGATAGGCAGCGCGGAATTGCGCGTTGAAACTGGTGATCCCTGCGGTGACAGGCTGACTTTCAGCGCCTTGGGTCAATACTACTGCCCAGAAATAGTCGTTCCAGATGAAGGTGAAAATTAGCACGCTGAGCGCGGCAATTGCAGGCTTCATCAGCGGCAACACAACGTACCAGAAAATGCGCCATTCGCTGATGCCCTCGACCCGTGCGGCCTCGATCAACTCAAAAGGCAGGGCACGGATGAAGTTGCGCATGAACAGGGTACAGAACCCGGTCTGGAAGGCGATGTGGAATAGCACAAGGCCGGTTTTGGTATTGTAGAGACCCAGTTCCAGCGTCAGGTCGCGAACCGGTACCATTAGGATCTGGAACGGTACAAAGTTGCCCGCCACGAACATGAAGAAGATCCAGATGTTCGATTTGAACTTGTAGATACCCAACGCGAACCCGGTCATGGTGCTAAGCGCGACGCAGCCGATCACCGTCGGGATTGTGATCAGGAACGAGTTCATCAGATAGCGTGGCATATCTGAATTGAAGAAGACCTGTCCGTAGTTGAACGCGCCTTCGAAACTGGATGGCATTCCCCAATAGTTGGCATTCGTAAAGTCAGCAGCGGGTTTGACCGAGAACAGGGCAACCGCCAGCAGCGGCCCTAGCCACAATAGCAACGCCAATGGCAGCATGGCCTGATAGGTTATCTGTGCCGCGCGGGGTTGTTTTTCGATGGGTTTGGGAAACATCTCAGTGCCCCTTTTCTTCGCGGTACATCGACCACAGGAAGTAGGCGATGAAGCAGAGCATAATCAGGAACAGGATCACCGCGATGGCAGCGCCGTAGCCCATGCGGAAACCGTACTCCGACAGAGCGACCTCGAACATATAGTAGGCCAGCACGCGGGAGGAGCCGAACGGCCCGCCCTGGGTCATGATCGAGATCAGGTCGAACGACCGCAGCGCGCCGATGATAGTTACTACAAAGGCGATGAAGGTCGCAGGGCGCAGTTGCGGAAGAATGATATGCCACAGCATCCTGCCGCCCTTTGCGCCGTCCAGCCGTCCGGCTTCGATCTGTTCAGGGTCGACGGCATTCAGGCCGGTCAGGTAGAGGATCATACAATAGGCCGTCTGCGGCCAGAGGCCTGCAAAGATGATGCCGTATGTCACGAACCTCTCATCGCCCAGCACGTTGAGCGGACCCATGCCAAAGAAGCCTAGAAACTCGTTCAACAAGCCGAATGTCGGGTCGTAGAACCACGTGAAAACAAGGCCGACGACAACTTGTGAGATAACGAAGGGAAAGAAAAACAAAGATTTGTATAGTCTGATGCCCCAGACTGTCTGGTTCAGGAACAGCGCAATGAACAGGCCCGCTGGGATCGCAGCCAGATAAAGGATCAGCCAGATCAGGTTATTCTTCAGCGAGATATAAAACGCATCCCGATCAACCCATTCCCAATACAGGTCCTCGTAGTTGCGAAAGCCGACATATTCCGCCGCGCCCAAACCGTCCCATTCATAAAGAGACAGGTTGAAGGACTGAAAGACCGGGATGATCACATAGACCATAAAAAACAGCAGGCCGGGTGCCAGGAACAACCACGGCGCAATGCGCTGTTGGTTGCGGTGGAACCAGCTTTCCTGCTCTGAGGCGTTTGCGGCGATGGTCATGGCGGCATTCCGGGTTTGGTGGGATGAAGGCGGGCAAACGCCGCCTTGCGATTGCATTTTGGGTAGGCCGGGCTTTAGCCTGGCCAGCTCCGTTTAGTTGTCGTAGATGCGCTGGCGCGCACGTTCCAGCTTGGCCAGAACACGGTCGGCATTGTCCGGCTTGACCATAAACTCCTGGAAGCCTTCCATCGACACTTTGGCCATTTCCGCAGGCGCGTCACGATCCCAGAACTGAGCAACACCGCCCGGGCTGTTCGACGACAGCATGGTGAAGCCCTGCTGCAGGAACTTGTCGTCATCCACCGAGGATTGCGCATTCACAGGCAGCTGACCCAGGTTTGCACCATTGTTGATTTCGGTCTGTTCGTCCGCCGAAACAACGAAGCGCAGGAACTCGCGTGCGGCTTCCTTGTTCGAGGCGTTGGCCGGAATGTGGAAGGTGTCGGTCGGGGCGTCTTCTGCCAATTCGACATCGGGGTTGATGGCAACGAACTGATAGAAGTCCAGTTGATCATCAGTCAGGCCAGCCTCGCGCAGCGGCGCTACGGCAAAGTTGCCCATCAGGTAAGCTGTGGCTTCGCCGTTGACCATGAAGGGCAGGGCCTCTTGCCAGCTATAGGTCTGGTGATTGTCGATGAAGGCACCCATGTCGATCAACTGCTTCCAGTTGGCGAAGGTCTGCTTAACCCGGTCGTCTTCCCAGCTGATTTCGCCATTGGCGAGTTGATTGTGGAAGTCATAGCCATTGGTGCGCATGTTCAGGTAGTCGAACCAACCACCAGCGGTCCACAGGAACTTGGTGCCGATGGTGTAGCAGGCCCGGCCCGAATCGACGATTTTCTGACAGTTTGCCAGCTCTTCTTCCCAGGTGGTCGGCTCGCTCAGGCCCAGCTCATCAAAGATGTCTTTACGGTAGTAAACGCCCCACTGGTAGTAAGTATACGGCACGCCCCACTGCTTACCATCAATGGTCATCGCACCTTTGGTCGAGGCAAGGTTATCAGCAATCTCGGGCTCGGCCCAAAGGTCCGAGACGTCTTCGAACAGACCAGCTTCGACATAAGGCTTCATGCGGTTGGCCGCGTACCATGTTGCCACATCAGGCGTGTCCGCCGTCAGGAAGTTGCGGATCTGGGTCTTGTAGGCTTCGCGGTCGATCACAGTTGTCTCGATCTCAAGCCCCGGGTGTTCGGCCGCAAACCGCTCGATCATCGCTTCCATGGTCGCACGGGGCGCCGGGTTCGATGTATCGAGGAATATCCGCAGCTCGCCGGTCAGCTCGGCCGCAACGGGCGCGGCAAGTGCCACACTAGCCGCTAGAGCAGCCGCAGTGCGCTTGAACATGGAATGCATGGTTTCCTCCCTTAAGCTTCCATTTTGGTTTCATATATTGAAACCTAGTTTTATATATTGAAAACTACACATCGACTCGGCTAGTCTTGTCAAGACCCTCATGAGGATGGAGAGGGTCAAACGGAGGAGATCTCGCACCCGTGGCAGGTGACGGAACAATAGGCAAAGCATGTGATGTGCTGGATCAGGTGGCGTCGTTCGAACGCCCGGTTCGGTTTGCGGAACTGCTGGACCGCAGCGATTTTCCCAAGGCGACGCTGTACAGGTTTCTGCAAAGCCTGACCAACCAGGGCATGCTTTCCTATGACCCGGATCGGCAGACCTACACGCCCGGTTTGCGATTGGTTCGTCTGGCCCACGTGGCCTGGACGCAAAGCTCTCTGGCTCCGATCGCGCGGCCATTTCTGGATTCGCTGAGCCGGGAAACAGGCGAGACAGTGCATCTGGCACAGCTCGATTCCAGCCAGGTTTTGTATGTCGATAAACGCAACGCCGCGCAGCCGGTCGAGATGTATTCGCAGGCTGGAAAGGTCGGACCAGCCTATTGCACAGGCGTCGGCAAGGCGATGATGGCCTTTCTGGGCGAAGAGGCGCTGAACAAGGCCGTTTCTCAGCAAAGCTATCACCGGTTCACCGACAAGACGTTGACGTCCGAAGCGGCCCTGCGCGCTGACTTGGACCGTATTCGCGCGCGCGGTTTTGCCGTGGATGACGAAGAGCATGAGCCTGGCATCATCTGTATCGCTTGCCCGATCCTCACCGCCGGCGGGCGGATGCTGGGCGCGATTTCTGTGACTGGCTCAACCGACCGAATGAGTTTCGAACAATTGGAAGCTTGGGTTCCCCGGGTTCGGCGCGTCGCCGAACAGATCGGGGCCGAGGCACAGGCGTGGCGGTTCCCCGAGACCCGCCCGAACACTCTGGAAGACAGGATGCAAGGGACATGACAGGTGTGACTCTGAACCAAGCGATCAAACGATATGGCCAGACACAGGTCATCCACGGGATTGATCTGCAGATTGAAGATGGAGAGTTCTGTGTGTTTGTCGGCCCCTCGGGTTGCGGCAAGTCCACGTTGTTGCGAATGATTGCTGGGCTTGAAGAGACTTCGGAAGGCCAAATCCATATCGGCGCACGCGAGGTGACCTATATGGACCCTGCCAAGCGCGGCGTGGCAATGGTGTTTCAGACCTATGCGCTGTACCCGCACATGACTGTGGCCGAGAATATGGGCTTTGGTCTGCGCATGAACGGCGTGGCCAAAGGTGAGATCGACAAGAAGGTACAAGAAGCCTCGAACATACTGAAGCTGGATCAGTATCTGAAACGCAAACCCAAGGCCCTGTCCGGGGGGCAGCGTCAGCGCGTAGCGATTGGGCGCGCCATCGTGCGTGGCCCCGAGGTGTTTCTGTTTGACGAACCACTCTCAAACCTTGACGCCGAGTTGCGGGTTGAGATGCGCGTGGAAATCGCTCGTCTACATCAGGAAATCGGCGCGACTATGATTTATGTGACCCATGATCAGGTCGAAGCGATGACCATGGCCGACAAGATCGTGGTCTTGCGAGACGGACGGATCGAACAGGTGGGCGCCCCGATGGACCTGTACCGGGACCCCGATAACCGCTTTGTTGCCGGTTTCATTGGCTCGCCCGCGATGAACTTTCTGGAATGCGACTATGCCGACGGCCATGTGACGCACCCTGCGCTCAGTGCTCGGTTGCCGATTTCAGCCAACGTTCCTGCCGGGCTGAACAAAGTGACCTTGGGTATGCGGCCTGAACATATCCAGATCGACCGTTCCGCTGAAAACTGTACGGTTGATCTGACCGAGGCGCTGGGTGGCGTCTCCTATTCCTATCTGCTGACGCCAAGCGGCGAAAAACTGATCGTCGAAGAACGCGATGACCAGCGCAGTACAACCGGCGAACGGATTGGCATCTCAGTCGAGCCCGAACGCGCGATGGTGTTTGATCCTGAGACGGGGCTTCGGTTTAGGTAAGCGGCGGGCCCGTCGCTTGTATCCGACATCCTTCGTGACCTGGTCCTGCGACCCGTGGCAAAACGCGCGACGTTGAGTGATTGATTCCAATCCAAACCTCATTTATGGGAGGCCCTGTCAAAACAGAGTCACCCAGGGGCGGTAGCATTGATCTGCCCCTCTCGCGCCGCGATGATGTGGCCACAACTCTTGGATCGCACGCCCCGAAAGGCTTAAAAAAGGTAAAAGAATATGGCAGATAAATCGAACTTCGACATATTGTATACCATTGTAGACGAAGCGCCCGAACTGGCCAGCGCGTCGTTTCTGCCCATCATTCGCAAATTCGCCTCGGCGGCGGGTGTCAGCGTGGGAACCAAGGATATTTCGCTGGCGGGCCGTATTCTGGCGACCTTTCCCGAGAGCCTGACAGACGCTCAGCGCATCACCGACGATTTGGCTGCTTTGGGCGAGCTGGTGAAGACACCGGACGCGAATGTGATCAAACTGCCGAACATCTCGGCCTCGGTGCCCCAGCTTGTGGCGGCTATCGAAGAACTGCAGTCGCAGGGCTATGACGTTCCGAACTACCCCGAAGAACCCTCGACAGACGCAGAAAAGGCGATCCGCGCGCGCTGTGATACGATCAAGGGCTCGGCCGTGAACCCGGTTCTGCGCGAAGGCAACAGCGACCGTCGTGCGGCGCGGGCGGTGAAGAACTACGCTCAGAAGAACCCGCATTCGATGGGAGAATGGTCCTCGGACAGCAAAACCAAAGTGTCGTCGATGCCGGGCAACGATTTCTACGCGAACGAGAAATCGGCGACGATCACTGCCGCGCAAGCCGGTGATGCGAAGATCGAATTTGTCGGCAAAGACGACAGCGTGGTCGTTCTGAAAGACGGCTGGCCGCTGGCTGAGGGTACCGTGGCTGACGCAACATTCATGTCGGTCAAGGCTCTGTCCGCGTTCCTGGCCGACGCCATCGAGGACACCAAGAAAGACGGCACCATGTTCTCGCTGCACATGAAAGCCACGATGATGAAGGTCAGCGACCCGATCATCTTTGGTTATGCGGTCAAGGCGTGGCTGGCCCCGGTGTTCGAAAAATTCGGTGCTGAGCTGGATGCACTGGGCGTGAACCCGAACTCGGGTCTGGGCGACCTGTTGGAGCGTGTTCAGGGCAATGCGGACATCATGGCCGCCATTGACGCGATCAAGGGCGACCGCCCGTCCATGTATATGGTTGACAGCGACCGTGGCATTACCAACCTGCACGTACCATCGGATGTTATCATCGATGCCTCGATGCCCGCTGTGATCCGCGCGGGCGGCAAAGGCTGGGACGAGACCGGTGCCAAGGGCGACACCAACTGTGTGATCCCCGACCGTTGCTATGCGCCGGTTTACGATGAATCGATCAAGTTCTTCAAAGCCAATGGTGCGCTGAACCCGGCCACTGCCGGGGCTGTGGCCAATGTTGGCCTGATGGCGCAGAAAGCCGAGGAATATGGCTCGCACCCGACCACGTTCCAGGCCCCTGCCGATGGTACGATCCGCATCGTGCTGGCCAATGGTGAAACGCTACATTCGCACGAGGTCGAACAGGGTGACATCTGGCGCTCTTGCACCGTCAAGAAAGCACCCATCGAGAACTGGATCCAACTGGCGATGGACCGTCAGCGTCTGACCGGATCCGAGGCGATTTTCTGGCTGGACGCCAACCGCGCCCATGACGCCGAGTTGATCAAATACGTCAAACCGGCGCTTGAGGCCGCAGGCGTTGCCGACAAGTTCCAGATCATGGCCCCGCGAAAGGCGACACGTCAATCTTTGGAGACCATAACAGCTGGCAAAGACTCGATTGCCATCACAGGCAACGTGCTGCGCGACTACCTGACTGACCTGTTCCCGATCCTGGAACTGGGCACTTCGGCCAAGATGTTGTCGATTGTCAAGCTGATGAATGGCGGCGGTCTGTTCGAAACAGGCGCCGGTGGCTCGGCCCCGAAACACGTGCAACAGTTGGTCGAGGAAAACCACCTGCGCTGGGATTCGATGGGTGAATTCTGCGCCTTGGGTGAATCGCTGAACTTCCTGGCCGATAGCAAAGGTAACGCCAAGGCCGGCGTGTTGGGCGCAGCGGCCGAAGCTGCAACGCAGGGTATTCTGGACAACAACAAGTCGCCCAGCCGCAAAGTTGGCCAGCCTGACAACCGCGATAGCCACTACTGGTTCGCGCGCTATTGGGCCGAAGCACTGGCTGCGCAAGGTGACGATGCCGATCTGGCTGCAGAATTTGCACCGGTTGCCAAAGAACTGGCGGCCAAGGAAGAGCAGATTCTGGCCGAACTGGCAGCGGCCCAAGGTGCTGCGGCTGATCTGGGTGGGTATTATCACACTGACCCGGCAAAGGCGGCCGCTGTGATGCGCCCCAGCGCTACGCTGAACGCCATAATCGACTAAAAGAACGGGCCCGTGCCACATCAGCGCGGGCCTTTCTAAACCTGCCCTAGAGCGGGTGATTTTTGTGTGTCATAGTCCGGGTTACCAGAGCCCAACATAGCTGGGGCGTGATTTGAATGCGTGGACGTGATGATAAACAAAACTCAGCAAAACACCCATACAGGTGGCCCCAAAGTTCTGTTCTTTGGCCGCGATAATTGTGACGGCACGCAAAAGGCGCTGCAGTTTCTGAACTATGCAGGCTTTGACGTCAGCTATGTCGAATCCAAAGGTCTGGGGCAGGGGCTGCCCGATTGGGTGCGCGATTGGCAGGGCGAGTACATTTTTTGCTTTCGCAGCTATTTCATCCTGGATCAGGCCATGATCGATGCGGCCTCGGTTGCAGCGATCAACTTCCATCCCGGGCCGCCGGAATACCCGGGCAGTGGCTGTATCAATTTCGCGCTGTATGAAAGGGCGGATCAATACGGTGTGACGGCGCATTTGATCAACACCAAGGTCGATAACGGTACGATCATCAGGGCGCTGCGGTTTCCGATATTGCCAAAGGATGGGTTGCGATCCGTTCTGGCGCGCACGCATCTGTATCTTTACCACCTGCTACAAGAGGTGATTGGTGGGGTCGCAGCCGGTGGCGAAACTTATCTTGCGGATCAGATCAAAGCCTCGGGCGACGAAGCCTGGTGCGGTGAGGCGCGCAGGATGAAAGAACTTTCAGCCATGCAGCAATTGCCGGTGGATATTGACGCAGAGGAGTTCGAGCGCCGCCTGCATTCGATGCATCTGCCGGAATACCCGCTGCATGTCGTTTTGCATGGGCGTAAATTTGCGCTGTTGGGTGAGGCGTATGATGCCTAGGGACAGACTACATTGGCTGGATCGACATGCATGCGATCCACAAATTCAGCATCCGGGGTAAAGGCGGCAACGTTGCTGTCCTGAAGGAATTGGGCTACCAGATTTGCCACTGCAAAACTGCCAATTTCCCGCAGATGGTGGTCCGGTGTGCCGTACAGCTCTGCTGTCGGCAGGTCCCGATCTTCTGACATCTCAATAAGGCCCGGTTTCAGGTTCAGATAGGCAAAGCCGTTTTGTTCGGCGGCCCTGGCAATTAGGCGACGTACCGCGTCAGAATAGCCAACCGGGTCATCCCGGAAGGTGATCGTATCCTTGCCCAGGAATTCCGAGATATCGGGCAGTGAAAATACAATCAACTCTGCGCCTTGATCTGTGACGGACTGCGAAAGGTCCGCAAGGGATTGAAGCAAAAGCGCCTCTTCAATCTCGGTCGGGACCGACGGGTACAGGTTCTGATCAAACAGAGCACTTTTGAAACTCAGCACCAGTTTGCCGACGTAAAGCTTTGCAAAAGCCCGTTTCAGTCTCTGTGTAGCCGTCGGATCACGCGAGATCGGCTTTGGGTTTTGCTGCCACCTTTGGAATCGTATGTTGTCGACCAGATCATTGCGATTGAAGATGAACAATAGCACCGTTTCATGCGGGATCTGGTCTTTGAACTCATCATAAGTCAGCGCGTGTTGCAGCGTGCCGTGGCCGCCGGTGCCCAGGTTGACAAAATGTGTATCTGCAGACCATTCGGACAACAAGGCAGGGATGGTTTCCGTCTCGTCAGACAAGCTGCCGCGAATGAAGGAATCTCCAAGCACGATCACACGTTTTTTCCCAACACCTGGGTCAAACACACCGCGAAAGCCGTGTTCGTTGATCTTGACGAATGTGGCGATATCGTTGCGGAACTCAAAATAGGACTGGTTGGGCGTTTCGCGTGAGTACACCACCGGATGCGGGATCAGACGTTTAGGCCCACCTGTGCAGAAATAATTCTCGTCATTGACCAGAGGAACATTTGCCAGATCGCGGCTGATATGCGGTTGAAAGCCCAGCGGATCGAACAGACGCAATGCCACCTCAAGCACTGCCAGACTGATCAGCGTACTAAGGCAAATGAGGAAGAAGTTTTTAAGCACGAACGGGTTTCCCCAACTGATTAATTTAGTTCAACTGACAAACGGCGTATTCAAGTGGATTAAGCGTACTCGCGTGGCAATATCTGAGTTTTATAGCGGTCTGACTATTTCTGCAAAATCTTTCTTGAAATCAGAAAGTTGATCGTCATCCCGGCAAGTGTCGCAATTGCCAGCGCGATGATCGGATAGGTATTCGCAAATTCTGAGATATAGAGCACGACAAAGAACGTGGTGAAGTTGGTGATCAGGCCCAACTGCATACCGCCCAGATAGCTGAGAAATTCGATGAAACTGGGTGGGGTTTGGGTTTTAAACGTAAACGTCCGGTTCAAATACCAGGTGAAGGTCACAGACGTCAGGATGGATAGGCAGCGTGACAAAAACGTGCCTGCGCCAAGCGTATTCAAGGCCGTAAACACCCCCGCGTCTACGACGAAGGCCAGGGACCCTACGACCGCGAAGGTCAGCATATGCCGGTAGGTCTCATTCGAAATCACGTGCTGGCTCCGCCCAAAATTCTTGTCCATATCCTGCACCGATACGAGGTGAAAGGGAAAGCCTGGAATCCTCGAACTTGCGTCCCGGTTGGTTTGGAAACGCAATGAAGTTACAGCGAAGGGACGGGAGTTTTTCAATTCGATCAATTCTTTGCCGGAAAGCGCCGATGCGACAGGTTTAGGGTGTCTTACCCGACAAGCTGCGCTAGGGTCTGTTCCGGAGGGTTGAACAATCCTTTGTGTTTCGTATTTCGGTTTCGACATGATTAGGTCCAGCATGCATATTTTCCGCAGTTTTTGCCTCGCGCTCCTGAGTTTGTTTGTAGTGACGTTGCCAATCGCGACCGGCGCGATGGCAGATGATTCTGACAGGGGACAGATCGCGTTTCCTGGGGCGATAGGGTATGGAAAATACGCCAACGGTTGGCGCGGTGGCAGCGTGTACTACGTGACCACTTTGGCCGATTCCGGACGCGGCAGCCTAAGGGAATGCGTACAGCATCCGGGTGTAGGGCGGGTCTGTGTGTTTGCCGTGTCTGGCACCATTGTTGTCGACAAACAACTTCGTGTTTCGCCCAATACCTATATCGCCGGGCAAACTGCGCCGGGGCAGGGGATACAGCTGCGCGTGGGGAAAGTGCAGTCGTCACCGCTGATGGTGTACGATTCACATAATGTCTTGCTGCGCTTCATGAAATTCCGTCCGGGCCCGAGCAAGAAACCCTCACCGAGTGTTGATGGGCTGGGCATTGAAAGCAGCACGGACGTCTATGTCGACCATGTCTCGGTCTCATTTGGCGTGGATGAAAACCTTGGGATCGGCAGCGAACGCTATGCCAGCCATGATATCACTATCGCCAACACCATCCTGGCCTATGGTCTGGACAAATCGAGCCATACAGAGCGCCGCCATTCTAAAGGCGCCTTGATTTGTTCCAAGGATGGGGCTGTCTCGGATTGTGGGCGGATCACGCTGACGGGAAACCTGTTTGCCCATAACCGTGACCGCAATCCTGATGTATCTTCAACCGCACTGGGCCCGGTCGATATCGTAAACAATGTGTTTTATGATGCCTCGTCGCAATTTGGTGAATTTCGGAACCTCTATGGCGACACGTGGATCAACTATGTGGGCAACGTAATCCTGCCCGGGCCGAGCACACGAAACCGCCCGCGCCCTGCTGCGATTGAAGTGTTTCCGGTTGAGCCAAACAACAAGCTAGAGGTTTTTGCCGACGATAACCTCTATCTGGACAATCGACTGGACATCCTGTGTGACAGGTCGAAACAGGGTCGTGTGGTGGATGTCGCGGCCCGATCCAATATTGTCTCAAGCCCCGCGTTCCCGCTGTCGGTCACGCCCGAACCTGTCTCGGGTGTTTTGGAACATGTGTTGAGCAATGTTGGCGCACGTTCTGGGCTGGATCGGGAATTGGACAGTCTGGACCGGTCGATCATTGAAAACGTCCGGGGCTGTGACGGGCACAGGATCGATCACCCGGATGAGGTCGGAGGCTGGCCGGACCTGCCCGAGATATCCGCACTGAATGACCGTGATCTGGACGGGTTGCCGGATGACTGGGAAGAGGCTCGTGAAGGCCTGGACCCGGATGACCGCAGCGATGGCTGGAAAGACCGCGATGGCGACGGCTGGTCAAACCTTGAGGAATATCTGAGTGTTCTGGCTGGCGACCCGCTGCCTTGAAGCACTTCCAGTTCATGTGGAATCACCAATACCCTGCCGCCTTCGCGCTCTCGGGACATTGGTGATGACGTGATGCTTCAAAAAACTGGAAGTGCCTTAGGCCATCCATTCCTGCTGCCAGAAATGGTACATCAGCACCACCCACAAATGCGGGCCCCAGTTGCGACTGCCAGACAGATGCTCGGACCAGCGTTTGTTCAGCTGCGCCCGGTCGACCGCATCGAAAGTACCATTGTTTGACGTAAAGACATCATTGGCAACGGATTTCAACGGTCCCCGCAACCAATCGTTAAGCGGGATGCCAAAGCCCTGTTTTGGCCGGTCATACAACGCTTTCGGCACACGTTTGTCCAACAGGCGGCGCAGGGCGACTTTGCCTGATTTACCATCATATCGGAGCGTATCCGGCGCGCGCCACGCGGCCTCGACCACGCGGTAGTCCAACAGGGGTGCGCGGATCTCAAGCCCGACTGACATCGAGGCACGGTCGGCTTTGACCAGAATGCTCTCGGGCAGATAGAGCTCGGAATCCAGCAGCATCATCGTATCCACCGGGCCGAGCCCATGCGGCAACGCACGTGATCGGAACAGGCCCTGATCGGATGCAGATGGAGGAGTCCACAGAGTAAACAGCGCATCATACCGGCTGCGGAAGTCCGGATGGCGGGCAATCGCGGCGACTTTGGACAGGCGATCCGGCGTGATCTGATCCCGCATCGAGGCCGGGGCCAACGGTTTCAGAAGTGTTGCGGCTGCCTGCGTTACAGCCGCAGGTGAGGCCGCCAGAACCGAGGCGGCTGGACCGGGTAGTTTCGCACTGATCCGCTCCATCGCCATCATGCGGGCATAGCGTTCATAACCGCCGAACGACTCGTCTCCGCCGTCGCCTGACATCACCACTTTCAGCTTTTCGCTGGCCAGTTGCGATACCAGTAGCGTCGGAAAGGCTGACGGGTCGGCGAAGGGTTCATCATAGACCTGTGGCAGCGTCTGTAACAGATCAAACGCCATCTCGGGCGTCGCGGTGACTTCGTGATGGTCGGTGCCCAGATGTTTTGCGATAGCGGCTGCGTGATCGGCCTCGTTTGTCGCGTCATGGTCGAAACGAACGGTGAAGCTGGTGACTTTGCGCTCGGATTGCTGCTGCATCATCGCAGTGATCAGGCTGGAATCGATGCCACCGGACAAGAATGTGCCGACGGTCACATCAGCCACCATACGCTCGCCCACTGCCGACATCAGCGCGTCTTCGATGCCTGCAAGTGCTTGCGCCTCATCTGCGTAACGATCAGCCCGAGAGGCTTCGACCCGATCCCGCAGGTCCCAGAACCTGTGCAGCCCTGTTACCAGATCCTCGGCCGAGGATGGGGGTGCATCCAACTGAACCTCGACCATCGTGCCCGCTGGCAGTTTCATCACGTCGCGGTAGATCGTCAGAGGGGCCGGGATAAAGGCATAGCGCGCATATTGTTCCTGCGCGCGGCGGTCGACCTCGGGCGTGCCAAAAGCCGCATGGGCGCGCAGGGCTTTGAGTTCAGAGCCAAACAGCAGATGGCCGCCTTTCACGCCCAGATAGAGCGGTTTCTTACCCAGCCGATCCCGCGCAAAGACAACCCGGTTCTGTTGCCGGTCGTATACCGCAAAGGCGAACATACCATGGGCCAGTTCTAGAGTTCTGCGGACGCCCCACTGATCCATCGAGGCCAGCAAAACTTCGGTGTCGGAGGTGCCCCGGAAGGTCACGCCCAGATCAATCAGCTTCTGGCGCAGGTCGAGGAACCCATAGATTTCCCCATTGTAAACAATGCAGTAGCGCCCGCTGGGCGAACTCATGGGTTGCGCGCCGGTCTCGGACAGATCAACAATGGCCAAACGGCGATGCCCCAAGGCCACGCCCGTTTCGGGGTCTACGAACATGCCATCCGCATCGGGGCCACGATGCGCGATGCTGTCACACATCTGTTTCAGCGCGGCGGTGCCTGCTTCACGACCGATTGGGTTGAATGCAAGATATCCGGCAATGCCGCACATGGCCCTGTTTTCCTATCCGGTATGCGGGGCGGTCGACGTCCCGGCCTTTGGTGTGGTGCCAAACAAAACCGCATCATAAGACGCAGCGATCGCGGCGAGAGAGTATTGAGAGGCGATGCGATCCCGGGCCGCCACACTGCGCTGTGCGTAAGCGTCGGCGCTCCAGTTCGCGGCATCTGTCAAGGCCTGTCCAAGCCCCTCGGTATCACGGGCTGCTACCACATAGCCGATATCACCAGCGATCTTGGCTGCGTCACCCACATCGGTGGTCACAACCGGACGGCCATAGCTCATCGCCTCGGCAATGACATTGGGAAAGCCTTCGGTGCGCGAGGACAGGACGAGAAGATCAATGCTGTTATAAAACGCGGTCATGTCGTGCAGATCGCCGCACAACGTTACGCTGTCTTCGGGTATGCCCGCCTGGGCCATCAGCGCGAGTAGGGCTTCGTTCTCGCTGGTCACACCATCCCCGGCCAACCGCGCGGTCAGGTCTGGGAAGGTTTGACGCGCGATGGCGAAGGCGCGGAAAAACGTCTCAAAATCCTTTTGTGGATGAAACCGGGCCGCTAGTCCAACCACGCGCGCGGGGCCAGGTCTGGGGGTTGGCGCGTGAGGCAAAAGAAAACCGTTTGGCACGACCGAGGTATTGTTTTGTGCAAATCCGTATTTGCCGTGTTGTTCCAACGCTCGGGTCGAGTTGTAGATGATCCCATCGCAATACCGCGACAGTTTTTGTGAAAGGCGCACGGCGATCCGGGTGCTGCGGGTAAAGGCCGCCGGGTCGTCCAAAGCCTGCCGCACGGTCCAGATCACCGGCACATGGCGCAGCGATAAGACCCGCGCGATAAGACCAACGACCATAGCGTGATACATCCAGCACAGCACCACATCGGGTTTATGGGTCCGGATTAAACGCGCAATCTGCCAGATGGCGCGGGGAAAAGACAAAGGCGACCGAGCCCGCAGCGAGATATACTCGACCTTTTCATTCCCTGCCATCGCGCGGCACCGATCTGACACTTCAGTCAGCGCTACCACAACTGCGCGTTCGCCAGAATGTGACAGCAACCGGGCGAGCATCGCTTGCGCTCCGCCCTGAGTCGAGAAATCAGTGACTACGTGCAGGATCATTTATCCCGCCTTTTGCCCTGCTAGGGCCTCATTGCCTACGTCAACGATGACCTGTGCAAGACGCGCGATGTCTTCTTGCGACCAGCCTGGATCGACCAGAAACGCTAGGCTAGTCTCGCCCAGCTCGCGCGCAACCGGCAGGCGTTCAGCGGGGCCGAGCCCATGTTTGCGGAACGTATCTTCAAGGTAGATTTCAGAGCAACTGCCTGAGAAGGCGGGGAACCCCGCCTGCGAGATCTCGGAAATGATGCGGTCGCGCGACCAGCCCGAGGCCAGGGCCTGCGGGCGTACGAAGGCGTAGAACCGGTAATAGGCATGGGTCACGTTGTCCGGTGGGTTTGGCACCATGAACGCGGGGCAGGTGGTCAAAGCTTCGCCCAGTATCCGGGCATTGGCCGTGCGATGGGCGCGCCAATCATTCAGCCTTTGCAACTGAACGCGGCCCAAAGCCGCCGATGGACCGGTCATACGCAGGTTTGTGCCCGGCCCGGAATCGTGCAACCAGCGGAACCCCGGCGGATGATCGGTGTTGAACACCGTGTCATAACCCTTGCCATGATCCTTGTAGCTCCAGACCCGAGACCAGAGTTCGTGGTCATTCGTGGTCAGCAAACCACCTTCACCGCCCGTGGTCATGATCTTATCTTGACAGAACGAGAACGATCCGAACGTGCCGATGGTGCCTACGTGGCGGTCGCCGATCATCGCACCATGGGCCTGCGCGCAATCTTCGATCACCCATAGATCATGCGCTTGCGCCAAATCCATGATCGCATCCATATCGCAAGGCCAGCCGCCCAGATGTACCGGAATGATCCCGCGCGTGCGCGACGTGATCAGCGGCGCGATGGTTTCGGCGGTGATGTTCTGGGTGACTGGATCGACATCCGCGAAGACCGGTACTCCACCCTCCAGCATCACGGAACTGGCCGAGGCGATAAAACTGCGCGGGGTGACAATCACTTCGTCCGCGGGTTCAAGATTCAGCACGTGCAGGGCCGCGTCCAGCGTCACGGTGCCGTTGGCCATGGCAATGGCGTGGATAGAACCAGTATACGCACGGTATTCGTCTTCGAATGCGCGTACATCCGGTCCGGTCCAAGCGTTGACTTTGCCCGATGCCAAAACCCGGCTGACCGCATCTATCTGTTCCTGATCGTATATGGGCCAAGATGCCATTTCGAACTCTCCTGTCAGACCACGGTTCGGACCAGAACAAACCCCTCGGCCGCGTGCCGGTGGACGGTTGCACCGCGTAGGGTCGCCAACGCGCGCAAGCTGTCGACCGAGCGCTCGTGCGGGGCTTGCTTGGCCTGGCTTTCAAACATCGCAAAGGCTTTCAGCTTGCGTTCCAGCGTGTCCGAGATATCGACAAAGATATTCGGAACAAAGGGCGGCGTCAGATACGGCGCGTTCCAGTTGGTCTCGGACAATGTCTCATAGGCTGCGATAGTCGCCGGGTACTTGTCCTGATGCGGGCGGCTCGCCACAAGGCTGGACAGAAATGTCAGCTGGTGATCCATGTGAATATCGCCCGGATGCGGCGCAAGGATCAGATCGGCTCCGAGATCACGCACCAACTTGCCCAACGCGCCATTCAGATCCGAATGCGGTTGTTCCGATAGCTCCGCCGCGGTGAAATCCATCCAGTGCGTCTGCGTCACGCCCAGATAGTCATGAGATTTGCGCGCCTCGGCCCGGGTGATCTCGGTGTCCTCATCCCGGAATTTCGGCGGCTTTGCACGCGTCACCACAACCACGTGCACTTCGCGGCCCGCATCGGCAAGACGGGCGATAGTACCACCCGCGCCCAGCACCTCGTCATCGGGGTGAGGGGCGATGACCAGGGCAGGTCCGGCCCCGGCGCTGATGAGATCGGTGGTTATCATGACATTTTTCCTAATTTCGAATGTATGGCCGGGGGAATATCCGCCCCGGACCATTCCAGAATATCAAGGCACCGCCCATCCCCGCAGGCGACGGTGAAGTTTTGGCCATCAATGTCCTGCACCTGACCGGGCAGGCCGATGTAAAACCCGTCAGGTTCCGAGAATTTGGCCTTTGTAATCACAATCTGCCGACCGTCAGAGCCCTGCGTGAACGCCCCCGGATAGGGCGGGCCCGAGGCACGGATCAGGCACTCGATTTCTTCGGCCGAACGCGCCCAGTCGATCAGGCCGTCTTCGGGCCGACGGCGCGCGCAAATGCTGATCCCGGTGGTGGGCTGAGGTTCGCGCGGGATGTCTCCCACGGCAATCTGCTCAAGCAACGGGGGCAGCAGGCCTGAGATGGCGCGCAAAGAGCGATCATAAAGCTCGCGTGCGGTGACTGTGTTTGGATCAACGGCATAGCGCGCCTGGGCCGCAATGGGCCCATCATCAGCACCTTCGCCGAGCCAGAACAGGGACGATCCTACATTTCGTTCTCTTAGCAACACGGTCCATGGAATAACGCCACGCCCGCGCAGCTTCGGCAAGGCCGAGGGGTGAAAACCGATGCACCCCAGCTTGGGGATTGCCCGGAAGGCCGGGCCGCAGATTTGCGACCAACCGATGACCATAATCAGGTCGGGCTTCAGGGCCTCGATTTGCGCGATGGTCTCGGGTGCGTTGGTTTTCTCAATATACTCAACGGGTACGCCATAGCGATTGGCCACGACGCTGAGATCGACAAAATCGGAATGCCGATGCGACAGATGAGGCGGCAATGTCATAACCAGATCGGGCGCATGCCCCGCAGCACAAATTGATACCAACGCGGCGTGGGAGGTTTCGACAGCCCCGACAAATACTGTTTTCATGCGGGCGACCTCTGAAACGAAGATTTTTGTGGCGGATGTTGCTGCAACCAATCCGCGGCGGCCTTAATCCGGTCTGTGCGACGATTCTCGCCGCGCAGCGCAACACCGACGGTTTCTGACATGATCTGCAAATCCAAAGCCAAAGACCGATGTGCCACATACCACAGATCAAGGCTGAGCTTCTCGGAATTGCTGAGATTTGTGTTTCCACTCACTTGCGCCCAACCGGTCAGGCCGGGTCGAACCGAACAGCGGTACTGCCCTTCAGGCCCAAAGCTTTCGATGGTTTCGGGAAGCAGCGGGCGCGGACCTACCAGAGCCATGTGACCGCGCAGGATCAGCAGCAATTGCGGGATTTCATCCAGACGCAAGCGACGGATCAAGGCCGTCGCGCGGGTCTGTCGTTGATCATCTGGCAACAACGCGCCATCCGGGCCACGTGCTTCGGACATCGAGCGGAGTTTGAACAAATTAAACTCGCGCCCACCCAGACCACAGCGGCGCTGTGAAAACATCAATGGCAACCCGACAGAGGTTGCAACAATCAGACACGCGACAAGAAAGAAGGGCAGAGAGATAAGACCCAACAGGATGCAGAGCAGAATTTCGGGTACTCTATTCACAGTTCAATCCAACTCAGAACACACGCGGCGCACCGCAACACTTGAAATCAACAAACAAATCACACGCCAGCGGCAATGACTAAATCGCCTGGGCAGAGACCGCCTCAATCTGTTCGAATTGGATGTGTTTTGCAAGAAGTCTGCGGCGCTTTGATCGAATCGTGCCGGTTGTGAAGAATGTTGGGAATTTAACGCCGACATCGCAGCTGGTTTCGTCAACGGTTTGGCTGCTAGCGGAGCATTGTTTCGGATTTGGGGCGAGGAACAGGATAGCCGCGACGATGGGCCGTTTCTCTTGTCACGCAATACAGGAGTGCTTAGCTTGATTGCGTGGGCTTGTGCAGGTTTGAACCGGGCCCGATGATTTTTTGACGTACAGCGAATAAAGCTTGCGTTTCTTGTGTATCGAAGATCACAGAACCACCAGTTTGGTTTGTAGTACAGATCGTAGAGTTAGTGAGTTGGGAGACAGAGGTTTGAAAACCTGTTTCAAAGTGATGTTGGTGATGTTCACTCTGGCGGCAAGCGCCGTTTGGGCCGAGGGATATCGCCTGCTGCCGCAGGATCGGCTGTCTCTGAAGGCGATGCGCTGGGATGCGGAGTCCACAACTTACCTAAGCTGGACCGGTGTAACCGGCGAATACACCATAACCGGTGACGGTGATCTGATGATTCCACTTGTCGGCCAGGTCGAAGCAGAGGGTCACACCCCGGCTGAGCTGGCAGCGGCGCTAGAGCTGAAATTCCGCCGCCAGATCGGCATGGTCGAACCGCCGCGCATCGCGCTGGAGGTGATTGGCCATCTGCCGGTTTATGTGCTGGGCGACGTGAATTCCCCGGGCGCCTACGATTTCCACGTGGGTATGACCGCGCAACAGATTCTAGCGCTGGCCGGAGGGCCAATCCGCCCGCCGATTCAACTGGCAACCGGTAATGACATTCAAGTGCTGCGCATGGGCGGCGAGATTCGCCTGTTGGCAACGCAGATTGATGAACTGGAACAGCAGCGCCAGCGGCTGATTGCGGATCTGACCGTTCTAGAAGGCGATGACGAAGGCGCTGATCTGACAAATGCGCCCGAAGGGCTGGAAGGCGAAATCCTTCAGGCCACATTGGCCGCACGCGAAGGGCAGGGCGAACGGATCAGGGACCTGCAAGCCCTTCTTAAAGAACAGATCGAAAGCCTGACACAGCAGCTTGAGTTGCGTGACACGCAGATCGCTAACGTCTCGAAAGAACTGGAAAATTTGAACTCGCTGAGGGAAAAGGGGCTGACCGCATCGAACCGGGTCACCGCAATGACCAATGCGCTGAACGATCTGGAGTCCAAGCGTCTGGATCAGGAGGTCGCGTTGCTGGTCGCGCGCCAGGACCTCAACCGTGCACAGCGAGATGAGTTGCAACTGGATGACACGGCGCGCTCGGATGCGTTGGTGAAACTGAATGAGGTTGAAAGCCAACTGGCGTCGCTGAAGACCCGATTGCAAACCGCGTCGACCCTGCATGGTGAACTGGCCGCCGCCGGGTATCTGAGCGAGGATGACATCGCTAGTGAGACAACCATTGAGTTTATCGTCACCCGTGGGGGTAATACGCAAACGCAGCGTGTAAAGGGAACCGATCCGGTGCAACCGGGGGATACAATCGAGGTTGTCAGGAAAACGGTTATTACGTCGAATTGAGTATAGAAGCTATGTGGGCCTCGGTCCCAGGGAATTTAGTTAACGAGTTTCATCATGACATTGCCCGCTGACAGACCGGTCGATTTTCTGATCATAGGTGCTGCGAAATGTGCGACCACGTGGTTGCAGCATTCGCTGACGCAAACCCCGGCCATCTATATGCCGGGGCCCGAGCTTCATTTCTTTTCACGGGAATACGGCAAAGGATTGGCTTGGTACCGGGATCAGTTCGATGGATATGAACAGGCTGCGCTGATCGGCGAGAAGTCGAATTCTTATCTGACAGTGCCCGAGGCCGCGCAGCGCATTCGGGATTTCGCTCCGAATGCGCGGCTGATTCTACAAATGCGTGATCCGGTTCAGCGCGCCTATTCGGATTATTGCATGCTGTTCCGCCGTGGAGAGGTTACGGACCGGATCGAAGACTATCTGAACCCCGCGCATGCGGCGGACCAACGGTTCCTGTCCGATGGGCGCTATGCGCATCATTTGGCACGGTTCTATGATCTGTTCCCGGCCGAGCAAATCCTGTTGCTGGCCTATGAGGATATTCGCCGCAATCCAACCGGGAACCTGGAAAAGGTGCGTGAACATCTCAGTCTGTCCGGAAAACTGGAAGCGCCGGTTAAGAAAAAGGTAAAGGACAAGAATGCTGCAATGGTGCCTTTGCCGTTGCGCAAGATCCTGGGACCGGTTCGTTCTGTCATTGATCCTGTTCGACACACCTGGCCGGTTCGGTCTTTGCGCAATGCGGTTGCCCGTCAGGTACAGTATCCGCCGCTGTCCGAAGATCTGTCGCGCCGCCTTGCCGAGTTCTATTGCGAGGACATGACCAAGATCGCAGAGATTGAACCCGGAATCACTGAGGCCTGGGGCAGTGCCAAACCGCTTGAAATGGCTCGAATCAATTGAGCTTTGTTATGTGTCATAAGTCACGCTGCGTTTCCGGTATGGAAACAAAGACGCCAAATCGTAGGGCGCGTCTTGTTCGATCAGATGTTTACAAAAAGTTCTCAAACAGACCGAATGCTGTGCGAACATTGGGAAATAGGGCATTTCTTTGGTCAAACGATGCCGGAAACGTGAAAAAAGCATTTTGCTCTGGTGTTGGCTATGTTAGATTTTAATCATATTGAAACCTTAGTGGCCATGTTGGCCGCTAAACATTGTAGTTTGGTTCGTACGAGTGAGAAAGGGTTGTGGCAAAGGGTCTGATGATTTTCAAACCTGAGCCGGTCTAGGGGGACCTTACAAAAATAATCAAACTTGCCGGCAAGTGGTTTCTGCTGGCGTGTGAGTGCGGCTTTGACGGCTGATCGACTGTTTTCGATCTGTCCTGCTGGGTCGGGTAGTAGTGGGCAATTTATACGCCGGAGTACTGAGTATGTATGAGCGTGAGTTGGTTAAGCTCAAGAATGGATCTGTTAAAGATACTGCGATCGAACCTGATCTGAAATTGGGCGACATCGGATCCACTTTGAAGCAAAAACTTATTGAGCTGAGCGCAAACCGCCGCTTGGTTATTGGTGATGTTGTCGCCTCGGCCATTTCCGTTGTGATGGCTGTGGTGTTGGCCAACGGGGGCACGTTGCCTGCGGCGGCGTCTGCGGCTCTGATCCCATTGGTATTGATGTCCTGCTTGATCGCACTGGCGATCCTGCCGATGTCGGGCATTTATAAGCGTCACACCCGGTCCACGTCGCTGCGTGATGTGGCGCTGATCGTGCGCGCGTCATTCTTCTGTGTCGCAACGCTGGCTCTGTTCGGCATGGCGGCTGCAGTCACATCCCAAGTTCCGCTTGCAGTCTATGTCATTCAATTCTTCCTGATCGTGCCTGCACTGGGCAGCCTGCGCATTATTGCCCGCAGCACCGAGTTCAAGCGCAAGGTTCAGGGCTGCACCGCAAGTGACAATGGCAAAATCCCAGTGATCCTTGTTGGCACCGGCGCCAGCAGTGACCTGTTTGTCCGTTCGCTGCGCAACACGGAATCCAAGTATGAGCCCGTTGGCATCATTGATGACGCCCGCAACACGCAAGGCCTGTACTTTCACGACGTAAAGATCATCGGCTCGCTGCTGGATGCAGACGCCGTGATCGAGCGGCTGAAGTTTGATGACAACCTGCCTCAGCGTATTCTGCTGACCGAGCCGGTCACCCATTTCGAAAGCGATGGTATCCGCAAACTAACCCGCTGGGCCGAAGCCAACAGCATTCCCGTGTCGCGCTTGACCGGTTTGGAAGAGTTGGGCACCGAAAGCAACGGTATCCGGACCGTGAACCCCGAAGACATCCTGGATCGTCCGCAAAAGGCGGTTGAGCGTTCTATGCTGCGCGAGATGTTTAAGGATCGCCGTGTTCTGATCACCGGTGCTGGCGGATCGATCGGCAGTGAACTGACCCGTCAGATCGCGTCGTTCGAGCCGGCGGAAATCGTCATGATCGAAAACACAGAATACAATGCCTACTCAATCGACATGGACCTGAGCCAGAACTTCCCCGAAGTTTCGCGCCGCATCTATGTTGCCGATATTCGCAGCGCTGACCGTGTGAACAAGATCTTCGAACGTCACCGTCCCGAGTTGGTCTTCAACGCGGCTGCATTGAAGCACGTACCAATGGTCGAGCTGAACCCGTGCGAAGGCGTTTTGACCAACGTGATCGGGACGCGTAACGTCGCCGATGCTGCGCGCAATGTAGGTGCCATTGCGATGGTGCAGGTTTCGACCGACAAGGCCGTGAACAGCACCAGCGTCATGGGTGCAACCAAGCGTGTTGCGGAATTCTACGCTCAGGCGCAGGACCGTGTAACCAACGGCACTGATGAGGCCACACGCTTCTTCTCGGTCCGGTTTGGTAACGTTCTGGGCTCGTCGGGTTCGCTGATCCCGCTGTTCCAGCGCCAGATTTCGGAAGGCGGCCCGCTGACGGTCACTGACCCGAAGATGGAACGCTATTTCATGACCATTCGTGAGGCTGTGCAGTTGACGCTGGTTGCGGCGGCCAAAGGATTGAATCTGGAAAACAGCCACGGCGAAATCTTTGTTCTGGACATGGGTCGCCCGGTGAAAATCGTTGATCTGGCCGAGCGTATGATCCGTCTGGCGGGGTTGGTTCCTTACAAGGACATTGACATCAAGTTCATCGGTATTCGCAAAGGCGAAAAGCTGTATGAGGAGCTGTTTGATGTGACGGAAGAGCATCGCGAAAGCGGCATCCCAGGTGTGGCTTCAGCGATCCCCGAAGGTGTCTCGGTGGCACGTCTGCGTGCTATGATCCTCAAGCTGGAACAGGCTGCACTGGATGGCGATGATCTGGGCGTCAAAAAGCTGCTGAAAGAGCTGGTGCCAGGTTATGGCGTCAACGGTCTGCGTCCGATTGAAACAAAGGATCTGATCAAACCTCGGACCAAGTCGAAGATCACCGCGATCCCGACCGAGAAGATGGTGAGCGCCTTTGCAAACTCCGATGCTTTGGAAACCGTCGGTGGCCGCTAAAGCTACTGTTTGAAGTTATTGTTGTGTCGGCTTTGACCCAAGCCGTGTGTGTTACGAGTAACTAAGGGCTCTTACGAGCGTTTCATAAGATGTCAGAACTGAGTCAATCTGGCGTGATCACTCCCACCCAGCACGGGTGGGACCGGATCCTGCGGTTTATCGGGGCCGGTGTGATCAACACGCTGTTTGGATATGCCGTATTTTCGATACTGGTTTGGTTTGGCGCTCACCCTCAGGTGGCGCTTGCCATCCAGTTCATAGTCGGGGTTCTTTGGAACTTTCAGGTCCATGGTCGTTTCGTGTTCTACGTACAGGGCTATGGGCGGCTGCCGCACTACGCGGTGTCCTATGTCATCGTCTACGCGTTTAACGCTGCGCTGTTGTGGGCTTTGCTACAGCTCGGCTTTGATGCTTATCTGGCGCAGGCCATTGCACTGGGGCCGACTGTTGTTTTGTCATATGGTCTGATCTCACGTGCTTTGCGTCCTAACCCGCAGAAAGGTGAGCAATGACCCATTCCGTTGACCCTGGCCTGAGCGTAGATTCGGACATCCATACAACCGTGCGCTCTGGTGGTAGCCTGTTGATGCGGGTTGTAACGATTGGCGTTTTGGTTGTCCTGTTTGCGGCGCTCTACGGGCGTATCATGGGGTATGGCCTGCGTCGGGACGAACTGATGTTCGTACCCCCAGCTGAACTTTTGGGCTATTGGAGCCTCTACAGCGATTTCTTCTATAACCATGTTCCCAATTCTGCTTGGTATTACAGGGGGTTATACCTGCTGTTCGGGAGCGAAGGCCTTCTGGCCTCGGCTCGTTTCGGACAGTTCTTTGCCTGGTTGCTACTAGCCTCGGGCATCGGCTGGGCGACCTGGAGGATTTCCGGCTCGCGCCTTCTGGCGGTGTTCTTTGTTGTGGTCCTTTTGGTGAATGAAACGCTGCAAGCTCAGGCCGGGATGGCCGCCAGCAACAACTTGTTACCCTTGCCCTTTGCCGCTTGGGGGCTGGGCTTGTTCATTGTCCAGACACTCAAGGATCGTCCCGGCTTCCTTTGGCTGGTGATGTCCGGCCTCTGCCTGTCGATTGCGGCGGGCATGAAGGTCAGTGCTGCGATGTTCATCCCACCCGTTGCAATCGCCGCCTTCCTGCTGCCCTGGCATCTGCCGTTAGCAGCTCGTCTACGCGGGGTCGTTCTGCCGGTGCTTATCGGCGGTTTGATCGGGGCCATTCCCTTGTTCTGGTATCTGGCCTCTGAACCTTCGGAATTTCTAGCCCATATACTGAAATTTCACACTGGCCCGCATGTGGCCTATTGGCAGGCGAATGCCGCGTCCGAGCCTGGGCTGGCCATCGGGATCGGTGGCAAGGTCCTGTTGGCCTACGCAACCTGGTTCGGGGGTGCGGCGTTGGTCGGATTGATGGCCGTGTTCTTCGTTGCCGCACTGGCTGGCGCCAATGCTGTGCGTCTGGGGCATGGAACAGGTCAGATCATACTGGTTCTGGCCTTGCTGGGCATAACGGCACTGTTCAGCTTTGTGCCGACTCCCGGTTTTCCCCAGTATTATATCCAGCCGCTGATTGTTGTTCCCCTTTTGGGGGCTTTGATCTATCGCCTTGTTCCCACTGAAAAACGTACGGCTATTGCACCTCTCTGCGCGGCGGGTTTCGCATTGATGGTGCTGCTGGGAGCACCGAGACTTGCGCCCGGGCTGCTGAATCTTGCGAAGCCAGACAGCTTTACGACCGCCCGCATCGCAAAAGGCGCACAGGCATTGCAGGACGTGGTCGCAGACAGCGCGATCCCGGATGGTCCGGTCGCGACGCTGATGCCGCTTTATCCACTCGAAGCCCACCTGCCGGTCTACGCTGAACTGGCCACTGGCCCCTTCGCTTATCGCATCGCGCCTTACACGGACCCGGAACTGGCGCAGCACTATGTCATGGCCGGCGCAGATGATCTGATTGCCCTGTTTGATTCCAATCCGCCCTCCGCTTTCCTTTTGGGATATGATTCCACACTTGAGGCACCATTGTTGCTATATGCGCAAACAAATGGCTACGCCGCGGTGCCAAAAGACGGGTTAAGTAACCGCTATGGAAAAGGTGTGATATACTCCAAGCGCGCGGGAGTGGCAGATTGAACGCATGCACCACCCACCCCGCCCGAGCAACAATGGGCAATCCGCCTTAACCCCGACGTAACATTGAAATTTAGTTAAAGGTATTTTGAGGGAGTAGCAAAGATGAAAACAGTACTTCTGGCAGGAGGATTGGGATCGCGTTTGGCCGAAGAAACGGTCGCGATTCCAAAGCCAATGGTTGAGGTGGGAGGCCGCCCGATTATCGCGCGCGTTATGGATATCTACAGCCATTTCGGCCACCGTGATTTTGTTGTTGCCGCTGGGTACAAAGCCCTTCTGTTGAAACAGTTTTTTGCCAATTACCACCTGATCGCAAACAACATTTCGGTTGCTTTGGATACAGGTGAGCTGAAACTGGTGCCGTCGGCACCGGGTGGTTGGAATGTGTCCGTTGTTGACACCGGCGCGCACACCATGACCAGCGGGCGTATTCGTCGCCTGAAAGAATGGCTGGACCCAGGTGAGACATTCATGTGCACCTATTCGGACGGTCTGGGCAATATCGATATCAACGCCTTGATTGACTTCCACAAATCCCACGGCAAGCTGGCAACTGTCACAGCGGTGCAGCCGCCTGCGCGGTTCGGCAATATCGAACTCAAAGGTGACCGGGTGGATGCGTTCACCGAAAAAGTGCGCCGCCGCGAGACCTGGATCAATGGCGGGTACTTCGTGTTTGAACCGGGTGTTTTGGACTATATGGTCGACGATACCGAGCCGCTGGAACAGTCGCCTCTGTCGCAAATGGCCCGGGATGGAGAACTTATGGCCTATCGTCATGATGGGTTCTGGCATCCGATGGACACGATCCGTGACCGCAATGCGCTGAACGCGCTAAGCGAAGAGGAAACGCCGCCCTGGATGCAGTTCGGTGATCAATCTTCGGCCGAATACCCGGTTGCAATCTGAGGGTAAAATGACTGCACATCAGCATCAGATGTTCGGCGGCCAGTTCAATGGCCGCCGTGTCCTTGTGACCGGCCATAGCGGGTTCAAGGGCGGCTGGATGTCGTTGTGGCTGCAGCGACTTGGTGCGCAGGTGACCGGATTGTCGCTGCCACCCGAGCCCGGCCCATGCTTCTATGACAGCTGCGATCTGGCTCAGGCCACCGATAGCCGATTTGCCGATATTCGCGAGCCTGATGACCTGGCCAGCACGCTGGACGGGGTCGATGCCGAGGTTCTGTTCCACATGGCGGCACAACCGCTGGTGCGCAAATCCTATCGGGAACCGGCAGAGACATTTGCCACCAACGTGCAGGGCACGACCAATGTGTTGGAGCTTGCGCGCAAGATGCCGTCGCTTAAGGCGGTGATCGTGATCACCAGTGACAAATGCTATGACAATCGCGAGTGGGTCTGGGGCTATCGTGAAAACGATCCGCTGGGTGGCAAGGATCCCTATAGCGCATCCAAGGCCGCAACCGAGCTTGTGGCCCAGTCCTATGCGCATTCCTTCTTTTCCGATCCGAGCGGCCCGCAACTTGCAACCGTGCGGGCCGGGAACGTGTTTGGTGGCGGTGATTGGGGCGAGGATCGCCTGGTCCCCGATATCATTCGCGCCTGGGCCAACGGCGAGCCGGTTGTCATCCGCAACCCCGCCAGCGTGCGCCCGTGGCAGCATGTTCTGGAGCCTGTTTCAGGCTATCTGCGCGTTGCCGAAAAGATGCTGACAGACGGTGCGCCCTATGCCGGGGCGTGGAATTTCGGCCCGGATGTCTCAAGCACCGTAGATGTGCGCCAGTTGGCTGACATGATCCAGCGCGCCTGGGGCGATGGAGCACCTATGTTCAGCTTCCCCGATCAGATCACCGATGCGCCGCACGAGGCCGGTATCCTGCGACTGGACAGCACCAAGGCTCAAACGCGCCTGAACTGGCGTCCTCAGTTGACGCTGCAAGGGGCCATCAACCTGACCGCAGATTGGTATAAAGCCCATGCTGCGGGGAAGAACATGGCACAGGTCACCGCGACACAGATCGAATACTTCGAAACCCTGACAACATCTGAAACACATGACGCGACCCCAGTCGCCGCACAGTAAACTGCATATTTTTAAGGAGTGCCTTTTATGAGAGTGAACTACGGGCAAACCGTCCATGGCCAGGAAGAGATCGACGCCGTTGTCGAGGTTCTGAAAACATCGACCCAAATGGGCCCCAAGGTGCGCGAGATGCAGGCTAAGGTTGCCAAGCTTTTTGCCAAAAACCATGGCATCATGACAAACTCAGGCTCGTCCGCAAATTATCTGGCGGTTGAGATTCTGGACCTGCCGGAAGGTAGTGAAGTCATTACGCCTGCGCTGACATTTGCGACGACTGTGGCGCCGTTAGTGCGCAAGGGTTTGATCCCGGCCTTCGTAGATGCCGCAGTAGGTACCTACAATATCGATGTGGATCAGATCGAACGGATGATCACGCCGAACACCTCGGCCATGATGATCCCATCGCTGATCGGCAACCTACCGGACTGGCGCAAAATCCGCGAGTTGGCGGATGCGCATGGTCTGAAAGTGATCGAAGACAGCGCCGATACGTTGGACGCGCAGATGGATGGCACCAGCACAGGCGTGTATTCCGACGTCTCGACCACCAGCTTCTATGGCAGTCACGTGATCAACGGGGCCGGCAATGGCGGGATGCTATGTGTTGACGATGAAGAACTGGCGCGCAAGGCACTGCTGATGCGGTCCTGGGGGCGCAGCTCGTCCCTGTTTGTTGAATCCGAGGCGATTGAGAACCGGTTCAACGTGCAGCTGGACGGCATCGACTATGATGCCAAGTTCCTGTTCGAAGCTCTGGGCTTCAACCTTGAGCCGTCGGAAATCAGCGCCGCATTTGGCTTGGTGCAGTTGGGTAAATTGGACAACAATATCCGTCTGCGTGAAGAAGCGTTTGCTGCACATCTGGAATTCTTCAAGCAGTATGAAGAATGGTTCATCCTGCCTCGTCAGCTGCCAGGGTCGCGTACGGGCTGGCTGTCCTTCCCGGTTACGATCCGCGATGGCGCGCCCTTTACGCGTCGCGAGATGCAGATATTCTTGGAAACCGCCGATATTCAGACCCGTCCGGTCTTTACCGGAAACATTCTGCGGCAACCGGCCATGAAAGGTGTTGAATACCGTACCGATCCTGCGGGTTACCCGGTCTCGGATGAGGTGATGCGCGGGGGCGTTCTGCTGGCCTGTCACCATGGTTTGACGCAGGCGCATATCGACTACATGCATGAAAAGCTGACAGAATTCCTGCAGCCTCATGTTGCCGGGCTCTCGCGGGAGGCGTCCTGATGCCACTGGCCCCGACCGAGGCGATCCGGGATCTGATCCGGGATGATTTCAAACAGGGCACCGGTCCCTGCGCCGTCAATGGCGCGGTGCCGGTCTTTGTGAATTATGAAACCTCGGTCATCGAGCCGCCCAAGCCCACGGATATCGAAGTGGAATCACAGATTCACCGGCGCAATTATCGCGGGCCGGTGAAGCTGTTGAAACGGCTGGCGTCACCTATCAAACAGGTGACATTGCACAATGTGGATCGGTTTTTATCCGAGATTAAGGCGCTGAACCCCAACCCACGCGTTCTGATCGTGGGTGGCGGCAGTGTCGGGCAGGGGATGGGGAAGCTCTACGAAGACCCCAGTGTTCAGATCTTTGCCTTCGACATCTACCAGTCGCCGAACATCCAGTTCGTTGCCGATGCCCATGACATCCCGATGCAGGATGACGTGTTTGATGGCGTGATCGTTCAGGCTGTTTTGGAACATGTGCTGGACCCCCGCCAGGTTGCGGCCGAGATTCATCGCGTGCTCAAACCCGGCGGGTTGATCTATGCGGAAACCCCGTTTCTGCAGCAGGTCCACGAAGGGGCCTATGACTTTACCCGCTTCACCGAAAGCGGCCACCGCTATCTGTTCCGCGCGTTTGATCGGATCGACTCGGGTGCCAGCGCGGGGCCCGGGGTGCAGTTTATGTGGTCCGTCGATTACCTGTTCCGCGGCCTGTTCCGGTCACGTACGGCGGGCAAGATTGCCAAGCTTTGTGTCTTCTGGGCGCAATATCTGGATCGCTTGATCCCAGAACCCTATCGCGTTGACGGGGCCAGTGGCGTGTTTTTCCTTGGGCGTAAGTCCGATGCGGTCCTGCAACCGAAAGAGGCGGTCTCGCATTACCGGGGCGCGCAGTAGTCATGATGCGAGTGCTCATCACCGGCGCAAATGGCTTTATCGGTTCGCATCTGGTGCGAGCCTGCGTCGCGCGTGGGGATGAGGTGACTGCATTGGTGCGCCCGGGATCAGGCATTGATCGGTTGGCGGAGGTGTCTTCGGATATCCATGTGCATCGGGTGGTGTTGACCGACACTGCCGCCGTCGCCCCTTTGTTTCACAATGCCCAGCCTGATCTGGTGTTCCACGCGGCCGCAAAAACTCGTATTCCGAATGGTCCGGACCTGAGTGATGCGCCCGCTAGCCTGAGGGAAAATGTCGACAGCATTCTGTCGGTTTTGAGTGCTGCGGCGGAATGTGAAACACCCCCGGGTGCATTTGTGCGTTTGGGCACGATTGCAGAATATGGGGACAACCCGGTTCCCTATCTCGAAACACAGTGTGAAAAGCCGCGCGACAGCTATGGCACTTCGATGCTGACCGGCACAAAGTATCTTGAGATGTTGCAGCCTCGCCTGCCATTTCCAGCGGTGACGGCGCGCTTGTCGCTGACTTATGGCCCAGGTCAAACCGGGCAGCAGCTGGTGCCTTACCTGATTGAAAGCTTGCTGACCAACAAACCAGCCCAGATTGGCCGCCCCGACGATGCGCGCGATTTGCTGTATGTCGATGACGCCGTGCGTGGGTTGTTGATGCTGGGTTCTGACCCGAAGGCCGCCGGCCCGGTCGTCAATATCAGTACCGGAGTCGCGACAAAGGTGCGGGATGTGGCCAAGATGGTGCAGCGCCTCTCGAACGCGCCTGAGGATTTGCTGCAGTTTGGCTCTCCCACTGGTGCGCCGATCGATCTGATCAACCATCCCGGTCTGATGCAATCCAGCTATGACTGGGCGCCTGAAACCAATGTGCAGGATGGGCTGAAGCAAACGGTCGAATGGGCTATGCGCGCGCAGGCGACACTAACAGGATCCGTCTCATGACACTCGTTTCCATCCTCATCCCGGCTTATAACGAAGAAGACAACGTGCGGATGGCCTATGACCGGGTCGTTCAGGTGTTTGACGGGCTCGACGGGTATGAGCCCGAGATCATCTTTACCGACAACCACTCGGAAGATCGCACATTCGAGATCCTGTCTGAGATCGCCAAAGAGGACCCGCGCGTTCGCGTTATCAGGTTTGCGCGAAACATGGGATATCAGGCTTCGGTCCTGACCGCCTATCGCTCGGCCAACGGAGCTTGTGCGGTGCAGCTGGACTGTGACATGCAGGACCCGCCCGAGTTGATCCCGCAGATGCTGGACCTTTGGCGTCAGGGCAATCACGTGGTTTACGGCATTCGCCGCAGCCTGCCGGATGGCCCATTGGTGGCCTGGGCCCGGCGCGCCTTTTACGCTTTGATCGACATGATCAGCGATGATGATCTGCCACGCAATGCCGGGGAGTTCCGGCTGACCGACCGCCGCATTCTGGATGAGCTACGCCGGGTAGATGACCGCTCTCCCTATGTTCGGGGTCTGATCAGCGGCATGGGTTTTAATCAGGTCGGATTTGAATATGACCGCGTGGCGCGTACCGCCGGGGAATCCAAGTTCCCGTTCCGCGCGATGCTGTCTTTGGCTGTTGACGGGTTGATCAACCACTCGTTGTTGCCCCTGCGGCTGGCGTCGATGATCAGCCTGACCGTCGGCCTGTCGATGTTCCTGCTGATGGTGGGCTATCTGATTGCAAAGCTGGTTTTTGGTGCCGAATGGCCCGCCGGTTTTGCGACCACCACCATCTTGCTGCTGCTATCGATGACGTTGAACGCCATGTTCCTGGGTATTTTGGGGGAATATATCGGTCGTATCTTCCTGCAATCCAAAGACCTGAATCGTCCTATTGTCGAACATGAACTCAACAGACCGGGACCCAACGATCAGCCTCTGACACAGCCCCTGCGCGAGACCGAAGAACCGCGCAAGAAGATGTCAGGATAGCACCGCGTGAAGATCCTTATCATTCAGGGTGGTTTCGGCGCGGGCGGAGCGGAGAAGATCGTATCGATTTTGGCCGCCCATCGTGCCGAGCGTGGGGATGAGGTTCAAGTGGCTGGGCTGACCATGCCACCCGGTGGTTCGTATTTCCCGTTTCCCGACGAGGTTACGCTTCACGTCGCCCAAGCGAGTGGCGGGCAATTGGATCGGTTGCGCCACATCCGATCAGTGGTCCAGCAGGTTGCCCCGGATGTCATCATTAGCTTCCTGACCAAAATCAACGTGCTGACCTTGATTGCGACGCTGGATCGTGCGACGCCCGTGATCATATCAGAGCGCAATAATCCGCGTGCGCAGACTGCCAATCCGGTCTGGCGTCACGCTCAGAACCTGCTTGCACGGCGAGCTCGGGCGGTTGTGATGCAGACACAGCGCGCCAGTGAGGATTTGCCGCGCGCGATACAGCGTAAGGCGCGGATTATCGCAAACCCATGCGCCTTGCCCACCGGCGCGCGCGAACATCTGGGCACAGGATCGTCCAACCTTGTGGCGGTAGGTCGGTTGGATCACCAAAAAGGATTTGATCTGCTGCTGGATGCCATGCCGCAAATTCTTGCGGGCAATCCTAGCGTAAGGCTGACCATCTATGGCGAAGGTCCCGCGCGCGAAGCGCTGGAGGCGCAGCGGGATAGGCTGCAACTTGGGGATGTGGTGTCGATGCCAGGCTCCAGTGCCGCGCCGGGTGAATGGATGGACAATGCCGACATTCTGGTTTTCTCGTCGCGTTACGAAGGGTTCCCCAATGTGCTGGCCGAAGCCACCGTCACGGGCTTGCCGCTAGTTTCGTTCGATTGTCCCTATGGCCCGCGCGAGTTGATACGGCCCGAGGAGAACGGTTTGCTGGTTCCGCCCGAGGATGTGGACGGTTTGGCGCGGGCCGTTCTGCGCCTGTCCTCATCGCCTGAGCTGTTGCAGAAGATGCGCGACGCGGATTTGGAAAGCAGGGTCTGGTTGGCCCCCGACAACATCCTTGCAGAGTGGGACGAAACAATTGACGATGTGGCCTAAGGCCCATTCTGCGCACTGACACAGCGAAGGTTTCACCGGGTGAGTTATTTCAGCACCAAATCAATTAGGACCAACCTGATCCTTACCTCGGCGGATCGGAGAGTGCTGTGTTGCAAAGTGTGAATACTATGACAACTGAACAAGACGCCCCGATGCGCAAGATTGCGGTTGTAGCCAATCTGACCTCATCGTTGATCAATTTTCGCTATGATCTGCTGCGCGAGTTGTCGATGCGCGCCGAAGTGATCGCCTGCGGCCCGGAACGTCACGCGCCCAGTGAAGAAGCGTTGCGCGAGATCGGAGTGAAATTTGTACATTTCCCGCTGGCACGAACCGGGATGAACCCGATAGCTGATCTGAAAACGCTGCGCAGCTTGCGCCAGATCTTTGCCGATTTCGCGCCAGATACCGTTTTTGCCTATACGATGAAACCTATCATCTATGGCTGTCTGGCTGCGCGCCTGGCTGGGGTTCCGCAGAAATACGCGATGTGCACAGGCCTAGGCTATGTGTTCAATGCGCAGAACACCAGCCTGAAACGTCGTGCCGTCCGTGCCTTGTCGGCCAATATGTACCGACTGTCCTTGCAGGGTGTGGATGAGCTGTTGGTCTATAACACTGTTGACGAACAGGAGTTCAAAGACCGCCGTATGGTCGGGCAGGGCACGCGGCTGAGCGTTGTGCCAGGGTCGGGCGTCAATCTTGATAAATACGCGCCATCTGATCCACCAGATGGCCCGCCGGTCTTTCTGATGATCTCGCGCCTGCTTAAGGAAAAGGGCGTTTTTGACTACGTCGAAGCTGCCCGGCTTTTGAAACGCGACTATCCGCAGGCGCGGTTCCAGTTGCTGGGCCCTATGGATGCCAATCCGGATTCTGTTGGGCAGAAAGAAATCGATCAATGGGAACGGGAAGGCGTGATCGAATATCTGGGCGAAACAGATGACGTCAGACCTTACCTGCGCAATTGTTCGGTCTTTGTGCTGCCATCTGCCTATCGCGAAGGAATACCACGCACGATCCTCGAGGCGATGTCGACAGGGCGTGCGGTCGTAACAACAAACGCGCCTGGATGCGCCGACCCGGTGATCGAAGCTGAGACCGGTTTTGTGGTTCCGATGCGTGATCCGCAATCGCTGAGCCAAGCCATGGCACGTTTTTTGAGAAGCCCCGAGTTACTTCCGCAGATGGGGCAGGCCTCGCGCAGCCGGGCTGAGGCGGTCTTTGATGTCCGGCGTATCAACACCATTCTGCTGCGCAAAATGGGTCTGCTGCGACCGGATCAACAGCTCTACTCATCTTCCGAGTGAACATCTGACCTGCACGTAAAGTCATGCGGAGCGCTGTAAATAGTTGACTATTTACAGCATGATAATCGGTTTTTTTGGGGAAAATCATCAAACCTACGGGATTCCCCTAATATCCGCGGCCCACAAGCTTTGGTAGGTTAGGTTCAACCTGAGATAAATACCGGTGGCGCCTTCGGGCACTATCACTCACTCGAAAAAATGACCAGCATTTGGGGTGCTGGTCATTTGCTTTATCAGGGGTTTGGATAGGGTTAGGTCGACTGGCGATCAGGCATCTGATACCCGTATTGGCCAAGGTCAAGCCCTGTCAGTTCTTGCAAAGCTGCGTTGGACTCGGCGAAGGCCCCATCAAACTGTTCAGCAGCATATTTGGCCGTGCGCTGTTCGATCATAGTATCCAGAGCGGTTGGGAAAATCCGGCTAAGCGGGCCGCTGAGCTTGCCGAATCTACGGGATGCATTCGGCAAAGGAACAAATGCTCCGGCGCTGAGCTGGTTTCTGCTGAGCGTCCGATTGACCACCCGCTGAAGCACCTGAAAGCTCTGCGACCGTTTGGTGTTGGTTCGGTCGAACTGCTGTTTCGGGGCTTCAACACCCAACCCACCACAAAGCTGCGCTACAAACGCGTCCGAATCCCGGACGAATTGTTCATATGTCAGCCCGTGTACGCGATCTGCTCCGAACAGCGCTTGATAGTATTTGAACAGGCGATGGTAGTGATAAAATTCCGGACTGAACATGGGCACGCGTCGCATCATCGGTTCGACCTGAGCGATGTATCGCTTGAACGATTTATGCCCGCCATCGGTGATGTATTGGCTGTACATCGACAGGATGCTGGACAGTTGTTCGCGGAAGACGATCAGCACATGCGCATCCGGGAATGTCTTCTTCAGGCGCTCAGCGATCATCGGGCTGTCGAATCCGCCGGTCGCCGGATAGCCAGAAAATCGTTCGTGCGAGAACACGGCGACTTTTCCTGATCCGTGGGCAGTATCCAGAAATCCAGCGTATTGTTCACGAACGGCGTCCGGATCAAATGTTAAGGGTTGCGGCAATACGAATCTGTTCGACAAGACATATTTTGGCTCACCCGGCGGGGTGGCAAACGGCCCATCAGCTGCCGAGAACAGCTGCTTTTGCAACGCAGATGTCGCGGTCTTGTGGTACCCAATGTGTATGAGAACTTTTTCTTGTTCCATATGGTGTTAATCAATACCCAAATTCAAATCGCAACCAAACGCGTTCGCACCAAAAAGGCAAGTCTTCACGACTTTTCCCCTCTGCATTCACCGGCCCCTATTGTAAGCTCTCTTTGTGGAAAACAGGATTCCAAAAACAGGACTGGATTTCGTTATCAAACTTCGCTTTGGTAAAAGGATACAAGTCCAAAAAACAAAATGATAGAACAAGTAACAGTTTGGAATCGCCAAAATTTGAAATTTAATGAGTGACGAAAGGTATTTGACCTGAGACGAGTGCCAAGGTTGTTTTGCACCATGTTAAGTTCAGGTGCCCGGGGCGACACCCGGAAGGAACATCCATCAAGACCATGATCCGTTTTGACGCCAAATCCCTGATCGGGCGGCTTGCAAAGAACATGTCCTGGCTGTTCTTGTCCCAGATACTCATCGCGGTGTTTGGGCTGCTGACTCTGATCATCACCGCGCGCGCGGTGGGCCCTGCTGCGGTGGGGATACTGGCTTTGGTTGATGCTTATGTGCAGGTGCTGGACCGGCTGTGTCGGCTGGAACCGTGGCAGGCCGTGATTAAGTACGGCAGCGACGCGCTGACCGAGGAGGATACAAACCGCTTTGCACATCTGATCAAACTGTCGGTTGTCATAGATATTCTTGGAGGTCTTCTGGCAGGTGCAGTCGCCATCTTGCTTGCGCCGTTTCTCGCCCCGCTGATCGGCCTGCCCGAAGACGGCGGTTCAACCTATATCGTTCTTGTAGCCTTGGGATTGTTCCTGTCGCTGCGGCCCACCGGTATTGCAGTGTTGCGCGTTCATGACCGGTTTGATCTGCTGGCTGTGTCAGACATGGTGGTCGCCGGTTTGCGCCTTGTGGGCACGATCATTGTGTTCCTGCTGGATCTGGGACTTTGGGCGTTTCTGGCTCTGATGCTGATGCATCAAGTTTTGACTGGCCTTGTTGCCTTCTGCCTTGCGCTGCGCGAACTGAAACGGCGTGGTGTACACAGCTTTATGCGGTTGAGCCTCAGAACTGCGCTAAAGCAGAACCCCCGGTTCCTTCGATTTTTGTGGAACTCGAACTTCAACGTGGTGCTGCGGCAATCAACCCAACGGCTTGATGTGCTTGTCGTAGGGGCGCTGCTAGATGTCACCTCGGTCGGTTTCTATCAAGTCGGCAAACGCATCATGACGAATATCGTGCGTATCGGCGGCCCGATCCGGCAGGTCCTGTACCCTGAGATGACGCGGCTATGGTCCGCGGAGGAGTTCACCAAGTTCTGGAAACTTGTGCGCTATGTCTCGCTGGTGATGTTGAGCGTGTCGCTGGTGATTTCGATCCCGCTGGCGTGGAAAATGTCTGATCTCGCGGTCTTGCTGTTCGGGGCCGAATTTGCGGGCGCTGCTCCGGTTATGACAATTCTGATGTTTGCGGCGGTGATCTATCTGGGCGGGTTGTCGTTAAATCCAACCATGCTGAGCATGGGGTTGGATCGGGCATTGGTGCGGACAACAATGGTGGCAACAGGCATATTCGCGCTGTCGTTCATACCGTTGCTTTATATCTTGGGGATCGAGGGTGTCGCCCTGTCCCATGTGGTTTTCAACATCGTCTGGACGACCGGATGCATCTTTGCCATCCGTTCACATCTGGCGCGGCAATAGGGGATCGCCAACTCATTAAGAAACCACGTTTGAAGACCCCGCATTTACCAGTGAATTAAGATTAACGAGAAGACAAATGACCAAACGAATCTTGTTTCCTTTTGAAGGGGACACCGTCATCGGTGGCAGCCATGTCTCGGCCATGAAGCTGGCCGCAGGCTTGGACCGATCAAAATACGAACCTTATATCATCGTTCACTATCAGGATGGTCTGGCGGGGGAGTACGCCAAATCACTGGGGCTGGACTATGAGGTGTTGAAACAGCCTGCTCTCATGTCGCCGGGGCAGATCAAATATGAAGGGGATTGCGGGCCCGCAAAGTATTTGATGTCCAGCGTCCCCGGATTCATCTCGGTTCTGAACCGGATCAAACCGGATATCGTCCATACGAACGAAGGCCGCATGCATTCAAACTGGGCGCTGCCGACTAAGCTGTCCGGTCGTAAGCATATCTGGCATCACCGGCAGGACCCGACCGCTTTTGGGATCAATAAGCTGGCCCCCGTCCTGTCGGATCATATCATCAGCGTTTCTCATTTTTCGAAACCCAGCAAACCGGTGCGGTCGGTGGATAAGAAGTTCACCGTGATCCGCAGCCCGTTCGACTTTAACCCCAACCCGCCCGATCCCGCGCAAGCACGGCAGGACGTGTTGAACGAACTGAACCTACCGCCAGAGGCGCTGTTGCTGGGGTATTTCGGAAATTACGTTCCGCGCAAGCGCCCCGATCATTTTGTCAAAGCGGTCGCTGCAATTCAAAAGGCCATGCCCGATGTGCCGGTGCACGGCCTGCTGTTTGGCAGCGTCGGCGAGCGCGGCGGTGAATTGGAAAAAACCTGTAAGGACCTGGCATCCGAGGCTTGGATGGATAGCCAGATTCACTTCATGGGCTTCCGCCAGCCGATCGACGGTTACATGGCCGCGATGGACGCCAATCTGGTCACCGCATTGGATGAGCCCTTTGGACGCACATTGATTGAAACCATGTATCTAGGCACCCCTGTGGTGGCCACGCGGCACGGCGGCAATGTTGAGGCGATTGTGGAGGGCGAGAACGGGTTCCTGGTTGATCCATTCGACGCCGAGGCCTTTGTTGCACCCGTCAAACAGATGCATAGTGATACGGTGCTGAAAAAACGTATCATCGACGCCGGTCAGCGCTATGCCCGAGAGAATTTCGGGATGGCCATTCACATTGACGGGGTGTGCAAGATCTACGACCAGCTTCTGGGCTGAACCTGCACTGCGCTCAATGTCAATCTTTGGGTGCCTTTGTCTGAGTGACACCTGGGAATTGCAGATAGGACAGGCGCCGAATCTCGCGCCGTCCGCGCGCCAAGGAATCCAGGATCAAGGCGCAGACAACCGACAACATTGCAGCCACAAACCCCGCAACCGCCACAATCAGAGATGGGAACCTGCTGACGATCCCGGTTTGCAGGAACTCGTTCAAGACCGACAGGAATACAGACAGCGACGGCAGAAAGAAGATCAGAGCCAGCGACATGAAGAAGACCATAGGTTTTTCTTCTTTGATCAACAGGCTGATCATCTTGAGAATGCGCCAGCCATCCTTGAAGGTCGAAAGCTTCGAGTTCGATTCCGGCAGGCGCGAGAAATAGCTCGTTTGAACTTCGCCGATGGGCATGCGCATCTGCATGGCATGGACCGTCAGTTCCGTTTCGATCTCAAATCCGTTCGATAGGGCCGGGAAGCTTTTGACAAAGCGACGGCTGAACACGCGATAGCCTGACAGCAAATCGTTGATCTTGTCGCTGAAGAAGAACTTGACCAAGCCAGTAAACAGCGCGTTGCCGAACTTGTGTCCCCGCCGATAGGCCTCGGTTTCTTTGTTCACGCGCGCACCGTTCACCATATCCAGGTTCTGCGACACGAGCAGTTGAACAAGCTGAGGCGCGGCGGCGCTGTCATAGGTAGCATCCCCATCGGCCATCACGTAGACGTCGGCCTCGACATCCGCGAACATCCGGCGGACGACATTGCCTTTACCTTGCAGATTTTCGGTGCGAACCACGGCACCCGCCTCACGCGCAACCTGAGTGGTGTTGTCGGTCGAGTTATTGTCAAAGACATAGATTGTCGCGCCTGGCAGAGCTGCCCGAAACTGCGCGACGGTTTCGCCAATGGCGACTGCCTCGTTGTAGCAGGGCAGGATCACCGCAATCTCAAGCCCTTGCGGCCAGAGCGCGTCGTCGGTGCCAACTTCATGTTCGGCTTTCGTCATAAGCATGACGCGCCCCTCAGCTGAGTTAAGTTGAGGAAGTGTAACCGCAGCGCAGGCCCCTCGGCACGTCGTTAATTGCCCAACGTGTTCAAAAGAGTTCCATCTGTTGTACGGATGACCTCGGTCAGGTTCAGTTCTTGCGCCAACTCGTCCTGAGTGGGCAGGTAGAACCGCCAGGTCACATCATCGAAATAGGCAACAACAGCTGTTCCATTTGCCAAACCTTCCCGCATTTCACCCAGCGTTTTGGCGTAGGGGCGTTCGGGGATTTCGAACCCCGTGCGTCGGTTGAATTTCATCGGCAACCAGGTGGTTTTGTACCCGGTGACCAGATGAACCACGTCCGGCGCATTGGAATACACAAATGTCTCGGGGTCCAGTTTATTGATCTCAGCCGCCAGCGGCGATTGATACCATTTCGGACCTGCGAAAAAGATGCCCTCTTCCCGGAACTCGGTAATCAGATTTCCGGTTCTGGCTATATTTGAGATCAGAACCATCGCGCCAAGCCCTATCAGTGTTAGCCCGGTCCAGCGTTGTAGGCCGTCGCCCATCACAAAACGCGCGCAGTAGTGGGCTCCCATGATGATCAGCAGCACATAGACCGGCGCAAAATACGAGGGTTTCAAAGGTAGATTCGGCTCGATCAGGATCGACAAAAGCAGCAGCGCGAAATGGCCAAAGATATAGACAGTTGCCAGCATTGGGAATGCCGCACAACGGTTATTCGCATCAGGCGCGCGTGTGACAACGCGAGTCATGGTTTCGTGCCAGACGATCCAGATCAGCAGACCGATCAGAACGAGGCTGACGGCGATCTTTAGAACATCAGGCACCACGTTCGGGAAAAACGACACCCAGATCGAGTTTGCGCCTTGTATCAGAATGGCCCATGTTGCGTTGCCCAGAAACGCAAACTCTCGCCCAAGGCCCGATCCACCGGCTGCTGATTCGATGTATGACCACAGCATCAGCGGCGCGATCACCGCGGCCAGAAAGGCTACGGCATGCAGCAATCGGGGTTTCATATCCTGTGGTCCCAGAAACAGGGGTGTCAAAACTCCAACGACCCAGATAGGCGCGCCGTTGAAACGGGTCAGGAACACCAGAACCGATACAAGCCCGGCCAGGATTAAGAACCGCACAGCACCCGTGCCAGCATAGATGCTCAGCAGTGCCAGAGTCAGCAGCATCAAGAAGATGAACATCCCTTCGGACAGGACGGTCACATGTAGTTCAAACACCAAAGGAGAAGTCACGATCAAAAGCGCCGCAAAACCGGCGATCAGCCGGGATGCTCCCAGCCCACGCGCCAGTGCAAATGTCATCAACGCATTCAGGCATAGGAAAGACAGGTTGACCACGGTGGCCGCTGTCAGTGGGCCCATTCCAAGGCTTTCAACGATGTCGATTGCCCAGATGTATCCTGGCGAATGCCCCTGAAAATAGAATGGAAACCCAAGGTATGAGGCCGAATCCGGACGGACCCCGATACCCCACGGAGTTGCGGCAAAGAACAAAACCACCGCAAGCAGCACTATCACTGCGCACCACATGAGATCGGGTTTTTCTACGTGAATAGTATCGGCCGTTCTCATTGCCGGCCTCCCTTGATACGTGCTGAACACAAACTCATTACTCTTCATCACAATACTCGGAATTGAACTGTTTGTCCGGGTGCCCGAACATAGATACCTTCAACCGTCGACAATCTCGTAGAACGTGTTTCCTGCTACAAAACCATCCAGTCCGACCTGCCGCGCATAGTGCGCCAGATCGCTGGAGGTGTTGATAAACCCTGAATTTCGAAAGTTCAGTGAAGTATTGCACAGAACTCCGGTGCCCGAGATCGATTTGAACTCGGCCAGCAGGTCATAGAAAAACGCGTTCTGGTCGCGCCGAACGGTCTGCACGCGGGCCGAACCATCCACATGGGTCACCGCTGCCAATTTCGGGTCAGTCACCTGATGAAAGCTGAGCATGTAGGGCGAGGGGCCTTTCATCGCGAAATGCAGCGCGGCGTCCTCTTCCAGGCAGGACGGGGCAACAGGGCTGTTTTCTGCTCGTCCCTTGATCCGGTTCAGCCGGGCGCGCGTCTCTGTCTTGAAGGGAGCTGCGAGTATCGACCGATTGCCCAGCGCGCGCGGGCCGATTTCACAATTGCCTCGCGTCCATCCAATGATTTTTCCGTCGTAAAGCGCTTGCGCGACTGTCTTGAGGTTCAGTTCTGAGGCCTTCAGCCCCTCCAACTCAACCTTGTCGTCCGAGAAAGACTGACCAGAATAGACAGACCATTCCAGTTTGGCTTGCCCCGTATAGTGTCGCATTGCATCGACAGCCGTACCAATTGCACAGCCCGAATCCCCTGTGGTGGGCGGCACAAACACTTCTCGAAACAGGCCGCTGTTTTCCCATTGAGCGTTCCAGTTCCCATTCAGGCCGCAGCCGCCGGCGATCAACAGCGGCAAACCCTCTTTCAGGTTCTCTTCTGCAAACTGACGAAAGCGCGAGAATATGGCGTCTGACAGTTTGGTCGCCAGATTCTTGAGCCGCTGGCTGTCGGTGCCGATATTGAAGAAGGGCGAGTTTACGAATGAGCTTTTGCGCAACGGGTTCGACGCAAGATCAACCGACAGTATCTGATCGATAAACGCCTGTTCATCTTCATCTACCGGACCAGCCTCGCCAAAGGCACAGGCGGCCATCAGGCGGCCTGGGTCCGACGGGCGCATCTCACCGCCCGAAATGGGAAACTCGGGATCGGCCAGAGCATAAAGAAACGCGAACCGGCTGCCTGGCGCGGTCATCACCTGACCCCGGTGATGAATGTTCAGATTGCGGTCGATTTCATAGAAATCACCCAAGGCGCCTTCCCACAAAAGCACGTAGCAGGGCTCACCCTGTGCAAAGGGTGACAGCGCATAGCTGCACCAGATATGTGCACGTTCATGGGTGGAGGAATAGTAGTCAACCGTCTTGCCAAAGAAGGTGCGTTTACCCACGCTTTCCGAGCCCTGGCCGATGCCGAAATACCCCGCGCCCGAGGTGGTGACATGATCCATTCCGCTGCTGGACCAGCCGCTGAGAGCCAGAACCTCTGGCAGATCCTTGAACCAAAGCCCGGCATCAATGAAAGTATCAGGAGTGACCGGTGTGTAGCGGGGAAAGCTGTTCTTTTCGGCCTCATATGAGAACAACAGACTTTTGCTCGTACAATCGATTCCCGCCACGGTGCCGTCATGGCCAGATTTGAACGACAGAATCTTCATCCCTTGCACCTCGTAAATCGGGTCGGTATCTCATTCATCAGGATGCGCCGCCACGACGGGTAGTTTTCGGGGTGGCGCCTGTTATAAAGCTTTGTTCTTACAGCGCTTTTGCCATGATCCTGCGAAATCGAACGGGCTGGAACATTGGCGAGATGGGAACATACGCAAACCTGAAAATCAAAACCAAACCAAATGCCAAACTCAACGGCTGCAACCTATCAGACCGAACAGGGGTCTTGTAAACACTCTTTTCCGAGGGTGCGGTGTTTGATCCCGGGAGGGTGGAAATTGTAAACGGATTCGTCAAAATCAGAGGATTGTTCGCAGTTCAAAGCCAGTCCAAGCAAAGAGATATTTGCAGCTTATTGCGCAATACTCTAGACAAATGCGTTGATTTTCAGACCGTTCAGCCAGTTTCCGCGGACTTGCGTATTTTCTGCCGGGCTTGTGTGATCTACATCCTTGCACAGCGAACGCGAAGGCCGTTACGGTATGCGCGTTAACGGCAGTTTATTTGGCCAAGGGTGTTTTAGGTTATGTCAGTAATTTTGGGTTTGGCAACGATGAACAACAGCGCAGCGGCGTTGTTTGTAGATGGAAAACTGGTTGCCGCGGTTGAAGAAGAGCGTCTGACTCGGGTCAAGAACGACGGTGCTTTTCCCCATCATGCAATCTCGGAAGTGCTTCGGATCGGCGGTTTGAAATTCGCAGATATCGACGAGGTCGCCGTGTATTGGCAGCCCTGGCGCATGGCCGGGCGTGGTATGGGCACGGTCCGCAAGATTCTACAAAGCCCATCGGCGGCAAAAGGCGTGACAACGCGAATCGGCGCGTTGTTCTCGTCAGGCAGTGGCGGAGAAACGCCGCAGGACAGCGGCTGGATGGACCTGTTCAAAATCCGCAAGATTCTGACTTCGGAACACGGGTCTTGTGATTTCAAACTGCATTATATCAATCACCACTTGACCCATCAGTTGTATGCCGAAGCGATGCGCGATTGGGACAGTTTTGTATCGCTGTCTTACGATGGTGGCGGCGAAGAAAGCTCGACCATTGTCACCACGATGCGCCATGGCAAGCGCGAGCAGATCGCCGATCACCGCTGGCCAAATTCTCTGGGTCACTTCTATTCCGCTTTCACCGGCTTTCTGGGCTTTAAGATGCTGGAAGGCGAATACAAGATGATGGGGCTGGCCCCCTATGGCAAACCCATTTACCGCGATGCGATCTTGAAAGAGATCCTGCTGTTAGAAGACAATGGCGGCTACCGGGTGAACACCACGTTGTGCGACTATCACTCGGCGCTGCGCGGTGTGTTTCATCCACGTTTGGAAGAGCTGTTCGGCAAGGCGCGCGAGCCTGGCACAGTCCCGAATGAACGTCATATCGATCTGGCCGCGTCGGTTCAGGCCGCCTTCGAAGATGCGCTGCACCACGTGCTGGAGCCGGTCCGCAAAGCCAATCCTGACCTGCGCAAACTGGTTATCTCGGGTGGCTGCGCGCTGAACGTGACGGCAAATGGCACGTTGATTTCGAACGGGACGTTTGATGAGATCATCATTCCACCCGCACCGCATGATGCCGGTTGCGCCGTTGGTGCTGCTCTGGCCTGTATTCCGCATGATCAGGTCGACATGGCTTCGGTCCGCAATCCCTATCTGGGTGCAGAATGGGATGAGGCGTCGATCACCATGGCGCTGAACGACTATTGCGCGCAGCCTCAAACCGCGCTGCCGCAAGATGCGCTGATCGAAAAGGTCTCGGACCTGCTGGCCGATGGCAAGATTATCGCCTGGTTCCAGGGGCGGGCCGAGTTTGGCCCGAGGGCACTGGGCACCAGGTCGTTCCTGGCCGATCCCCGGCAGGACAGCATCCGCGATGACATCAACGCCAAGATCAAAAAGCGCGAGCATTTCCGACCCTTCGCACCCAGCGTCGCGGAAGAGGCTGCGGCGGACTTTTTTGAGATCGACCAAACCAGCCCTTACATGAACATCGTGGCCCGTGTGCGTGATGATCGGGCAAAAGACATCCCGGCGATCACCCATACGGATCAGACAGCGCGCGTGCATTCGGTTTCGCCAACGGCCAACCCGATCTATCACGCCTTGCTGACGAAGTTCGGTGAAAAGACCGGCGTTCCGGTGCTGCTGAACACCTCGTTCAACATTCAGGAACCGATCGTCTATTCGCCGCTCAACGCGTGCGCGACCTTCGCGGCGTCGGGTGTGGATGCGCTGGTCATCGGGGATTTCGTCGTGCTGCGCGAGGCGTTGAAAGAGGAAAGCCCGAGCAAAGCAGTGGCGTGACCGCGTGTATCTGAGCATTGATTTCGAGGATTTCGCCCACGATCTGAAGCGCGATCTAGGTATCTGGGAAACCGGTCCATTGCGCGCAGAGGCCCTGTGGCAGAGCTATGAACTGATTGATGGCTTTTTACAGGAAAACGGTGGCCCCGACGGACGCAACGCCACCTTTTTCTGCACAGGCGTGGTTGCGGAACATGCCTCGGACCTGATTGCGCATATTGCAGGGCAGGGGCATGAAATCGCCTGCCACTATCACTATCATGACAGTATGAACCAGCAGTCGGCGCAAACCGTCGACGCCATGCTGGCGCGTGCGAAAGATCAATTGCAAACGGCGGCGAATACTCCTGTCAAAGGTTTTCGCGCACCGAAGTTTCATGTGAACCGCGAGACGCCCGAGCAATACCAGTTAATCCAACAGCATTTCGACTATGACAGTTCGTCTTTCTTTGGGTCGTCGGATCAATGTCGGGAATTTGCCCGGACGATGCGGTTGTCAACGCTGCATGTATTGCCGCTGTTTTCCGCGCAATACAGGGGCAGGGGGCCTCAGATACGTCTGGGCGGAACCTATCTGAAACTCGCACCAGATAATGTGGCCAGGGATCTGATTGAGCAGGCTAAAACCAACGGGTTGGCCCCACATATCTATCTGCATCCGTATGAGATATCAGGCCATCAGGCGTTTCGCGTATCACGACAAGAACTGGCTGCCTTGGGGGCAAAAACTGCTGCCTATTGGGGACTTCGGCAAAATCAGTGGCTGCGGTTGGGTGGCAAGCGGGTGTTGCGCAAGATCGCCCGGCTGCTGCCCCCCGAAGGGCTATCTGGTCGCCTGGATCAACTGATCCCCCAATAAAAAAGGGCCGATCACAGGATCGGCCCCATAGTGACAGTTGAACCGAGGGATCAGTTCGAACCGGCATTCAGTTTTTCGTTCTGCTCACGCAGTGTGTCCGAGATGATTGCGTACCATTCACCAGATTGGCGCATCTCATTCAGGCCCTTGTTCATCATCGCGATGTATTCACGAGCAAAGGGGTTCGAGCGGTGTGCCAAGAAGCTCATGGATGACAGCGTGGATACATACGGGTTTTCGACAATGTCCTGCGATGTCAGGCCCATATCTTTCATTGTGGCCGCGAACAGTTCCACCTCGAATGCTGCCACATCGGCTGAACCAGTCAAAACAGCATCCAGACACTCACGCGCAGAATTGGGGTGGATCAGTTCCAGGTTCTTGCTGTTCAGACCAACTTCTTCCAGAACAACCATGCTCCAGCCGGTCATACGGCAGAGGGTCGAACCTTCAAGATCTGCAAAGGTTGTTGCATTGGCGTAGTCGCTTTCTGGAAGCGTGAAAAAACCGCCGACAACATCATATACCGGAACAGTTCCGACGAACTGCGTGCAGCGCGCCTCTGTTGCCTCGGACCATTCATATGTCCGGTTGGTACAATCTGGCAGTGTCCAGGCAATCGAAATATCGAATGCGCCTAGCGGCAAAAGAGTGTCCAAGTGCGATGTCCAGTCATCCACGAAGCTGACCGAATACTCGCGGCTGTTTCCTGCACGCTGCAGGCTGGTGGTTGCCAGACGGGTCATGATGCCGCCGCCACTCAGGCCCTCAGTCGTAAACGGTTCCCAGCCGTTACCCGCGACCATCTTGATCGGCGGGGCATAGACATTCGAGCGTTTTATGCTGGCTGCACGTTGTTCTTCCGCCGCGATAATTTCCTGAGCAGACTGACCGTTCGGCAGGCTACCATCCTCGCAAGGCAGCGCCAGAACCAGGCCCGGCTCAAGATCGTTTGGGTTGCTGATGATGTTGCGGTTCGCGTTGAAGATCGGCTGGTAGTTTGACGAGCCATATGCCGCGATCGCGATGGTCGCCATCGTGTCGCCATCCGAAACGGTATAGTTCGTACAGGCTTGCTGCGCGGCGGCCGCACCCGCGCTCAGTGCAGTGACGGCAGTGGCCGACATCACCACTTTCTTAATATTGAGTTCAAACATGTCCACTTCCTCCAGACTTGTAGGTTTCTTAGGCCGTGCCGGGCCCTATCCATTTTCCATTTGATGTCGCAGAGCGGTCGACACGATATCGCGCCACTCTCCGGATTGCTGCATGATTGCCAGTCCCTGATTTAGCGTCTCGAGGATCGCTTCCCCATCAGGGTTATCTTTATGGGTCATGACGTTAAGCGACTTTACCGCCGCTAGGTTGGGGTTCTCGACAATGCGGTGCTGATATCCTAGACGCGAGATTGCCTCGTCCGCCAGATGGGCCTCGATGGCAACGATATCGGCGCGGCCTTCGATCACGGCGTGAAAGCAGTCATCGGGATCGACCGGGCGCAATAGGGTGATAACCGGTTCATACAGGCTGACAGCATCCAAATGCGATAGCGACCAGCCTTCGGGGCGACAGATCGTCGTCCCAGCAAAATCCACATAGCTCAGTGTTTGTTCATATCCCGAGCCTTCGCGTGCGAAGAATGAATCCACAACCTCGTAGAACGGGTTCGAGAAGTTGTAGGTTTCGCACCGGTTCCGATCGCTTTCAGACAGGGCTTCTGCCTGTTCGCAATTTGGGCGGGACCACGGGAATGTGCCGTCGAATGCCAGCGTCGGCATCAACAGATCCAGATGCGAGGACCAGTCGTTAACGAACTGGATTTTGTAACCCTGTTCAGGCGCAGCGCGCAGCATCGCTGTTTCCACTAGGTGAGTGTATAGCCCGCGGTTTGGCAGCGATTCATCAGTAAAGGGCATGAAACCACCGCCCGTGATCAGCAGAAGCTGCCGGTCGCGGATCTCGGGCCGTTCACCGGTTTGTGCCTGACGGATCAATGCTGCACCTTCGGCGCGCGCAGCTTCAATCTCATCTTTAGCCGCAGCCCTTGCGGCAATCACTGCATCTTCACTGGCTTTTTGGGCTTCGGCTTCAGCAGCGGCCACCCGTGCCTCGGCTTCTGCAATCGCTTTTGCGGCACGTTCTTCTGCCGCTTTTACAAGCTCAGCCGCCATTTCAGTCGCCAGACGCCCTTCTTCGGTGTCCACAAGGACCGAGGTGCGTCCGATATCTTCTAGGCAGGGCATTGTCAGCACATCGCCAACGCGGATGATGTTGGGGTTGGGCCCGATTACATCGCGGTTGGCATCATAGATGACGCGGAAATCCTCGGTCGAATAGACCTGAATAGATAACTCGCGCAGGCTGTCGCCGCGCTGGATTTCATAGGTTGAACACGCTTCTTGCGCCCAAGCCGCGCCAGTGGCAGCGGCAAGTGCAAGGCTTGATATGATAAGGTGCTTTCTCATGGTCTGGTTGCTTTGCCTGTTATGATTTGTTTGGTTTCGCGACCGCGATTGTCAGGTTGTCCTGATCGGGTTTTGCCTTGGCCAAAACGGCTTGTAGCAAGGCATCGGCGATCTCTTGCGCCAATGCGTTTTGGTGTTCAGCTAGCACATCCTGGATTTCGCTGTCCGTAAGGGTCTGCAACCCATCGCTGCCGAGGACAACGATGTCAGCCGCGGATAGGTTCAGCGGCTCTTCGGGGCAGTCGACCTTTGGGATTGCACCGCCCATAACGACCGATGTCAGCTGATTGCGATCCGGATGCGCACGGGCCTGTTCTTCAGTCAGAGTCCCTTGCGCAACTTGTGCGTCAATCGCAGGTGCCATAGAATGATCTTCATTCATCTGCGATAGCGCGCCGTCCCGGAACAGATAAAACGGGCTGTCACCGATCGAAATCCAGTAGACGCGATGGCCCAGCAAGAGCACACCCAGCAGCGTTGAGCCCATGTTAAAGCCCAAGCCCTGTTCTTCGTTGTGGCTGGCAATAGATGCATTGGCCTGCATCGCAGCAAGCGGCAGCGCATCAACAAGTGAGCGTTCTGACAGCGTTTCGACATCCAATTCATCATCCAGCGCATCGCGCCAGGCATTGATCACCAGCTCCGAGGCTACCTCACCCGCCTCGTGACCACCCATACCGTCAGCGACCGCAATATAGCCCGCATCGACTGCATCGAAGGTCCGCGCGGCGACGGCATCTTCCTGCGAGTCGCGCTGACCCTGATTCAGGATCAGGGCGATGTCATATGCCGGAGTCGCCAACATCAGTTACGAATCCCTCCAGTCAAAGCCGTCATCGCAGAAGGCCATGAACCGGATCGAGGTTTCGCTGATGCGGATCAGATCACCGCTGGTCAGGGCGATGGTGCTGAGCACGGGTTTGCCGTTCAGGCGAACGAGGTTCGCCTTGCCACCATGACCCAGATAGCATTTACGATCTTCCGGATCGTAGGCGATCACCGCGTGGTTTTCGCGAGAAATGCCTGTGTCGCCAAAATCAAGCTGGATCGCCTGATCATCATTCCGGCCGATCTGCATCAGCCCTTCGGTCAAGGCTACGCTTGCCCCACGGCCAGGCCCCGCAGTGACGACCAACCAGCCAACTGGGAAGGTTTCCTGTGCGGTTTCCGTCTTGGTGACGGGCTCGGCGGATTCCATCATGTCCTGAACATGGGTATCGGCGCGCTCGAAACCCAAAAAGGTCGTTTTTACACGCGACCGGCGATCCGCGGCGGGTGTCGGTGCAGACTCTGCAACCTCTTCTGCTGGCGCTGCGTCTTCGATTGGCGCTGCTGGAGCCGGTTCTTCGGCCTCTGCGGTGGGTGCTTCGGGCGTCTCATCAATCACTTCCGCACTGTCCTCGGTGCCAAGGCGTAGCGTTACAACCGGAGTGTCTTCGGCAGGGGCTTCGGCGGACAACTCGTCGTTCTGTGTGCCACTCTGATGGTCTTCTTGAAGCGGTTGCTCGACAGGTTCTTCGGCCACGTCCTCAGGCGTTTCAACTGCAGCCTCTTCGGCGAAATCCGGCATCTTTTCTTCCGGCATCAACTCATCCGATTCCTCGTAGGATTCGGATGTCGCGTTGCCGCCAGCCAAAGCTTGGCGCAGTGCGTTGAAATCGGCGATGGGTTCCGCAGTCTCCTCGGTAGGTGCCACGCTTTCGGCAGCGTCTTTTTCTTCTGCTTTGCCCGCGCCTTCTAGAAGCCGGCTCAGAGGGCTTTTGTATTTGAACATGGCGTCGACACCTTCATTTGAACGGCACACAACTTATGCGCCTTGGGACCACAACTTACCTCTGCGCGGTGGGCACATCAGCACTTATCATTTTGGAAAACCACTAGAACTTGTAACTCTCTGCGACGGTCCGGCTCCCGTCAAAATGGCCTTTTCATATGCCATCCTCAGCAAACACAACACTGGCAGATCACTTGGGAACCGGTCTGATCACTCCTGTGCAAGCTGCATCGTTGCAGCTGTTTCGACCCCGCCGCGCAATACAGTGAAGCGCGCAATGGGTTTGTTTTCGGACACAAGCGCAGCAAGCGTTTCATCCAAGCTTTCTGCGGTATTCAGATTTGTTGCGGTTTGGGCTTCGCTCAGCAACACATCTCCGTCGCGTAGATCGCCCGCCGCATCTGAGGGCACGTTGGATACAACGGTTTGCCATCCATCCGCTCCATCGCTGCGCACTGTGAATTCATACCCATTCTGCAACCCGAGGGCACGGATCGCGGGCAGAGCCATCAGGCCATTCTGAACACGGGTTTCACCCCGCAGGCGATACCGTGCAGCGACGCGGATGTATCCGTCGGGATCAACACTGAAGCCGTCCAGAACCTGGCCCGCAAAAGATGCGTCAGAGCGGATTTGATCACCGTTCAGTGTGAACATCGTTGCGCCACGCTGGATCCAGTCACCAATAACCGACATGTCCTGTCCCGGATTTACGGCGGTTACAGCAAACGTGTCTCCGGTAGTCGCACGACGGCGCGAAACCGAGAACGGAATGTCAACATCCCAATGCGCGAAGGCAACCTGATCCTCAGCAAGCACACCCGGAACCGTCGGCTCTGCCGAGACCGAAACTTCGGCTGAAGCTTCAGGCTCAGCGGTCGCCACCTCGGTGTCAGTCGCGTCAGCTGGGGCTGTAACCTCTTCTGCAACGTCGGTATTCGGTTCTGCGGCGGCTGCTTCTGTGGCAGCCGGTTCCGCAGGAACGGAGGTTGCCTGCTCGACAGGCGCCTCTGAAGTCTCTTCCACTGATGGTTCAGCGGTGGTTTCCGGTGCAACAACAGCGGTCTCTGCTGCTTGCGTCTCGGGCTCAGCCACTGAGGTTGTTGCCGTCGTTTCGGGCGCTTTGTCGCCACCGGACATAACGAAATATCCACCCGCGGCAATGGCCAGGACCACAACTGCTACACCTGCAAGCAGTTTGCCGTTGCCGCCCGACCCGCTTTGTACAACGGTATCCACGGCGACCGGAGCGTCTTCCTTTGAGGTAAACTTGGCCAGCTCGTCTTCTTTTTTGTCTTCATTGCCAAGTGCGATATCAGAATTGCCAGCCAGCAGCGCGGTCACGACGGCTTCGGCATTCTCGGTCTCTGCTTTGATCCGCTCTTTTTCTTCTTCTTTGTCCTTGCGATCCATGCCCACGATCACTGAAACCGGGCGATAGGCAAATGTGTCAAACATAACACCTGGACCACGGAACATCCGCAGCCAATCCAGGGCGGTTTGCAAGCGATCCGTCGCGTGGACTTCCATCGCCTTGTCGATCGCTTCCAAAAAGCCTTCGGGATAACCTTCAAACCGACCGGTCAGTGGTTCATAGGGGTCGTCCTGACCATTGTTGAATGCGCTCAGGCGAGACTGGCCGTCGACCGGGCGTTCTCCGCTAATCGCGTGGTAGAGCGTGGCGGCCAGAACGTAGAGGTCACTGCTTGGGTCCTGCTCGGCCCCGCGTACGTAGAATTCATGCGGTGAATACCCGTCTTTGATCACCCGCAGGGTCAACAGGGCAGCGGATTTGTTTGCCGCTTGTTCGCGGGCCGCGCCAAAGTCGATCAGGACGGGATCACCGTTTTCGTCAATCAGGATGTTGTCGGGCGAAATATCCCGGTGCAGCATGCCGCTTTGGTGAATGAACGATACCGCCGACAGCATCTTTTCGGTCACCTGAACGATGAAATCAGGGCCGCTTTCGGTGTCGGGATTTTCCATATAGTCCAGCAGGTCGCATCCGCGGATCAGATCCATTGCGATGTAAGCTGTATCGTTGTCCTCGAAGACCTGATGTACATCGACAATGTTGGGGTGCACAAGGCGGGCATGGTTGCGGGCTTCCTGAATGAACAGGTCAATAATGGCGCGCAGGTCTTCTTTAAGTTCGGGATCGTTTGGCTCAACCAGGTCACCATTGCGGCGGCAGAGGGCACCCGGGAAGCATTCCTTGATAACCACATCCCGCTCAAGGCTATCTCGTGCAAGGTAGGTAATGCCAAACCCACCATTGCTGAGAAAGCGAAGGATTTCGTACTGTCCGCGCAACAGCTTTGCGCCGGGTTCCAATCCTTCGATATGTGGTTCGTCGTGCGATGCACCGACTGCCTGGTTGTGGCTCATTTCAATCCGCCCGTTCTACACATTTTTGCGGTAAAACAACCGGGCAAACCGCCCGAAACTGACAACCCAAAACAACCGCAGGTCACTTGAGAACGGTTAGACGTTTCAAATTAGACTTTATTGGGGCCGCCCGATGGCTTCACTATGGATCGTTTCGGACGTATATCAATATATTGATTTAGTGGACTATAAAGATCAAGATATTGATTTTTAGGATCGTCAATCCAAAGCTTCTCACCCGGATTGGAGCGTTCTGGTCGACGATTCCGAAACTGTTAAGAATCGGATTTGGGCGACAACGAATCGCTGCGATGCAGCTCAATCTTCGCGGGAGTAGCTCAGGTGCCGGTTTTTGTCTGCGCTGTGACAACAGTGCTACCTGCCCAGGCCAGGTTGTCACTCAACTGAGCCAGAATGCTGATGGCATCTTTCAGCGGTGCGTCGCCACTTTCGAATTGCAGCAGCAACAGAAGGTCTGTGGCCTTCTCGAATTCAGCCGGAATCCAGTCGGCCTCGGGGTCGATTTCGCCGCCCTGTTCCAGACGCTCGGCAAAATCCTCGACAATTTCCTGGCAGCTTTGTAGGAACGCCGCCGGTTCCATATCCGCGTTTTCTCGCAGATCCTCATAGATGCTCGCGATTGCGGCAAGCCAGTCTTCGAGGATGGGATTGTTCAACGGGGGTAGAGCCGCGCCCAAGGTCGATTGCATATCGGCGTTTTCTGTTCCGGATGCTTTCGGTTCAGGCTCTTCCAGAGCTTCAAGGAAAGGCAGCAACTCTTGTTGGATATCTTTTCGCGCGGCGTCCAGATCGCTTTGACGACGGCTTGACGCAACTTCCAGCACGTGTTCAGCCAGCGTTTGGCCGCCACAGGTTTCCCACAGAGCAAAATCCGGTTCGGGCTCTTGCGCCATGGCCCGAACAGCCACGGGCGTGCCTATCGGGACAACAGCACGGAACATCCCGTCTTTTTCTTTTTTCAAACGTGCCAGAACACGGTCGATAGCCTCTTCAACAGGCGGCAAGTCTGCATGGGTCACCGCAAGAAGGCTGTTCTGGCGCAGCTCAGCGGGCACTTGCGCCCACAAATGGCGTTCTGTTTCTCGCCAGGCGTTTGTGCCGTTGGTGCACCAGATCGCACAATCCACGAATTTGAGCAGGTCAAGCGTCTGTTTATATGTATCGTCCAGCGCCCCCGATCCAGGCAGATCGAACAGCGAGATTTCTTTGAGCGCTGGAGTATTCAATCCAACCGAGATGAAATCGGGCTCATCAGCGGCTGCCTTTTCCAATGCGATACCCGAGTAGGTCTTGGGCTCTTTGTTCCACCAGCCCACTGTTGTTTCGGGCGTTTCGGCATAAGCAACTATGACCAAAGGTAATTTTAGATGTTGCGGGCCAGTGGGCAGGATGTCTGCACCGGCCAGCATATTGGCAAGGCTGGATTTGCCTGCGCCAAATTCCCCTGCGAAACCGATGTTCACCGCGTTCGAAAGACGTTCGGCATGGGCCAAGGCGCGCGCACGCAGATCCTCCAGCGCGGCGTCCGCCTCCATCTTCTCTGTCGCGGTCAGGAAGCGTTCGAGTTGACGCACTTCCTGCTCGGTCCCTGGAAATTCAATCATTCAGCAGCCTCTGCCAATCTGTCTTCCTGATGTCCGGTGCCGAAGATTGCGCCAAGATCATCACTGATACGGCGTGCGCGGTCGAGCGCGTCCTGTGCTATCGCCTTTGCGTTGGTATCGTCTGTCCCAGCGCGATGCTGCAGATGCCCAGCCAGCAAGGCCAGATAATGATCCAACACGGTGTTCAGCCGCTCCAGCAAATCATCACGCGCAGTGTCGATCAGATCGTCACCCATCAGCTCGAATTCCTGCGTGATCATCCGTTCCGCGCGCGAGACAACGCTGTTGCGCGAGATCAGCCTCGACAACCAGTTTACACGCAGTTCGACCGTGATGCCACGGGTTAGCGCCGTAGTGTCCGGGCGGAACCAGCGCACGGCACTGGTGTTCATGCGATTGTCGACGGGTTCCTGCCAGCCGGGTAGGGCCCGCAACGCCGCGTTGCTTTGCATATCAATTGTGTAAAGTTCGCTCAGAACCCGTTGCCGTACCACTTGTGAGGCACCTTGAACCAGTTCCCGCATGCGATCCCGCAGCGGCGTGAAGTTCAGTTCTGTATCCCCTTTGGCCAGCAAGGGAGACTTTCCTTCAGGACCGCGCACAACAGCCGAGACGGCCTCGGAAACGGTGTCATCCATCACCCCACGCAGATTGGACAAGACCTCGTCCATTTCATGGGTAATAGTCTGTTTCTTCTCGGCAATCAGTGCGCGCAGATCCTCAAGCGTCTGGTCGTTTTTCTCGACGCTGACGGCTGTTTCTTCTGCATCCGCCTCAAGGACGCGCAGATCAGCCTGCGACCGTTCCAGTTCGGCCTGGGCAAAGCTGTTCAGGTGTTGCCAGGCCATGCGCAATTGTTCGTCATGTGGCCCGTCAATCAGGGCTTGCGTTACATGACGGCGCAGGTCAGGCAAGCCTGAGGCGATCATGGCGGCGAACCGCAGCACCGCCTCGCGGCTGATCGGGCCAGGGCCCTGCTTAATTTCTTTCACACCGTCCAGATACTGCCGCATCTGTTCCGGATGAGCGCGCAGCCAGGACAAAACATGGTCGTGATTCACACCTGTTTCATCGCCCGTCAGCGCATAATGCGCCCATTGCGCGCTGCCCATCAGCACGTCAATGTTTGAGTTGCCCAGGGCCTGTTCCAACCCATCCAGAACATCGGCGCGCACTTTTGTCGCGTCTTCTGCGCCATCGCTGAGTTCGTCCACGCGGTTGATGAAAACCACGATCTGCCCAAGTTCAAGCGCTTGCATCAGGCGGAACAGTTTCAGGTCGGCACGAGAAAGCGCCTGATGTGATGACAGAACCACCACAAAGAAATCGGATTCTTTCAGGTACTGACGCGAGATTTCTTCGCGGATCAACAGCGGGTCGTTAACGCCGGGCGTGTCTGTCACTGTCAGTGGGAACGGGAAATGCCCGATATCAAAATATACCTCGGCCTTGCGGGTGATGTCGCTATACAGTCCTCGGTCGCTGCCGGGATCTAACGGGCCATCTTCGGTTGGGTCGTCGCCGGCACAGACGTAACGAGCCAGATCGTCCGAATTCAGCTGTTCCAGGTCGTGATGCTGCCCCAGCAATTGTTCATAACTGTCGCCCAGACGCCGCTGCGCGCGCGTTTTCATCGCCTCGACCTGCTCTTCGATCATCTCGCGCTTATAGCTGTCCTCGTCATCAGGGAACATATTGCGCAACTCTTCACCTTCGGCGATCAGCGACTGCCATTGGTGGTTGTCGAAGAAATGAAACTCTGCCCCTTCGGTCCGCCCCGAAGGATGCCCGAAATGCATGTCGGTGATCACCGTTGTCCACGGGTTCACATCGGATGGCAGGTATTCTGCCTGACCGGTGAAGCCATTGATAAGGCGGGATTTGCCGGCCTTGATCTGCCCGACAAAGGCAATGGATGGTTTCAGATTTGAAAGATCGCCGACAATGCGCGAGATGAACTGACGGGTTTCGTCATTGCTCGTCTCATTCATGTCCTCGGCTATGCGGATTAACTCACGACGATTGGACTCGCTCATACTGGGTATCCTAACAACTCTCTACTCAAACAATTCGGTGGTTTAACAACATAGAAGGCAGTCATTCTTCTGCCTCCTGCAACGTGGTCCACAAGTTGACCACGGCCCCCAGTTTGCGCGCCTCGTGTACAGCGAAGGCGATGTTTTGACCGTCATTTACAACGGCCAGTCCTGCGCCCTTTCCACCGGAAGGGCGCATTACGATCAGTTGGGGCAAGCCCAACCCTGTCTTTGTATCTTTGTCCCAGCCAGCCAGATCGGCTGCAAAGCGAGCCAGCAAATCTTGACTGGGATGCAGTTTGGCATCTGGCGCGCAATCCTCAGCGGCCTGTGCCAAGGTCCCATCCTGTGCAGCAGCCAGAACGCGCCCCTGTGCAAAGCGATCTGCCCCGTCAAAGAACGCTTGTGCCAGCGAAGCATTGGCATCGGTAATTGGCTCGATTTCGGGTGTTTCCGGCGCAGGCTCTTGTGTTTCCGGCACAACTGAAATTGTGGGTTCAGCGGTCAGTTCAATTGCGGCGCATGCGGTTCTGATCTCACGCAGGGTGACACCCACGTCATCCGCTTCAAGCACGTTGTCGGGCTTCAGAGATAGCAGTTCCAGCGGGGCAGGGGCCGAGGCGATATCAGAGACAAGCTGTGCCAGATTGTCGATCAACTCCTCGCGCGGGGCAGTTTCGAAATCCGGGACGGGACCGGATACAACGCGAAACACATCCGTCACGCGTGAGCTGTTCACTTCAAGCGCCAGACAATCCCCATTGGCTGCAGTGAATTCCAGCCGGCGCGGCAATATCGTATTGCGGATCACACTCAGAATCTTGGTTCGACGTAACTCGGGCGTGTCGCCCGCAATCATCACAACCGGAGACAACCGAGCGACTGAATTGCGCCCGATTTCATCAAGCATCTCGAGTATGTCTGTATCCATCATACCGTGACCCTCATTGCTCTGGTTCAGACCGCAGCCGTAATCGACGTAAGGCTAAGGTGTGATTTAGTAAGGACAAGACCCACATTCGCGCTGTTGCGGCAGACATAGCAGACCACGTGATCGGGAAATTCACGCGTGCGCAAAAAAATGTTTAGTCGATCGTTTGAAAACACCGCGATCTCGCCGAACCCGTCGGCGTCAGAGTCTTCGTCCGTCTGACGCAACAATGCTTCGAAGGCGGACACTCCGCGTCCTTGAAAAAGGTTGGCCACTGCGATGGCCAGTTCATCTAGATCGATCGCGTCGTCTGACTCTTTGATGCAGGTTCCCAGCAACATCCCCGTTTCCATGTCGATATACCCGGCTGCAAGGCAGTCGGGTATTGTTTCAATAGCGGCGTTCAACGCATCATGTATCGACATGTAACTAACTGTTTTATTTTGCTAATAACCGGTTATCCGGATCTGGTTTCGATTACAAGACATGCCATTCCATCCCGCTGTTTTCGTTGGATTTAGGGATCGAACGCAACCCTTCGTTGGTCTGTTTTTCACTATGCTCGGAAGATATCTGATCGAATTCCTTGAGGAATGCATGGAACACTCTCATCAACTCGCGCGGGTCATCAGGCAGAACTTCGTTTTTGGTGACTTCAGTCCACATCGCCAAAGCGCTTAGCGAAGTGCCGGGACGATCTTCTGAAAGCGCTTCCAGCTCAACAACTTGCGGCTCGGCGGTTTCTTGAGGGACAGTCGCAGAAGACAGTTCGACCAATCCGTGTGTTTCGGGCTCGGGTTCATACTCATCTGACGCTACCTCGTGTTGCTCAGCCATCAATGCTGCGATGGAAGAGGTCGTTGCCTCGCTTACGTCACCATCGGCTTCCGGCTCTTCAACTTCAGCATCCTCAGATGTTTCTTGCGTCTCATGGAGTGCAGTGCTCAGTGATGTAAGCACATCGTCAGAATGAGGCTCGTCTGTTGAATCTGACGATCCAACCTCAGCATCCGAGACGATAAGGATGTTTTCGACCTCATCATCAGCGTCTTCATCCTCTAGAAGGTCATATTCATCGATCTCAGATGTCCGATCTGAAACGGCATCAAATTCCATTGGATCTTTGGCGGTATCTCGGAAATACGCGCGCAGTTCGTCTTCTTTTGTCTCTGAATCCTGATGGGGGTTTTCAGATTCGGGTGCCATCTCGGCCCGCAAACGATCTGCTTCGGCAGAGTCGATACGGGGGCGCTCGTCTTCATCAGCACGTCTCTCAACGCGCGCTGGACGGACCGGGAAGCTGGTGACCACAGAGGCGTCGCCGTCCGATTCTTCTACGGGATTTACCAGTTTGAGAGGTGCCGGTGTCTCGGCATCTGGTCGGGTCGCAGTGGGGGACTCGGTGTTTCTTGAAGGCCGCAAGGGCTGAACCTTAGGCCCGTCCGAAAGACCTTTGTCGATCTGATACCGAGCAAGTTGATCTGCTCGCCTATCCATGATGTTTTCGGTGATCTCCAGGAAGCTGTCGATCATCTTACCGCCACCGCTGCGCGACCACATCTCGGCATCACCGGTATTGTCGCGGGCCTCAATCGCATCGCGGGCCGAAAACAAGATCGAGCGATTAAACAGATGACCGGCTTCGCGGTTCACGCGACGCAGCACCTTTTGCCGGTCTTTTTGGCCCAGCGCATCAGCTCGGGTGACCAGCAGCAAAGAATTGTGTTGCAGCCGTTCCGGCAAAGAGACCCAGGTTGCACGCTCGGTTTCGCGCCAGGCTTGCGTCGCATGGGTGCACCACAAAACGCCATTGGCCTGACCAACCGCGCGTTGCCAAACATCGGTCGATATTTTCGGATCAGAAATACCCGGTGTATCGATCAGATCGACCGCTTCCAGAATATCGGCTTCCAGAAAAATGCGAATGAACTGAGCATCATTCACACCTACTGTTTCAAGCTGGTCCAAATCGATTAGATCTTTGCTGCCATCATGGCGCTTCACATAGGCTGACTTATTGCCCCAGCTGAACCAGACGGGCGGCAATTGCGTGGCTGTAACCTGCGTTGGCAGCGTGTGGGTGCGCAACAGAAAGTTCATCAGAGTGGATTTCCCGGCGCTGAATTCGCCCATAAGGGCAAAAACGGGCTTCCGGCGTGACCATTGCTCGATACGCTCCCATGCCTTGGGGGAAACGAAACGGTTCTGTGTGTCTTTTGCCATTTTTCTTCTCACGCCGCTTCGTTGCTAAGGTTTTTCAGGATGTCGCCCAGAATCTCGTCGCGCGACTTCTGCAACTGCAGATTCGCCGCCAGAGCGGGGGCCTGTTTGTTGCCATTCTCCGCTGAGGCCGAAATATTCAGCAACGTCTCTTTCTGCTCGCGCATGAAATCGGTCAGCCCGGCTCGGACGTTTTCCAGAACCGCCGCGACCTGATTTTCTTCGATATCCTTGGTGATCGAATTCGCTTCGGATGCGATCAGTCTTGTGTAGTCAGCCGCATAGGCTTCGAAGCCTTTGCGTTTTTGCCACCACCTGCGCCACCAAGTGCTTTGTAGGTCCAGCGCAATGGTGCGTCCGATCCCCAAAGGCGGCGGGACACGCGGGACGATGGGGGCTTCGATGCTGAATTCGCCGAGATGGTTGCCCAACAGCTTATGATAGAGCGCTTCTACATCCGCTGCAGCAGTGGCGTAGAGTGCACCCGCCTCTTTCTTCATCGACCGGGCAAAACTGAAGTAAGCCGCTTTTTGAAGGGTCCGTAAACCCGCCGGATCATAGTGCCAGGTGCCCTCTTCGCCGTTTTCCTCAAGATGAGCAATCAACGAGTCGGTGGCGCGTTTGACAAAGTTTGCCTCGGCTGAATTCAAACGCTCGATCACCTTGTCGCGCAGCGCAGCCGTCAGTTCGGCGGCCTTCTTCTCGTATTCGTCGGAAACAGTCGAAATCGCTTCTTCCGGCGATGCGCCGCCCAGATCGCGGACAACGCCTTCGTTGCCGGACAGGGTTTTGGCAACAGCCGTTGCGCGAATCTGGCTTGCAATGTTGCGTGCACGGTGGCGGACGCGATCCAGCAAACGCGCTCCTGCGCCATCTGCGATCCGTTCGTTCATCGCCAGTAGCAAATCAGGAAGCCCGGACAGCGCCCATATTTTATCTAAAGACGCCGCCTGATCGCCAAAGCCAGCAGCCAGATAGAAGGTGTTTAACACCTTGCGGGATTCATCGGTCAGGATGTCTGGATTACCTGTCAGAGCGGCCTCGGCCCACAGGGCACTGCCAAACACGATGCTGGTATTTGCATCGATATTGTTCTGCTTCAGGGTTTCCTGTATACGGTCGCGTATTTCTGGGACCTGATTGACCGGATCAGCCAATTCATCGATCCGGTTCACGAACAAAACGATCTGCCGGTTTTCGAACTGCGCGATGATCCGCATCAGTGCCATATCCATCGTGGTCAGCGCCTGGCTTGCCGCCAGAACAACGACACAGACCTCGGACCCCCGCAGGCTGCGTAGGGTAATCTGCTCACGCACCATGAAGGTATCGTTCACGCCAGGTGTATCACACAGCTTAAGCGAGATCGGATATTGCGGAATATCCATGTACAGTTCCGCGGATTTCGTCACATCTGCAAAACGGCCGGTTTTGGGGTCGATATCCGGGTCGTCTTCGTCGCCCAGACAGACATAGCGCTGAATCAGCTCTTCATCGAAATAGTCATACTGGTGGCTTTGCCCCAGTATCAGATCGAAATGCTTGCCTAACCGTTCTTCTGATTTGGCTTTCATTTCAGCGACCTGACGGCGGATGTCTTCCATCTCATCATCTGCGCCGGCGCGATTGGCCAATTCACCAAGGCGTCCACCGCCAACCATCAGGTTGTCCCATTCTTCTTGCTCGAAGAAGGTGAACTTGGACCGCGTATCGCCGGGTGTCCGGGTGTTGATGTTCAGCGTGGTCACAACCGAGGTCCACGGGTTCACATCCGAGGGCAACAGGGCAGGGCGAGCGGCCAGGATATTCACCAGCGAGGATTTACCCGCTTTGACCTGTCCAACCATGGTGATGCTTGCAGAAAAGTTCTCGATCCGCGTTTTCAGCGTCGCAAGCCGGGCCGTTGACCGCGCATCGGCCACTTCTGTCAATTGGTCGATCTGAGTCGTTAATGACGACATTGCCGACGTCATCGGGGCAAGCGCCTCGTTTCCGACAGACAAAAGGTGGTCGTTACGCGCCATGTGTTAGCCTCCGGTGCCAGTTGCAGCGATTTGCTGGGCCGGCGAAACGCAGCCTGCGGGCATGTTGGTCAGGGTGTCGATACGGGCGATCAGATCCAGAGCATTACCCAGAATTTCTGCCTCGTCCCGAGGCGAGATGGTTTCATATGCGTGGGAATCAGCCAGCACCTCAATTGCGCTGAAGCGATCACCATTTTCGAGGCAGGCCAAACGCCGGCCAGTTGGAAACCCGTCCGATTTCGCTGCGGGCAGGGGCATACGTGCGTTTGCCAGCAGGTAATGTTCACCCGAGTGGGTGCGAAGAGAGATACCAAAGCCTGTATCAGGATAATCCCGGTTCAAAGACTTCAGCTCACCTATGAAGCTTTCGCGAGCGAAGAAGACGGCCTCTTGCTCGGCAGCGGCGGAGTTGTTCATGCTGGTCACATCAAAGACCCTTGTTACTGGAGTTGAGCGGAAGACTCGTACAGGTGCCAAAACGGCGAAAAAGGACTCATTAACTCCTTGGACCAAGAAGCCCGGCCAAGGCGGTGTTATTTTGACGCGAATAAGATATTTTGGTGCTTGAATTGTGGCGTAAATATGAAGTGGCGCGCATAGGAATGCCTCAACCTTGAGGTGTATGGTTAACAGGTGCGCAGTGTTTTTGGATTTGAAGATAGAGCGAGTGCCGCATTGAACGCTTTTGACAGACAGTTCGTTGCGGTTTTTGAGATCGCGTTAACGCTTTGTATTTGTAGCGCTAGTTCCGGTACTGCTGGTGCTGTTCTGTGAGCGATCTGGATTTTTGCCAATGGCGCAATTGCAGAAAGGGTCGAACTGACAAAGCCAGCTCGACACGTTTTGAACTTCGCAGTCTAACCGATACAACGTAAGCGCGTTTTTCTTGGCGACTGAGAAATCTCTGTCTGATCGAGCGAGTTGGTACCCAAGATCCGGGTTTCGGATCGTGTAAGCCTAAGTCCGACAAATCAGCCTTCCTGAACCCATATGATGTGAGCCGCGACATCCCAAGGCTGGTGTTTTTCTGACGATTCTGCCCAAGGGTATGGAAATCGCGCGGGACCTCTAGATTAAATTCTTGGGTCGGGGTGAATTTTACCTCTCGCGTCCCGGATAAAGCTTTGTTATGGAGCGCTCCAGTCCGGCACATAGGTGTTCGGTTGCGGGTGTGGCGAAATTGGTAGACGCACCAGATTTAGGTTCTGGCGCCGCAAGGCGTGGGGGTTCAAGTCCCTCCACCCGCACCACTGATATTTAACATAATCATCATTATGAGTATTTATACGGCCTCGAGGTTGCCCAGCAGAATGGATGTCATGTCCGCTTCGATCACGCCGTCGATTGCGACAACATCTATTCCCGTATCATAATCAACATTGGACGCGGTGACCCCTGACAAATCTGCGTTAGCGTCGAGAAAAACCCATTTGGCTTCATGCGTGGGCGTCTGCCCAACCGCTACTTGCAAGATCGCCAGTGCGTCCAGTGCGTTGATTGTACCGTCTTGAGTGATGTCCGCAGCGATGAGGTTTTCCGGTGCAGCGGGCCCGAAAGTCGGGTCCAACCCAACCGCGATCCGCAACACTTGCAGTGCGTCAAGTGCAGTGATCTCGGCACTTGCCGTCGAATAGGATTTGGTGACGTCTAGATGTCCGGAGTAAGTCCCCGAGGGCAGGCCGAGATCGAAATTTCCGTCTTCGTCTGCGGTTGTGGTAATCGGGCTGTTTCCGTCAGGTGTGAATTGAATTTCAGCATCCCCTAGGCCCGGATTTCCGGTCTCGGAGCTGATAGAGATATCGCCTTGAATCCCACCTGAGCTGGGTGGTTCGGACACACCAAAATCACTGAAATCAACGGGGATATGGTCGGGCCCGCCAAAGCCTGCGCCAAAGATTTCGGTGTTGGTCAGCGGCCCTCCGGTCGCAGAGGTGATGTGGATGACCTCGTCTCGATAGGTGATATCCGCACCGTCTGCCGTGCTGGTAACGGTCAGCTGGGTCGGCGATCGCAGCAGCAGGTAGTCAAACAGATCAAGCCGGTCTGTTCCCGCCTCAAAATCTGTGATGGTTGTAACACCGCTGCCAGATTGCATCACGAATATATCCGCCCCGGCCCCACCCGTCATCGTGGTGGCCCCCGCCCCTGCAATCAGGATGTCATCCCCTGCCCCGCCCAGCAGGTTTGAGTTCAACACGCCGCCGCTGAGCATGTCATCCAAAGCAGTGCCTGTGACGGTGCCGAAGCCTTCCCGGACATCCCCCAGATCTGCAACGTCGACGGTCAGAAGATTCACCCCTGCATCAATCTGGCTGGTCGCCAAAATCTGCAGCTCATCACCGATTCGGGCCACGCTCAGGTTTTCGACATTTTGCAACCCGCTCAGCAACGTGTCCGCGAAACTGTCCATATGGATCAGTTGTCCGTTTGGGCTCATGGTGAAAAGCGTGATGCCATCATCGCCCCCACCGGCGACCACAAAGACCCGCCCATCGACTTCGATTACCGCGATATCCTGCACGTCTTGGAACCGGGTGTCCAACGTATCCAGCAGGTGATCGGACGGCGAAAGTGTACCATCACTGTTCACCCGCATAACGCTGAGCGAGTTGCTGCCCGATCCGGCCACCACGATCCAGGATTCGCCATACGCCTCGACCGTTTCAACCGCAGTTGGTGTCGAAATGCCAAGGGTTGCGATGGCGTCGCTATTGTCGACCGCGCTGAGCGTCCCGTTCGCCGGATCGATGCGATACACGGTGATGCCATTGCTTATTGCATCTGTTCCAACAATAAACTGCCCGGCATCAGCCTGAATTGCCTGCATCGAATCGGCTGTTCCGGTGATGAGCCCGGCTGGCGACAAGCTGCCGTCACCGTTGACGATGTAGGTTCCGATTTGGCCGGTATCTTCATGCGCGAGCGCCAGATAGTTGGTCGATCCGACAGAAAACTGGGTCACGGCAGACAGATCGCCACCGCCGCTCAACGTTCCGGTTTCCTGCAAATCTCCAACCGTGCCGTCGGTGTGCAGATCATAGCTGACAAGCCCGGTGGCCGTGTTGATATCCAGTACCAGATGATCCGTGCCCGCCAGCGAAACAGGCGTTCCCGTGCCGCCCACCTGAAACATGATCGACCCGCTGTAGTACTGGGTATCCACCAGTTGCGGGATTGCGCCGTCAACCAGCCTCCATACCGCGATGCCCCCGGTTGGGCCGGTCAATGTGTATAGATACGTGTCCCCGTTAAACGTTTTTAAAGCCGTATCGCCGATACCTGAATCGAGCGCCGTGCTCCCCGTTGCGACCAATGTTTCGAATTGCAGCATCATAGTCATCACCCCGCCGCCACCCCTGGCGTTGAGGACAAAGATGATCCGATGCCCAGATCGAAACCTTAGCAAGAATGTGGTGAAAACGAGGAGTTCTGTTTGAGTTTAGTTCAATTTTTTCGGGTCCGATCGCCGACGCAGTCAAAGGGTAAGACAGATGAGCAAAAGCCTAAACGGGGCGGATTGTCCCCCCTCCAAGATCGCGGGCAATACATGTGAGGGTAAGATGACCAAAGCACCTGAGACCAATACGCATCCAGCAGCGGATCAATCGGAAACGGACCGCTCGCGCCGGATTCGCCAGTGGATAGATCGCAAAATGGGCCGCTGGGCCGGGCGTGGTTTGGCAGGTGGGCTGGGGTCATCTCTGTTGGCGCTGCCCGCGTTTGCTCAGGCCACGATTGAAGAGCTGTATGCCTACCAGTTCGCTGAAACCATTCCCGGCGTGCAATCGGCCAAGCTGCTGAAAAATGGAGATGTTCTTCTCAAGATGACCGACGGGCGCAGCATGATTGTTGCCGCCGAGAATATTCAGGTTCTGGACAGCGGCGCCATCATGATTGCCGAAGCGACGGTTGCCGAGATTGCACAGTTCAGCCTGGCTGAAGCAGGCGCTGCTGCAGGCGGTGTCAGTGGGGCCGGTGCGGCCTTGGGCGGTTTGGGTCTGGCGGGGGCTGCCGCTGCTGCTGGTGGCGGTGGTGGGGGCGATGATGCCAGCCCTGCGCCTGCGCCAACACCAGTGCCTCCGCCTGCTCCAAGCCATCCAAGCCTCAACTTGGCTCAGTTGCAGGGAACAACGCTCAGCAATTCGACCATCAATTCCGTCACCCCAGCGGGCACCGACAGTGTCGAGATCACCATTGGATCAGTAGTCAAAACCGTGACCCCGGACTCAGATGGGAATTGGAGTGTCTCTTTGACCCCGTCAGAGGCCAGCGGCGTGCCTCAGGGCGTGACGGACATCACCATTCGACATCTCGATGACATGGGGGATGAGCTGTCGGTTGAAACTGTTACATTCGAAGTCGATACAGTACCCCCGACCCTGGCTATCACCAGCTTCTCGGATGGGGCGGTGATGAACACTGCCGAACAAGCAACAGACTTGATCGTCACGGGAACAACCGATGCCGAAGACGGGCAAACCGTCACCGTATCGCTCAATGGTCAGACCTATACAGGCACTGTCTCGGGCGGCAATTGGAGCGTTACTGTCCCGGCTGCTGATCTTGCCTCATTGCCGGATGGCACAACCATATCGGTTACTGCCGACGTTTCGGATGAGGCCGGCAACCCTGCCCCTCAAACAAGTAGCAGTTTCGATACCGATTTCAGCGCTCCGACCATTTCGTTGGACCCGGTCGCTGGCGGGTCGATCGAACTGATTGATGTCAGCGGCGATTTGATCCTGACCGGCAGCACCAGTGCCGAAGATGGGCAGACCGTTACGGTTACGATGGATGGCCAAACCTTTACCGGCACCGCCTCGGGTGGCAGCTGGAGCGTAACAGTCCCAAACGCTGATCTTTCGGGTCTGACAACCGGGACGCCTGCGGTGATCAGTGTCACCGTTGACGATGCGGCTGGAAACCCGGCGGTCGCTGCGACGGCTTCGGTACCTGTCGATCTGACAGGCCCTTCTATCAGCATCGCACCTCTTACAATAGGTTCGGTACTGAACGCGGCCGAGGCCGGGTCGGATTTGACCATTTCCGGCACAACTGGAAATGTGCAGGACGGTCAAACCGTCACCGTCACGCTCGATGGGCAAACCTACACCGGCACCGTCTCGGGCGGTAGTTGGAGCGTCACTGTTCCAGCCGGTGATCTTGCGGCCCTTGCCGATGGAGGCAGCTTCTCTATCACAGCGGACGTTTCGGATGTTGATGGGCTTGCTGCTCCTCAGGCAGATACGCCCGTTACTAAAGATGCCAGCGCACCCACACTCAGCATCGATAGCTTCTCGGATGGCGCTGTCATGAACGCTGCCGAGCAAGCGACTGATCTGACGATTGCCGGGGCAACGTCGGCTGAGGATGGGCAGGTTGTTACGGTCGAGCTGAATGGTCAAACCTATACCGGAACTGCCAGCGCCGGCGCCTGGAGCGTCACTGTCCCCGCTGGCGATCTGGCAGCATTGTCAGATGCGTCAACCATATCGGTGACAGCTGACGTGTCAGACGCTGCAGGCAACCCGGCCATTCAGGCAACGAACAGCTTTGATACCGATTTCACCGCACCCAGTGTCGCTATTACCACTCTATCGGATGGTGCGGTGATGAATGCGGCTGAACAGGGTACGGATCTGACCATTTCAGGCACTTCAGATGCGCCAGACGGGACGGTTGTAACGGTCGAGATTGCGCGGCCCGATGGAACGGTGGATGTCACTGGAACTGCAACCGTCTCCGGTGGCAACTGGACCCTTACCGCACCATCGTCTGATCTAAGCGGGCTACAGCATGACGTCACATATGATGTCACTGCATCCGTAGCTGACAGCGCAGGCAATAGCGGTCAAACAAATACCAGCTTTGACACCGACTTCTCCGCACCATCCATCACAATTGATGCCTTGCCTGTGGGGGCGGTTCTTGACGTAACCGAACGTGACAGCGACCTTGCAATCTCTGGAACCACAACCGCCGGGGATGGGCAAACCGTATCCGTCACATTCGGCGGGCAGACCTATGTCGCCACTGCCTCAGGTGGAACTTGGACAGCCACGGTCCCGACGTCTGATCTGGCCGCATTGTCAGACATGACCAGCTATCCAATCTCGGCTACGGTTCCGGACAGCGCTGGAAACATTTCACCTGCGGCAACCACTTCGGTCACGACCGATTTCCGGCCCGCGCTGAGCATGCGCGCAATTGGAACGAATGAAGCGATAGCCCTAAGCGATGCGCAAAGCTCTGGCGTGGTTGTCAGTGGCAGCTCAGCGGGTCTTAGTACAGGCCAAGCCGTTGATGTTCTGTTGAACGGCAATTCGGTCGGTACTGCAACTGTTGGCCCGGATGGAACATGGTCGTTGACAGTTTCGGCGTCTGAATTTGCGGGTACCGAAGCGGGTGATGATCTCGACTTCACGGCGCAAGCCAACGTCTCGGGTGGGCCAGATCCGTTGCCTGTCACAACAGAAACAGCAGCCTATGTGCCTGCAGCCTATGTGATTTCCGAGATTGCGCAATCTGGCTCGACCATAACCTTCGCAATCCATGCCGATTCTGATCGGGACATCTCATCTGGTTTGGCCATGACAGCTGAGCTGGAATACGACTCCTCCGTGGTCACGTTCGATGTAAATTCTGACACAGAAAATGGTGAATTCGATCTCTTCTTAGCCAACACCGGACCTGGCGATGTCGTCAGTTTTGCAGGTGCGGCTACTACCTTCACAGACCTGTCCCAACCTTTGGTCACATTCACGATGACTGTACAGGATCCCAACCAGCCCATTGTTTTGACGATCAGGACTCCGGATGGAGGGCCAATGGTGCTGCACTTGGGCACTGATGGTGATGATACGATGGCGGCGTCTGATGTCGATACGCTGATGCGTGGCGGCGAAGGGGATGACACGATTGACCTGAATACAGCCGGGCGCGATGTTGTTGTCTTCGAAGCTGACCCGACAACAAACGGCGTTGATACGATCTCCGGGTTTACACTTGGTCCGGCAACAGACGTGACGGATGCGCTGATGTTCAGCGGGTTGGGTGTCAGCACATTGCGAGGCGACGGAACCGGATTTGAAACCCTGGCGGTTGGTGATGCGTTGGGTCTCGATACGGGCTTTGTCGGGTTGACGACGGTGCTGACCGATCTCACGGCAGCGTCGCTTGAAACGGCCGTCGAAAGCCTCACAGGTGCACAATCTGGCGATGCGCTCTATGTACTGGCGACTGACGGTACAGACAGTGCGTTGATCAGGGTGGATTATTCAGGATCGAGTGACGCGAGTGTTGAAACCGTGGCCATCTTTGACGGGCTCGATGATCTAAGCGCGCTGTCCACCGACAACATTCTGTATACCGATCCTACGGGTGCGACGGCGTAACCCGCCTCGCAGTCATACATTTGGATTCGACTTCGTAATCAGACAGCGTGAGGGGAACGCTATGCTACAGAACGGCCTGACTCCGGTCACTTTCGAACGGCATGGACATCGCTTTTGGCGGCGGTTCACATCTTACGAGTTTGCCCGACATCTGACGGAGTGCGCTGTTGTAGAAGCGGAAATCCTGCAGGTTGCCGCCATGTTTCCGATCGCTTTCCGAATGACCCCGGTGGGTTGCCAGCCCGTTGCTCTGCTGTCGATGCAGGTCGACTCCACTACTCCTTTTGTCACTGCAAATGGCATTTGGTTGGCGCGATATTTGCCAACTGCGCTGCGCTGCCCGCCTTTTGGTGCGGGCCCCGCCTCGGCAACCTCAGGGCAACAGTTTCATTTGCTTGTTGATGAAACTATGGGGTTGGTCACCGATAACCCCGATGATGTTCGTTTCTTTGATGACGCAAAGAGGCTGAACTGCGATCTCATCAAAGTAAAATCGTTTCTCTTTCAGCGCGCAGTAGCTGAGCGTGAAACGTTGGGGCTGTGCCGCCTGATCCGTGACTTGGATCTACTCTCGCCGCTGAGCGAGGTTTTGAAGGCTGATGGCCCGCATGATCTTTTTGGCATTCATCTTCAGGCGATACATGGTCTGCGGTCCTCCCACCGGGTGCTTTTGACCAATAGCCGAGCCATGCGCCTGATTCATGCGCATCAGGTTTCACTGTCGCACGTGCAGTGGTTGACGCAAATACAGGATCAACTGACCGATAGATCGCAGCTCCAAACCTCCTCCGAGGTCTCTGGGTTTCTGGATGCTGTCGTGAATGCGCAGCTCGAAGAGTTACCGTTCAACTATGATAAGCAGGAGGGCGCTCATGCATATGCTTAAGGCTTTCGCATGCATGTTGGTGTTCGCGTCCCTGGTTTCAGGGTGTCAGCAACCGCCCGGGTTGTCAGGAATCCAGGTTTCATTTTCCAGTGGAACAGCTGGTGCGGGCGCAACGCCGCCTGCTCAAACGCTGACCCAAAGTGCATTTGGCCGCAAGATCCGCCAGGCTGTTGAAACAAGTCCGAACCTTGCTCAGAGTGAAACAAGATTGGAGGCCGCAACGGCAGAACAGGATGCCGCCAAAGGCGCTTTTCTGCCGCAGGTCTCACTGGGCATCAACGCCCGGTCTGAGCGCGTAGACTCCGATGTCTCAGATGTGTCGCCCTACCTTCGCGTTTCGCAACTGGTCTATGATGGCGGTGCGGCATCAGGTGAGCTGGCTGCCGCCGAAGCCCGTGTTTACGAAAGCCGAGGGGATCAATTGCAGACTGCGGCTGCAACTGCTTTGTCCGCGATCGAAGCTTATGTGGTTGTGTTGGACAGACGCAAGATCCAAGGGATCAACGCACAAAACGTAGCAGCGCATGAAAAGCTGGTACGGCAGATATCGGATCGAACTGCCAGCGGGGCAGGCTCTAATGCCGATCTGCTGACTGCACGCTCACGCATGGCGGATGCCCAAACCCGTTATGCCGATGCGCTTGCGCAGGTCGATCGCGCCGAAGCGCGCTATCGCGAAGTGTTTGATTCCGCACCAGACGCCCTTCCGCAACCAATCCCTGCTCCGAACCTGACCCGAAGTGATACCCAAATCGTCATGAGCAGCCCTCAGGTGCGGCGCGCTGATGCAAGCCTGGTGGCTGCAAAGGCTGAATGGAGCGCAGCTCAGGCCCGCAGGCAGCCTGATATCCGAGTGGCGGCTTTCGCCAATCAAGATACTGATCGAGATGCCAATTTTGGCGTGGACTTGTCGTTTAACTACGAACTTGACAGTACCGGCCAAAAACGCGCGGCAATTGCCGCCGCGCACGCGCGGGTGAAGGACGCTCAATTCTCCCGCGAGGCGCTGATCCGCGAAATAACTCGAGAGCTTGGGTTTATCCGTTCTGATCAAAAAGCTGGGGCTGAAAGACTGCGGGCCGCAAAATTGGCGGTGCAGGCCAACGCTGAAAGTGTCGAAGCCGCTCGTGCACAGTTTACGATCGGGCGGCGCAGCCTGATTGAAATTCTGGACGCTCAACGGGACTTTGTGAACGCGCAGGAGAGGTTAATCTTGGCTGAACAGAGCTTCTTTCTGACCAACTATGCCGCATTGAGCCTGACAGGTGATATCCTTGATCTGCTTGGCTTGTCGGTCGGTACCTGGAGCGCCCAGCAATGACGGCAGGTTCCCCATCTTCCTATATTCAAATCTCAGCCTATGAAGCCTGTTTTTTGAACATCGCCAGCAGCCTTGAACGGCCGGTTACGCTCGCCGCGTTGCAGGCAGCTCAGTCGGGTATGGATGGAGATTTGACCGTTCGGGACATTCTTACGTTGGCGCAAAACGCAGGGTTGCAGGCCGGATATGGTGCACGGCCGTTGAAAGATTTTGACGATGCTCTAGTTCCCGCGATGCTTTTGCTGGATGGCAATAGGGCCGTCACCTATCACGGCCGGGCGTTCGATGGGGAGATGTTGATCTTTGATCCCGAGATCGGCGGTGGGCTTTGCGAGATATCTGAAACAGAACTTAGCGAGGTCTATGCGGGCTTCGCGATCCTGTTTCGCCGAGATCATAAGGCCGAAGTGACCAATGATGGGCAAGTTCGAAGCGGCCACTGGTTTTGGTCTGCGCTATCTGCCAACCGCTGGGCCTATGTACAAGTGGCCCTGGCCGCGGCGCTTGCCAACCTGCTGGGGCTTTCGACATCCGTATTCATCATGGTGGTTTATGACCGTGTCCTTCCGAACGAAGCAACCGAGTCGCTGATCGCCCTGACCTTTGGCGTGGGTATCGCGCTTATCTTCGACTTCGTACTCAAGCTTCTGAGGGCTGGCTTTATCGATCGCGCGGGCCAAAACGCTGATATGTTCATGGGGCGCAGAGTCTTCGATCAGTTGCTGAATATTCAGATGAAATCGCGCACCGGCTCGACCGGGGCGATGACCAGCACGGTGCGTGAATTTGAAACCCTCCGAGAGTTCTTTACCTCGGCAACATTGGTTGCTGTCGTCGATTTACCCTTTATCGCGCTGTTCATCTTCGTGATTTATCTGGTCGGCGGCGATTTGGCCCTGGTCCCGGCCCTTGCTGTACCGGTTGTTTTGCTGGCTGGTCTTGTGGTTCAGCCGATCCTGTCGCGTATGGCCGAGAAAATCCTGGCGGATGGTCAATCCAAGCAATCGGTGTTGGTGGAGGCGGTTTCGGGCCTTGAGACGATCAAAACAACCTCTGCCGGTCGACAAATGCGCAATCGATGGGAGCAGGCGATCGAACGACAATCCGCCCATGGTGCGCGCAGCCGCGCCGTGACCCAGTTTGCCTTAAATTTGACAGGCTTTACGCAGCAGGCAGCGCAGGTTCTGATTGTATTCTATGGCGTGTTTTTGATCACCGAAGGTCAGGCCAGCATGGGTGCGCTTGTGGCTTCGGTCATGCTGACAGGGCGTGCTTTAGCTCCGTTGGGACAGCTGGCCCAAACCCTGACCCGCGTCAATCAGGCACGTAGCGCCTATCGCAATTTGGATGCCTTGATGCAGGCTGAAAGTGAGCGTCCTGAAGGCCGAAGCTGGATCACGAGGGCGGGTTTCAAGGGGGCCATTTCGTTCAGCAATGTGCATTTCGCCTATCCAGATCAGAATGAAGACACTCTGAACGGTGTTTCCTTCACAATTAAGCCCGGTGAAAAAGTGGCCATCCTGGGTCAAATCGGATCGGGAAAAAGTACAATCGCGCGGCTGTTGTTGGGGCTCTATTCGCCGCGGGTCGGGTCGGTCATGCTGGATGGGCTGGATATTCGTCAGATTGATCCGGGCGACCTGCGGCGCAATATCGGCTCAGTCCTGCAGGATATCTGGCTGTTTTCGGGGTCTGTTCGGGATAATATTGTCAGCGGTGCGATAAGACCACGCGACGAAGATCTGATTGAGGCTGGGCGCACCGCAGGCGTTGAAGATTTTATCGCCAGACATCCCAGCGGCTACGATCAACAATTAGCTGAACGGGGCGAAGGGCTTTCGGGTGGTCAGAAACAGGCGATAGCATTGGCGCGAGCCCTGATTGGCCGGCCTCCGGTTTTGTTGCTGGATGAGCCAACAAGCGCGATGGATGTCAAAACCGAAGCGCAGGTGATCCGGCGTTTGAAAGAGGCAACAACAGACACCACGGTCGTGGTGGTGACCCATAGAACCAGCCTGCTGGAACTGGTTGACCGTGTCATTGTGATCGAAGGTGGGGAAATCGGTGCGGATGGCCCCAAAAGCCTGCTGACCCAACACGCGCGCAGATCGGGGAGGCATCTGAATGTCGCGGCATCCTGATCTGAGCCAGCTTGCGCATGAGATGCAGGGGCGGGCGCCGTTGCAAGGTTCGCTGTTGTTATTCGCTATTTTGGCATGTTTGTTGAGCGCGGGTGCTTGGGCCTATCTTACGGAACTGGATGATGTTACCCGCGTGGATGGCCGGATTGTGCCGTCGGGGGATGTGCAGGTGATCGAAGCGACAGAACCTGGAGTGTTGCAGGTTTTGTATGTGCGCGAGGGTGAGTTGGTTGATCAGGGTGCCGTGTTGATGGAACTGGATACCACTCAGATTGACAGCCAATTGAGCCAGGAACAACAACGTGCCTATGGCCTTATGGCGCGGGTTCAGCGCTTGCAGGCTGAAATTGATGGAACGGAGCTGAGCTTTGACACAACTCTGATCAAAGGCGCGCCAAATGTCGTGCGTTCGGAAACGGCGCTCTATCAAGGGCGACAAGCTGAACTAAGCGCCGAGATTGCCATTTTGGAGCGGCAGAGACAACAACGGCATCGTGAATACGAAGAGGGTTTGGTTGATCAAGTTACCGCTGATGAAACTCTGAAGGTGCTGGCTGAAGAGCGGGCCATTATGGCCCCGCTGGTTGAACAGCGCATGGAACCCGCGACCACACTGTTGGCCTTGCGCCGTAGCGAGGCTGAGTGGCAAGGCCACAAGGTGCGTGCCGAGGCCGTGACCAACCGTTTGAAAGCCGGCCTTGAGGAAATCGATGACCGCATAAAGGCCACTCGCAGCCGATTTAGGACTGCCGCATTGACGGATTTGGCCCTTGCGACCGCCGAGCTTGCGGCGCTTGAGCCCGCCCTGCCCGCTTTGCGCGACCGCGCCCTGCGCGCGCAGGTGAAATCGCCGGTCCGGGGAATAGTGAATCGGATACATCGAACAACAATTGGTGGGCTGGCCCGAAGTGGCGAAGACCTGATTGAGATTGTGCCATTGGACGATAGCTTGCTGGTCGAAGCCTATGTCAAACCTGAGGATATCGCATTCTTGCGTGCGGGCCAGCCGGTAAAGGTGAAGATCACAGCCTATGACTTTGCTCGCTATGGTGGGTTGGACGGTGAGATCCTGCGCATCGGCGCAGATACCATCACCCGGTCCGAAAGAAATGATGAAGAGGTGTTTGTGGTTGAGATTCGCACCAGCAATACCATGCTCGACGGGCAAGGAATTGCCGTTGAAATCATTCCAGGTATGATCGCAGAGGTGGATATTTTGTCCGGCAAGAAGTCGGTACTGGACTATATCCTGCAGCCCGTTGTGAAGATCAAAGACCAGGCCCTACGAGAGTAGCGGGGGCTACCCGATCGGCCAACCAGCACACAGCTTATTTCCAAACAACATCGCCCAGAAAGATGTAGCCCGCCCCATATATCGTTTTGATCAAGCGCGGGTTCTTGGGGTCTTCACCAAGCTTGGTTCGTAGCCTTGAGATACGCACATCCATAGCGCGGTCGAAGCTATCCCCGGCTGCGCCACCCAGAGAATCCTGCATTTGTGCACGGCTGATCAGGCGTTTGGGGCTTTCCAGAAATAGGCGTAAAACCTCGCCTTCGGCGTGGCTGAACGGTGTTTCGGCCCCCGATTTGTCCTTTAGAAGATACCGATCAAAATATGCTGTCCACCCGTTGAACTCGGCGATATTGGTGTTCGAGGTTTGACCGCGCGGCGCGCGTAGTCGCGCGCGAATACGCGCCACAACCTCTGTTGGATCAAAGGGTTTGGTTATGTAGTCATCCGCTCCCAATTCCAGTCCGGTCACGCGATCCTGAACTTGCGCGCGGCCCGACACAATGATCACGGCCGCGCCTTGTTCCAGCGCCAATCGGTGTACCAGGGCCAGGCCATCCGTATCGGGCAGGGATAAATCCACCAAGCAGACGTCAGGTGTGATCTGATTCAGTGCGGCCTCGAACTCGCGGGCCCGGGAATAGCTTTGGGTGCGAAACCCAGCCTCTTCCAAAGCATCTGTCAGGATATGCCGAATCTCAGGTTCATCATCCAATATGGTTACCAACGGCTGGTTCATCAGGCGGCCTCAGTTCGGACAAGGGCGGACAACTGTGCCTTGGAAAAGGGTTTGCTCAGCACAGGCGCCATGGCCAATGCCTGTCGGTGCAGAGGATCGGTATAGGGTAATGAAGTCATGAGTATACAGGGCAAGCGAGATTTTAGTTGAGATAACAGATCAAGCCCGGTCGCCGTGCCCTCAAGTCGAATGTCGGACAGCACCATGACAATCCCTTCAACGTTCTCGGTCAGAGCCAGTGCCTCATCTGTCGAGGTCGCCTCGATCACCGAAAAACCAAGGTCGATCAGCATGTCCCGGAATTGACCGCGCAGATCGTCGCTGTCTTCGACCAATAGCACAAGCCCCTCTTGCGCGGGTGGCGCGGGGCGGTAGGGCAAGCGCAAAATCACCGATGCGCCTGAGGGCGTATTGCGCAGGTTCAGGTCACCGCCCGCCAGCTTTACGGTGTCATAAACCATCGGCAAACCAAGGCCCGATCCATCACTGCCTTTCGTTGTGAAAAAGGGATTCAAAGCCTTCTCCAATGCCTCAGACGAAAAGCCGGAACCGGTATCGGAAACTGTGATTTCGATCCAGATATCGCCGATTGCATGCGCACTGATCGTCACCTGCCCGGTTGTGCCACAGGCATCACGCGCGTTCAGAACAAGGTTCAACAGCGCATCCTGAAGCATCCCGGGATCGAGCATAAGCGCCTGTTCTGGAAGAGTATTCACGACCGATAGCCCAACACCGCGCGGCAAAGACGGGGTGGCCACTATCCGCAAATCCTCGAGCAAGCGGCGCAGATCGGTGGCTTTCGGCTGAGGTGTGCGATGGCCGGTCATATCCGCAATCCGGTTCAACAACTGACCACCACGCCGCGCTGTTTTTTGGGTTGCCGCGATCAGCGCATGTGCGTCTTCTGGCAACGCCATCTTGTCGAGCTGGGATTGCATGCCCAGGATGATTGTCAGCAGGTTGGAAAAATCATGCGCCAGGCCATTTGTCATCTGTGCAGCCATTTCACGGCGGCGGGTTTGTTGCAGGGCGACACGGGCTTGGGTTTCTTCTGTGATATCCACCGACATCACATAAACGCCCCCTGCCCCGTCAGGTGTGAAAGACACGCGAATGCGGCGCGAGTCTTGATCTTCGGTGAACTCGAACACCGATGTTTTGCCGTTATAGGCATTTTGCAGATGAGCACTGACCCGGCCAAAGGCGTTTGCCCCCAGCGCTTCAGATATGTGAAGGCCCAAAATCTCGGATGGTCGCCCTGGCATGACAGAACTGAGCCGCCGGTTCGAATAATCATATCGCCCCTCGCTGTTCAGATGCGCGATATGGGCCGGCATCATCTCGGTCGTCAGACGGGTCCGGGCTTCGATCTCGGTCAGCTCGCGTTTGGCCTCTTCCAGCGCTGTGATGGTTGCTGCCAGTTTCCGGTTAGTGGCCGAAAGCTCTTCGGCATGGGTAAGCAGCTGGCCTGACAATTCCTCGGACCGCGCGCGCAGCAGGTTTTCAGCACGTTTTGCGCTGGTTATGTCTGTATAGACTGCCACCCAACCACCCTGAGGCAGAGGTGCGCCTTCGATCGAGATCACCTGACCATTTGCGCGCTCGCGCTCCATGTAATGTGGCTCGAACGCCAGCGCCTGTTCGACACGCACTTCGACCATATCATCGACACTTCCCTCGTCACCGTACTCTCCACGGCTTGCCAGAAAGTGGATCGTGTCCCGAAACAACGCGCCGGGTTGCACCAGCGCATCGGGAAGGTCAAACATTTCTTGAAACCGCCGGTTGCTAAGGACCAGGCGCAACTGGCTATCATAGATGGAAAGCGCCTGGCCGATCAGGTTCAGCCCGGCGGTTGTCATCGCCTTGATCCGTTGTTCGGTGATGCGCAAATTCACCCTCCCCTATTCTACCCGTAGCACCTGACGACCAGCAGGTGTAGAGGGGATCAATGCCGCATGCGCATCTTGGGCCCATCGGGCGTATTGGAATGCAGCGACAGCGTGTGGTCCATGTTCCGCATCCGATGGCGCAACATCTGCCTACACAGGCGTGCAAGTTCAGCCGCATAGGTGGGATTTTCTGCGACGTTCTCGAATTCACCTTTCCCTTGATGATCGAACAAAAGCGGCGGCAAATCGGCTGCAAATTCAACCAGGGTGAAGCGGTCATCGCGTAGGATACCTAGACAGGACTCGCTGTTTTTGGTGCCAAGACGTTGTTGCCATAGGGTCGGGTTTTCCGGCTTAGCAAAATCCAGTTCGCTGAATGAGTAACCCCTCCAATCCTTGGGCACTTCGCCCTGCAACAGAGGGATCAGAGACCGCCCATCCATCTCATTTGGGATCGGTTGCCCAGCCCAATGCAGGATCGTCGGAGTGATGTCGATGGATTCCGTCGGCACGGTGATTTCGGCCCCAGCCTGCGCCTGATTGCCGGGCATCCGGATCATTAGCGGCGTATGATACGCCGCATCATAGACCGTCATCTTGCCCCAGCTGTGACGGTCGCCCAGCATTTCGCCGTGATCGGCGGTGATAACGATCAGAGTGTCGTCATACTGCCCGCTGTCTTTCAGATACTGAACGACGCGGCCGATGTGATGGTCGACCTCGGTCGCCAACCCAAAATAGATCGAGCGCAAGATCTGAATGTTCTCATCTGTCGACTCGACCTCATCGAAACCGTGAACAAAATCAGCTGCTTTGTAGAGGTCGAGATTTGGACCAAAAAACGGGTGCTGCGCTTTTTCAGCTTCGAGTGTCCCCAATCGCAGCGGCAAAGGCAAAGTGTCGGGGTCATACATCCGATTGTAGGGTGCCGGTGCAACAAGCGGTGGATGCGGGCGGATATAGGTTAGATGCGCAAACCAGTTCTGATCTTGGTAAGGCGCGATGCCGTCGAGAAACGCGTCGGTCAGAAAGGCGGTGTCACTGTCCTCAGCGCGATAGAGCGCTGGGTCATTCAACTTCGACGCCTTCCCAGAAGGCGAGACCGGTTTATAGACATCCATATAGGTGTCGAACGCATAGCCCTGTTTCATCAGATGCGCCCGCCAGGGATAGGATTCCTCTAGCCGCATCTCAACGACCTCAAGAAACCCTTCCATTGATTGCTCATAGGATTTTAGCACCGGGTCGTTTACATCATGAACACGCGGGTCTGCCGAGGTGTCGGTGTAGCCAAACAGCATTGGCATATAGCCTGCTTTGCGCATCTCGGTGGCGATGTTGGGAATGTCATGGCGCAACGGCGTGCCATTGCGGACGGACCGGTGGTTCATCGCATATTGCCCGGTGAGCAATGATGCGCGTGATGGGCCGCAGGGATTTGTCACCGAATAGTGACGTTTGAACGAGACAGATTCGTCCATGAACGCGCGCAGATGCGGTAGATCAACATGATCTGCCAACGCGCCGAACAAGCAATCTGCCCGCAGCTGATCGATGATAACGAATAGAACTTTTCCGGCCTGGCCCATGTCGCGCACTCCGAATCCGCACCCGAGTTTCAGGTGCGGACTGTGTCGCGGAATGGCTACCCTCGCAAGAGTTTAGTCCAGCTCGTACTTGGTCTCGTAGTTTTCCTTGAGCGCAGGGTCCTGATCTTCTTTGCGCAACAGGCAGTTGCCGATCGACAAGACCTCGATATCGGTGCCCATGAAACAGCGGAACGCATCCGTGGGCGTGCAGACAATTGGCTCACCCCGCACGTTGAACGAGGTGTTCACCACCAGCGAGCATCCGGTCAGATCTTTGAACTTCGAGATCAGCGCGTGATACGCTGGGTTAGTGTCTTCATGTACCGTTTGGATGCGGGCAGAATAGTCCACGTGCGTCACAGCCGGAATATCCGACCGTTTGACGTTCAGCTTGTCGATGCCAAACAGGGCATTTTCCTCATCCGTCATCTTACGGCGGATTTTGTCCTGAACATCGGCCACGATCAGCATATAGGGGCTGTCGCCTTCCAGCTCGAACCAGTCGGCTACGTCTTCGCGCAGAACAGATGGCGCAAATGGGCGGAAGCTTTCGCGGTATTTGACCTTCAGGTTCAAGGTCTTCTGCATCGACTCGGATCGTGGATCGCCTAGGATTGAGCGCGCGCCCAAGGCGCGTGGTCCAAACTCCATCCGGCCTTGGAACCAACCAACAGCCTTGCCATCCGCCAATGCCTGCGCGGTTTGGTTAACCAACTCACCGTTTTCATAAGTAGTGAATTTGGCCCCGGCACGCGTCAGTTCTGCGGCGATTGCGTCATCTTCGTAACGCGGGCCAAGATATGACCCCTGCATCTGATCGCCCGAGGTGGCAGCACGCGGATTGCCCAGTTCCTGATGCCAGGCCGCATAGGCCGCCCCAAGCGCACCCCCGGCATCGCCGGCAGCAGGCTGAACCCAGACATTGTCAAACGCACCATCGCGCAGGATTTTGCCATTGGCCACGCAGTTCAAGGCCACGCCGCCCGCCATGCACAGATTTCGGATACCGTGTTCCCGTGCCAGATTGCGGGTGATGCGCAGCATGATTTCTTCGGTCACGGCCTGCACGGATGCGGCGATGTCCATATGGAACTGCGTCAGCTGATCGGTTTCAGGTTTGCGCACGGGATGGCCGAACAGGTCCTCCAGCGCTTTGTTGGTCATGGTCAGACCGGCCGTATAGTTGAAATATTTCTGATTGAGGCGGAACGAGCCGTCCTCTTTCAGGTCAACCAGATGTTCAAGGATCAGGTCCTTGAATTGCGGCACGCCATAAGGTGCCAAACCCATGACCTTGTACTCACCGGAATTGACCTTGAAGCCAGTGTAGTAGGTGAAAGCAGAATAAAGCAGCCCCAGCGAATGCGGGAAATGCAGCTCTTTGATCATGGTCAATTCGTTGCCACGCCCGATTCCGACGGTTGTAGTGGCCCATTCGCCAACACCATCCACGGTTAGAACAATCGCTTCGTCGAAGGGTGAGGGATAATATGCGCTGGCGGCATGGCTGACGTGGTGTTCCGAAAACAAAATCTTGTCGACGGTGAAATCGGGATCGATCCTACGAAGCTGTTTGTTCAGCAAATCCTTCAGAAACAGCTTTTCCCGCAGCCAGACCGGCATCGCCATTCGGAACGAGTTGAAACCGCGTGGAGCGACGGCGATGTAGGTTTCGATCAGGCGTTCGAACTTTAGAAACGGTTTGTCGTAGAAAACAACATTGTCTACGTCCGCCAGGGTGATCCCTGATTCGGCTAGAACGTATTCAATCGCCTTTTCCGGGAATCCAGGGTCGTGTTTCTTGCGGGTAAAGCGTTCTTCCTGCGCGGCGGCAATGATCTTGCCGTCGCACAGCAGTGCTGCTGCGCTGTCATGATACAGCGCGGAAATGCCCAAAATGTAAGTCATGTGATCAGAACAGCGTATAGATGAACGGCGCGATTGCCGAACCTTGGCTGAGAACGATCAGGCCACCGAAGATGCCCAACACCACAAGGATGGGCAGCAGCCAGAACTTTTTTCTGACCCTCATAAATGACCAGAGCTCGGAAACGAATGTCACGTCTGGTACTCCCTTCTTTAAAACTGTTGTTTCATGCTGCCGGGCTGATCCTTGCGAACAACCCAATAGCTTTCTGCGGAACTGTCTAATTTCTCAGACAAAAGGTCTTTTCCCAACAGGCGCGCCACCAGTCCGAAGGGCACGAATGTCGTTATGAAAACCAAAAACATGACGATGGGTGCCACGATGGCCCCCAGCAACATTCCAAACTTGAACCAAAGCCGATTGGGCTTGGTCAGAACCTGCGGCGCAAGGAAAGTTACCGCAAGAATGGCCCCCGCGATTGCAAGGGGTATCCACCGCACAGAACCACCACCCCAAAGGGGCCAGAGTGCGATGATTAGAAAGACTGCCGTGAAGACAAAACCGAACCCTCGTTCAGAACCGATTTCGACATCAACATTGGCTTGATGGTCAGACATGAAACACAACCGAATAACAACAAACAATTACGTCCATAAAGATACCATTACCTTTGGTTGAAACAAGTGAATTAGGTCACTCACCTTCGGGAAATTCGCCCGATGGCGCTAACCAGTGTCACACGGGTGCCATTCCGACCGGTCAAATCAGGGCGCAAATACACAAACCCGTTGCAGCCGATCTGCTTTTTCCGTCACATGCAGGCATGACTCCGCCTCAGATATCGTCTTCGCAAGAAAGCGACCGCACGGTTGTGCATATCTCAGGTGCATTACTCACGCAGTCGGTGGAACAGGTTGAGCGCGGCTTTAGCGCCATTCAGCCCGTTGGCGGCGATGTGACATTCGACCTGACCGAGATGGAAGCGCTGGATACTAGCGGCGCGTGGCTAGTGGCTGACCTGTCACAGCGGTTCACAGCTCAGGGCGCGCAGCTTCAGTTTCTGGGCCTCAAACCTGCGCATGCCGCCTTGATTGATACGGTGTCGCATAGCATCCCCGAACAGCCCGGTCGGCTGGACCCGCCCAGAACCTTTACAGATTGGGTCGAAAGCGTGGGTCGCGGCACATATGGGGCGTGGCAGGACACAATGTCGATCCTTGGCTTCCTGGGGCTGACACTGCACCGTCTGGCCCGAACCGTCGTTATGCCCTGGAGGCTGCGCCGCGCCGCGCTTGTAACGCATATGGAGGAAACCGGCTTCAAGGCCTTGCCGATTGTGGCGTTAATGGGGTTCCTAATCGGCGTTGTGCTGGCTTTTCAGGGTGCCACGCAGTTGAAACAGTTCGGGGCCGAGATTTTTGTGGTCGAGCTGATCTCGATCTCAATCCTACGTGAACTGGGCATTCTGCTGACGGCGATCATCGTTGCGGGCCGGTCCGGATCGGCCTTTACCGCCTCAATCGGTTCGATGAAGGTGCAGGAAGAGATTGACGCCATGCGCACCCTTGGCCTGGACCCAATTGAAGTTTTGGTGATCCCGCGCGTTTTGGCCCTGCTCATCATGCTGCCCATTCTGGGCTTTGTTGCAGATATGGCCGGGTTGTTCGGCGGCGCGTTGATGAGCTGGATTGATCTGGGGATCAGCCCGGGCATGTTCCTGACCCGCCTGAACGAAAGCACAGGGGTCTGGCAACTGGCCATTGGCCTGATCAAAGCGCCGTTCTTTGCTCTGGTCATTGGTGTGATAGCCTGTTGGCAGGCGATGCAGGTCAAAGGATCAGCCCAGAGCGTTGGGCAGCGCACGACCGCGTCGGTGGTGCAATCGATCTTCATGGTAATCGCCATCGACGCCCTGTTCTCGATCTTCTTCTCGCAGATGGGGATCTGAGATGGACGGTACGGTGCAGCATCAATCAATCCCGACGGATACACAACGAGAGGCTGTGATCCGAGTGCGTGGGTTGCGCAATCAGTTTGGACCTCAGGTGGTGCATGATGATCTAAACCTTGACGTCTGGCGCGGCGAGGTTCTGGGCATTGTTGGCGGCTCGGGCACGGGTAAATCTGTATTGTTGCGGACTATTGTGGGTCTGAACAAACCCGCTGCTGGCAGTATCGAGGTTCTGGGCGTTGATGTTCTGAACGGTCCCGAAGAAGACCGACGCCGCATTGAGCGGCATTGGGGCGTAGCGTTTCAGGATGGAGCGCTGTTCTCATCTCTGACCGTCTTGCAGAACGTGATGGCCCCGTTGCGCGAGCATACGGGGATCAGCGAAAAACTGATGGAGTCGCTGGGTGGCCTCAAGATCAGTCTTGTGGGATTGCCGCAGCTGAGCTGCGGTAAGTTCCCATCGGAATTGTCAGGCGGCATGCGCAAACGGGCTGCGTTGGCGCGGGCTTTGGCGTTGGATCCTGAGATTGTGTTTCTGGACGAACCCACCGCCGGATTGGACCCGATCGGGGCCGCCGCCTATGATGATCTGATCCGCGAATTGCAGCAGGCGCTGGGATTGACCGTTTTCATGGTGACCCATGATTTGGATAGTCTTTATGCGATTTGCGACCGGATCGCCGTGCTTGCAGAAAAGCGCGTGCTGGTTGAAGGTCCGATAGAAGAGATGACCAAGGTCGATCATCCTTGGGTGCAGGAGTATTTCACAGGCCCCCGTGCCCGCGCGGCGCAAGACAAAGGGCAGGACAGGTAGAGGCGATGGAAACCCGAGCGAATTACATTCTGATCGGCGCATTCACTCTTGCGGGGATATTGGGTGCTTTTGGCTTTTTCCTATGGCTCGCGAAATTCGAAGTGACCCGCCAGTACGCCTATTATGACGTGTTGTTCGAAAATGTGTCGGGCCTGTCTGCGGCGGGTGGCGTAAGCTACAATGGCCTTCCGGTCGGGCAAGTGATCTCGTTGAATCTTGATGAAGATGACCCGTCGAAAGTCCGGGTTCGGATCGAGGTTGATGCCGACATCCCCGTCACAAAGGAAACCATCGCGCAACTGCAATCGCTGGGTGTGACCGGGGTTGGCTATGTGGAATTGACTGGCGGGTCCAGCACGGCCGAGCGGTTGCCCAATAACAGTGTCATAAAAAGCAAGCGCAGCACTATTCAATCGCTGTTCGAAGGCGCACCCAAGGTTCTGGACGAGGCAGTCAGCCTTTTGAAGGAATTGAATGCCGTTGTGGACGAAAAGAACCAGAAAGCGGTTTCCGACATTCTGGCTAACCTCGCGTCGGCCACTGGCCGATTGGACAAGACGCTGTCGGATTTTGAATCCGTCTCAGGCAATATCGGAGAGGCCGCCAAGCAAATCGGCGAGTTTACCACGAAGCTCGACCCGTTGATCAGCGCTGCGGAATCCACGTTGAAGACGGGTAGCGAGACATTGAAATCCGTCAAATCAGCGTCCGACACCGCCAAAGAAGCACTAGAAGAGGCGAGGGTTACACTGGCAACCACGAACCGGACCATCGAAGAAGATGTGCGCCCGTTTATACAGCGCGGGTCGAACCTTGCGGATCATCTGACGCGGTTGTCGGAAGAAGCCAGCGTGTCACTGGGCGTAATTAGGGAAACGGTTGTGAACGCCAATACGACGTTGGGTTCGATCACCGCTGCGATGGATTCAACCAAAGGGGTTTTGGCCTCGGCTGAGCGTGCCTTTGACTCGGCCAACCGTATCATTGAAACGCAAGTTGGCCCGGTTGCCGAGGATATCAGCCGCGCCGCCAATCAGGTGACAGAAACGGTCTCGCGCATCACCGTCAAAATCGACCAGATTTCGGACGATGTGCTAAGCGCGTCGAACTCTGCGAAAGAACTGCTTGGAACCATCGATGGCATTGTCCGGGACAATCGCCGCCAGCTTTCGGATTTCCTGCGGGTCGGGTTGCCGCAGTTCGTTCGGTTTGTTGAAGAATCCCAGCGTCTGGTCATCAGCCTTGACCGCCTTGTCGACAAGGTCGAACGCGATCCGGCACGCTTCTTACTGGGCACCCAAGCATCGGAGTTCCGTCAATGATCAGGCCTTTATTTCTTACTCTGATCGCAGTGACCCTTGGTGGTTGCGCGGGTTTGGGCACGTTGCAGCAAGCATCCAAACCCAATGACCTGTATCTTTTGACCCCCAAAAGTACGTTTGCGTCCTCGTTGCCGCGTATTCAGATGCAGATCGTCGTGGAAGAACCCACAGCAACCGCCGCGGTGAACACCGACCAGATCGCAGTTCAGCCGACACCTCTACAGGTTCAGTATCTACCTCGCGCCCGGTGGGTGGATCGCGCACCGCTGATTGTGCAGGCTCTGTTGGTCGAAAGCTATGAGAACTCAGGCAAAGTGGCCGCAGTCGGGCGGTCGACCGTAGGCCTGCGCGCAGACTATATCATCGTGCCGGATTTGCGTGAGTTTCAGGGCATCGTGACAGCCGAGACCGAGAACTCGAAAACCGTGCGCGTTGACGTTCGGATGAACATCAAGATTGTTGATGCGTTCGAGGACAAGATCATCGCCTCTAGCTCGTTCCAGGAAAACGTGGTTTCAGCCAGCGATCAGACACCGGATCTGGTCAATGCGTTTGACCTTGCGCTGGGTCGAGCAATGCGGGATTCAGTAGAATGGAGCGTGCGTCGGATCAATACGCACGCCAACAGTCAGCCCAGTTCGACCATCAATTAAAGCCGTCAAAAATGCGTCGCTGATGCGCGGTTCCAATTCGCTGTGTAGTTGTCCGGTGCCGTGCCAGCCAAAAGCGCGCCTTCTTCTACGAAAGTGTAGATTTCGGCATAAGAACGCTCGGTCTCATCTGCCATGCGACGGCGGATATCACCGGGATGCAGGTCCGAGACTGTGGCTTTGCCCATTGCGCCCAGCAGTTCCCGGAAGCTTTCGAGTGTGGCATCGTGATACCGGTGCACCCGCTGACGTTTTTGCGGCACGTTGACCGCCCTGCCCCGGATCGGGTCCTGGGTGGCGACGCCTGACGGGCATCGGTTGGTGTTGCAATGCAAGGCCTGAATACAGCCAACCGCAAACATCATCGCACGGGCCGCGTTGCACATATCGGCACCAAGGGCGAACTTTTCGATCATGTCGTAGCCTGTGGCCACTTTGCCTGCGCAGATGATCCGTATTTTGTCACGTAGCCCAACCCCCAGAAGGCAGTTATTCACAAAGACCACTGCCTCATTTACAGGTAAGCCCAGGCGGTTGGTGAACTCGACCGGGGCAGCGCCAGTCCCTCCCTCGGCCCCATCGATGGTAATGAAGTCTGGCAGAATACCGGTTTCCAGCATTGCTTTGCAGATCGCCATGAATTCGGATGGGTGGCCGATGCACAGTTTGAAACCAATGGGCTTACCACCTGACATTTCGCGCAAGTGCTGCACAAACCCCATCAGCCCGGTTGGACCGTCGAAAGCCGAATGAATGGGTGGTGAGATCACATCCTGATGCTCGGGTACGCCACGGATTTCGGCGATTTCTTTGTCGACTTTTGCGGCGGGCAAAACGCCGCCATGCGAGGGTTTCGCCCCTTGGGACAGCTTAATCTCTACTGCTTTGACAACATCCTTCTTGGCCTTCTCGGCGAACAGGTCTTTGTCAAAGCCTCCGTCGGGTGTACGACAGCCGAAATAGCCGGTACCGATCTGCCAGATAACATCTCCACCCTCGGCGAGGTGATGCGGCGACAATCCACCCTCACCCGTGTTGTGCGCAAAACCGCCGTCCTTGGCACCGCCGTTCAACGCCCGGATCGCATTGGCGCTGAGCGCACCAAAGCTCATGGCCGAAACATTCAAGCGCGATGCGTTATAGGGCTTCTCGCATTGCGGGCCGCCCAGCAGCACCCTTTCTTCGCTCTTGTCCACTTCTTTTGGGGCCAGAGAGTGGTTAGAGCGATGATAACCTACGGTTGTGATGTCGTATTGAGTGCCAAACGCCTGTGTGTCGACCTGGCCCTTGGCACGGGAATAGACAAGGCTGCGAATGATCCGATTATACGGCCGCCCGCTTTCGTTGGTTTCGACGAAATACTGGCGGATTTCGGGGCTGACAAATTCCAGCATATAGCGGAAATGCCCCAGCACGGGGTAGTTGTTCAGCACGTTGTGCTTGGTGGTTAGCATGTCATACATCCCAACCACGGCGTAAGGGATTAGCAGAACCAGAAGCCAATGCGCGGGAGACCAAAAAAAGCCCCAGACAGCCACCAAGGGCAGACAGACGAAACTCAGAAAGTAATAAAGCCTGCGTACAACCATTTCTGATCTCCGTGGGTGAAGTATGTACCAAAGGTGTTGAAGCCAAAGTGAAACAGCTTGGCTTTTGATTGCAAGCCCTTCGGCCCATTGAAATCAAACCGGACGCGAATGTGAAACCTTGTTAAGGCGTTGATTGATCCCGCGTTTCGCAGGCGGTATTCGGACCATACCAAAGCAAAAGGCAGCTAACTTGACGAGACCAGACACCAAACGCGGACTACACGAACAGGCCCTGATGTTTTTTTCTGTGTTTGTTGGCGGCGCGCTGGGGTCGCTACTGCGTGAGGCGTTTGCATTCGAGGTCTCTGGCGCGCCTGTGCTGACCGCAACATTTGGCATAAATGTGTTTGCGTGTTTCGTGTTGGGCTGGCTCTACGCGATCCGCCATCGGGTTCATGCCCATGTTCTACATCTGGGCGCGGTTGGGTTTTGTGGCGGCCTTTCAACCTTCTCTTCTTTCGTGGCTGAGCTTGAGCGTTTGGCCGAAGCCGCATTTTGGACTGCACCGGCCGCTGCAGGGCTGGAGATTGTGTTTGGTGTGGCCGCAGCCTTGGCAGGCGAAGTGCTCGGTAGACGGTTTCATGCAGGAAGGCGCAGCAATGACTGATCTCTACCTGCACGCCATGTTTGGCTTGGGCGGTGGGCTAGGCGCGGTGTTACGCCATTGGCTTGCGTTGCGGGTTACGCACGCGCTGCCCCTGTCGACCCTGATGGTGAATGCAATCGGCAGCCTGCTGCTGGGCCTTTGGATCGGCTATTTGGGCGGTCCCATTGAGATGGGGGAAGAGCAGAAGCGCCTGGTTTTTGGCTTTTGCGGTGGGTTCACAACATTCTCAAGCTTTGCCTATCAAACGCTGCAATTACGCCGCGAACGCACGCTTGCACTGGCGGCCGGCAATATCATGGTTAGCCTTGTTCTGTGCTGGGGTGCCTTGTGGCTGGGGTTGGAGCTGACCCGATAGCCGAACGGGCCACCTTTCCTACATCGGATGCATGTGCATACGAACCGCCAGATTGCCCAAAATCCAGACCGTCCCAAGGATGATGATCAATAAGACAAGAGTTGAGAACAGGATCAGGTCCAAATCTTCTCGGCTGCTGCGGCGGCGGTCGATATGCAAGAAATAGACCAGTTGAAAGATCAACTGAGCGAGCCCAAGCAGGCCAATGGTCAGATAGACACCGGTTGTTTCAATCCCCCAGCGATAGGCCACTCCGAACATCGCGAAAGTCAGAAGCAGCGAACCGCCATAGCCGATCACGTAACGCCGCCGTTCGCGCCGGTGCATTTCAGAGCGTTTATCCATAGGTTAGCCCTCCGAAATAGACGATCGTGATGATGCCGATCCAGATCAGGTCAAGGAAGTGCCAGAACAGCGCCAGCCTGACCACACGTGATTTGACGACATCGGTCATGCCCATAACCCGCAGTTGGATACCTAGCACAATCAACCATACGCACCCCGCAGCAACATGCAGACCATGTAGTGGCACGAGGCCGTAGAAGGCCGAGAGGAACCCGCTGCGCTGCGGGATGCCGCCCTTTTCAGCCATGGCTATGAAGTCCCGAATCTCCAGAACAAGGAAGCTGATCCCCAGCAAGAGAGTCACCCCGAACCACAGGATGATCCGTGGTCGCGGTAGATTGTATTTCAGGGCCAGCATCGCCAATCCAACGGTCAGGCTGCTGGTCAGCAGGATCATGGTTTGCGCAAAGATGCTGGTCAGGTCGAACAGCTCATGTGGCCCTGGCCCGCCTGCCTGAGCGTCGATCATGGTGATATAGATGGCGAACATCAGGCCGAAATAGACCAGATCGCTCATCAAAAAGACCCAGAAGCCGAAAGTTACAACCTCAGAAGCCTTATGGGCGCTGGCATGGCGGTCACCGAGATTGATGCCCGGATAGCTGTGGGTTGGAGCACGTTTCATGTCACCGCCTCCATGTCTGGGCGGGCGAGGCCGCGGTTTTCCGGGGCCGTCTCATGGTCGCGGTCCACGGCGCTTGCGCTGTGCACCAATGCCAGCCAAGCCTCATGCTCGCGCTGCACCTCTTCTGCGGGGATCGTGATCTCGGTGCTGGTATCAAAAGTCCAGAGGATGAAGGCAAGGATCATAACAACCGTCATCAGCGCGGCCAGCCACCAGATCCACCAAACCAAGGCAAACATCCAGATGCCGCTGGCCACACATAAGATAAATCCGATGCCGGTGTTGCGCGGCATTTCGATATCCTCATAGGCATCAGGGGCTGGATAGGCCGCGTCGCGCTCCTTGGCGGCAGCAAAGTTGTCGCGGTCTGTTACCTGCGGGATGATGGCGAAGTTGTAAGGTGGCGGTGGTGCTGGGATAGACCATTCCAGCGTACGCGCGTCCCATGGGTCACCAACGGGAACGCGGGTTTTGTCGCGGTTGCGGATGCTGACCCATAGCTGCACCATAACTGAAAACAGCGCTGCCGTGATAACCAACGCTCCGATGACGGCGACGATCATGTAAGGGTGAAAACTCGGGTCTTCCCAGCTGTAGGACCGGCGGGGCATACCCATCAGGCCGACAAAGTAAAGCGGCATGAAAGTCAGCATAAAACCACTTGTCCAGAGCGCGACTGTCACCCTGCCCCAGCCTTCATGCAAGCGGAACCCGAAGGCTTTGGGGAACCAGTAGTTATAGGCGGCCAGCAAGCCGAACAGAACGCCCGGCAAAAGCACGTTGTGGAAATGCGCCACCAGAAACAGAGTGTTATGCACTTGGTAGTCAATGGTTGGATTGGCCAGGATCACACCGCTCAGGCCGCCGATGACAAACAGCATAAGAAAGGCAAGACCATACAGCATGGGCACCGAGAACCGGATGCGCCCCCGCCACAGCGTCGCCATCCAATCATAAACTTTCACGCCCGTTGGGATCGCAATCAGCATCGTCGCGATGCCGAATACCGCATTGATTAGCGCACTTTGGCCCATTGTGAAGAAGTGATGCAGCCAGACGGTGAAGGACAGCACCGCAATCGACATGGTTGCGATGACCAATGAGGTATAGCCGTAAAGCCGTTTGGCCGAGAAGGTCGCGAAGATTTCGGAATAGATGCCATACGCGGGTAGAACCAGCAGATAGACCTCGGGGTGGCCGAAAAGCCAGAACAGGTTGGCGTAGTTCATCATATTGCCGCCAAGGTCATTGGTGAAGAAGTGGAAGTCGAGATAGCGGTCAGCGGCCAGCAACAGTGCCGCGACGCCCAAGGGCGGCATGGCGAAGACGATCAGGATGGAACTGCAGATGATCGTCCAGCAATACATCGGCAGCCGCATAAAGGTCATACCCGGCGCGCGCAGTTTGTAGATCGTGACGGCGAAGTTAATACCTGTCAGCGTTGTTCCGATCCCTGAGACAACGATGGCCCAGATCCAATAGTCCGGCCCCACGCCGGGGTTGAACGCAGCTCCGGTGTAGGGCGGATAGGCCGTCCAGCCCCCAGTCGAAAACTCTCCGACCACCAGCGAGACCATCAGCATCATACCGGACGATACCGTCAGGCTGAGGCTGATCTGGTTCATCACCGGAAAGGCCACATCCCGCGCGCCGATCATCAGCGGAATAACATAGTTGGCGATTCCGAACACAAATGGCACGGCGACGAAGAAGATCATGATCGTGCCATGGGTGCTGAACAGCTCGGCAAAGTGTTCGGCTTCGAGGAAACCGTCGCCCGGTCCAGCGGCTTGCTGGGCGCGCATAACAACGCCCTCCAGAACGCCCCGCGCGAGCATGACGATAGCGAAGACGATGTACATGATGCCGATTTTCTTGTGATCAGCGCTTGTCAGCCAATCGCGCCACAAGGGCCCCCAAAGCCGAAACCAGGTCAGCAAACCAACCACGGCGACCGCCCCAACAATGACAATGCCTGCGGCGGCATTGGCTACAATCTCATTAGTGTTAGGGTCCTGAATCAGGCCGGCAATCGGCAATGCATCCCAGCTCAGGCGACCAAAGAAACCGCTTTCTGATGTCATTGGCCAACCTCCTGCCCATATGCAACTGTTCCGGGTTGCTGATCCAGTGGCAGCGCTTTGCCACCATGGTATCGGTGGAGAATGGTATGGAACAGATCCCCGTCATCCAGTTTGAAATACAAGGCACGGTCTGGCATCTCGGGCGTGCCAAGCGCTGCCTGGACCTCATCCCGGTCGGTGCGCATGGCAAGGGTTTTATACGCTTCCGCGTCAAGCACGATACCATCCTGACGGACCTTGTTGACCCAGGCTTTGAAATCATCAGGGTCCATCGCAAGCGTTTCGAACTTCTGCTTGGTAAACCCGCGCCCGTTATACTGGGTGTTTTCGCCTTGCATCACCTCGGGTTGGTCCGCAACCAGATGCAGCTTGGTTGTCATGCCCGGCATCGCATAAATCTGCCCCGCCAAGGCCGGGATCATGAAGGATTGCATCACCGTATCGGTGGTTAGTGTCATGGCGATTTGTTGTTTGGTGGGAATCCCAAGCTCTCCGACCGTGGCGATGCCAAGATCGGGATAGATGAACAACCATTTCCAGTCGAGGCCAACAACCTGCACTTGCACGGCAGGCTCGTCACCGAACGGGGCTGAATAGGGGTCGAGCCGATACGTGGTTTTCCACAGATAGAAAGACAGGATTGCAACAATTACCACCGGAACGCCCCACATCAGCATCTCAAGCCGGGCGGAGAAATCCCAATCGGGTCTGTATGCTGCGTTCCCTCCTTTTCGACGTCGATAGCGCAGTGCGATCAATGGAACCAAAACCAGAACGGGAATAACGGCGATCAGGATCAGCGCTGTCGCCCGCAGCAAATGCGTTTTCTGCACTGCCGCGATGGGGCCTTGGGGGTCCATGAAGCTGTCACCGGCCGCTGCCATCTGGGTCGACGCGACCAGAATTCCGAGAGCTACCAGAACCACATTTGCCACAAGGGACGTTATGTTCGTGGTCATGCCTGCCCTCTTTTGCTGCTGCATTGGTCACAACTATCGGCAGAGACCGCGCATTTCTCAAGGTTTTTTCGAACGCAAGGCGGCATGTCGTAGATGTGGTTCAATCCCATGGATTTTGATGCGGGTTTCAGTCATCCTTGGCATCAACGAAAACGAATTGCCCAAACGGGTTTAGAGCAGGTGATACCAGATGCGCAGGGTGCTTTTTCTTCTATTTTGCCTATGGCTGGCCAGCGGCGTGACCGCTCAGGATCGTGCATCGATCGAACGGCAGTTCCAGTCCTGGCTCGATCAGACCGTTTGGCCGCAGGCTCGCGCCAAGGGTGTGTCGCGCAAGACGATGAACGCGGCCTTTGACGGCGTCACGCTGAATTGGGACCTGCCCGACCTTATCCCTCCGGGAAGCGAAGCGAAGACACCCAAAGCCCAAAGGCAGGCAGAGTTTGGTTCTCCTGGGAGGTACTTTAATGCTGGGTCGGTTCAAGGGGCCACATCGGTGGGTAGGCAAATGGCGCGTCGCCATGCGGCTACCTTGTCTCGTGTCGAGGCGCAAACAGGGGTCCCAGCCCGCATCATCTTGGCGATCTGGGGCCGCGAAAGCGGGTATGGTCAGGTTCCAATTCGGCATGACGCATTTCAGGTTTTGGCGACCAAAGGGTTCATGAGCACGCGATCTGAGTATTTCACAACTGAGTTGATCGCCGCGCTGCAAATCGCCGAGGCGGGGCATGTGCGAGAATTGAGAAGCTCTTGGGCTGGTGCTTTGGGGCAGCCGCAATTCATGCCCTCAAGCTTTTTAACCTATGCCGCCGATGGGAACGGGGATGGGCGGGCCGATATCTGGGGTTCTGCCGATGATACCATCGCATCGATTGCCAACTATCTTGACCAGCACGGTTGGATCGCGGGCAGGGATTGGGGTTTCGAGGTGACGGTACCCGCCTCTTTGTCCTGCGCAATGGAAGGGCCTGATCAGGGACGCCCCATTCAAGATTGGGCGGCACTGGGTATCAGCCGTGTTTCTGGTAAGCCCTTTCCGAACCATGAGCTAAAAGGTGAAGGCTATCTGATGATGCCCGCCGGTCGCAACGGGCCAGCTTTTCTGGTCACCCCGAATTTCTACGTGCTGAAGGAATACAACAAAAGCGATCTTTATGCCCTGTTTGTGGGCCATGTCGGAGACCGGATTCAGTATAGTGTGGGAGACTTCCGGGGCCGTTGGGGCGCGGTCGGGGGCCTTTATCGATCAGACATCGCAGCAATGCAGCGAGCGCTGGAACAACAGGGGCACGATGTCGGCGGCGCCGACGGACTGCCGGGGTTCAAAACCCGCCGATCAATCGGGCGATGGCAGGAAGCAACGGGCCAAGACCCCACCTGTTTCCCCGAGAAAACGATGAAATCACGTCTGAAAAACTGACAGTGATCGGGATTTCGCCCATTCGGTGAACAGTGCGTGACAATTCAGCCAGATAATAGATCGGATTTTGACTCTGCCTCCACAAGATGGCACGATTTGACCTATTAGTACCCGAATTTTCGGGCATTATTGATTGATCCGGTTTCGCAGCATATGAGGACACACCGGTCAGGCTGCAATCTTCCGGTTAAGTTACGATTTGAGAGGCACCATGACACGCAAGGTCACCAAAGCGATTTTTCCCGTTGCCGGGCTGGGCACACGATTCCTGCCTGCTACGAAATCTGTTCCCAAGGAAATCATGACCTTGGTTGACCGGCCTTTGGTGCAATATGCCATCGACGAGGCGCGCGCTGCCGGAATCAAGGAGTTCATCTTTGTCACCTCGCGCGGGAAATCTGCGCTTGAGGATTATTTCGATCACAACCTGGTTCTGGAACAAGAGCTGAAGAACAAAGGTAAAGATGAACTTTTGGAAACGCTGAACGCGACCAATATGGAAAGCGGTGCCATTGCCTATATCCGTCAGCACAAGGCGCTGGGACTGGGGCACGCTGTCTGGTGTGCGCGTCGTCTGATTGGAGACGAGCCCTTTGCGGTGATGTTGCCAGACGACGTGATTGCAGCCGATAAACCCTGCCTGCAGCAGATGATCGAAGCTTATGAGGAAACTGGCGGTAACATGGTTGCCGCGATGGAAGTTCCGCAGGAAAAAACAAGTTCCTATGGTGTGCTGGACGTGGGTGACAACGTGGGCACCGTGGTGCGCACGCGCGGTATGGTGGAAAAGCCCAAAGCGGATGAGGCGCCCTCGAACCTTGCCGTTATTGGACGCTATGTTTTGGGTCCGTCGGTGCTTTATAATCTGAACTCGATGAAATCCGGCAGCGGTGGCGAAATTCAGCTGACCGACGCGATCGCAGAAGACATTCGGAACGGTGTTCCGGTATTTGGTTACAAATTTGATGGTCAGCGCTTTGACTGCGGCTCAAAAGCCGGGTTCCTGCAAGCTACTGTGGCCTTTGCACTGGCGCGTGACGATTTGCGCGGCGATCTGAGCCAGTATCTGAATGACATCGTTGCCACGGGAAAAGCGGCTCAGTAGGCGCTGGCCCTTCCCCTTAACGGCGAATAGGGCGATACATTCAGATAGCTGAAGCTCAAAGGCATGCGCATCATGAATACCGTCTACCCCGTCATTCTCTGCGGAGGGTCAGGAACCCGTTTGTGGCCCCTGTCCCGCAAAAGCTATCCTAAGCAGTTTGTGCCGTTAGTGGGTGAGACCAGTCTGCTACAGGATTGCGCGGTGCGGCTTTGTGGACCGAAGGCTGCACCTTATGCCAAGCCCTTGATTCTAACCAATGAAGCCTTCCGATTCGTGGTGCCTGAACAGTTGATGGGCGTTGGTGTTGATCCTGGCCCGATCTTTATCGAACCCGAAGGGCGCAACACTGCGCCTGCCGTTCTGGCCGCCGCCCTGCAGCTGTCGGACAGTGACCCCGAGGCCATCATGCTGGTGGCCCCGTCTGATCATGTGGTTCCCGACAAAACCGCCTTTCACGCCGCCGTTGCACGCGGGATCGAAGCAATTTCGGCACGCAGTGATCTGGTTACATTTGGTATCACGCCCGACCGACCTGAAACCGGGTATGGCTATTTGAAACTCAGCCAGATGCCAGACGCCTCTGGTGCGGCTATTCCCTTGGACCGGTTTGTCGAAAAACCCGATCTGGACCGCGCTGAGGCGATGCTGGCGGATGGCAGCTATCTGTGGAATTCGGGCATTTTCCTGTTTGCCGTGCGAGACATCATCGGGGCCTTCGAACAGCACGCGGCCGATTTGGTCGAACCGGTCCGGCAAGCGGTGGAGCTGGCCCAAAGCGATCTGGGTTTTTTGCGCCTGGATGCCAGCGCCTGGGCCAAGGTTGATGACATCTCGATTGACTATGCGGTGATGGAAAAGGCGGCAAACCTGAGTGTTGTCCCTTATGCCGATGGCTGGTCCGATGTGGGCAGCTGGACCGCCGTGCATGAGCTGAGCACACCAGACGCGAGCGGTGTGGCCACGACCGGAGAGGTTACAACCATCGATTGCCAGAACGTTCTGATCCGTTCGGAATCCCCGGCGCAACAGGTTGTTGCCATGGGTTTGGAAAATGTCATCACGGTCGCCATGCCCGATGCGGTTCTGGTGGCAAGCATGGACCGGGCGCAGGATGTCAAACAGGCGGTGAGTGCGCTGAAAGCCAAAGGTGCGCGGCAAGCGGAATCTTTGCCTGTCGACCACCGTCCTTGGGGGTGGTTCGAAAGCCTGGTGATTGATGATCGGTTTCAGGTCAAGCGCATCCATGTAAACCCTGGTGCAGCGCTGAGCCTGCAGTCCCACCACCATCGCTCGGAACACTGGATCGTGGTCAAGGGCACGGCCAAGGTCACGATTGATGATGAGGTTCAGCTCGTCTCGGAAAACCAGTCGGTTTATATCCCGCTGGGTGCGGTTCACCGGATGGAGAATCCGGGCAAAGTGCCCATGGTTCTGATCGAGGTGCAGACCGGCAGCTATCTGGGTGAAGATGACATCGTCCGGTACGAAGATATCTACGCGCGCAATTGAAAATAGCCCGTCGCGCGGGGCGGAGAATCACGCCCGCAGCAGCTGTTTCGTGAACGTGCTGCGCCATATCGTACTATTGTCTACATTTTGGAAACAAATACCTAATATTGGGTAACTCGGGCGATCTGCCCGGTCAGACAGGATTCATGCGCATCGCGGCAGGGTGGCGCGCAACAGAAATGTCTGACCGACAGCCACAGGAGGACGCGCCCCGTGTCACAGAACTCACCCCGATTGAACCTTCCTTTCCTGCAACCCTCTCAGGCGCAGAAACACGTTACCCACAACGAGGCACTGCGCCGTCTGGATCTTGTGGTGCAACTGACTGTCGCCTCGACCGATGCAGCTACGCCACCCGCTGTGCCGGAACAGGGTGAGATACACGCCTTGGGCGCAACCCCAACAGGCGATTGGGCAGGTCACGGCGGAGAGTTGGCAGCCTGGCTGGACAACAGCTGGCATTTCGTCTCGCCAGATACGGGTTGGCGCGCCTGGGATTTGGCGGCTGACTTGCAGAAGGTCTGGGATGGTGGAGCTTGGATCACCCCTCCGATCCTAACGCAGGATCTGGATGGGGTTGGTGTGGGCACCAGCTCAGATGCTACCAATCGCCTGTCTGTGCGCAGTCCGGCCACATTGCTGAGCCACGATGGTGGTGGTCATCAGTTGAAAATCAACAAATCCAGCGCCTCAGACACTGCATCGCTGTTGTTTCAGTCCAACTGGACCGGCCATGCCGAGATGGGATTGAACGGCAGCACCGGTTTTTCGATCAAAGTATCCCCGGATGGCGGCAGTTGGACGGATGCGCTGAGCATTGACCCCGCCACCGGCACTGCCACAGGCGCGGCGGTCCAGACCAGTGCGGAAGACACAACCGCCGGACGCCTGATGCGCGCCGATTATGGCTATGGTCCGGGCAATTTGCTGGGAACTGTTTCCGAGGTTTCGGGTACCCCCACAGGGGCCGTGATCGAACGGGGCAGCACTGCAAATGGCGACTACATCCGCTTTGCCGATGGCACGCAAATCTGTACCGCCGCCTTACCCGCAACGGATTGCACAAATGCCGAAGGTGCGCTGTTTTCAAGCGCCTTTGCCACCTGGGCCTTTCCTGCCACATTCGCTGATACCCCAGCCCTCAGCGGTAGCGGCGGGGCCACAGCGCGCTTTGTCGGGTTTGATGCGCCGTCCACATCTCAGGTCAGCTATAAGGTGCTATCGGCCGCCTCTGACGCTTCGACACTATCACCGACGGTTACCGCCATAGGCCGCTGGTTCTGATTGAAGTAGCTGGCGCGCAGGCCAGATAAGCAAGCGCAAACGCCAGTGTATTGGCCCGTCAAAGATCAATCGGACAAGGCACCGCTGCCGGGCTGCGCCTTGTCCGGTAGCCGTGGCAGATCGATTCGCGGCGTGCCTGCAATGTCCGCCAGATTGCGATAATACACGCAGAGATTTGGGTTTGTTTCGCGTGCTTCCCAAGAGATGCAGCGTAAGCGGTTGGTGCGAAACGATGGCGCGCGCTGCTTGAAACCATGAATTCACGCTTCTGATCCAACAGGAATTCGGCCAGATTGGCCCCACTCTTTCCATGTTTCCGCTCATCAGCGCGGTCTATTGGATGTGGCCTACGAGGGCGCATCGTCTGATTCCGTCTCAAAAATCAGCAAGAAACTGTGTAATGCAGGGACAGGCCTGAGTCAGGCATTGAATCCCTTCGCAGTTTCTTTGATTGTATGCGCGCCGCAGGCGGTAATTGGTGAGAAGGATTTTTTAGAATGCGTATTGCGATGATCGGCACTGGCTATGTGGGCCTGGTGTCGGGCGTGTGTTTTTCGGATTTTGGCCATGACGTGATCTGCGTGGACAAGGCCGAAGCAAAGATCGACATGTTAAAGGCTGGCGACGTTCCGATTTATGAGCCGGGCCTTGATGTGCTGATGGCCAAGAACGTGGCCGCTGGACGGCTAAGCTTTACCACCGATCTGGTGGCCGCCGTAGACGGTGCGGATGCCGTGTTCATCGCGGTGGGTACGCCGACGCGGCGCGGCGATGGTCATGCGGATCTGACTTACGTGATGGCCGCAGCGGAAGAGATCGCTCAGGCGGTGACCGGTTATACCGTCGTTGTCACCAAATCGACCGTGCCCGTAGGCACAAACCGCAAGGTGCATTCGGTTGTTTCCGCAGCCAATCCCGATGCGGATTTCGATGTCGCCTCGAACCCGGAATTTCTGCGAGAAGGTGCCGCAATTGACGATTTCATGCGCCCTGACCGCGTCGTGGTCGGCGTTGAAAGTGACCGGGCGGCTGAGGTCATGGCCGAAATCTACCGTCCCTTGTATCTGCGTGACTTCCCGATCCTGACCACTGATTTGGAAAGCGCCGAGATGATCAAATACGCAGCCAACGCCTTTTTGGCGACCAAGATCACTTTCATCAACGAAATCGCAGGATTGTGCGAACGGGTCGGCGGCGATGTGAAAGAGGTGGCGCGTGGCATTGGTCTGGACGGTCGTATCGGTAACAAATTTCTGCATGCTGGTCCGGGCTACGGCGGGTCGTGCTTTCCCAAAGATACCGCCGCGCTGGCGCGGATTGGGCAAGAGCACGCGTATCCGATGCAGATCACCGAAACCGTCATTCGCGTGAATGACGAGATCAAAAAGCGCATGATCGAGAAAATCCGCGAAGCCTGTAGCGACAGTTTCAACGGTAAAACCGTTGCGATGCTGGGTGTGACGTTCAAGCCCAACACCGATGACATGCGGGATGCTCCGTCGCTGACCATCGTCCCTGCCCTGATCGGCGGTGGGGCCAAAGTGCGTGTGGTGGACCCTCAGGGTAAATCCGAAGGTGAGGCGCTGTTGCCCGGCGTTGAATGGTCTGATGATCCCTATGCCGCAGCAAAAGACGCCGATGTGGTCGTACTGCTGACGGAATGGAATGAATTCCGGGCGCTGAATCTAACGGGTCTGGCAGAAGCGATGAACACACCCCGCATGGTCGATCTGCGCAATATCTATACCGAAAGCAAAGCGCTGAAATCCGGTTTTGAGACCTATGTTGGTGTCGGGCGCTAAACGCCTGACCCTTCAAGCTTACATCTTGGTATAAAGCGGAACAGCGCTATCCGCCCCTTCGGCCAACGCTTTGCTTTGGTCCAACCGCACTTGTTCATACAGCGCCAGAGCTTCGGGTGAGAACAGCGCGTCCGGGGCCTGGACGGGTACGAAGTTGCTGTGCGCATCCGATCCCCGCGCCAACATGGCATAATCACGATCTGCCACCAGTTGCTGTGCCCCGGGGCTGAGATAGCGGATCGCCAACCCGATCCGCCGATCATTTGATGCGTTTGGGCCAGAGCCATGGATTGTCAGACCGTGATGCAGTGACATCTGGCCGGGTTTCAGTTCGATATGTGTTTTATCGTCCTCAGAAACGTCGACGGCCACCTCCTGACCGCGCGACAACAGGTTTGTCTCGGAATAGGTGTCGGTATGCGGCAGGATCGGGTTCTTGTGGCTTCCACGTACAAAATCCATGCATCCGCTTTGAACCGTGGCCGGTGACAGCGCGATCCAGGCTGTCACCTGATCAGGCGTCTCGCCCATGCCCCAATAGGTCAGATCCTGATGCATCCCAACCGTTTGCTTGGTCTGTGGCTCCTTGATAAAAAACTCGGCGGACCAGATCATGATATCTGGGCCCAGAACACCTTCGACCGTGTCCAGAATACGCTTGTCTTGAGCGATTCGGGCTGCCAGTGGGATCACCAGATGGGCGTTGACCCGCTTATAGGTGTTCAGCGGCAATGGCAGGTCTGCCGCCAGCCAGTCTTTTTCGACTTGTTCCAGTTCGGCGCGGAACTCCGCAGCTTCGTCTTCGGAAAAGACAGAAAGAGGGAACAGAAAACCATCCTGCCAATATCGGTCAGACTGTTCTTGGGTCAGTTCATGCGCGCTTGACATCTAGGCACCTGTCGCTGTGTTTCGAAAGAAGCCACGCTGGGGCATGGCCCGAAACAGTGCTTCTTGACTGTAAGGCTAAGTTTGGTTCGGCCCTTATGCCTAGCGCTTCAGCGACATTATGTTGCCTGTAACAACCACGTGCTTAGAACCGAAACTGTCTTTGCCACGGCGCGCAGTGGCCGCTTTCCGGCAGGAGTGGCTGTTGGATCACAGAGCCGCTGTCCAGACGCGATACCGCCCCTGCCCTGTCACTTCGCGCAGCAAGCCCCGACGGCTGAACCGGTCGATATTGCGTTGTACTGTAGCACGCGACGCTTTTGTTAGTTCCTCGGCCAACGGGGCCGAAACCATAGGCCATGCAGTCAGGACATCAATCAGCAGAGGCGGGGTGCGACCTGATAAACCTTCTGTTGCTTCGCGGGCCCGCACCTCCCATGCATTGACCCGATCAAGATGCAGCAATGCGGCCAGGGCCGCCTGCCCCGCCCCGGTGATCCATGCCGCGAGTTTCTCTTCAGGTTCGCCCATCCCGCGCAGCGCGCCGGGCCCTGATAAAGCCAGTGGCATGAACATGGCCCCGCCACGACCCATTGAGGCCGCATGCCGTGCGGCGATAATCGCAGCTTCGGTATCCTGTCCGATCCCGTCCGAGACGGCGCGCCAGGCGTGAAAGGCAATCGCGGCCTGTGTCACCGGATGCAAGCCTTCCACATTGCCCATGACCTCGGCCAAATCGGCCACGGCCTCGGGTACCTCTTCGATCCCCTGCGCCATTCGGTCCAGAAATGCGCCTAACCCGGCCTGCCATCCACCAACCGACGGACCCGCGCCCGAGGTCAGGCGGCGCACGGCCCACCCCGCCCGGTACAGGGCTTGTGCGTCATCGCTGGTTGCCCCAATGCGCAAGCCTGTCCACAGGGCCAGTCGGTCCACCCCGATCCGGTCGCCCGTCCACCAGCCCAGATCCGAGACGTCCATCAATGCCAGACGGTGGGTCCACCCATCGGGTCCCGCCCGCAAGCGTTCATCTAGCGCGCCAAAGGTTAGGGCCAGATCGGCCAGCTCGGCGGAGAGTGCGGCCTGCGCGGCTCGCCAATCGCGCGGGTCGAACAAAACCCGATTGTCCTGCCGGGGGCCGGGAGGCAAAAAATCCTCAGCTGCGTCCTCGTCCTCAGGAGGGAGAAACCAAAGGTCATCTTCTTCAGATGGGTCAGAGTCATAGATGCTTGGTGGTGTGGCCTCTTCGGCCTCATCCTCGGGCAGCGGTATGACAGACTTGGACTTCATGCCCACATTCTTTGGGCATTTCGGGCGGTTCACAAGTGGATTTTTCTAACCCGTAAATGTCTGGGACAGAGCGTCCAGTTTACCGCTCAGATCGGTTTGTGGATTGCTGCCCAAAAGCATGTAGCCATACCCATCCTGAGCCCATGTTATTGTGGCCAAACCGCTCAGCACCGCCAATTTGGCTGGTTTGTTCGGGGCGTCAGGTCCTTGACGGATCACGCAAAAGGCCAAGGGTTGCCCTTGTTCATCTGCAAACACGATTTGGATCAGCGGCTTGCCTTTGAACGACAACACCTGCGCCCGCCTCAGCTCAAGCCCCGGCAACGCCTCCAACGCATCTCGGTTCAAAGAACGGCCCAGCTGTTCTTCGGCCATCGCAAACTGCTTGTCCAATGTTTCGGTCGATGCATCCAGTGGAGCGATTGTGTCTGGCACATACAGTGACTGATAAATCGCGGCTTGTTGCGCCCAGCCCAAAGGTGCAGGTCTCATGGTCCACCAGGTCGCAGACGCGGCGATAACCGCAACACTGGCCGCTACAGCGGCGAGCCGCATCAAACCCATGCCAGCAGGCCCGGAGGTTTGAGCGGCAGGTTCAGGAAGAACAACTTCGGGCGCTTGCGCGGGAATAGCTTCGAAAACCCCCTGCACCATACTGGCAAACGGATCCAGCGCCATCAGACGCTGTTCAAGCTCTGGGTCCGCCTCGACCGCCTGCTCGATCTGACGGGCCTCGGCCTCTTCCAAATTGCCTTCCAGATACGCCAGAAGCGTCTCGTCGGAAAACGTCATTTGCCACTCCGTTGTGCGGCGTTTGCCGCATCTTGCTGCATTACGGTTTTCAGTTTTTGCCGGGCGCTGGACAGCCGGCTCATGATTGTGCCGATGGGAACCTCCAGCAACGCGGCGGCCTCGCGGTAGCTGTAGCCTTCGACAAACACCAGCATGACCGTTTCCCGCTGCGCTTCTGGCAGCTGCATCACTTGGGTAAACACTTCAGTGGCGAAAATATTCGTTTCTGAATCCGGGCCTGTTGCTACCAGCTCGGATTCGGGCGTTACCGACAGTGCCTGTGCCCTGCGCACGGCGCGGGATCTGACCTCGTTCAACCAGATTGATCGGCAGATTGTCATCAGCCACGAATCCAGCCGATCATGCGATGTCACCTGATGATGACGCTCAAGCGCGCGCAGGCATGTAGCTTGAACCAGATCATCGGCTACGTCCGACGCACCAGACAGCGCCAAAGCAAAACGCCAGACGCGTTTAGAATGCGTCTGCACTGCGGTTCTGACCGCCTGTTCAGAGCTTGTTTCACCCGCCATCGAATAAAATACGACCTGTGTGTGTTTCATGTTCACGGACCGGGCCCGCGCGCTCAGGACTGGCATAACCCGAGGAGGAATGAAATGAAACATCTGATACACGCGGTCACAATCGCGTCGGCAATTATTGCAGGCCCTGCCCTGGCCGAAGGCTGGACCTTGGTGCCGGACGGCTCGCACCTCGCCTATGGCAGCATCAAGAAAGACACAGTGGGTGAGGTCAACAGCTTCACATCCCTGAGCGGAACGGTCAGCCCAGACGGCCAGGCAATGATTGAAATTGATCTGTCCTCGATCGAGACCAATATCGATATCCGCAATGAACGCATGATCGAGTACGTCTTCCGCAAAGCAGGCACCGCGACGTTGACGGCCGAGATCGACATGAGCGAATTGAGCGCGCTTGAGGTCGGGCAAACCACAACGGTCGATAGCGAAGCGGTGCTTTCACTGGCCGGTGCAGATGTAGAATTTGACGCTGAATTGTTCGTGGTGCGCCTGTCGGAAAATTCGGTCTTGGTTACGACCAATGATATGGTCTTTATCAGCACCGAAGATGCTGGTGTGAATGCCGGGGTCGACAAGCTGATGGAACTGGCCGAGCTGCCAGGTATCACCCGCACCGTTCCTGTGACTGCGCGGCTTATGTTCGAACTGAACGGCGAACAGGCCAGTGCAGAACCCGCGACCACAACCGAGGTTGCGGCGGTGACCGTCCCGGGGGATGCAAGGGCTGGCAAGAAAGTCTTTCGCAAATGCAGCGCCTGCCACAAGTTGAAAGAAGGGCGCAACGGTGTTGGTCCGACATTGTTTGGTATTCTGGGGGCGCAGGCAGGACAGGTTGAAGGGTTCAAATATTCGGCGGCACTTAACGACTCTGGTATCACATGGGACGCCCAAACGCTGTCTGGGTTTCTTGCCGATCCACGCGGCTCGGTTCCAGGCAACAAGATGCAATTCCCGGGCCTGAAGAAGGACGAAGACATCGTGAACCTGCTGGCCTATTTGCAGGAAGAAGCACAGGGCTAAATGCTCTCTGGCCAACCATTATTCGGTTGGCTTAACTTTGCTGACGAGCCTGCGAAATGTGCGGGTCGAAGGGGGAACCAAACCCGTGCTGGGCCTCAGGCTGAACGACTAAATCAATCATAATAGTTGTTTTGCAACAGTATATTGCGCGTTGCTTCGGTTCGTCGTGGATTGTGATGGGGATTGGCTTTCCTGAGGACGCATCGCCTCATATTGTCATAATTTAGTCAACTTTCAGGCCCACTCATTTGCATTGATATCGTTAATCGAAAGCAACCGGTGCGTGCGTGCAACATCCTGTATGCGCGTGTTCGTGCTCTGGTTGTTGCAAATGGACCATTTAGGGTTCAGAAGTTAACTATTGGCAAACAAAATTCACATCGATTTTCTCAAGGGTCACTACGGAATGTCAGCAAGCGCACATAATCAGATCGCCAACTATTTGGTTTATGGTGAAGACAGTCGGCCTCGAAAGTGGGATTCTAACGTAATCACAGTCAACTATTCGGGTGTTGACCCTAATGTGCACTGGATGGTCCGGTTGGCACTAGATACTTGGGAATCTGTTACAGGCATTGAGTTTCAGTGGAGTAATAGTGAGCCTCCCCAACTGAGCTGTTCCACCGCTATGTTTAGGAAACGGAGGACCACGAATGGCAAACAAGCGACCGAAGCCCGAAGAGATTGTCTCGAAGTTACGGCAGGTT
>NZ_JBDZYF010000007.1:0-193972 GCF_040329495.1 Ruegeria sp. SCP10
TGATGAAGATATCGCTAAGAAAGTGAATTCGGCGATCTTCCCCGGCATACAGGGCGGCCCGCTGATGCATGTGATCGCGGGCAAGGCTGTTGCATTCGGAGAAGCTCTGCGTCCCGAGTTCAAAAGCTACATCCAGCAGGTCATCACCAACGCACAGGCGCTGTCGGACCAGCTGATCAAGGGTGGCCTCGACACGGTGACACACGGCACCGACACCCATGTGGTGCTGGTCGACCTGCGCCCCAAAGGCGTCAAAGGCAACGCGACCGAAAAGGCCCTGGGCCGGGCACATATCACCTGCAACAAGAACGGCGTGCCATTTGATCCCGAAAAACCGACCATCACCAGCGGTATCCGTCTGGGGTCCCCCGCCGGCACCACCCGTGGTTTTGGTGAGGTCGAATTCCGCCAGATCGCAGACTGGATCATCGAGGTTGTCGATGGTTTGGCCGCTAATGGGGAAGACGGCAACGCCGCGGTCGAGGCCAAAGTCAAAGCAGAAGTCGCAGACCTCTGCGCCAAATTCCCGATCTATCCAAACCTGTAATCAGGTTCTGATCTAAGAAAAACGGCGCCCGATGATCCGGGCGCCGTTTTTTGTTTATAGAAGGTGCTTCCGCCCTCTTGTGCCCAGCCTAATGACAAGTTGAGATAGTGGTTCACTGCCATAGTGCGCAGTTCCTCCAAATCGATCGGTTTCTTGCGCAACCAATCTTGTGTGACACCAGACTGGGTAGTCATGCCGCTCTCGGGGATTGAACCTCGTTCACAGCGCATAAGACAGAAGAGTGGATCAGATCAAGCCACGCCATATTAGGAACGCCAGAACCAGTGCCCCAAAAGCCAGTATATTGAAGGCTAGTCCGCCCAGCATACCCAGAAACCAGCCCCATCGCCGGTCGGTCAGATTGATAGCGCTAAGATGAGTCTGAACCTCATCAGCCGCTTTGGTCAGAGCGGGCGTATCCAGAACCAATCTCAGCTTTGGATGGGCCGCCATTTGTTCGGCCCGGGCCAGAACCATTGCCTGTTTGAACACCCGCCGTGGGAGGCGACGTTTGGCCCGACGAATCGACGCCTGAAGCGTTTTGTCACGTACGCCCAGTTTGGCCCGCAGCAATGCAACGGTTTCAGCAATTCGATCCTGAATCTTGGTGTCTTGTGACATCGCGTTCTCCTGACGCGTGACCCTAGCCCCTGAGAAGGCGCGCCACAATGGGGCTGGTTGTTTCAAATGGTCGCCTGTATCACGCGGATATGCTGAACACGATTGTACATGGCGATCCGACCGCCCTGCCGCCCCTTGTCATTGCTCATGGCCTTTATGGGTCAGCCCGGAATTGGGGCGTGATCGCACACCGGTTGTCAGACGAACGGCAAGTGATCGCGGTGGACATGCGAAACCATGCGCATAGTTTTTGGGATCCACTCCATGACTATCCGGCTTTGGCCAGCGATATCGCGCAGGTCATCGAGCAGCTCGGCGGACCCGTGGATGTTCTGGGGCATTCTATGGGGGGTAAGGCCGCGATGGCCCTGACCCTGCAACATGGGGATCTGGTGCGCAAACTCGTGGTGGCTGATATCGCACCGGTCGCATACGGGCACAGCCAGATTCAGTTCATCGAAGCCATGCGCGCCGTTGACATGTCGCAAGTCCACCGCAGGTCGGATGCCGAGCAGCAACTGGCGAAGTTGGGGGTTGAGCGCGCGTTGCAGAGCTTTTTCACGCAGTCACTGGATGTTACGGGAAAACGCTGGTTGTTGAACTTGGACGTGTTGGCCGATCAGATGCCAAACATCATGGGATTTCCCGAATTGGACGGCGCCTGGGACGGGTCCGCCCTATTTCTGTCTGGCGCTGCATCGGACTATGTTCTGCCTGAACATCGCGACCACATTCGCGGCCTGTTTCCCGGTGCACGCTTTGCCAAAATCCCAGGTGCAGGCCACTGGCTGCATGCTGAAAAACCACGAGAATTCGAGGCTGCGGTCAGAACATTCCTGAACGCCTGACTAACCTGCCTTCTGGTACAAGCGTCGGGCGACCAGCCAAGCCGCCGGAAGCGCGACAAGCGCACCTGCAGCGGCGGCTGACAGAATCGCCATGACCGAGACCATGCCCAACGACAAAACAGCAATCACCGCAGACCCTGCGAGGGCGGTGGCAATCACGGAATAAAGCAGCGCAGCAAGACGAAACATGACATGTGATCCATTTGGTTGAACGTCATGTCACGTTAGATCAACGCGCAAACTTTGGCGTTGATCTGGATCAGGTTGTCAGCCGTCCACGACCTCTCCGCCGCCATTCACCCAATCGCTCAGCCCGCCCAGATTGAACACCTGTTCATACCCCATATCCAGCAGCAATTTTCCTGCCAGCGCGGCACGACCACCGGAAGCACAATAGATCACAATTGCGCGGTCCTTGCGCATCTGCGGATCATGGGATTGCAGCGCTTCATCGGCGCGGAATTCCAGCATGCCGCGTGGAATATGATGTGCCCCGGCTGCGCGGCCTGTTTTCTGCACCTCTTCCGCGCCGCGAATATCCAGCAGCAGCGCTCCCTGCTCGATCAGCGATTGGGCCTGCGCCGCATCCACACGCGGCACGACGGCATTTGCAGCCTCCATCATCTCTTTCACAGTGACTGACATATTCACCCCTTTGCCTGAGTTTTCGGGGCAACGCTAACATGCGAACTTTGGTAGGTGTAGCCATCTGCAACCGGCTTTCCGGATTGCAAAACGTATCTTGGTACCCGCGGCCGGACTCGAACCGGCACGGCCTTCCGGCCCAGAGATTTTAAGTCTCTTGTGTCTACCATTCCACCACGCGGGCAAGATGCGTCGGGCCCGGTTGAGGCCCGGAGCCACCATTACGGCGACAAGACCATGAAGACAATGTGTTTTGCTGCCAAACCAACAGGATTAGCATGTGCTGCCGCTAGGCCGCATTCGCCCTCGCGGCCACAACGCGGTCAAACCAGGCCGAAATGGCCGTCAAATCGGGCGCGAGTTGCTTGGCTTCACCGCCTGTGAATTCCAGAAACTTCTCGCGATTCAATCCGTTTACGCCGACCAGAACAGGAATGTCCTGTGCCAGAGCCTCGGCAATCACCGGGCGGAAGCCACGGCCATCGGCCTCATGTTTGCCGAACTTGTTGATAATCAACAGCTGCGGTGCGTCTGCCAACGATGCAGTAACGTAGCCGACCGCCTGCTCAAGCGCCGCCGGGTCCAGCCGACAGCCGCGCGATTGCGTACCCAACGACTGCGAGATGCGGATCGTGTCGCCTGCGGGAAGAACGCGAACATCCATATCGCACCGGCTGCTGTCTGTACATTCGGTGTTAGTCTGTACAACGCCTGCCAGTTTCGCACCCGAGGCCAACAAGTGTTCCGCGACCGCGCTGAGCAACCGGTCGGTTGCGCCGCGATCTGTGGTGGTGACATAGGCCAGAAACATAGTGGGACCCTCGCAAATCTGGTAGAACGCTTCAAATAGCACGCTCTGTGGGCTCCGACCACTCCTTCCAAAGTAGAAGCCACGCATCTGTCGCGCTTGGCAACTGACCGAGCGATCTGGCATCAAGGCACAAGCAAGCGCTGCGGAGGGTAAAGCAATGCGTTCATTTGATGAGATATTTGAGATATCGGCAGGTCGCCATGGCGGGGCTGCGGCGTTGAATGCCAAACTCAACAAGCCCAAAACGCCACAAGAACTTGCGGCAATGCCCGAGGATCGCTGGCTCTCGATCCTGACCAAATGCATCTTTCAGGCCGGGTTCAACTGGAAAGTTATCGAGGCGAAATGGGACGGATTCGAAACCGCTTTTGACGGGTTCGATGTGGGTCGCTGCGCCTTTATGGACGATGAGAAGTTCGACGCGCTGCTGCAGGACACTCGGATCGTGCGCAACGGAACCAAGATCGCCACTGTCCGGGACAACGCGGCATTCTTGCTCGAACTGCGCGACCAGGGCGGCGCGGGTGAGGTTCTGGGCGGATGGCCGTCGCACGACTATGTCGGCCTTCTGGCCATGTTGGGCCAACGCGGATCCCGGTTGGGCGGCGCGTCCGCCCAATATGCAATGCGGTTTGCAGGCCGCGACAGCTTTATCCTGTCACAGGACGTGACCGCACGGCTGATCGCCGAAGGCGTGGTGGACAAAGCCCCCACCTCCAAGAAAGCCATGGCCGCCGTGCAAAAGGCCTTTAACACCTGGATGGATCAATCTGGCCGGTCCCTAACAGAAATCAGCCGCGTTCTTGCGATGAGCCTTTGAAAACGGCTTGCGCAACCGAAGCGGCAGGCTAGGCTTTGCCCATGAGTGTGCGTGTATTGATTTTAGTGTTTCTGGCTCTTGCGACCTGCGGACGCCCGCTGACACAGCAAGAGCGTGACTTTGCTGACGAGATACAAGGCGACACACTCAATCTGGATCGCGTGCGCTTGGTTGAAGGTGCGCCCGTTTTGCCAATCACATATGTCCGAGAAGCACGCCCGCGTTTGGCTTGTCGTGAACGTATCCTTCCACCGATCGAGCCCGGACCGGTAACGGGGAAACCTGCGGCAATTGCTTTGTTCGACAAGGTTTATTTCGCGCGTGACTGGTATCTCGAAGACTACATGTCAGACTATCCCGAGCAGATGAATCTGATCGCGGCCATGCTGCTGGCGCATGAACTGACCCATGTCTGGCAGTGGCAAAACCGCAAGACAACCGGCTATCACCCGCTGCGTGCGGCGGCAGAGCATGGCGGGCGCGAGGACCCGTATTTGTTTGATCTGGATACCTCGCCCGACTTTCTATCTTACGGCTATGAACAGCAGGGCGCGATTGTCGAAGAATATGTCTGTTGCCGGTCGCTGGACCCACAGGCACAGCGCACCAAGCGCCTGCACAAGATGCTGGGTACGCATTTCGACCTGTCCCCCCTGCCCCAGGAAGGCCGTGAGCGTGACATCGCGATCCCGTGGAGCGATGCCAAGATCGAAGGAATTTGCAGTTAGGTCTCAGTTGCCTTGCAGGGTTTTGAGATAGGCCACCAGATCAACAATAGGCTGACTGGTCAGAATAGGCTGCCCCTCTTCCGTTTTCATGGATGTGTCTTGCCCTTCAAAATATGGGCCGTACACCGGCATCGGGCTTCCATGGCTCACCAAAGGATCACGCCCGTCGATCCGGGCAACAACCCGCGCTGTTGGGAAACGTCCGTCTTTCGTCAGTTCCGTCAAATCGGTCGGCTGAATAATAAGAACGCCCGCCATTGGGCCTTGCCCCATGGCGTCAATTCCGTGGCAGGTCGCACAATAGTGCTGATACAGCTCAGCACCCGTTTGCACATCTTGTGCCGCCGCGCATTGTACCGACATGACAAGCATGGCAGACACCGTCCCCAGCTTTGACCACTTCATCGCATCCTCCTATCCGCAATGGCATTTACAGGCTTGTCCGGTGGGCCGCTTGGCGCAATGATCCAGATCAACGAAGCAAGAGGGTAAGGTTCATGACACAATACGCAGCCATCATGCTGGCCGCCGGAATCGGAGTTCCTATCCTCGCAGCGCTAAATGCAGCCTTGGGTAAACTGATCGATTCGCCCACGACAGCCGCAGTGATCTTGTTCGCCATCGCCTTTGGATCATCTGCCCTTGTGATGGTTGTGTTTCCGGGGTTCGAGGCGCTAACCAAGGTTGCACAGGCCCCCAAACACCTGCTCCTCGCAGGCGTTCTGATCGCGTTCTACGTCTTGACGATCACACATGTCGCCCCGCATTTCGGTGTTGGAAATGCAGTGTTCTTCGTACTTCTGGGCCAATTGGTCAGCACCGCCGCGATTGATCATTTCGGGCTGTTTGGGGCCCAAGTCACGCCGCTGACGTGGATACGCGCGGGTGGGATTGCGGTGATGGCTCTGGGCGTTGCGATCACTCAACTGGCTTGAGAACACCGCCTTCCAGCCGCACCATCCGATCCATCCGCGCCGCAAGGTCCATGTTGTGGGTTGCAATCAGAGCCGAAAGGCCCTCATCCCGGACAAGCGTCATCAACGCATCAAACACCTGATCAGATGTTTCCGGATCAAGGTTCCCGGTTGGCTCATCAGCCAGCAACACTTTGGGTGTGTTCGCGAGCGCCCGGCAAAACGCCACACGCTGTTGTTCACCACCCGACAAAGCCGCCGGGCGATGGCTGGCTCGGGCGGCCACGCCGACACGATCCAGTAATGACATCGCCCGGTCTTGCGCTGTTTTCTCGGCGGTCCCATTGGCCAGTTGCGGCAGCGTGATGTTTTCCAAGGCGGTAAATTCCGGCAGCAAATGGTGGAATTGGTAGACAAAGCCGATGTCCTGCCGACGCAGAGCGGTGCGCGTGCGATCACCCTTGCCACTGACATCCTGCCCGCCAATTTCGACCTGACCATCATCCGGCATGTCCAAAAGACCCGCGATATGCAGCAAGGTAGATTTGCCTGCCCCCGAGGGTGCGACCATCGCCACCGCCTCGCCTGCGTTCAATTCCAGATCAACACCGCGCAGCACCTGCACTTCGCCCGGAGTACCTTTCAGATAGGTCTTGGTCAGACTCTTCAATCGCAATGTCACATCACTCATAACGCAGCGCCTCAACCGGGTTCAGCCGCGCCGCGCGGCGGGCAGGGAAATATGTGACAACAAAAGACAAACCCAGTGAAAGGGCCACGGCCTTGAGTACGTCGCTCAGATGCAACTCGGCCGGTAGGGCATAGATTCCACGAATGGACGGGTCCCAGACACCACCACCCATCACATAGTTCACGAAGGAAAAGATGGGATCAATGTACACGGCAAACAGACAGCCCAAGACTACGCCCATCGCGGTTCCGATGATGCCTGTGAACGCACCGCAGATGAAAAACACCCGCAGGATCGATCCTTCGCTCAGGCCAATTGTGCGCAGAATACCAATGTCACGCCCTTTGTTCTTCACCAACATGATAAGGCCCGAAACAATGTTCATCGCAGCAATCAGCACGAGGATCGACAAGATGATGAACATCACGTTGTCCTCAACCTCGAGCGCCCGCAGAAACCCACCCGAGGCATCCTGCCATGTCCAGATCTGGCTACGCTCACCTGAGGCTTCGAGGATTGGGATCAGGATCGGGTTCATCGCTTCGGGTTGCGTGACCATCACCTCGATCTCATCCGCCACGCCCTCGCGGTTGAAAAAGCTCTGGGCTTGTGAAAACGGCATGTAAACGCGCGTGCGGTCGATGTCATATCGTCCCGCGGAAAACACATAGACCACGCGATAGGCATTCACGCGCGGCGAGGTTCCAAAGGCGGTTCTGACACCGTTGGGCGAGGTCAGCTTAACCGTATCCCCCACAGTGGCCCCAATGGTACGCGCCACGCCCGAGCCGATGGCGATCACATCCGCACCCGTCTGAAACAGAGACAAATCTCCTGCCGATTGTTCGGCCTGTGCGATGCCCGGCAGGTCCATCAGATCGTCGGGTCTGATGCCAAACACCTCAACCCCGCTGCTGCGGTCGCGGTTGGTGATCAGCACCTGCCCTTTGACCAAAGGCGCAGCCCGTTCGACGCCCGGCACCTCAGCGATCCGCGCCGCGCGTTCTTCGTAATCCTCTATCGTGCGTATCGCGCGCCCCTGCGCATTAATCTCGCCCGAGGAATAGACAGTGACGTGTGCATTCGCCCCAAGGATCGTGCCGACGAATTCGGCCCTAAACCCAGAGCGCACCGCGAGCGTCGCGATCAAGGCGAACACGGCCAGCGTGATCCCGATCAGCGAGATCCAGGTCATAACGCTAACACCCCCCTCGGCCCGGCGGGCCCGCAGGTATCGCCAGGCGATCTTCCATTCAAAAGGGGCAAAAGGCGGGGGTGTCTTGGCCATGCCTGCTCCGGTCTTGTTGTTTGGCGGCGACCCTCTCGGCATTTGCCACAATGGTCAAGCGCCTTGTGAACGCAGCACCAACTGTATGCCACGTCATGGCCTCGAATAAGCGAATCAACACCGGCATCTGCCTTGGGCGCTCAGATAAAAAGTGTTGTTGGATTCAACAACTACCCTGTCGGTTGTGACGCCCTTCACAGACATCGCCATATTGTTTCAGCTATGAAGTCAATACGGGCATTGCGTGAGTGACTGAACTCAAAATGCCACATATATTAAGCAATATTATTTCGCTTTTTGCTTATTTTTAGAAACTTTGTCACCCTGATTTGGGGGAACACATTTCAGAGCGGGGGTCGCTCAATGAATATTCAAAATACACCAGAAGGGGCGGACCGTATTTTGGTTCGTGCAACAGCAACAGAACTGGATTGTGAAACAGCCGCATTACTGCGGGCTGCGATCCGTCCCATTTTTGCAAAAGCCGTCAGTTGGAACAGTTTGGCAGACCGGTTGAGGGATAAGGGCTATCGCCTCGCCTTCCTCAAGGGTCGCCTTTGCATCACTGACCGCGCAACCGGTCAGCGCGTTTGCGGGATACGGTTCCTGGGCTTTGAGCTGAAGGAACTGGTCAACCGGCTGGGTCGCCCAATCGTCGTCGCCCGTGGCAATCAGGCCGACGGAGAGCTGTTGGTCGCCCGCCCGGTCTCAGCGCAGTAAGAACGCCGCGCTGACCTTGGCCTGCGTGTATCGCCCTCGTCAGGCGATACCTTGATAGATTTCCGCGACCTTGGTCACGGCTGCTTCGGGGCTTAACTCTTCGCTTTCGCCTGTGCGGCGGCAGGTCAATTCAACCACGCCGTTTTTCAGACCACGCGGTCCGACCGTGATGCGCCACGGCAGGCCGATCAGGTCCATTGTGGCAAACTTGCCGCCAGCCCGTTCATTGCGGTCATCATAGAGCGGCTCAAGCCCCAGAGCGGTCAAAGCACCGTAGATATTGTCACACGCCGCATCCGCCTCTTCATCACCCTGCTTCAGGTTAACGATACCACAATGGAACGGTGTCACGCCCTCGGGCCAGATAATGCCTTTGTCGTCATGGCTGGCTTCGATGATGGCGCCGATCAAACGGCTGACACCGATCCCGTGGCTGCCCATATGAACCGGATGCGGCTTGCCATCCGGACCTTGAACGGTCGCGCCCATGGCTTCCGAATACTTGGTGCCGAAATAGAAGATCTGCCCTACTTCGATCCCGCGCGCCACGCGGCGGCGCTCTTCAGGAATCTGATTGAACAGCGACTCATCATGGGTTTCGTCCGTGCGCGCGTATTTCGAGGTGAACTCCTCCAAAATCGCCTGACATTGCGCACGGTCATCATAATCAATGTCTCGGTCGCCGAAGGTCAGGTCGGTGACGGCGCTGTCATAGAAGACCTCGGATTCGCCTGTGTCAGCCAGAACCAGAAACTCATGTGTATCGTCGCCACCAATGGGGCCGGAGTCGGCGCGCATTGGGATGGCCTGCAAGCCCATCCGCTCATAGGTGCGCAGATAGCTAACCAGATGCCGGTTGTAAGCGTGCAGCGCGTCTTCTTTAGTCAGGTCGAAATTATAACCATCCTTCATGTAGAACTCGCGCCCTCGCATTACGCCGAAACGCGGGCGGATTTCGTCGCGGAATTTCCACTGGATCTGATAGAGCGTCAGCGGCAGGTCCTTGTAACTGCTGACATGACTGCGGAAGATGTCAGTGACCAGTTCTTCAGCCGTGGGGGTATAGAGCATATCGCGGCCATGGCGGTCCTGCATGCGCAGCATTTCCTGACCGTAGTCGTCATACCGCCCGGATTCGCGCCACAAGTCTGCCGATTGCAGGATGGGCATCTGAATGGCGATATGCCCTGCCCGCGCCTGCTCCTCATGCACAATGTTTTCCAGCTTGCGCAACACTTTGAAACCCAGTGGCAACCACGAATAAATCCCGGCGGCGGCTTGCTTGATCATTCCGGCGCGCAGCATCAGCCGGTGGCTGACGATCTGAGCCTCAGCAGGGTTTTCCTTGAGAACGGGCAGAAAGTAACGGCTGAGGCGCATGACTTAACCTTTTAGGGTGATATTCCAACAAAAAGGTGATTATGCCAAAGCCCCGCCGGGGGCAATCGTACATTGGTGAAATTAGAACTTAGCCTCAGTTTGTTTTCTGATTGACCGGCCAATCAAGTTTTTCCAAGTGTAACGGAATCGTAAACACCAAGAGGCGCCGATGCAGACGATTCAGGAACCCGCCCGTCAGATTCCGGTGGTTCACCAAACCGATGTGTTGGTTGTGGGCTCCGGCCCCGCCGGGCTGGCTGCGGCCCTAGCGGCAGCACGCGCAGGGGCCGAAGTGTCGCTGGTTGACCGGTTTGGCTGCATGGGCGGCAATATCACCGCCGTAGGGGTCGAGGGGTTCGCCTGGTTTCGCCACGAACAAACGGTCGAGGCTGGCGGAATCGGCATGGAATTCGAAACCCGCGCCAAAGAAATGGGCGCGGCGGTGCCTGAAAGCCAATCCCTTAGCTATGAGCTGGACAGTGAAGGCTTCAAACTGGTGGCCGACAAGCTGGTCGAAGAGGCGGGCGTGCATCCAATGCTGCACCGTCAGTTCGTCGCTCCGATCATGGATGGCGACCGGATCACCGGGATTATCACTGAATCGAAAGCCGGGCGCGAAGCGATCCTGGCGAAGGTGGTGATTGATGCAACTGGCGACGCCGATGTGGCCCATCGCGCGGGTGCGCCGACCTACAAGACCCCACGTGAGGATATGATGGCCGCCTCGGTCATGTTCCATCTCGCAGGCGTCGATAAACGCGCCTTTATGGAGGGCGTGAAGGCTGATCCGCAGACCTACAAGGATTGGGGTGGCGGTGGCGAGTGGAACATCGAAACCTCGGGGAAAGAGGACGACATGTTCTCACCTTTCGTGCACAAACCCTTTCAGCAGGCGATTGATGAGGGACTGATCCCACCGCACCTGAATACCATTGCTGGCACCTGGGGTGCGATGCATGACACGGGTGAGCTAACCTATATGAACCTGGTCCATCTGGCCGAGGTCGACGGCACCGACCCAGACAGCCTGACACGCGGTGAGATCGAAGGCCGCCGCCAGTCGATGCTGGCCATCGAAGCGCTACGTCGCTTCATGCCGGGGTGTGAAAATGCACGGTTGCGAAACTTTGGGATGACCATTGGCATTCGGGACACCCGCAAGATCGACGCGGTCTACAACATGACCGAAGATGATGCGCGCCAACAAGGCAGGTTCGAAGATTCCATCGGGATTTATCCCGAGTTCATCGACGGCTACGGTATTCTGATCCTGCCCACGACGGGGCGGTACATGCAAATCCCCTATCGCACGATGCTGCCCAAAGGGATCAAGGGCCTGCTGGTCGCCGGTCGATCTCATGGGGCTGAAAGGGTCGCTCACGCGGCCACCCGCAATATGGCCTGCTGCGCCGTTATGGGCCAAGGGGCCGGAATAGCCGCCGCACATGCGCTCAAAAGCAATCGAGAGCTGGATGTGCTGGACCTGTCACCGGTTCATAAAGAGCTTGATAGACAAGGAGTTCGGGTCTTCTGACCGACTCCTCAGCGAGCTCTGACCCATGAAGTCCTTGCATCGATCAGCCCCTTAGGCCAAGAACGTCCTCGTCGGCCAGAACACGAGGACAATCATGGCTTTGCCGGTTAAGGATCAACTCAGATACTGGGGCGTCGCCGCAGCGACTTTCGTATTGGTCCTTTGGGCATTGGGCGATGTTCTTCTGCCTTTTGTGATAGGCGGGGCGATCGCATACTTCCTTGATCCCATCGCCGACCGGCTAGAGAAGCTGGGCCTGTCGCGGGTGGCAGCCACAGGCATTATCACAGTCGTTGGTGTACTTGGGTTCATCCTGGCGATCTTGATGGTTGTTCCCGCTCTTATTACGCAGCTGCTGGATTTGATCGATATTCTGCCAAGCCTCTTCAAAGAGTTGCGCGGCTTTGTTGAGAAACAGTTCCCGTCCTTGCTCGACCAGGAGTCCAGTACTCATCAGATGCTGGTCTCATTCGGGGAAACCCTGAAGTCCAAGACCGGTGATGTGCTGGAAACGGTGCTGTCCTCTCTTGGATCAGCCATCAATATCGTGGTCCTGTTGGTCATTGTCCCGGTGGTTGCCGTTTACCTGCTGCTGGACTGGGACCGCATGATCGCCCGGATCGGAGAACTGCTGCCCCGCGACCACGCCCCGACGATCAAGCGTCTGGCGGGTGAGATTGACGATGTGCTGGCCTCGTTCGTGCGGGGGATGGGCACAGTCTGCCTGATCCTTGGCACCTATTACGCGGTCGCCTTGATGATAGCGGGTTTGCAATTTGGTTTGGTCGTGGGCTTCATCGCCGGGCTGGTGACCTTTATTCCTTATCTAGGTGCACTGATCGGTGGCACACTGGCCATCGGGCTGGCCCTGTTCCAGTTCTGGGGCGACTGGGCGCATATCGGCCTGATCGCGGGCATCTTTGCCCTAGGTCAGGTAACCGAAGGCAACTTTCTCACCCCGAAACTGGTTGGCAGTTCGGTAGGGTTGCACCCGGTCTGGCTGCTGTTGGCGCTGTCTGTCTTTGGTGCGCTCTTTGGCTTTGTCGGGATGTTGATTGCCGTTCCGGTCGCCGCCGCCCTTGGTGTAGTGGCCCGGTTTGGCACATCGCTCTACCTCGACAGCAGGCTGTATACCGGCCTCGAAGGGCAACAGGGCCAGGAAGACGACTAAATGGCCCGACAGCTAAGCTTTGATCTGCCAGCCAAAACCGCGCTGGAGCGTGATGATTTCTTTGTCTCTCCGGCCAATGCACTGGCCGTAGCAATGATATCTGCGACCTCATGGCCTGGAAACAAACTGGTGCTCAGCGGCCCAGCTGGGTCTGGCAAAACCCATCTTGCGCATGTCTGGGCAGCCGAAACTGGCGGGCGCATCGTGCAGGCTAATGATCTGGACTATGATGCAGTACCGGAACTGGCCCGCACGCCCATCGCGGTCGAGGATGTTCCAGCCATCGCAGATGATATCGAACAGCAAAAGGTGCTGTTTCATCTGCACAATCTGGTTCTGGCCGAAGGGCATGCCCTGCTGGTGACCGGGCGGTTGGTGCCCAAACTTTGGCAGCTCCCACTCGCCGACCTGCAAAGCCGGGTCGAGGGCGCGCATCACGTGGCCTTGGAGCCACCTGATGACGCGCTGCTTGCGGCCGTTCTGGCCAAACTGTTCCTTGACCGTCAGCTTAACCCTGGCCCCGAGGTTATTGCCTATCTGGTGAAACATATGGATCGCCGCTTTGAGACAGCCGCCGAAGTTGTCCAACAATTGGATCAACTGGCCCTTGCTGAAAAACGCGAGATCACGCGGGCCTTGGCCGTGCGAGTTTTGAACGAAAAAACGGATCAGATGAATGCAAGTGATTGACCGATTATCGGTGATTTCGCATTCTAACCCCGGAATATCTGGAAGACACATGGATCAGACCGTCGAAACCGACATCCCGGACTGGGGCCCATTCGGCAAACCTCTGTTCGATGACCCCGGCGCGCGTGCGCTGTCGCGGGTGGGCGTTGTCGATGTGGGCTCGAACTCGGTCCGGATGGTGATTTTTGACGGCGCGGCACGATCGCCGGCCTATTTCTACAATGAAAAAGTCATGTGCGAGCTTGGCGCCGGGCTATCTGAAACCGGAAAGCTGAACCCGCGCGGGCGCGAAAGGGCTCTGGCCGCGTTGCGCCGGTTCCAGCAACTGGCGCAAGACTTGGACTTGCCGGGCCTGCATGTGGTTGCAACCGCCGCCGTGCGCGAAGCCAAAGACGGGCCAGATTTCTGTGCCGAGGTTCAGGCCCAAACCGGGCTGCATGTCGCTGTGATCGACGGTCAGGAAGAGGCGCGCCTGTCTGCCCAGGGCGTGTTGCTGGGTTGGCCCGGTGCTTACGGTCTGATCTGTGATATCGGTGGATCATCGATGGAACTGGCAGAAATCGGGGATGGTCAGGTTGGGCGACGGGTGACCTCAGCCCTTGGGCCGCTGAAACTGCGTGACATCAAAGGTGGGCGGCGCGCGCGAAAAGCGCATATCAAGGGCACGATGGAGGAGTTGCGCGCTCAGCTTGGTCAGCAGCGGGACCGCTTGTTTCTTGTCGGCGGCAGCTGGCGCGCATTCGCTCGGATCGATATGTTGCGCCGTGGCTACCCGCTGAATGTTCTGCATGAGTACCGTATGACCACCACGCAGGTGCGTGACACGATCAAATTCATCGAAGCCAATGATCACGACAAACTGCGCAGCCAAGCAGGTGTGTCCAACTCTCGAATGGCGTTGATCCCCTATGCGATGGACGTGCTGGGGCGATTGATTCGCACCTTCAAACCCAAGGACATCGCGATCTCAAGCTACGGCATCCGCGAAGGTCTGTTGTACGAGCAAATGTCGCAAGAGATCCGGGATCGTGACCCTTTGATCGAAGCCAGCCGGTTTTCCGAATCCAAAGATGCCCGCCTGCCTGGTTTTGGGCGGAACCTTTACAGTTTTGTGATGCCATTGTTCAAATCAGCGCCGCCCGCGCGGGTTAGGTTGGTCAAAGCCGCCTGCCTGCTGCATGATGTCAGTTGGCGCGCGCATCCCGATTACCGGGCCGAGGCCTGTTTCGACTATGTCACTCGCGCTAATCTGGGTGGCCTGAAGCACTCCGAACGGGTCTTTATCGGGCTGGCACTGCAACACCGCTATCGCAACAAACGTGAAGGCAATCGATTTGCACCATTGTACGAGTTACTGGATGAGACCGGGCAGAAACAGGCCGAGATTCTGGGCAAGGCAATGCGATTTGGTGCGATGCTTTGGATGCACAACGAAGCCAACATCGGCAGACTTAGATTTTACCCCAAGAAGCGCCAGCTTGAATTGTTCCTGCCCAAAGCGGCGGAACCCTTGTTCAACGAGGTAGCCGAGGCGCGCCTAAACTCGCTGTCAAACGCCCTGAAATCCGAAGTGCGCGTGATCATCAAAGGTTAGGCCCCCGATCAGATATCGGTGCCTTCATCTGGTGTCTGATCTTCAAGCTGGGGGGCGACCTCATCATCAGGCATAGGTTTTTTGCGAATGATGATATCGCCATTTGGAAGGATTTCGGGTGCTTCATAAGCACTCCAATCCTTAATCTCGGCTGCAAGTTCGGCCAATGCAGGGCCCATTTCCTGAAGGAAAGATTGCATTGCCGGGCCAAGCGCGTCTGCCATACCCAAAAGCTCATCCAGCGCGGGCTCCATCTCTCGACGCAGTCCTTCAAAGAACAGCTCGGCCCCCTGCTCCATCAGGGATTTGCTGTCATCTTCCTGCGCAAAGGCAGGAGTGCTGAGTTTGGCAGACAAGACCGCGATGATCAGAAGGCGTTTCATATTGGGAATATAGGCCCTCAAAGGGTCTCAGGGAAGATCACAACTCGATATCCAGCGTGACCGGGAAGTGATCTGAAGCTGTCAGTAACGCTTCGCGTAGTTCAACAGATGTCCAGCAGGTCGCATCTCGAAACGGGTGCCAGATACGCCAAGCGGGTTGGCGATTACGCAGGTCTTCGCTGATCATGACATAGTCCAGCAAAGCCTCAAGAAACCTGCCCTCTTTTGGGCGGGCGAACCGGGCCGTGGAAGGGACAGACCCCGGTCGGGGTCCATGCGCCGTAACGGCATGGGGGTCAAACAATCCGGCCTGCAGCAAGATTTCAACCGATGAATGCCCGAACAGATGCTCGAACTCATCCAAACCCGGACCATCATTGAGATCGCCCAGAAGCACAACAGGCTCTTGTGCCGCGACATGGTCGGCCACCCGCCGTGACAGCCAGATTGCCTGCGCAAGTTGCTTGCGCCGGTTGGCGATTGAAATCCGGATCGCCTCATCGCGGGATTCTGCACCATGCGGGGCTTTGGATTTGAGATGAGCGCCGATCATGCGGAACTCAAAACCGGAGTTTGACTGAACCCGCAACTCCAGCGGGGGTTTCGAAAAGCGCACCACATCTTCAGTCGCATCCACATCCAAATCGATCTGAAAGGAGCGATCGAACCGCGGCGCATTCGCATCGTCGCGCGGCGCGTGTTGGGCCGTTAACACTTCGGGATCATAGAGCAGGGCGAGTTCCTGATGCGTGTCGTTGGCAAAACCCATAACCGCGCGCTGCGTTCGTAGATCAAACGCCTCGGCAAAGCCTTGCAATGCCCGCACTGTGTTTTGACGTTTGCCGGTATTGGGGGCCTCGACGATCAGGATGGCGTCCGCTTCCAGCGCGGTCAGAACCTTGGCAATCGCCTCAACCTGTTGGGCCCTTGTCACGTCATGACGGCCCGACCAGCTGTCATCCATGATCAACGCATCGTTTTTGTCGAACAGGTTGGCGAACCATTCGATGTTGTAGGTCGCCAAACGCATCCGCTCAGGCCCGCGCGCCGTTGATGTCATCCCAGGCTTGGTTGATGTCGATCATCTTCTTTTCGGCAAGGCGGATCGCCTCTTCCGGGACACCGCGCGCCATCATCGCATCAGGATGGGTGTCGCGCACCAGTTGACGCCACACTTTGCGAATCTCAGACACCGGCATGTCGCGCGAAACGCCCAGAACCACATAAGGATCATTGGGTGCATCCGGCACGAAGCGCGCGCGCAAGGCCAGGAATTGCGCATCTGTCTGGCCGAAGATGCGGCTGACGTCCTCAAGGAATTCATTCTCGTTAGGGTGATAGAACCCATCGGCCATGGCGATGTGGAACAAACCCTCCATCAGGTCGCAAAGCGTGGTGCTGTCTTCGGAAAACATGCGCGCAATCTTGCGGGCATAGTCCTGATAGCCTGCAACATCCGTCCGCGCCATGTTGAAGACCCGCGCCGCGCCCTCTTCATCCGCACGTGCGATCTGGAACACATCCCGAAAGGCCGTGACCTCATCGCGCGTCACCTGTCCGTCAGCCTTGGCCATTTTGGCCCCCAACGCGATTACCGCAATGGTGAAGGCCACCGAACGTTCGGGTGGCGAACGCAGCTTCTCAAAAACTGCCGTCAGGCTTTCGCCTTGGGCAAGGGCGCTTAGCGCGTCGGATATGCGGATCCAGATCGACATGGGCGTACCCTAGCGTCCCAATTCGGGACTGTCAGGTGGAACAGGTCACTCTGCACGAAGAATTTTCTGCATCAGCACAAGATCGAGCCATTGGCCCCATTTGAACCCAACTTCCGGCATAAGGCCGACCCTTTGGAACCCGACCGCCTCATGAAACGCAATGGCCGAAGGGTTGGCAGAGGATATGCCAGCCACAAGAACATGAACCCCGTCCGCGCGCGCCGCGGCTTCAAGTTCTGTCATTAAGGCCCGACCAATACCCTTACCCCGCGCCCCTTCCGCCAACTGGATCGAGTGTTCCCGGGTGTTGGCGTATCCCGGTCCGTTGCGAAACATCCCACATGTTGCAAAACCCAGCACCTGCCCCTGATCTTCTGCGACCAGAAAAGACAGGCCACGAGCGCGAATATCATTGGCAATCGCTTCTGCGCTGCGTTCTTCCGTGGTGAACGTCACCAGCGTATCGCGGATGATGGCGTTCGTGATCACTGCGATCTGAGCAGCATCATCCGGGCGGGCCTGCCGAACCGTCATTCCAACACGCGCACCCCATGTGGCGTTTCGAACTCTGCCCGCATCGAAACGGGGCCGGTATCAAACACAACCAGATCCAGTTCTCCCAAATGCTGGGCCAATTCCAATGCCTCCGGGTGATACACGATCAAACGTCGCAAACTACACCCGCTGTCCTGCAACATCTGCGCAGGGTGCAAATCGCCCTGCCACTGGATCAACGCAGGAAACAGATTGTCGAAGGGCAAGCGTCCGTTGGGCGGCACCGCCATCCGCCAAGTCAAAGCCCCCCGGGTCAGATCAATTGGGGTGCCAGTGCCATCAGGAAACGTTGCAAGTGCGGCTTCGATATCAGGAACGCTGCAGATCCAATTGGTCAGACGCGGGTTTCCCGAAAACCGATCCAGGTCAAACCAACGGGTCCGCTGAGGTACAGCTGCGTCAGGATCAATAGCAATCGCTTCCAGATACAGACCATCCCTTAGGCCCAGAAGACGATTATAAGTGCCAAATTTTTCGTGCTTTCCGCCGGGTTGAAGCGAGATGCCCAACGCCTGTTCGATATGGGCCGATGCCTCCTCCAGCGTTTCGCCCGCAACGGCCAAGTGATCGAGTAGCATCATCCATCCTCCACCAACCAGAGCCGACCTTACCGCCAGCTTCAGCACAGGGGCAACATGAAATCCGCTTCTTCATCTGGCCAGAAATATCCTCGGGGGGAATCGCGCGCAGCGCGAAGGGGGGGGCAGACAGCCCCCCTCACCATCTCAGCCTCGCGCATCGCCGATCAAGCGCAGAATGTCCTGCGCCGCTTCGGGGATGTTGGTGCCCGGCCCAAAGATCGCCTTCACACCGTGATCATAGAGGAACTGGTAATCCTGCTGAGGGATCACCCCGCCGCAAATCACGATGATGTCCTCGGCCCCGGCTTTCTTAAGTTCTTCAACCAGTTGCGGTGCAAGCGTCTTGTGACCCGCTGCCTGCGAGGAAATTCCGACCACGTGGACGTCATTGTCCACCGCATCCTGCGCAGCTTCGGCCGGTGTCTGGAACAATGGGCCAACGTCCACGTCAAACCCGATGTCGGCGAACGCAGTCGCAATCACTTTGGCACCGCGATCATGTCCATCCTGCCCCATCTTGACCACCAGCAACCGAGGGCGGCGGCCTTCGGTCTGGGCGAATTCCTCGATGGATTTCTGGATCGCAGCAAAGCCTTCGTCGCCCTCATAGGCAGCGCCATAGACCCCGGCCAATGTCTTAACCTCGGCGCGGTGGCGGCCGAACTCTTTCTCCATTGCCATGCTGATCTCTCCTACAGATGCACGGGCGCGGGCGGCCTCGACCGCAGCAGCCAGTAAGTTGCCACCCTCACGGGCGGTGTTTGTCAACGCTCCCAATGCCTGTTGGCACGCGGCTTCATCGCGGGTGGCCCGGATACGTTCCAGCCGCGCGACCTGAGCTTCGCGTACGGCGACGTTATCGACATCCAGAATGTCGATCGGGTCTTCCTGTTCCTTGCGGTACTTGTTGACGCCAACGATCACCTCATCGCCCCGGTCGATCATAGCCTGACGGCGGGCGGCGCTTTCTTCGATCCGCAGCTTGGGCATGCCGGACGCCACCGCCTTGGTCATGCCACCCATCTCCTCGACCTCTTCCATCAGAGCCCAGGCTTTTTCGACCAACTCATTGGTCAGGCTTTCGACATAGTAGGAGCCGGCCAGCGGATCGACTACATCGGTCACACCGGTTTCTTCCTGCAGCACCAACTGCGTGTTCCGGGCAATGCGGGCCGAGAAATCGGTGGGTAGCGCAATCGCCTCATCCAAGGCATTGGTGTGCAGGGACTGGGTGCCGCCCAGAACAGCGCTCATCGCCTCATAGGCGGTGCGGATCACGTTGTTATAGGGGTCCTGTTCCTGCAGCGACACGCCGGAGGTCTGGCAATGCGTCCGCAACATCTTGGACCGCTCGGATTTCGCACCAAAATCCGTCATCACCCGATGCCAGAGCGTACGCGCGGCGCGTAGTTTCGCGATCTCCATGAAGAAGTTCATACCGATGGCAAAGAAGAACGACAGTCGGCCCGCGAACTTATCCACGTCCATCCCGGCCTCGGTCGCGGCGCGGACATATTCGCGCCCATCGGCCAGCGTATAGGCCAGTTCCTGCACCAGGTTCGCCCCCGCCTCTTGCATATGATAGCCTGAGATCGAGATCGAGTTGAACTTGGGCATCTCGTTCGAGGTGTAGTCGATGATGTCCGAGATGATCTTCATCGACGGCTCAGGCGGGTAGATATAGGTGTTGCGCACCATGAATTCCTTCAGAATGTCGTTCTGAATGGTGCCGGACAGGACGGATTTGTCATGGCCCTGCTCTTCACCCGCAACGATGAAGCTGGCCAGGATCGGGATCACCGCGCCGTTCATCGTCATCGAGACAGAGACCTTATCGAGCGGAATGCCGTCGAACAGGATTTTCATGTCCTCGACACTGTCGATAGCCACGCCAGCCTTGCCGACATCGCCAACAACGCGCGGGTGATCGCTGTCGTAACCCCGGTGTGTTGCCAGATCGAAAGCCACCGAAACACCCTGCTGACCGGCAGCGAGATTGCGGCGGTAGAAGGCGTTCGATTCTTCGGCGGTGGAAAAACCCGCATATTGCCGGATCGTCCAGGGGCGCCCCGCATACATGGTCGCCTTCACCCCGCGCGTGAATGGGCCGAAACCGGGCAGAGACCCCATATGCGGCAGGTTGGCGGTGTCTTCTTGCGTATAGAGCGGTTTGACGTCGATGCCTTCCAGCGTCTCCTTGGTCAGGTCATCCAACGGGCGACCACGCAGTTCTTTTTCGGCCAGCGCCTGCCAGTCTTTCTTATCGGTCATGGCAATATCCTTTTCTCGATTCGGGACGCGCACGGCCTTGGCCTGCGCGCTGTTGTCTCTGAAGGGGTCGATTTGCGAGCTGCAAAACGCAAGAATTTGAACCGCTTGTTCAAATCACCGGTCGCATTCACGCGGACAGGGGCTATATTCATTCTAGCAGGAGGCCCCATGACACGAACGCTTGCCTTTGTTTTTTCGGCGCTATTCCCGCTGGCGGCTTTGGCGGCCGACGGATCGGCACCCGCCGATGAGGAGTTCGTTCGCCCGGCAGGCGATAGCGATCTCAACGAGTTTCTGTGGGTCAACCGACCCATCATCGTCTTTGCGGATACACCCGCCGACCCCCGGTTCCAGCAACAGATCGACATGTTGCTGGATGGCGAGGACGCGATGCGGGATCGGGATGTGATTGTGCTGACAGATACTGACCCGTTGGCGCGATCTCCGATCCGGTCAAAGCTGCGACCACGCGGGTTCCAGATGGTATTCGTTGATAAGGACGGCGTGGTAAAGCTGCGCAAACCCAGCCCGTGGAGCGTTCGCGAGATTGGCCGATCCATCGACAAAACCCCGCTACGCGAACGCGAAATCCGCGAGCGACGTGATGCGGCGAAACCGTAATTGAAATATTCACCAATAGATATTATGTTTACGACGTAGAAGGTGAGGAAAAGATCATGCTTTATAGCAGTGACCAACCAGAAAAATCTCCGGAAAAGCCGATCAGCGGCGACATCTGATCGGCTGCTGGACTCTATTTTACACAATAGGGTCAAGGGTTTACGTCCTCATTCTCACCAGAACGATTAATTCCTTCGGGATTTTCGTGACCCATCTCAATATTGATTGCAACCAACGCGCTCAGCCCCCAGCGTAGTGTGCTTGTTCTGCGGTTCGTCAGTTGTTGATGAAACGCTACCCGGCGCTCACGAGACAGTTTCTGCGTCTGTTCATTCCGGGAATCCTCGACCATGCGACGCAAATCGGTGTATTCGGCATAAAAGCGGACAACACTTGCAACAGTATCTTCGCCAAGCGCTGGGATAGACGACGAAATCGCCTCGAACACGATGGGTTCGCTTTCCATGGTTGAAAACGGAAAATACTCGATCGGATTACCTTTCGCATCCGTGCCGTCACCACTCAGAATGCGTTTCTGGACCTTTTCTGCATGTGCCGCGATGGGCTGGTTGTCCAGTTTATCCACCAACGCAAAAATCTCATTTCGCAAAGCAATCAGCGTATCCCTGCGCTGAAGATGAAATTTCTGCGCTTCGGCGTAGGATGAGAACAGAAACGTCACGAACCACCCCAGAACGATAACCGAACCCGTCACTAAAGCCGGGTAAACCTTGTCTCTTGCGGCGTCCGGTACGTATTCCCAGACGACTATTCCCCCAATCACACCCAGCAGTAGAAACGGGGGCAAAACCACAAGAATCCGAAGGAAACTGCGGCGCAGAAGCGGCGGAATGGCCCAGCTATAAAACCCGAGCAACAGAGCAGACCCGATCAGGATCAGGGTCAAATCTCCGATTTCATGTCTCAGATAGGCCAAAACCGCACCGCCAAGCATTGCAGAGGTCAGAAAAGCGAGCACGCAAAAGTCTATTTCGCGATGCCCGCTGAACATCACTCGAATTCCATGATCACATCATCCACAGCCAAACTGTCTCCTGCACCCGCGTTGATCTTGGCAACGGTACCTTTCTTTTCTGCGCGCAGGATGTTTTCCATCTTCATCGCCTCAATCGTGCACAATGCCTGACCTTCCTGCACCTCCTGCCCCACTTCGACGTCGATCTTCACGACCAGCCCCGGCATCGGGCAAAGCAGCATTTTCGAGGTGTCGGGTGGCAGTTTCTCGGGCATCAGCTTGGCCAGTTCGGCCTGACGCGGACGGCGCACCAGAACTTTCAGGTCCGCGCCACGGTTGCGCACCCGGAACCCGCCTGAAACCTTGCCCACTTTTAGAACCAGCGGACTGCCATCAACATCCAGTACGGCCAGTTGATCACCCGGCGTCCAGTCCGAGGAAACGCGGAGGCTCGATCCATCCTCGAATTTCACCGTCGCGCCTTCTTTGTCGGCATTGACCTGAACCGGAAGCTCATGCCCCTCCACAGCCACAACCCAGCGCTTGCCAACCTTGCGTTCGTGATTGTCCATCCGGCCCGACACGCGCGTGCGTCTGATCTCGGCCACACGGTGCATCGCCGCGCAAGAGGCTGCGATGCGACGCAGATCACCTTCGGGCAAGGTGACACCTTCGAACCCGTCCGGATATTCTTCGGCGATGAAGGCGGTCGTCATATCACCGCTGACGAATTTGGGATGATCCATCACTGCCGACAGGAACGGCAGATTGTGGCCGATGCCTTCGACCTCGAAACTGTCCAGCGCAACGCGCATGGCTTCAATCGCCGCCTCGCGGGTCGGCGCCCAGGTGCACAGCTTGGCGATCATCGGATCGTAATACATGCTGATCTCGCCGCCTTCATAGACGCCGGTGTCGTTGCGCACAGCGGCTTCACCTTCCGGCGCGTCGCCCTGCCATTTACCGTTGACCAGCATCGGGCCAGCCGCGATTTCCTGCGGCGGGCGATAGCGGGTCAGACGCCCGATTGAGGGCAGGAAGTTGCGATACGGATCTTCCGCATAAAGACGGTTTTCAATGGCCCATCCGGTCAGCGTCACGTCGTCCTGCGTGATCGACAAGGGCTCACCATTGGCCACGCGGATCATCTGTTCAACCAGATCGACGCCGGTGATCAACTCAGTCACCGGGTGCTCCACCTGCAGGCGGGTGTTCATTTCGAGGAAGTAGAAGTTCTTCTGACCGTCGACGATGAACTCCACCGTACCCGCGCTGGAATAGCCCACGGCCTTTGCCAAAGCGACGGCCTGTTCTCCCATTGCCTTGCGGGTTGCTTCATCGAGGAAGGGCGACGGCGCTTCCTCCACCACTTTCTGGTTCCGACGCTGGATCGAGCACTCGCGCTCGCCCAGATAGATGCCGTTGCCGTGGCTGTCGCACAGAACCTGAATTTCGATGTGACGCGGCTGGGTGACGAATTTCTCGATGAAAATCCGGTCATCGCCGAATGAGTTCGCAGCCTCGTTCTTGGACGACTGGAAACCTTCACGCGCCTCCTCGTCACTCCAGGCAATCCGCATACCCTTGCCGCCGCCACCGGCACTGGCTTTGATCATCACCGGATAGCCGATCTCGTTCGAAATCTTGACCGCCTCTTCCGCGTCTTCGATCAGGCCCATGTAGCCGGGCACAGTCGAAACGCCCGCCTTCTGCGCGATCTTTTTCGAGGTGATCTTGTCCCCCATCGCCTCAATCGCGCCTTTCGGCGGACCGACAAAGGCGACGCCTTCGGCCTCAAGCGCCTCGGCGAACTTCGCGTTTTCAGACAGGAAACCATAACCGGGGTGAACCGCTTGTGCGCCGCTTTGACGGATGGCGTCCATGACCTTGTCAATCACGATATAAGACTGGTTCGCAGGCGGCGGACCGATATGCACCGCCTCATCCGCCATCGAGACATGCAACGCGTTCCTGTCCGCGTCCGAATAAATGGCAACGGTGCCGATACCCATCTTGCGGGCGGTCTTGATGACCCGGCAGGCAATCTCGCCCCGGTTGGCGATCAGGATCTTATTGAACATGCGATGTCCTTTGGTTTGGTGCTCTGGAAACGCAAAACGCCGCCGCAGGGAGGGATCCCCGCAACGGCGTGATACGCGATGACGGATGGGGCGAAAAACGCCCCAAGGAATTTGTGTTAGTTACAGTTGTTCTGCGTTTTGCAGTAAAGGACGTTACCCGCGGCGCCAATGGCTGCCCCAAACAGCGGGTCCGCGCTGAGGACCGCAGCCCCGACTGCGCCGGCTCCGCCACCCAGCAAAGCCTGTTCGCCGGTCGTGTCACCGCAGGCCGACAGGCCCGCGCAAGTTGCTGCAACCAGAATAATACGTGAGATTTGCATTTAGTCTGCCCTCTTGCTCGATTTGATATCTTTAAGGTCAGATGCGGGGTTTGGGCTCTGTTATTCAATATCAAACACAGCAAATTCACATTTTGCGCAGATTTATGCCGCTTGATACCTGCAGGATGCTCAAAGAAAAACGCGGACAGGACATTGTGGGGAACACAAGCCTGCCCGCGGAAGGAAGGGGTACGGAATAGTAGGTGCATGTGCGGCGCAGGCAAAGTAGAGCCGCACGGCCCGCTCAGGTTGCACGCCACAATCCAAGCAGCAAACAAAGTATTGTTTCCTGAGAAGATTCCGGCTGGAATTTGCCCATGCGGCAAGTTTCCGCGCAAAATTGCGCCGATCGCCTTTTGCGGCGATTCAGGCCTGCGCCCGAGGCCCGGCGTCACAGTTTTGTTATATTTCAGCTTCCGAGCCAGCCTTTTCGCAGGCGCAGCATCACATATTGAAGAAATCGGTCTGGGTGGAAACATGTTCACATTCATACGCTTGGCAGAACGTTTCACCCCATCGTGACCTAGCGCGCCCAAAAACGCACATTCCCTTGAGAAATATAGGCTTTTCCGTCCCAATCTCGTGATTTCCGAAGCCACAAAGCGCGTGGAACGGTGCAAGTGCTTACTCGCACACAAGGAAACACCCACATGACTAAGATAGGAAAAAAGGCGACCCTGCTTGCGGCCTCTGCACTCTGTTTGACCGGCACGAATGCTGTGGCTGAGGACGCCCAGACACAGGCCGAACTGGATGCGTTGCGCGCCAGAGTCGAAGCGCTTGAGACCAACCGCGCGGGCCCTGCTAATGGTGATTTCAGAATCGGGAACACCACTCTCGACGTTTATGGCTACGTCAAAGCCGATTTCTTCTACGATTTCGAATTTGATCAGGGGGATACCGCTTTTGTAAACGTGATCGGTGAGCCATCGGCAGCAACTGATGGAACCTTTGGCGCGACGATCCGCCAATCGCGGATCGGATTGCGCACAAGCACCCCAAGCGGCATCGGTGAGATCGGCGGACAGTTGGAGCTGGATCTGTTCGCCTCGAACGGCACGGCAGAGCTGCGGTTGCGTCATGCCAATATCACCATTGGTGACAGATGGCTGATCGGACAGTACTGGACCAACTTTCAGCCGTTGGACACTTATCCGACCTCGGTTGAATTCAATGGTCCGGTCGGTATCGCATTCGCCCGGGTACCGCAGGTCCGCTACACGGCCAATCTGGGTTCGAATACCGTTTTCAGCACCTCGATCGAAGAAAATGTCAGTGGGTCGAACTCGGACGATCCGGTTCTTACCGCTGCGGCCGAGTATAACAATGGCACATATATTGCGCGTGCTTCGGCGCTCTATGGCAACGCTCAAACAATCGACGGTGCGACCGAGGTCGATCAGTGGGGCGTTACTCTGTCTGGCTCGATCCGCCCCTGGGCGGGTGGCCTGTTTCAGGTCAACTATATCCACGGTCAAGCCCTTGGCCCATACCTGATTGGCCTGGGCGATGCGATTGTCGGGGGTGAAGCCAACGATGTCGATGGCTACACGGTCGAGTTCCGCCAGGACCTGAGTGACAAATGGAACGTTGGCATCGCTTACGGACGCGAGGACTATGATCTGGCCACATCGACCGGAACACTGGCGTTCACCGAGTTGGAGACCATCCATGTCAACGCCTTCTACAAGGCGACCGACAACCTGACCCTTAGTGCCGAATACATCTATGGCGAGCGGAATGATGTGAACTCGGGGCAAGACTTCGATGGCAATCGGATACAGGTCGCCGCCCAGTTGAACTTCTGACGCGCCCATTCGACCCTGCCCGATACTGGGCGGGGTCTCTCTTGCTATGGGCTGTGTCAGGTTCAACATGATCAACCTGTGCCGAACAAATCAGGGAACGACGCACGCGCGGCGTCCAGATCAATGACCAGCAACGCATCATAGCTTTCCGGATCGAACGGATCTTCTGCCGGAATGACTTCGCGCCCGAACAGCCAGCTCAGCCGGCCCGCATCCAAATTGCCGCGCTCAAACGGCTTATCACCGAACGCTTGCCATAGTGCTTCCATAAACCCCGCATCAGCCCTGCGGTCAGCGGGTTTGCGATCCCGAAACCGTTCGCGACGGGTGATCGGGGTTACGCCCTTAGGGTTGGCGCGGCGAATGGTGAATTGAAAATCGGTGCCAGCCAGACGCCCAGGAAATCCGCGATGTTTCAGCATGTCGACACCTCTGGCATGACGTCGTGTTTGATAGAGGGAAATTCACATCCGTTTCGGGATGAGGTCATAGTGCGCACCTCCAAAGCCGCATCATTGATCTGAGACGCTTTGGGCACATGAAATTCGATGATCATGGTCAAAGCCCCTCCCAGATACACCCGGACGGTTCCAACCGGTAGGCTTCAAAGAACTGTGTGGCATCCGGCGCGCTGTCGCCGAATTCGATAGGCCGGTCCGCCAGCGATATAATCACAAGTGCCGGGTCCAATTCGTGCTGAGCGACATAGGCAATCGCCAAAGTCTGGCACAGATGCGCCATATCCTTCGTAGCGACGTCATAGCCGATCCGACCCACGGTTGCCCCGATCTTTGGGGCAATGAACCGAAACCGAACCCAAAGCTCACCCGGATTGTTGTCCAATAGAACATTGTTCAGGTGCACGGGCTGACCAGATGGCACGGGCAGCGGGGTTTCCGATTGTGGGAAAGCAGGGGTGGCAAACAGGCTGGTCAACAAAACTATGGCGCGGCCCCGGACCCGCCAATGGCAAGCTCCTCCTTCCGGGGTCGCGCGCGCAGTGCTTGCGGCCTGCGCAGTTCTATGATTGCTGGAGCGGATCATTCAACTATTTAGCAGTTTTTGTCAAACCTGCCATATTTGGCGGCAGTTTCTAAACCATCCTCATTTTCAGCGTGACGCAAGGCACAGGGCGGTTTTTCCGCCCTGAGGGCCTTACAACGGGATATTGTCGTGCTTTTTCCAAGGGTTCTTCAGCTGCTTGCCCCGCAAGCTGGCGAAAGCACGCGAAACACGGCGGCGAGTTGAATGGGGCATGATCACCTCGTCCACAAAGCCACGTTCAGCCGCCACAAACGGATTCGCAAAGCGATCCTCGTAGTCGGCCACGTGTTGCGCGGTTTTCTCAGCATCTTTCAGATCGGCCCGGTGGATGATCTCGGTCGCACCTTTTGCACCCATCACCGCGATCTCGGCCGTGGGCCAGGCATAGTTGAAATCGCCGCGCAGATGCTTGGACGCCATAACCACATAGGCGCCGCCATAGGCCTTGCGGGTAATAACTGTGACCTTCGGCACTGTCGCTTCGCCATAGGCGTAAAGCAGTTTGGCACCGTGCTTGATCACCCCGCTGTATTCCTGCTGCGTTCCTGGAAGGAATCCCGGCACGTCAACCAGTGTTAGGATCGGGATCTCGAAACAGTCACAGAAGCGGACGAACCGCGCGGCTTTGCGCGAGCTATCGATGTCCAGACACCCTGCCAGAACCATCGGCTGGTTCGCAACAACGCCGACAGTCTGCCCTTCAAGCCGAACAAAACCGGTGATGATGTTCTTGGCGAAATCTTCCTGGATCTCGTAGAAATCGCCCTCATCCGCGATCTTCGTGATCAGTTCCTTCATGTCATAGGGTGTGTTCGGATTATCCGGCACCAGAGTATCTAGGGATTTCTCCACGCGATCTGGATCATCAAAGAACGGACGGACCGGAGGTTTCTCGCGGTTGTTCAGCGGCAGGAAATCGACAAGGCGGCGCACCTCGGCCAGTGCTTCAACATCGTTTTCAAATGCGCCATCTGCGACGGATGACTTTTTAGTGTGGGTTGATGCTCCACCAAGCTCTTCAGCCGTGACCACTTCGTTTGTTACGGTCTTGACCACATCAGGGCCGGTCACGAACATGTAGGACGAGTCCTTGACCATGAAGATAAAGTCCGTCATCGCCGGGCTGTACACCGCACCACCGGCACAGGGGCCCATGATCACGCTGATCTGCGGAACCACGCCCGAGGCGGTGATGTTGCGCTGGAACACCTCGGCATAGCCCGCAAGTGACGCCACACCTTCCTGGATACGCGCACCACCCGAGTCGTTGATGCCGATGATGGGCGCTCCGTTCTGAACCGCCATATCCATGACTTTGCAGATCTTTTGGGCATGCGTTTCCGAAAGCGAGCCGCCAAAGACAGTGAAATCCTGGCTGAACACATAGACCATGCGTCCATTGATCGTGCCCCATCCGGTTACCACACCATCCCCTGCAGGCTGCTGTTTTTCCATGCCGAAATCGGTGCAGCGGTGGCTGACAAACATGTCAAACTCTTCGAAACTGCCTTCGTCCAGCAGCAGTTCGATCCGCTCGCGCGCAGTCAACTTGCCGCGACCGTGCTGGGCATCAATTCGCTTTTGCCCACCGCCCAAACGCGCCGCGTCACGACGGTTTTCAAGCTCGGAAAGGATGTCTTTCATGGCGCATATCCCCTGTTAAATTTGGCGAACACTACCCGCTGAGCAGCCTTGGCTAAAGTTCTTTCCAGCAAATTTGCAAATATTTGAAAACCACATCCTGATAAATTGTAAAACTGCTAATATATCCAGTTCGCTCGATACTGATCTGGCATTCCCAAAAACCGCCACTATACATGTGAACAATGCAGTTCAGATCGACTGCGGTTCGCCGCACGCCACCCACAATCGGCACACTTGTATTACTGTCAGGCCTAGCGGCGCTGAGCATGAATTTGTTCTTGCCCAGCCTACCGAACATGGCGCTGTATTTTGCGACTGACTACAAGGTCATGCAGTTGTCGATTGCGCTGTATCTGCTGGTCAATGCGGTGCTGCAAATCCTGATCGGCCCCATCGCGGACAAAGCCGGGCGCAGGCCGGTGCTGCTGTGGGGACTTTCGTTGTTTTTGCTGGCGACGCTCGGATGCATCTACGCCCCCACTGCCGAGGTTTTTCTGTTCTTTCGAATGTGCCAGGCGGTGATCGTTGTCGGGATGGTTCTCAGCCGCGCGGCGGTGCGGGACATGTATGATCAGGATCAAGCGGCATCCATGATTGGCTATGTCACCATGGGTATGGCAGTGGTTCCGATGATTGGCCCCGCGATCGGAGGTATCCTTGAGGAAAGCTTTGGCTGGAAAGCCAATTTCTGGCTACCATTCGCGTTGGGCGCACTGATCCTGGCTCTAACCTACTGGGACTTTGGCGAAACCTCTGCCAAAAGCGGCAAAACCCTGATCCAACAATTCAGGGAATATCCCGAACTTCTGAAATCCCCACGCTTTTGGGGCTATTCACTTTCGTCTGCCTTCTCGTCTGGCGCGTTCTTCGCCTATTTAGGCGGCGCACCATTCATTGGAACCGAACTATTCGGGCTCAGCGCGGCCGAAGTTGGGTTTTATTTTGGTGCGCCTGCAGTTGGATACTTTCTCGGGAACTTCCTGAGCGGGCGCTACTCTGTGCGCTTTGGCGTCAACCGAATGGTTCTTTGGGGCAGCATCCTAAACGCCGCTGGAGTGGCAATTTCAGCCGTGCTGTTCCTGATCGGCGCTGGCAGCGCGCTTAGCTTTTTCAGTTTCATGACGTTTGTAGGACTCGGCAACGGTATGACCATACCCAACGCGACATCCGGCGCCCTCTCTGTTCGCCCGCATCTGGCAGCAACCGCAGCTGGCCTAAGCGGAGCTATCATGCTGGGTGGCGGCGCAGGGCTCAGCGCGCTTGCCGGAGCTTTATTGACAGTCGAGACAGGCGCCATGCCGTTGTTATGGTTAATGCTGACAACGGCGGTTCTGGCAATCTGCTCCATCTATTCGGTAATCCGGCGCGAACGACAATTGGGCCTGTAAGCCCGCTTGCCTTCCAAAGTTTGCAAAGTTAGCCTCCCAGATAGGTAAACTTGCAAAGGCACGCCATGGCCACCCAAAAACTCTATGCAGGCGCCAAACTTCGCGAGATGCGCACTCGGCTGTCCCTCACGCAAAAAGAATTTGCTGCAAAGCTTGGCGTGTCGCTCCCGTATCTCAATCAGATGGAGAACAACAACCGCCCGATCTCGACCACAGTCGTGCTGGCATTGGCGCAAGAGTTCGGAATGGATGTCACCGAGCTCAGCACAGGTGACAGCGAGCGTCTGGTCTCTGATATGCGCGAAGCGCTTGCCGATCCGGTTTTTGCCGATGCCATTCCACCTTTGGCCGATCTGCGATTGACCGCTTCGAACGCGCCCGCTCTGGCACGCGCCTTTATCGAACTTCATCGCACCTATCGGCAAACCCATGAACGCCTCGCCTCATTGGACGAGGCATTGGGGCGCGAAGATTCGCGCACGCAGGCCAGCCCATGGGAAGAGGTGCGAGACTTCTTTCACTATTGCGATAACTACATCGATGCCGTCGACCGTGCCGCCGAACTGTTCGCCAATCGGGCCGAGACGCCAGGGGGAATCCGAGAGGCCGCACTGAACAGCCTGGCCGAGCGCGGTATTCAGGTCGTGTTCTCAGACATCGAGACCTTGCGCGCCTATGATTCTGAAAGCAAAACCTTGCGCCTGTCATCCCGCGCAGCGCCACAAACACAGGTCTTCCAGTTGCTGCTGCAGGTCGCTCTGATCAGTCAGGATAAACTGCTCGAAGCCACGCTGGACTTTGCCAAGTTCCAAAGCGATGAAGCACGATCCATCGCCAAGATCGGATTGGCCAACTATTTTGCCGGTGCGTCGCTGATGCCCTATGCCAGTTTTTTGGCTGCTGCACAGGAAACCCGCCATGATCTGGAATTGCTCAGCACCCGTTTCGGCGCATCAATCGAACAAATCGCGCACCGCCTCTCAACGCTGCAACGGCCTGGGGCCAAGGGCATCCCGTTCTTCTTTGTCCGCGTTGATCAGGCCGGAACCATCACCAAACGCCATTCCGCAACGCGGTTGCAATTCGCCCGCTTCGGAGGCGCCTGCCCGCTATGGAATGTGCACCGCGCCTTCGAAACGCCCGGGCACTTTCTGTTGCAGCTTGCGGAAACACCGGACGGGGTCAAATACATCTCGCTGGCGCGCGATATCTCGAAGTCAGGCGGTTCCTACGGCGCGCCCGTCCGCCGCTATGCCATCGCTCTGGGATGCGAGGTGCGCCACGCTCAGGCCCTTGTCTATGCCGACAATCTCGACATCAACAATGCCAGTGCCTACGAGCCTATCGGCATCTCTTGCCGGATTTGCGAACGACAAACCTGCCATCAGCGTTCAGTTCCACCTTTAGAGCGCCGCCTGAGCATCGATACCCATACGCGCGGCACCCTGCCCTACAAGGTGACCTGATCTTCACCTGGCTGAAAATACCTTAGGGGAGTCGCGGCCCGCCGCGACGGGGGCAGAGCCCCCGGCCCAAGCCCTCAGGCTTTTGTCAACATTGCCCAGATTTCATCTTTCAGCGCCGCGCGTTTCTTGCGCATCTCACCTTCGGCCAGTTCTTCCACGGGTTCGATATTTGTCTCGGCCCGGTGCACCTGCCTGTTGATCTCGTGATACTCATCGGCCAGACGCGCAAAATGTGCGTCCGATTGCTTGAGCTGGCTCATTAGTTCGACCTTGTCCGGAAACTCTTCGGCCAGTTCGTGCGGGGTGTGAGACATGCAGTTCGCTCCTAAGTCATGATCTTCTGGGACCTAACTAGCAACCCAGAACACCCGCCACATTGACGCGGATCAAACCGAAGGGATCCATCTCACCAAACCCAAGCGCACGACTATTCGCCGCGTGGGAAACGTTGTTTTTCTTCGACATCATTCAAATCCATGTGATTGCGCATATAGCGTTCCGACGCTTTTTGCAGTGGCTGATAATCCCAAGGGTAGTAGCCGCCCTGCCGCAACGCCTCATAAACCACCCAGCGGCGCGCCTGACTGGCTCGTACATCCGCGTCGAACTGATCAAGATCCCATCGCGCCTGCGATTTCGCGCGCAGGCTTTGCAGCGTGCCCGCATGGCCTGGATTGTCGGCCAGATTGGTCAGTTCATGCGGGTCCTTCTCAAGGTCAAACAGCTGATCTGGATCAAGAGCACAGCGGTTGTACTTCCATTTGCCATATCGCAGCGACACCAACGGCGCATAGGACGCTTCGGCTGCGTATTCCATCGCCACGGGCGCCGTCCGTCCAACCCCTTTTGCCAATGGGCATAGATCCTCACCATCCGTCCACGGGGCAATCTCAGCCATATCGACGCCGGATAGCGCACCCAGCGTGGGCGTTACATCAATCGTAGAAACCGGCGTGTCGATCCGCCCCGGTGGCAGATCAGGGGCCGAGATCATTAGCGGAACGCGGGCAGAGCCTTCAAAGAAGGTCATCTTGAACCACAATCCCCGCTCACCCAGCATGTCGCCGTGATCCGAGACAAACAGGATGATCGCCTCTTGCCGGGTGGTTTCAAGCACTTCGAGGATCTCACCAATCTTGTCGTCCAGATACGAGATATTCGCGAAATAGGCCCGGCGGGATTTGCGTATGTCGTCTTCGGAGATATCAAAGCTGCGCCAGTCATTCGCATCGAAAATCCGCTTGGAATGCGGGTCCTGATTGTCATAGCCAAGGTCCGCGACATCAGGCAGCAGATGCTCGCAATCCTCATACAGGTCCCAGTACTTGCGGCGCGCAACGTAAGGGTCGTGAGGATGTGTAAAGCTGACGGTCAGGCACCACGGACGATCATCCTGCCCCCGAGCCAGATCGTAGATCTTGGCTTTCGCGTGGTATGCGACTTCGTCATCATATTCCATCTGGTTGGAAATCTCGGCCACCCCGGCGCCGGTGACCGAACCCATATTGTGATACCACCAGTCAATCCGCTCTCCGGGCTTGCGATAGTCCGGGGTCCAGCCGAAATCGGCGGGGTAAATATCGGTTGTCAGCCGGTCTTCGAACCCATGCAACTGATCCGGCCCGACAAAGTGCATTTTGCCTGACAGACAGGTGTAATATCCGGCACGGCGCAGATGATGCGCATAAGTCGGGATGTCGCTGCGGAACTCGGCCGCGTTGTCGTAAACCCCAGTGCGAGAGGGCAATTGGCCAGACATGAAACTTGCCCGGCCCGGCGCGCATAGGGGCGAGGCGGTATAGGCATTGGCGAAGCGGGTCGAGCGCGCTGCCAGCTTCTTCAGATTGGGCGCATGCAGCCACTCAGCCGGACCATCGGGAAATAGGGTTCCATTCAGCTGATCCACCATCAGGATCAGAATATTCGGCTTGGTCATTGTCGGGCCCCAATCAGAAAGTGACGGCCAAAGAACTGGGTTTCAGGACCTGGCACGATAGCCGATGATCTCATCGCACGGGAAAGATCCCCACCCTGCTTTGGCGCAGCCTGCAAACGCTAGGGCGCAGACGTTGACTCGTCAATCAACAAACATTCCGTGATATAAAATCACAGCTTTGTTGCAATGGTGGGTGGTGTCAGTTCCCGTCGGTTCAGCACAGCCTCACGCCAGGAAATAAAGCTGACCGCCGCCAGGATCAGCGTACCCCCGGTGACCACCCAGATATCAATGGGCTCACTGAAAACCAGCGCGCCCAACACGGTGGCCCAGATCAATTGCAGGAATGTGACCGGCTGCGTAACCGCTACCGGTGCGGCCTGCAAAGCCAGCGTCATGAAATAGTGCCCGGCCGTGGCGAAGCTGGCCACCAGAAAAAGGACACCAATATCGCGCAGGCTGGGTGGGCTCCAGACCGCGATGGCGAATGGGATCAATACAATTGTGACCCAGATCGACAGATGTGCCACAACAACCGAAGGTGGGATATCGCGCACCAGCAACTTGGCGAGCAGATAAGATCCGCCGAGGGTCAGCGCGGTGCCGAGCATGGCAACATGGCCGGGCGAGACCTCTCGGAATCCCGGTCGCAAGATGATCACAACCCCGATAAGCGCAACCAAAATGGCGGCGATCCGGCGAAAGGCCAGCCTCTCACCCAGAAACAGCGCCGCACCCAGCGTGACATACACCGGCGTCATGTAGTTCATCGCCGTCACCTCGGCCAACGGGATCTGCGTCATCGCGTAGAACCACAGCATGACCGCGCCGCCATGGATCACGCCACGTAGCCCAAACAATGCAAGATCACGTTTACTGAGATGGGTCGCTAGAATTGATCGCAACGCAGGTAACAGGAATACAAGACCCAAAACGTAGCGCAGAAATGCTGCCTGTATCGGGTCCATCGTCGGGCCCAGAGATTTGACCAGCGCCGTCATGACAACAAAGCTCAACCCGGCGGCAAACATCCAGAACATGCCTGCGATCGGGCGCGAGGAAACAGCTTGGGAACTCATGCGTTAGGTTGAACACCGAAACGTCGGCACGGGCAACCCTTCACATGATAACAAGTTTCAAAGCAATACCCAGCATGACGATGCCAATGATCACATCCAGCACCTGCCAGGCTCTTGGCCGCGCAAAGAACGGCGACAAGATCCTGGCGCCGTAGCCAAGGGTGAAGAAGAATACGAAACTAGCCAGCATCGCACCAATTGCAAAGCTCAGCCGGTCGTCATACTGCGCCGAGATTGAGCCGATCAGAACAACCGTGTCCAAATAAACATGCGGGTTCAACCAGGTGAAGGCCATAACGGTCAGCATGGCTGTCCGTAGGCTGGTTGCCTGGCCATTCCCGGCCTTGAGAGCCGCACCACCCTTCCAAGCGGACAAGAAGCTGCGAACAGCATACCAGATCAGGAAAGCGGCACCACCATACCGCATCACAGTTTCAAACCACGGCAAGGCCTGCGCCAACGTTCCAAATCCCGCAACCCCGGCGGCAATCAGGATCGCGTCAGACAGCCCACAGGTCAGACACAGCACAAAGACATGTTCGCGGCGCAACCCCTGTCGCAGGATAAAGGCGTTTTGGGCCCCGATCGCAAGGATCAGGCTGAAACTAAGCGCAAAACCAGCGATGAAAGTTGTGAACATGATGCCTCCTACTGTTCGAGGCGTTGACTACCGTCATCCACGTGATCTATCAAATTAATGATGGTAATCTGAGTTAAGTTTGACTAATGCTCCTCGACCCTCATCACCTGTCAGCGTTGTCCGCGATTTTGCGCCATGGCAGCTTTGATGCGGCCGCGAGTGCTTTGGCTGTTACTCCTTCCGCAATCTCTCAGCGGATCAAAGCGCTGGAGGATCGCGTCGGCGCGACCCTGATCAATCGCGGAAGCCCCTGTACCGGAACGCCAGCCGGTTTGCGGATCGCGCAATATGCAGAAGATATCGGTTTGCTCGAAGCACAGCTCTCGCGTGAGCTATCGCTTGACCAAACCACTGAAACCGCCCGCGTTCGCGTGGCCATACCAGCGGATATACTGGCGACCCTGTTTATTGACGTCATGGCCAATATGCCGGGTCTGCTGTTTGATTTGGTCATCGATGATCAGGACCATTCGGCCCAATGGCTACGCCGGGGTGAAGTCAGCGCAGCGATCACCGTGGATGGCCAGCCGGTGACGGGTTGTGATGCCACCGAGCTTGGAACCCTAAGGTATTTGCCAACGGCCAGCCCGGATTTCATGCAGCGTTGGTTTTCCGAAGGTGTAAACAAATCCACCCTCAGCACCGCCCCCTGCCTTGTGTTCAACCGCAAAGATGGCCTGCAAAAAGCGTGGTTTGAGGCTCAGGCGGGTGGTCGTATTACGCCGCCGACCCATTTTTTGCCATCCTCTCACGGCTTCGTTGATGCCGCGATTGCGGGGGTCGGATGGGGAATGAACCCCGAACCGTTGGTGCGCATGCCCATAACCGAAGGGAAGTTGCAGCCCCTCATTCCAGACGCACATCTGGATGTTGCGTTGACCTGGCAAGTCGGTCGCGTCCTGTCCCCAGCTCTGGCCCCGCTAACCAAGGCGGTCAAAGCGGCTGCAGCCAAAGCCTTGATCCCCGGCGCGCGCAAACGGATAAGAGGCAAACCTACGGAGTAACCTTATGTTTTCACGCGACGCCCTCAGCTATGATCCGATCCCCCTGCCCGACCGGTGCGAGATCAGCGACGATCAGATGCAGCAGGCTGCACTGGCCTTTCACGACAAGATGCGACAGCGCCATACGGTACGCGATTTCTCGGCCCGCCCGGTCGAGAAAGCGGTGATCGAAACATGCCTGCGCACGGCTGGCACGGCCCCGTCGGGCGCCAATCATCAGCCATGGCACTTTGCGGCTATCTCAGATTCCGCACTGAAACAGCAGATCCGCGAAGAAGCCGAGGAAGAGGAACGCAGGTTCTATGCCGGTGGCGCCGGGGATGAATGGATCAAGGCATTGGAACCGATTGGCACCGACGCAGTGAAAGAGCACCTGACCATCGCCCCCTGGCTGATCGTGGTTTTCGCCCAACGCTGGGGCGAGTTCGAGAACGGCACGCGCTACAAGAACTACTACGTCCCCGAAAGCGTGAATATCGCAACCGGGTTCCTGCTGGCCGCGCTGCATCACGCCGGTTTGTCAACGCTGACGCACACACCCAATCCGATGAAGTTTCTAAACGCGGCCCTGAAACGGCCAGCCTCGGAAAAACCCACAATGATCATCGCGGTTGGACACCCTTCAGAGACTGCAACGGTTCCATCCGTGGCCAAGCTTAAGAAACCATTGGACGAAATCTCATCCTTCTTCTGAGGCTTTTCCGCTGGTTTCGTTGACCTTCGCCTGAGCCTTCGGCAACGCGATCTTGTAGCATGTTAAGGCCGAAATCAAACTGCACCCCACGATGAAGACAACGGCCAAGGCGACCTCGTGCATATGTGCAATCGCGGCCAGTCCGGCGGACAAGACAACCGCTGCAATCCGGGCAATACTCTTGACCGCAGCCGAGGCCTGAACGCGCTGATCTTTTGGGGCGACATCCAGAAAATACAGTTTGCGCGCGCTGCTGACACCCGTGGTGGCAACCGTCACGATGAACAGGGCAATCGCGTGCAGATGCACATCATGATCCAGCTTAAGATAGTGAAACGTCAACAACACCGCTCCAGTCACCGCGACCATCAGAGTGCCCGTAACCATCACGGCGCGATGCGACTTCATATTGACAACTTGCCAAAGCGGCGCCGCCACCAGATACCCCGAAGCTGACGATATGATCATCGCGGTCAGCCCTTTGGCCGACGCATGATGCGCCTCGGCCGCGATCAGGGCGAAGAAGGGAACCGACAAGGATACAACAACCAAAGGCATGCGCATTGTCATGTAGCGCCTGAACCATGCGTGATCGAACATCTCAACAATGGCTTCTAAATTTGCTTTGAATGACAATTTGACCGCAGGTTTCCCGTCGGTCGATGCGCCTGTGGTTTTACCGATCTCAGCCAGCGCCATGATGCAGATCCCCGACAGCACGAAGAACGTGAATGATACTGCAATCACAGCAGAGTGTCGCGAAAAAGGAGGGTTGTCTTTTGTGATCTCATGGATCAGCAAGGCCAAGCCTATCGCCGCCAGACCTCCGGCCCCAAACTGCAAATACCGCATTGAAATACGTGATTTGGATTGGACATGATCCCCAAGCAGGTCGGTATACATGAGGTTCTGCATTTCATCGACCAGACCAATCACAAAAAAGACCATTATAAACGCTACAGCGATCAGGGGCACGACGCCTGACGCGGCAACGGCCATCGCGATAAGCAGGCAGATTCCGATCACAAACTCGGTCATTGCGATGGCGCGCTTCTTTCTGCGTTGGGCCGCAATGGGTTGAGCCAGAAAGAAATCTGCGATCATCGAGCCGACCATGCGGATCGAGACCAGCGCGCCCGCTACAAACATGGGCAATTCAAAAGACACAGCTAGAAAAGGCAACACAACGGATGGGCTGCCCAAGGTCCACGCGATCTGGGACAAAATGCTCTGCCCAGTCAAAACCGGGACGTTGCGCTTGGCCAACTCACTTGCGTCTTGTGTCATTCATTCTGCCATCAATTACGATTAAACCAGCACCTGTGCTGGCTAACTCAGTTTAGCCTATTCTGTTACAGGGTTACGGCCAAGCACCTCTGAAGCATCAAAAAAGCCCGGCCAATATGACCGGGCTTTGAAAACAACACGCGCTCTACTTTAAAGCTGTGCCATGACCTCATCAGTGGCTTCGAAATTGGTTGTGACGCGCTGAACGTCGTCATCGTCCTCGAGCGCATCAACCAGTTTCATCAGCTTTTGCATGTCCTCTAGGCCCAGCTCGGTCGTGGTGGTCGGCTTCCAGATCAGCTTGGTCGATTCAGATTCGCCCAGCGCTCCTTCCAGAGCGTTTGAGACATCGTTCAGATCGGTATCCGCGCACCAGATGATGTGACCATCTTCCGAGCTTTCGACATCTTCGGCCCCTGCTTCAATCGCGGCTTCGAAAATTGTGTCCGCATCGCCCGCATCTGCTGGATAAACGACCTCACCTTTGCGGTCGAACATGAACCCGACCGAGCCGGTCTCGCCCAGATTGCCACCGTTCTTCGAGAACGTGGAACGAACCGTCGAAGCCGTCCGGTTGCGGTTGTCGGTCATCGTCTCGACGATCACGGCCACACCGTTGGGGCCGTAGCCCTCGTACCGGATTTCTTCGTATTCGTCGCCTTCACCCGCAACCGATTTCTTGATCGCGCGGTCGATCACGTCCTTGGGGACCGAGTTCGACTTGGCCTCTTTCACCGCCAGACGCAGGCGCGGGTTCTTGTCGGGATCAGGGTCGCCCATCTTGGCGGCCACGGTGATCTCTTTCGACAGTTTGGAAAACAGTTTGGACCGCGCGGCGTCCTGACGTCCCTTGCGGTGCTGGATGTTGGCCCATTTGGAATGGCCTGCCATGGTGCGTCCTCGTCATTCGTAATTGCGTATTCGGCGCTCATATAGACGGTTGCGGGGGGCAGGATCAAGGGATCGGCTTGCGAGACGCCCCCGTGCAGGTATGGTGGCGGCATGACGACAGAACAAATCATTCTTTTCACGCTTTTTGCTGCTGTTTTTGGAATGCTGCTATGGGGCCGCTTTCGCTATGACCTCGTGGCCTTTGCTGCCCTGATGATCGGTGTCGTGCTGGGTGTTGTTCCGGTGGACAATGCCTTCGCAGGGTTTGGCCATCCCGCGACGATCATCGTTGCGTTGGTTCTGGTCGTCTCTGCAGGATTGGTCCGATCAGGGGCTGTGTTCCTGATCACACGTACTTTGGTCGATGCCTCACGCGGCTTGGGCGCACATATCGCGCTAATGGGCGGCATCGGCGCAGTTCTGTCGGCTTTTATGAACAACGTTGCCGCGTTGGCCCTGTTGATGCCGGTGGACATACAGACAGCACGCAAGGCCGGGCGATCGGTGGGACTGTCGCTGATGCCGCTCAGCTTCGCGACAATCCTGGGTGGCATGGCCACCTTGATCGGCACGCCGCCGAACATCATCATCGCCTCAATCCGCGCCGAAACGCTGGGCGAGCCCTTCAAGATGTTCGATTTTGCCCCGGTCGGCGGCATAGCCGCCATTGCCGGCCTCGCGTTTGTGTCGCTGATCGGCTGGCGCCTGATCCCAAATCGGGGCCCGCAACAGGAAGCCTCGGACTCCATAGCGGAATATATCGCGGAACTGACGCTACCACCGGACTCACCTCATATCGGCAAGCGTGTCAGCGAGCTTTATGAAGACGCTGAGAAATCAGATGTGGCGATCATCGGGCTGATCCGAGATGGCAAACGACGCTATGGCCGTTCGTCCCACGCGACACTGAAAGAAGGCGACGCGCTGGTGCTGGAAGCGCGCCCCGAAGCGCTGGACGAGTTTCGCGCTGCCCTGAAGCTGGATTTCTCGGACACGCGGCGGCAAGAGGTGCTGACCGCCGAGGGCGAAGGGCTTGAAGTGATCGAGGTCGTCGCCACAGAAAGCGCGCGCATTACAGGTCGCACCGCTCAGGGGTTGGGGCTGGCATGGCGGCAAAGCACCGTTTTGATGGGCATTTCCCGTCAGGGTCGCCAGATCACTGAACAGGTCCGCAAGACCGAGGTGGAAGCAGGCGATATCCTCCTGCTGCTCTGCCCCCGCGACAGAGGCGCGGATGTGACCGAATGGCTGGGCTGTTTGCCACTGGCGCAGCGCGGGTTGAACGTTACCGCAAATGAAAAAGCATGGCTGGCCATCGGTCTGTTCGCGACTGCCGTTCTGGCCGCAAGCATCGGGTTGATCTATCTACCCATTGCCTTGGGGTTGGTCGTTATCGCCTATGTGTTGACCAAGATCATGCCGATCAGCGACATCTACAATCACATCGAATGGCCCGTCGTCGTGCTGTTAGGGTCGATGATCCCTTTAGGCAGTGCATTAGAGACCTCTGGCGGGACTGAACTCATCGCGAACGCCTTGATCCAACTGACCAATGGCTTGCCCGCCTGGGCTATTCTGACAGTCCTGATGGTCGTGACCATGACCCTGTCGGATGTGCTGAACAACACTGCCACGGCCATTGTCGCCGCCCCTGTTGGCATCCAGATGGCACGTAGTTTGGAAGTTTCACCCGATCCATTCCTGATGACGGTTGCGGTGGCAGCCTCGGCTGCATTCCTCACCCCCATCGGACACAAGAACAACACACTGGTTCTGGGCCCGGGTGGCTACAGGTTCGGCGACTACTGGCGCATGGGATTGCCACTGGAGATCCTGATCATCGCGGTCTCGATCCCTTCGATCCTTGTCTTCTGGCCGCTTTGAACGCGCTTAGGAAAACAAGAACTCATCCCGAAGCAGGCCCAATATCTCGTCCTTTGTTTCTTCGGAGAACAGATAGGCGCGCCAACCCGCCTGACGGGCGGCTTCAACGCTGGCACGATAGTCGTCGACAAGCAGCATCTGGTCCGAAGTGACGTGCAGTGTGTCGGTGACATACTCATAGAATCCAAGATGCGGTTTTCTCACCCCCATCCGACCGGATGAGAACACGCATTCGACTCGATCCAAGAACCCCATTTCACGTTCAATAAAGGTGACCCGCCGTGTTTCATTATTGGTCGCAATAACTTGTCTGACACCCTGACGCGAAATCGCGTCCAATACGTCCATGACCTTGGGGTCAGGTAATGCATCTTTCTGGAACCAATAGTCCAACACCGCGTCGGCGCCCGGCGCAAAACCAACCATGCCAGCCCATTCAGCCACACGATCGCGCAGATCTTCCTGCCCGGTTATAATCCGGTCGAAATCGTTCCTGAATACATGATGGGTAAACACTTCCAGAGATTGGCCGAGATCCTGCTCAAAGTGTTGCGCCCACAAGAAAACGCCGTCACGGATGTTTTGATTGAGTACCCCATCGAAATCCCAGGCGATTACAGTGTTTGGCGTCACGGACAGTCCCTTTCCAAAGTTCCGATGTCAGATTAACAAAGCATAATCCTGGGACAACCGCGGCTGCCAAGGTTCGCAAGCGCAATAGAGGCAACTAGTGAAACGCTTTCTGATCCTGCAACTCCGCCCCGAGGCAGATGCTTCGGATGCCGAATATGCCTCGATTCTGGACAAAACCGGCCTCACGCCAGAGCAGACGCACCGCATTCGGCTGGATTGCGAGGACCTGCCCGAGGGGCTGAATGTCACAGATTACGCGGGTGTCATCGTCGGCGGAGGCCCGGGCTGTGTCAGTGACGATCCCAACACGAAATCCGCGCTTGACGCAAAGATCGAAGGTGCGGTGATGGAGCTTATGCCTCAGATCACCGCCCATGATCATCCGTTCATGGGCTGCTGCTATGGCTTGGGTGTTCTGGCGGCTCATCTGGGCGGGGATGTCAGCAAGGCCCAGTTTGGTGAACCGGTCGGCCCATCGGCCTGCCGTCTGACAGACGATGGCGCGACTGACCCTCTGACGGCGGGGTTAAGCCCAGAATTCGACGCCTTTGTCGGCCACAAGGAAGCCGTGCAAGCCCTGCCAGAAGGATGCGTGCACCTCGTTGCCTCAGATCCCTGCCCGTTTCAAATGATCCGCTGGGGCCAGAACGTCTATGCCACGCAGTTCCACCCCGAGGCGGATGCAAAAGACTTTGAGCAACGTATCAACATCTATAAGCATCACGGCTATTTCCCGCCCGAAGACGCGCAAACCCTGATCGATATCTGCAACAGCGCAGATGTCACTCAGCCCGGTGAAATCCTGCGCCGGTTTGCCCAGCGCTACAAGTGACCTAACGGCGGTATTGCCTGCGGCTTTCAAGCTCGCGTAGGCTGATCCAAAACACCCTGGGGAGGAGTTGTTCTTGGATTTTCTTATCAATGTCGGCCTGCCGATCTCGCTGGCCATCATCATGCTGTCGCTGGGTATCGGGCTTGAGATCGCGGATTTCCGACGTGTGCTAAGCCGCAAAATCCCCTTTGCCATCGGTGCGGTGTGTCAGGTGGTGCTGCTACCCATCGCCGCGTTTGCAACTGTTACCTTGTTTGGCTTTCCCCCTGAGATTGCCGTTGGTTTCATGTTGCTCAGCTTCTGCCCCGGCGGCGTAACAAGTAACATCCTGACCAAATTGGCCAAGGGCGATGTGGCCCTATCGGTCAGCCTGACCGCGGTAATCAGCATTCTGTCGATCCTGACAGTGCCTGTTCTGGCGGCGTGGTCCATCACGCACTTCATGGCAGAAAACGCACCCGAAGTTTCGATCACCGGTTTGGCCATTGCCATGTTCCTGATCACAACCCTCCCAGTTGCCATCGGCGTCAGTATTCGCAGGTTCGCAACCGGGTTTGCAAACCGGATCGAAGGTGGTTTGTCCAAACTGGCTACTGTGTTGTTCGTTCTGATCGTCGTAGCGGCATTAGCCGGAAACTGGCAGCTTTTCGTCGATAACCTTGGCATTATGGGCACGGGCTTGATTTCCTTGAATATCGCGCTTTTGCTGATCGGGCTGGGGATCGCGCGTGCCGCAAACCTGTCATGGGCTGAGAGCAAAAGTATCTCGATCGATACGGGCATCCAGAACTCGACGCTGGGGATCACGCTGGCGGCCTTGATCACCAGCACAGACAGCGGGTTCAGCCCATTGGCCCTGCCATCTGCCGTCTACGGGATCACGATGTATGCGGTCGTGCTGCCATTTCTCATCTGGTTCCGCAAACGCTGAAAGGACCGCTTATGACCAACACCACCGCAGATGCAATTGTCGTTGGTAGCGGTTTGGCCGGGTTGGCTGCAGCTGCCGAGCTAGGCGACCGCGGCAAAAAGGTGATCATGGTTGATCAGGAACCCGAGAGCTTTCTGGGTGGTCAGGCGTTCTGGAGCCTAGGTGGCCTGTTCATGGTCAACACGCCGGAACAGCGCCGGATGGGGATCAAGGACAGCCATGAATTGGCACTTCGCGACTGGATGGGCAGTGCGCAATTCGACCGCGATGAAGATACCTGGCCGCGCAAATGGGCCGAGGCCTATGTGGAGTTTGCAGCCGGGGAAATGCGTCCTTGGCTGTATGAGATGGGTCTGCGCTGGTTCCCAGTGGTCGGCTGGGCTGAAAGGGGCGGGTCTTTCGCCAATGGGCATGGCAACTCGGTCCCCCGGTTTCATATCACATGGGGCACAGGTCCCGGCGTTCTGGAACATTTCATTCGCCGCGTCAAAGAGCATGTCAAAGCAGGCCTGATCGAGCTGAAGTTCCGTCATCAGGTCAGCCATATCATCATGCAGAACGGCACCGCAAAAGGCGTGTCGGGCGAGGTTCTGGCCGACGACACAGCCCATCGCGGCGGCAAGACCAACCGTGAAGAGGTTGGGGAATTCGAATTCTATGCACCTTCGGTTATCGTCACATCCGGCGGGATCGGCGGCAATTTCGAGATGGTCCGCAAAAACTGGCCGCGTGAACGTCTGGGTGAGCCGCCCAAAGACATGGTGGCCGGCGTTCCGTTTCACGTCGATGGCCGCATGATCGCGATCAGCGAAAAGGCAGGCGGCCATGTGATCAACGGCGATCGTATGTGGCATTATACCGAAGGCGTTAAAAACTGGGATCCGATCTGGCCCGCCCACGGCATTCGTATCCTGCCCGGACCAAGTTCAATGTGGTTCGACGCCACCGGCAACCGGATGCAGCCCCCCTGCCTGCCGGGATTTGACACGTTGGGGACCCTGCGCGAGATCCTGAAAACCGGATACGATTACAGCTGGTTTGTACTAACGCAGAAGGTGATCAAAAAAGAATTCGCCTTGTCCGGATCAGAACAAAACCCCGATTTTACCTCGGGCAGTTGGAAAGAGGTCATTCGGCAGCGCATTTTGTCGGGCGCGAAAGCCACCGCACCGGTTGAGGCCTTCAAGGAAAAGGGTGAGGATTTTGTCGTCGCCAATACCCTGACCGAACTGGTCAGCGGCATGAACCAGTTGGGCGGCGGATTGATTGACGAGGCGCATCTGCGGGCACAGATTGAGGCGCGGGATTCTCAGGTCGACAATCCGTTTTCGAAAGATGCGCAGATGATGGCGATCCTTGCTGCGCGCAACTATCGCGGGGACAAACTGATCCGCACCGCCAAGCCGCACAAGTTCCTTGATCCATCCAATGGCCCGCTGATTGCGGTCAAACTGCATGTGCTAACTCGCAAGACCCTGGGCGGGCTGCAGACCAATCTGGATAGCCAGATGATCGGTGCTGACGGGCAAGTGGTGCCCGGCCTGTTCGCTGCCGGAGAGGTTGCAGGCTTTGGTGGTGGTGGCTATCACGGCTACAATGCGCTTGAGGGCACATTCCTCGGCGGCTGTATCTTCTCGGGCCGCAATGCAGGCCGGTCACGTGCGGTGGCTTAACTAAGCTTACTGTTTGCGTACCAGTTTGATGACCGGCTCACCCGCCCCATCCAACAGCGCCAATGCATCCCCTTGCCGCGCAAAACTCGTGATGGTTTGCAGCGCTTTGAGAAACTCACGTTCGACCTCATCCAACGGAGGTGGGCACGCCATTAGGGTTGCAGCCATATTGTCTGGAAAGTCGATCTGATTGCCTGAAATCTCGGCCTGACCAGTGAACCGGTTACATCCGCCACTGCCAGAAAAATCACCGTTTTGCGCAAAGATCAGCTCTGGCCGTCTTTCAGTCTCCACCGGAGCACCATTCAGCGTTCCAACAATCCAGCCTGTGTTGTCCAGTGATAGTTCACTCTGCACCTGAACCAAGATCATATCGACCGCATCATCGGCACCGTTTGTCAGAACCGGATTACTGGTATCTGTAGTGAACAACAGCCTTTGACCCTGCGAAATCGACGCACGAACGCTATAGCGGTGTCCGTCCCGGATCAGTGCGTCGTCATAGGTCAGCTCAAATTGTGCAGGAACACCGCTCAGGGCATAGCGCTGCGCGGCCAAGGTCACAGCAGGTGCGTCCGCCAGAGAGACATCCTGAAGTTCAACATACAAGGTGGCATCTGGCGGTACAGCGATCCGTTCACGATAGGTGGCGGATCCTTCGATGGTTCCGGCGATGCCCACCTGGCCCATTCCCGTTAGTAAAGCCGTTGCTGCGCAAATTGCGGTTGCTCTCGCAGACATGATTCAATTCCTTCTGCACAATCACATGCACAAAGCTTTGTATGTTCGTGTGATTTTACAAGGGTCATCGCAGCGCAGCGGCAAGCTTGCGCCGATCTCAGAGCGGCCAGATCAATGGGATCAGCAGCGATGCCAGCAGCCCAACCGTCAGGTTGAGCGGTATGCCTACCTTCATAAAATCAGTAAACCTATACCCCCCAGGACCATAGACCATCATGTTAGTCTGATATCCAATGGGCGTCGCAAAAGATGCTGAGGCTGCAACCATGACAGCGACAACCAAGGGGCGTGGATCCATCCCCACAGCTTGCGCCAACCCGATGGCGATAGGTGTAACCACAACTGCAACCGCATTGTTCGACACCAGTTCAGTTAAGACCGAGGTAAGTAGATATACCGCCCATATGATCAGGAAGGGTGGCAATAGCCCAAGCGAAGGCGCGATCGCTTCGACAATAAGCGACACTGCACCCGAAGCATCGAGAGCGGCTCCGATGGCAAGCATTGCAAAAATGAGGGCCAGCAGGCGGCCCTCAACAAAGGAAAACGCCTCATCCGCATCGATGCAACGCGTGACCAGGACGACTGCGACCGCCAAAATCGACAGCAACAGAATTGGCGCGACACCCAGCGCAGCCAGCGCGACGATGCCAACCAGTGCGCCAATTGCAATCGGTGCGTGGCTGCGTCGGAATGCACGCGCCGACGGTTGGGTCACATCGACCATGTCCATATCTGCGGCCAGTTTCTGAATGTCGGCGGGTGAGCCTTCCAACAACAAAGTATCGCCCACGCGAACGACCAGATCGTCCAACTGTCGGCCGATGTTTTGGTTCCGACGATGAACCGCCAGAACATATACACCATAGCGCCGTCGCAGCCTGAGCGCCCCAAGCGTGCGTCCAACCATACGACAGCCCGGAGTGATCAGCACCTCGACCGTTTTGGTCTCAATCGCCGACACCTGATCGACCCGCTTCAGCTCTTTGTTGCGTTGCAGGCTCAAAAGTTCGGTCATCTCGGTGCGCAGAACCACCCTATCACCCACGTTGAGCGTCACGCCTTTCAGATTGCGTCGCAGCGAGTCATCGCCGCGCACAACGTCGATCAGTCTTACTCCGGGGCGTTTGAACAACTGCACGCCGGTTACTTCGCGCCCGATCAGGTTGCTGTCGGGCGGGATGACGGCCTCGGTAAAGAACTTCATCTTGGAGCGATCGCTGAGCAGCGATGCCATACTGTCGCGCTCCGGCAGCAGGCGCGGCGCGATGAAGCGCAGGTAGATCATGCCATAGATCACGAGCGCGATGCCCAGAGGGGTGACCTCGAAAATCGTGAAGGGCTGCATCCCCTGCGCGCGGGCAACACCATCCACCAGCAGGTTGGTCGAGGTTCCGATCAGAGTCAGCGTTCCGCCCAGAATGGCCGCATAGCTGAGCGGGATCAGTAGTTTTGAGGCTGGAACATTCAGCGTGCGCGCGATCTGAACAAAGACCGGGATCATCACAACAACAACGGGCGTGTTGGAAACCACCGCCGAGGCCAGAACCACAAATGCCATAAGCAGGGCGATGGCGATCTTCGGGTTCACTTGCGCCTGTTTCTGCGCGGTCGAGGTAAAGGCATCCAGTGCCCCGGTGCGCACCAAGGCCCCCATGATGATGAACATTGCTGCAATGGTCCATGGGGCGGGATTTGACAGGACGGCCAGCGCGCTTTGATAGGGCAGTATTCCCGTCACAAGCATCAAAGCAACACCACCGATGGCGACCACCTCGGTCGGGTAAACCTCTCGCAGGAACATGACGAACATGCCCGCAACAATCAAAAGCGCCAGAATTGCGCTGCCGGTGTCTGTCAATGAAAGAAAGTGCATTCGTGGTATTCTGTCCGAACCCTGGCCCAAGCGCCTGCTGGGTAGTTTCCCGCATTGCGCGAGGCAGAGCAAGCCTTTACGGACCCGCCTGCTCTAGCCGCCCGCCGACACGCACCATGCGCACGGTTTTTGCGCTGCCGTCCTGATCATTGGTTTCGACAAACACACCGCTGAGCGTCGCCTCGCCATTCGCGGGGGTGAATCGAGCTTTTGGCATACCGGTGATGAACCGGCGCAGTGGCTCAACCTTGTCCATGCCAATTACCGAGTCATAGTCACCGCACATCCCCGCATCCGTCAGATAGGCCGTGCCACCGGGCAGTATCTGCGAATCCGACGTCGGCACATGCGTATGTGTCCCCACCACGAGGCTGGCGCGTTTGTCGCAATAATGGCCCATCGCCATTTTCTCGGATGTCGCCTCGCAATGCATATCGACGATGATCGCGTTCGCCTGCCCGCCACGCGGGTGCGACTTCAGGATCGGTTCGATAGCCGAGAACGGATCATCAAAGGGACGTTTCATAAAGACCTGCCCCAGCACCTGAACCACCAGCACCTTGCGCCCTCCCGGCGCGTTGAACAGGCGATGCCCGCGCCCCGGCGCGCCTTTGGCAAAGTTCACCGGGCGCACAATGCGTGGCTCTTTCTCGATGAATTGCAGCATATCCTTTTGGTCGAAGGCATGATCGCCCAGCGTCACGCAATCCGCGCCCGCATCCAGCAACAGCTTGGCGTGATCGCCGGTCAGGCCCATCCCGTTCGAGGCGTTCTCGCCATTGACCACAACGAAATCCAGCCGCCACTCTTCGCGCAGACGCGGCAGATGTTGTTGGATGGCCGTGCGTCCCGCCCGGCCCATGACGTCACCCAGAAACAGTATCCTCATGCCAACCGTCCTAAGTGTGGTCAATGCCAAGCACAAGCGGTTAAACTAGGGCGATAGAGCGCAAAACCGCATTAAATCGGAGACATTCATGACCCGTTACCTGATTTTCGCCGCCCTTCTTGCCCCCCTCGCCGCCTGCGATCAGCCTTCAAAGCCGACGACCGGGCTAGCCAACCCAGCGGCGACCTTCTGCGTTGAGAAAGGCGGGCAGTACCAGATAGTCGACGGCGAGGATGGCCAAACCGGGACCTGCACCCTGCCCGATGGCTCAACGCGGGATGCATGGGAGTATTTCCGAGCCGAGAATATGGGTTAAGTTTTGAAACTCAGAACTCGGCTTTCGGTGACCACCATATCCAAGGGCTGATCTGTGGGTTCCAGAGGCAGCCCCTCGGCTTCTTGCGCATCAAAGGCAAAGCCGATGGCCAAAGTCGGACGCTTGGCGCGCAACCCTTCAAGCGTGCGGTCATAGAACCCGCCACCATAACCCAGACGACCGCCTTGCGCATCAAAGGCCACCAGTGGAACGATCAGGATTTCGGGGTCAAAGTAGTCGTCAACCTCAGGCACCTTTGCACCAAAAGGACCGTCTTTCAACGCGCCTTCGGGCGTCCAGCGCGAGAACCTAAGCGCCTGCCCTGCAGCCTGAATAACCGGAACGCCGACCGGACCATAGGCCGAAGCCTCAGCCATGGCAGGCAGCGGGTCGATCTCGGTTCGGATCGGCATGTAGCCGGACAGCGGCACACCGCGGTAGCCAGCCAGCACTTCGGACAGGCGTCCTGCCGCCCCCGGCAAGCATACGTCAAACGCGGCTTTGCGACGGGCGAACGCTGCTTTACGTGCCGCAGCCTTGATTTCCGTCAGATCGCTCACAAAAGCACCACGCTGGCCAATCCCAAGAAGATAAAGAATCCCATGACATCCGTTGTGGTCGTCACAAAAGTGCCCGAAGCCAGAGCGGGGTCAACACCCAGCCGGTCTAGCACGACAGGTACTACCGTACCCGCGAAGCCCGCGATGATCATGTTCACGACCAAGGCTGATCCAATAACGACGCCCAGCAGCGGAGAGTCAAACCACAGCATTCCTACTGTCCCCAGAACCACGGCAAAACATAACCCATTGAGCATGCCGACGAGCAGTTCACGGCGGATCACACGCATCACGTTGGCAGCGGTCAGGTCGCGCGTCGCCAGTGCCCGCACCGCAACAGTCAGCGATTGCGTCCCTGCATTACCCCCCATCGAGGCCACAATCGGCATGAGGATCGCCAGCGCCACCAACTGATCAATCGCCGCCTCGAACTGGGAGATCACCAGCGAGGCGCAAATGGCCGTACACAGGTTCACCGCGAGCCAGGGCAAACGCCGACGGCTGGTCGCGGCAACGCTGTCCGACAGCGAGCTTTCGTCGCTGACACCGGCGAGGCGCAGAATGTCCTCCTCGTGCTCCTCGTCCAGAACCACCATCGCGTCGTCAATGGTGATTACGCCGACTAGGCGGCCATCAGCATCCACGACCGGGGCCGAGATCAGGTGGTACTGGTTGAACGCATAGGCCACATCCTCTTCGTCCTGATCGACGGGAATGATGTGGAATTCTTCTTCCGTCAGATCATGCAGGGGAACCTCGCGCCGGGTTGCCATCAGCTTGCCCAGCGTGACCTGCGCCACGGGTTTCAGGCGCGGATCAACCAGAACGACGTGATAGAATTGTTCAGGCAAGTCGTCATTGGCGCGCATGAAATCGATGGCCTGGCCCACGGTCCAATGTTCGGGCGCCATGACCACTTCGCGCTGCATAAGTCGACCGGCCGAGTTTTCCGGATAGGCAAGCGCCTGCTCTGCCGCGACCCGTTCGGAATCCTCCAGCGCGTCCAGAATGGTTTCCTGTTGCGGTTCTTCCAGGTCTTCCAGCAGGTCAACGACATCGTCGCTTTCCATGTCCCGAACCGCTTCGGCCAGGACATCTGGCTTCAGGACATTGATGACCTCTTCCCGAACTCCTTCATCCAGTTCCGACAGGATGTCGCCATCAAATTCCTTGTCATACAGACGGATCAGGCGCGCGCGGTCATAGGGGTTGATCTGTTCCAGAAGGTCGGCAATGTCGGCCGCGTGCAGCGGCTCCATCAGCTCGATCAGCTTGGTGCGGTCATCGATGTCCACGGCATAAAGGATCGCCGCCACGGTTCGACGATCCAGCGCATAGACATCTTCGTCAGAGGTCGAGTCGGTCACGGGTTCATCAAAGCCTGTCGTCATGTCCGTCCCCGTTTATTCGGTCATTGGCCCCTAATTAGAAGAAGCAGCTACCGGAAAACAATGACAATACGCCGATTTACCCGCATCTTTCACCCGCATATGCTGATCCGTGGCCTCAAACAGCTAAGGAACAGGGCGAATGGCGCAAAAGACGCTTTTGAAAGGGCGCATACTGAGTTTCGACGGATCGCCCTTTGACGGGGAACCTACCGACGCGACCCGTCTGGACGAGGCGCTGGTGATCGAAGATGGGCGCGTGCAAGCGGTCGGTTCACTGGACACGCTGGCCGCTGCCCATCCGGATGCCGAAGCACGGGACTACGGAAACCACCTGATCATGGCCGGTTTTGTGGACCCTCACGTCCATTACCCGCAAACCGCCATGATCGCGAGCTGGGGCAAACGGCTGATCGACTGGCTAAACACCTATACCTTCCCCGAAGAGATGAAGTTCGGCGATACCAACTATGCGACAGAGATCGCGAACCGCTATCTCGACCTAACAACGGCACATGGCACCACCACCATGTGCAGCTTCTGCACCATCCATCCCGAAAGCGTTGATGCATTTTTTTCGGTCGCGCAGCAACGTGGGCAACGGGTTGTAGCTGGCAAAACCTGCATGGATCGCAACGCGCCCGAGGGTTTGCAGGACACTGCGCAAACAGCATATGACCAATCCGAAGCGCTGCTTGAGAAATGGCACCATGTGGATCGCTTGTCCTACGCGATCACACCTCGGTTTTCGCCCACCTCCACGCCTGAACAGCTTGAGGCTTTGGGTGCGCTTTGGGCCGAGAATCCGCATTGCCTGATGCAAACTCATCTGAGTGAGCAGACGGATGAGATCGAATGGGTCCGATCCCTGTTTCCCGAAGCGCGGGACTATTTGGATACGTATGAGAAATTCGGACTGCTGGGTCGAAATGGCCTTTACGGTCACGTTATCCATCTGGAAGACCGTGAACGCGACAGGTTGCGTGAAATTGATGCAGCGCTGGTGCATTGTCCGACCTCGAACACGTTTATCGGCTCGGGCCTGTTTGACATGAATGGGTCGATCCATGACGGCCACCGGGTCGGGTTGGCGACCGATACCGGCGGCGGGTCCAGCTTTTCAATGCTGCGCACCATGGCCGCCGCCTATGAGGTCGGTCAACTGCGTGGTCGCCCTCTGCACCCGGCACAATTGCTATGGTTGGGTACAGTCGGGTCGGCGCGAACGCTGAGGATGGATGATTGCATCGGCAATGTCGCCCCGGGGATGGAGGCGGATCTGGTTGTCATCGACCTCGCCTCGACCCCGGCCATCGCCCAGCGCGAGGCCCATGCGGATGATCTGTGGGAAGCTGTCTTCCCGACCATCATGATGGGCGACGACCGCGCCATTGCCGAAGTTTGGATCGGAGGTAGGCAAGTCGCCCAATGAATGCGCCTGCGGCGCATGCCTCCGGCGGGGATATTTTTAGCCAGATGAAGGGCGGATCCCGCTATTGTGCAAGCGCGCGCGCCAGACGGTTCTGGGTTTCTATTGTTCTTGGCAGATCGATTGTCGTGATTTGACCGTCGCACACGATCTGGCGGCCTTCGACAAACAGGTGTTTGACCTGCATCGGCCCAGCCAGCAATAGGGCTGCCGGATCCCAGCTGCCCGCGCTTTCGAGGCTTGTGCGGGTATCCCAAACGGCGATGTCGGCCCGTTTGCCCGGTATCAGCCGCCCGCAATCTGGACGTCCCAGCACATCCGCGCCGCCACGGGTCGCGATCTCCAGCGCTTCGCGGGCGGACATGGCGTCGGCCCCATTGGCGACTCGTTGCAACAACATGGCCTGCCGCGCCTCAAGCATCAGGTTGCCGTTGTCATTGCTGGCCGAGCCATCCGCGCCGAGCCCAACTTTCACGCCCTGATCGCGCATGCTGCGCACCGGTGCGATACCCGATCCGAGACGGCAGTTTGAACAAGGGCAATGGGCGACACCGGTTCTGCTTTTCGAAAACAGGTCGATCTCGGCCCCATCCAGCTTGACGCAATGGGCGTGCCAGACATCGGGACCGGTCCAGCCCAGATCCTCGGCATATTGTCCCGGACGGCAACCGAATTGCGCCTGGGAATAGGCGATATCCTCGTCGTTCTCGGCCAAATGGGTGTGCAGCATGACACCCTTGTCGCGCGCCAGCAGAGCGGCATCGCGCATCAGGTCCCGGCTGACTGAAAAGGGCGAACAGGGCGCGACGCCAACCCGGCACATCGACCCTTCGCTGGGATCATGGAACGCATCCACAACGCGGATCATGTCGTTCAGGATATCATTTTCAGCTTCGACGAGACTGTCCGGCGGCAGGCCTCCATCGCTTTCGCCGATGCTCATCGCGCCGCGGGTAGGATGAAAGCGCAAGCCCAGGTCTGAGGCAGCGGCAATCGTATCCTCCAGCCGCGCGCCATTGGGGTAGAGGTACAGGTGATCGGAACTTAGGGTGCAACCGGACAGTGCCAGCTCGGCCAGCCCGATCTGGGCTGAGGTAAACATCTGCTCCGGCCCGAACCGCGACCAGATGGGATAGAGCGTTTGCAGCCAGCCAAACAGCAACGCGTCCTGCCCGCCCGGAACCGCGCGGGTCAGGGTTTGGTAAAGGTGATGATGCGTGTTCACCAGACCCGGCGTGACCACGCAGCCCCTGGCATCATGCACCTCGCCCGTTGTCGTCAGCCCGTGACCAAGTTGCGCGATCTGGCCGTTGCGGATCAGGATATCTGCATCGTTTAGCTCGCGACGGTCATCATCCATGGTCAGGATGGTATCTGCGTTTTTGATAAGAAATTCAGTCATAGCGGCACTCCTGCAATTGCCTGTCTCATGCAAGGAATGCGGGGCCGGTGGAAAACAGGCGTAAGAACCGGCTGACACCGGTTTAGCGTCAGGGCGTTACAGGGGCAATGGTTTAATAGGAGCGCAGGATGTCCAGCGCGGCCGCATGAATCTCGGCGTTGGCAGCTGCAAGGGCACGTCCACCGTTATGCGCCGGTCCGCCTTGCCAATCGGTTACGATGCCACCAGCAGCCTCAATCACTGCAATCGGAGCCTGAATGTCATAGGCGTTCAACCCCGCCTCGATCACCAGATCCGCCTGTCCCGCGGCCAGCAGCGCGTAGGCATAGCAATCCATGCCAAAGCGCGTCAATTGCACCTGTTTTGACACAGCTTCGAACCCTGCGCGATCTTCAGAGGTGCCAACTTCGGGGAAGGTTGTGAACAGGGTGGCCTGGTCGAGCGTCTTTACTGCACGCGTCGCCAACTGTGATGTGCCCAAGGGCCCGGTCAGCTGCGCAATCTCGGACGATCCTCTGAACCGTTCGCCGATATAGGGTTGATCGATCACCCCCAGCTCTGGGCCGTCTGAGGTGCTGAGCGCGATCAAAACGCCCCACGTCGGTGTGCCGCTGACAAATCCGCGCGTTCCATCGATTGGGTCCAGTACCCAAACGCGACCGCTTTGGCCTTCGGACTGGCCATACTCTTCACCCAGGATGCCGTCATCGGGGCGAAGACGTTGCAACACCTCGCGCATTGCTTTTTCCGCCGCGCGATCTGCGATAGTGACAGGATCAAACCCGCCTTCCAGCTTGTTCGCGGTTTCAAGACCGTGTTGGCGAAAATGCGGAAGAATGGCCGCGCGCGCCGCGTCGGCCATTTCTTCAGCAACATCCATATCGGTCAGATGGGTCTGGTGCATGGACCACTGGTGCGGCCAACGCCTATCAAAGTCAAGCGGGCGCGATCAGATCACGCAACGTCACTCAGAACCCGTGCCAATTCGAACAGCCGGCGGCGCTGATTTTCCGGGATTGCATAGTAAGAGCGCACCAGATCCAACGCTTCCTTGTCCCCCATCAGGTCTGCAGGCACAGATTTCTTTTCATCCGCGCTTTTCTGAATCTCTTCCAGCCCTTCAAAGAAAAAGCTGACGGGAACTTCCAATGCCTCAGCAATGTCCCAAAGGCGAGAAGCACTGATTCGGTTGGCACCGGTTTCGTATTTTTGAATCTGTTGAAACTTGATACCAACCTGCTGCGCCAATTGCTGTTGGGTCATCCCAATCAGCCAGCGGCGATGCCGAACGCGCTTGCCCACATGGACATCGACGTGATGAGTCATTGGTATTCTCCTTTAGTACACAAACATCTGATCGGGATTGCGCGACGTCCGGTATCGCAACATTAGAGAATGGGATTTAACCATTCCCTAATACGGATCGTGCCTCCCCCGATTACAGCACTAGCTGCCTTTATTACTTTTTTTTGATCATTTTTCAAGATGGTTGAGTCATGCAGCCAGAACGATTGTTTATGGTTGTGCCCCTGCTTGCCAAAGCCGCGAACACCCTGTTGCTTTTTGGGTCAAGCTCGGCCGCCCAATATCATTGACAAGTTCAGCACAAAACGCACCTATGCCCGGTGCAGGGGGATGATCAGATTATGCAGGCATTTCACATTCAATCCGCAGGTGAGCAGGCCAAGCTTTGCCAGATCACCACACCTAAAACCTCCTTGGGTCAGGTGCGCGTTGCGATCAAAGCCTGCGGGCTGAATTTTGCCGACCTGCTGATGCAAAAAGGGACATATCAGGACACGCCCGCCGCTCCGTTCACATTGGGGATGGAGGTTACGGGTGTCATAGATGCGGTGGGCGCCGATGTAAGCGGCATCAGCATTGGTGATCGCGTGGCCGTCTATTCAGGTCAGGGTGGGCTGGCGGAATTTGGGGTTTTTGACGCAGCACGGGTGATATCACTGCCCGACACGATCAGCTTCGAAGAGGCGGCGGCGATCCAGATCGCGTATGGAACCAGCCACCTGGCGCTGGATCACCGCGCCAGGTTGCAGCCGGGTGAAACACTTCTGGTTACCGGCGCGGCGGGCGGGGTTGGCCTGACAGCGGTCGAGATTGGTAAGTTGATGGGGGCAACCGTGATCGCGCAGGCACGCGGGGCGGACAAGCTGGCCATTGCCAAAGCTGCGGGCGCAGATCACTTGATCGACACCTCAGAAGACCTAAGAGACGCGGTCAAATCGCTGGGTGGCGCAGATGTCGTCTATGACGCAATCGGCGGCGACGTGTTCAAAGCGGCCTTTCGGGCCACCAACCCCGAAGGGCGTCTGCTGCCCATCGGGTTTGCCGGTGGAGAGGTTCCGCAAATCCCCGCCAATCACCTACTGGTCAAAAACCTGACGGTGATTGGCTTCTATATTGGCGGTTATCTGACCTTCCGGCCCGAAATCGTAAGGGACAGTTTCAACACGTTGTTTCGCTGGCACGGTGAAGGGAAGATCAAGCCACATATAAGCCACATCTTGCCCTTGTCCGAGGTCGCCCAGGGAATGCAGCTGCTGAAAGAACGCAAGTCCACCGGCAAGGTCGTCATAACAATCTAAACGCCCTATCCCGCGACCGCACGCAGCTGGCTGCCCCCCAACAGGCGGAAATTCTGCCTGACCAGATGCGCCAGGGCGTCGACAATCGGGTCCCGCCCTTCATTGCCACCATAGAGGTTGATCATATGGGCGGGCAATTCCGGAAGCGCGCCACCTGATTCGATCTGTTCCAGATGCGCGGCCTCGGTTCCGTCCAGCATGGCATGAACAGCCAAATCGGCACTGACGGTGGCTTCGATGGTTCGATCATTCTCGGTTTCCACCGACAATTCCCAAGGGATGCCAGCCGCGTCCAACGCCGCGATCACCTGCGGGCGGAACAGGCATCGGCGCCCCAAAGCCAAGGGCAACGGACGCTTCCGCCAGGCAGACCCGCCCTGCGCACCGATCCAGCGCAGCGGTAATTCAGCGATGGTTTCGGAGCCGTCAACAGGAGTCGGCTCGGTGGTCAGGATCACATCGCATTCGCCCCGCTTGAGCATGTCTTTTAACTGTAACGAATAGGATGACACCAGTTGCACACGAACGCGCGGAAAATCGGTGTTGAACCGTTGCAGAACACGTGGGATGGCCGGGTAGACAATGTCATGTGGTACGCCCAGCACCACTTCGCCCTCGAACGCCTGATCGGTCAGTTTCGAGATCACCTCGTCATTCAGCGCGATCATTCGACGCGCATAGGTCAGTAACTGCTCACCCGAGGCGGTTAGCGCGATCGTGCGCCCACTGCGATCCAGCAGTTCAAGGCCCAGCAACTCCTCCAGCCGCTTAAGCTGCATCGAAACTGCAGACTGGGTTAGATGCAGAAAACCAGCCGCACGGGTGACCCCACCCTGATCTGCAACCGCCATGAACGAGCGCAAGGTGGTAATGTCCAAATTTCGCATCTTCACGATCCCTTATGTGACTCATCAAAAATATTCGTTTTTAAAATATGACATGCCTTGCCATATACATCAAGGAAGTTGATCTATTTTTGGGAAACCATCAGAGAATGCAGAAAGGACAATAATTATGACCCAAATTGCGCTCAAACAGACCCGTCAAAACGCAACGCGCCCTATGATGTCGTTGATCCATCACATGTTTGCAGTGAGGCGCCAGCGCCGCAGGTTGGTGCAACTGGACAACACGTATTTGGAAGACATTGGAATTACCCGAGAAGAGGCGATGGAAGAAGCACGCCGTTACCTTTGGGATGCCCCAAACTACTGGAAAAGATGAATCGTATGCTCATGTTTTTAAGGCGATAGGTGACGCTGAGTTGCCTATCGCCTTTTTTGTTGCGTGTTTTAGTCGGTTTTCCGCCGGAAACTCTTGAAATACAGCCGCTAGTTGCCGATATTTAACGAGAAACCGCCCCGCTTTGCCGGGGCGTAATAACACGAGCTAAAGGGAGACCCTTTGATGGCACAATTCGACACGGTCCGGACGGTATCCGGCGCGCGCGCCGCCGAGATTGATCAGGGCCTGCGCGCCCATATGAACAAAGTCTACGGCACAATGTCCGTCGGCATGCTGATAACAGCATTGGCAGCCTGGGCGATTGCCGGGCTTGCGGTCACCAGCGACCCGTCAAATGCAGTGGCACAAATCGGCGCTGACCGCTACCTGACCAGCCTGGGCGGAACTCTGTTCCTGTCACCGCTGAAATGGGTTGTCATGTTTGCCCCGCTGGCCTTTATCCTGTTCGGCTGGGGTGCACTGATGCGCCGCGGCTCGGCGGCGACTGTTCAGCTGGGCTTCTTTGTCTTCGCGGCCGTGATGGGCGTGTCGATGAGTTCGATCTTTATGATCTTTACCCCCTACTCGATCACACAGACCTTCCTGGTCACCGCAATCGCGTTTGGTGGTCTTAGCCTCTATGGCTACACCACCAAGCGGAACCTCAGCGGCATGGGCACCTTCCTGATGATGGGTGTGATCGGCCTGCTGGTGGCGATGGTGATCAACCTGTTCCTCCAGTCGGGCGTGATGATGCTGGCCATTTCGGCCATCGGTATCCTGATCTTTGCGGGTCTGACCGCCTACTACACGCAGGACATCAAGAACACATATGTCGCACATGCCGCACATGGCGATCAGGAATGGCTGGACAAAGCCGCCTTTGACGGCGCGCTGAGCCTGTATATCTCGTTCCTGAACATGTTCCAGTTCCTGCTGATGTTCATGGGGCAACAGGAATAAAGCCTTACAGCATTGCAAATGCATATGGGCCGGTCGAAAGACCGGCCCTTTTCTTTTTTCCAACGACATGTTGCAAAAGAAAACCCCCGCCTGCTGAGCGGGGGTATCCGAACTAAAGACTGTTGGCTGTACTAGCTGCAGTTCAGTGGAACGGCAAAACCAGAGCTGCGGCTTGAAGATCCTTTTCCGAAAACATCACCAGCTGCCAGACAGCCTGTGAAGCGTTCGGTCTCGTCTCCAAAGATTGCACCGATCGAGTTATCCACGCGCGTCGCGCTGTTGCGCGTGCGCAGAACACCATAGACCGTGCCGTTCACGTCGACCGTGCTGAGGAACAGATCGGTAGCGCTGCCAGACAATTGCACCGCGTTGTCCGGGCTCACACCACCATTGTCGATAGCCACCCGCGCCTTTTTGATAGGGTCAACCTGATCACTGATTACAGCGATGGTTGGCAGTTCGGCCAGCTCTGCCGGAACATTGGTCGCCGGCGGCACAAAGGCGACCGCGCCGGGAACGTCCGAGATGGTGCGAGGTTCACCGTCAATTCCAGTGAACCCGACACCTTGACGGTTAAAGGGATCTTCACAGGCCGCAAGGGCCAGAACGATGGTTGTGGATAACAAGATTTTCTTCATGGCGCTCAACATTTTGTGGCGGTTTGCTGAACCGTACTTGCAGGATTTGGTAAAAAGCAAGCCGCAGGCAAAACGATTGGCCCCAGGCGTGATGCGTCGCTGCAACGGCCCGTTGACCGATCGGATCGCTGTATTGCTTGTCACCGGGCAAGAAAAAAAGGCTCTGCCAAAGCAGAGCCTTTCCCGAAAGTCTTAGCAGAAGGGCAGATTACTTGATCTTGCCTTCCTTGTACTCGACATGCTTGCGAGCGACCGGGTCGTATTTGCGAACGGTCATTTTCTCGGTCATGGTGCGCGCGTTTTTCTTGGTCACGTAGAAGTGGCCCGTGCCCGCGGTCGAGTTCAGACGGATCTTGATTGTCGTCGGCTTCGCCATGGTTATCTCCTGCGTCCGAAAAGGCAGGGCCCTTCGGTTGAATTCCTATGAGCGTGCGCTTTTACGCTGTGCACCGCCCATGTCAAGGCCAATCACACCTGCAATGCGCAGGTTTCGTTGCTGACCTAACGAGGCAAGGTCGGCGCGCCCATATAGGTGTGAATTTGATCCCGTTCGGCATCTGATAGGCCCAGAGCGGTTGCCAATTGAAGCAGGTAAGATGCCTCACGTTCGTTATCCAAACGAATCGCGGCCAAAGAGGTTGCGTAGATCTGTGCCTTGAGGGGCGCCCCCGCATCAGCAGCGAGTCCCATGACATCAATCGGCGCCTCCATCTGGTCGAGGACAAAGGCGCGTTCCTCGTCGCTGATGTCATCACCCAATTCGCCGATGATCGTTTGCTTTTCCTGTTCGTCCAGCTCTCCATCCGCCTTGGCGGCCTGGATCATCGCGCGCAGCATGAGTTTGGCCTGCTCCTCCATCGCAGCCCCGGCTGGCGTGCCGCTGAGCACGGTTTCCATCATATCGGCAGTTTGCTGGCCGCTAGTCTTGGCTGCACCCTGCATCGCGTTGAGCAAACCGCCCAAGCCCGCAGCCCCGGCTGCCCCGCCGCCCAGCCCCATCTTGCCGATCATGTCCTGCAATCCAGATGCGCCGCCCGGCATGCCAAACTGCTCGGCCATTTTTCCAAGCTGGTCCATGCCGAGACCACCGCCTGTGCCTTGCATCATGTTTTGCAAGCCGGCCATGCCGCCCATTTCCTTGTATTTTTCCATACCCTTTGCCGCTGCAAAACCAACCGCAACGGATGCCAGTGTTTTTAGGAAACTCATACCGCTCCTCCCGGGTTCACAAAATCCATGTACGTCAGGGTAACAGCAGACGGGTTCTGAGAATACTGGGTGTGTGGCTGTGGGCGGATCGCCACTTAGCGGTCGGGTGATTTGAGATACGCGCGGAGGGCCTGTAAGCCGGATCTTGTTCCGGGGTTGCCCCCTTCGATGACCATTCCTCTAGGCCGTGCATTGCTGCGCGGCTCAAGCTGCCAACCCGGTCCCTCTGGGCCAAGACGTGCTTAGCGGCGGTATCGGCTTGCGCCGACCGGCCCGCGCGGGGACCCTATTTGGCATTGCTCCCGGTGGGGCTTGCCGTGCCGCCCCTGTTGCCAGGGGCGCGGTGGGCTCTTACCCCACCGTTTCACCCTTACCTTTGACCGAAGCCGCAGGCGGTCTGATTTCTGTGGCGCTCTCCGTCGGGTTGCCCCGCCCGGGCGTTACCCGGCACCGTTGTCTTGTGGAGTCCGGACTTTCCTCTCGGGCCTTGCGACCCCAGCGGCCATCCGACCCTCCGCGCGTGGGCTGGGTATGCTGTGTTCCCAGTCGCGTCAAGAGTGGATGGGACGGAGGAATGGGCCAGCCCCTTCTTGGCCTGCGGCCAATTCAACCCCGGGATATTTTTGGCCAGATGAAGACTGGATCAGTTTCGAAGATCAAAACGATTGAGTGGAGCAAAATCTGCCGGGCAAAGCGGACCTTTTCCCCAGGGTCGATACCTGAGGCGAATGGCAGCGAGGAGGGTTTCGTCGTCAACATCCGCCGTGAAACCTGCATCTCTGGCCAGGGCGCGGAAGATATCTACGGGCGCATCTGCGGGTCCCTGGTCATATCCGCGTCGCGTCGCAAGGTTTTGCCGCTCTAAACGCTGCCAATCGAAGCGGGGGCCAGGGTCAATTTTTCGGCCGGGGGCCATGTCAGAGTGACCTATGACGTCCTCGGGCTGGATGGACCAGCGGGTCACGATTCCCCGCATCAGGTTTTCTAATGCGCTCATCTGAGGGTTAGAAAACGGGTGCGTCCCTGCGTTATCCAGTTCGATCCCGATGGACCGCGAATTTATGTCATCCTGCCCGCGCCACTCCCCTGCTCCGGCATGCCAGGCACGATCTTCTTCGCGCACCATCTGCCAGAGGGTTCCGTCATTGCCGATCAGGTAGTGCGCCGAGACCTCGGCCTGTGGATCGCAGAGCCGGTCCAGCGCGATCCCTGCGCTGTCCATCGCGGTGTAGTGAAGGACAATTAGCTGAGGACTAAGGCCATCCCGTCGCGCGCCGAAATTGGGCGACGGATGCCAGATGGCTGAGGGGTGATCAGTTGCTGACAGCACTGCGGAACGGGCTGGGATCCCAGTTGCAGGCAAAGCCATCCCCATCCGGGTCCAGCCCGCTGCGGTCGCGCTGTGGGCCGCCGCTGGTCAGGAATTCGATCTGCGCCTGATCCGCCGAGGGGAACCGGGCGCAATTGCGTTGCGCCTTGGCTTGCAGATTAAAGCCCGCCCGGCTGTAGAGCTGGGTTCCAACAGGGTTTGTGGTGCTGAGCGCGTATTGCACGATGTTGGGTTGGCCATCTGCGCCACGCTCAGGCACGGCGGTTGGGGCGACAACCTCGTAGGTCTCGCGGTTTTTCTCAATCCGCGCCGCGTCAGATTCGATGCTGCGACGGCCCGATACAGCCGCGAAATCCTGTTCGTCAGAAATCGCCGAATTGCTGGGCGCTGGACCGGTTTGAGCAGTCTGGCCCGAGGTGCTGGCCAGCGCAGCCGCAGCCTGGTTCGCGATATCCGCATTTTCGCCAGTGGCGAGTGATTGCGGCAAGGCAGAACCCGGTGCGCCCAAGGGCTGTTGCGAGACATCGACTGGTGCCAGCAATGGGTTGTCGACGGTCCCTTGCCCGGCCAATTGTGCCTCACGTTGGGCCTGATAGGCTGGCGTGTTAAATCCCGTTCCCTGCACCGGCGCGACCGTATCGCAACCCGCGACTAGGGCGATGACAGGAACCAAAGCAAAAACACGCATTCAACCGCTCCGTTACTCGTGATCAGGCAACCTGAGGCTTACCACCATTTCGCCGGTTTTGCCACAAAGCCTGCCGCGTTTTCCAACGCATAGGCGGTGTTGAGCAGGTCACCTTCATCCCAAGGCCGTCCGATCAGTTGCAGACCCAGCGGAAGCCCTTGTTTGTCAAGGCCTGCGGGTACTGAGATGCCCGGCAGACCGGCAAGGTTCACGGTCACAGTAAAGACATCGTTCAAGTACATTTGAACAGGATCGGCCTCGGTCATTTCGCCCAGACCGAAGGAGGCGGACGGGGTGGTCGGAGTTAGGATCGCGTCGATACCTGCAGCGAAGACATCCTCGAAGTCCTTCTTGATCAGGGTGCGTACGCGGCGGGCGCGGTTGTAATACGCGTCGTAGAAGCCAGCGGACAACACATAGGTGCCGATCATCACACGGCGCTGAACTTCGTGGCCAAAGCCTTCAGCGCGGGTTTTTTCGTACATTTCGGTGATGCCGTCGCCCTGCGCCAGCTGCGCGCGGCGCCCATAGCGGACACCGTCATAGCGGGCGAGGTTCGAGGATGCCTCGGCAGGCGCGATCACGTAATACGCGGGCAGCGCGTATTTCGTATGGGGCAGTGAGATGTCAACGATCTCGGCCCCGGCGTCTTTCAGCATCGCCGCACCGTCGGCCCACAGTTTTTCGATCTCGGCGGGCATACCGTCCATGCGGTACTCTTTCGGGATACCGATCTTCTTGCCTTTGATATCGCCTGTCAGCATCGCCTCGAAATTCGGGACGGCCAGTTCAGTGCTGGTGGAATCCTTCGGGTCATGACCACACATCGCTTCGAGCATGATCGCCGCGTCGCGTACATTCTTGGTCATCGGCCCCGCCTGATCCAGCGAAGAGGCAAAAGCAACGATGCCCCAGCGCGAGCAACGGCCATAGGTCGGCTTGATACCGGTGATGCCAACAAAAGCAGCCGGTTGGCGGATCGAACCGCCAGTATCGGTGCCGGTCGCGGCCAGACACAGGTCAGCCGACACGGCGGATGCTGAGCCACCCGAGGAACCGCCCGGTGTCAGTTGCGCGTCGTCATTGCCGCGCCGCCAGGGGCTGACCGCGTTGCCATAGGTCGAGGTTTCGTTGGACGAGCCCATCGCGAATTCGTCCATGTTCAGCTTGCCCAGCATCACGGCTCCGGCATCAGCCAGTTGCTGCGATACGGTGGATTCGTATTCGGGCTTGAACCCGTCCAATATTTTCGACGCTGCTTGCGAGGGCACGCCCTTGGTGCAAAACAAGTCCTTGATGCCAATCGGCAAGCCACACATGGCTGGCGCGTCGCCGCCCTTGATGCGCTCGTCCGCGGCCTTGGCACGCTCCAGCGCGATTTCAGGCGTTTTGTGGACAAAAGCGTTCAGCGCGTCGGCGTCATCAATGGCCTTCAGGCAGGATTCCGTCAGCTCAACCGAGGTCACATCACCGGCGCGCAGCGCATCGCGGGCTTCGGCCAGGCCCAGTTTGTTCAGATCGCTCATGTCTTACTCCACCACTTTGGGGACGGCGAAAAAGCCTTCGCGCGCGTCGGGTGCATTGGCCAGAACCTTGTCCTGCTGGTTTCCGTCGGTGACCACATCTTCACGACGCTTCAGGCGCATCGGTTCGACCGAGACCATCGGTTCGACACCTTCGACATCGACTTCGTTGAGTTGCTCGATGAACCCAAGAATGGTGTTGAACTCGGACGCCAGCGCCGGCAGCGCGTCATCCTCGACCTTGATACGGGCCAGTTTCGCCACCTTGGCGGCGGTGCTTTGGTCAATCGACATCGGAAACCCTCATATGCGTTAGGGGGCATTTACCTGTCTGTTGCCGCAGTCGCAAGGCCAGTAGGCCCCAAGAAGGGACAAGTTATCGTGCCGGATTTCACCACCCATTCGCTGGTGAATAGCCGGTATGCGCAAAAGTAAACCAATTAGTTCACTTCAAATCTTGAAAAACTAAACCGTACTGTTCATTTCATCTATTGTGAAACGACGCAAACCTGGAGACAGAACATGAAAAGCCTCATCACTGCCGTTACGTTGTCCGCCTCTCTTCTGGCCGCACCGGCCATGGCGATGGGCATCAGTTCACTGAACCTGACCCGTGATCTGACCTTCCCGACCCCGATCACCGAGCCGGTCACGCAAGATCAGGTCAAACCGGGCAAGTAAGCAGATCACCTGCCCCTCTGCCGGGTCAGAATACCCCCTCATCTGACCCGGCAATGACAGAATTGGGTGCTGCACATGTTGTGGCATCTCGCTACGGTGGCTTATCAAGACTGTGCGGATCGCCCAGAGCCGCAAAAGCCAACGGAGTAAAACATGAGCGCGCGCAAACAAGCAGTTCTGGATGCCATCGACGCGGCCAATTCACATGATCCCAATGTTGATGATGGACAGCCCGAAGCTTTGCAATACGGCAAACGCATGAGTGCAGAGATGGACCGGCTGTTTCCCGAGGCCTCGGACGCGCTACAGATTGCAGCGCGCGGTCAGCATATCGAACGCTGGAAACTGGCGCGGAGCGAGTATCCCGAGGGTCGCGCCGGATATCTGGCTTGGCGCAAGGCGCAGGGTGTACATCATGCAAATACCGTAATGTCCTTGATGACCGAAGGCGGCTACAGCGAACCGGAGATCGACGCCGCAGGCCGCATGTTGCGCAAGCAGGGCATCAAACGCGACGCCGAGGTTCAGGCACTGGAAGATGTGATCTGCTTTGTCTTTCTGAAATGGTATTTCCAGCCATTCGCAGACAAGCATTCCCCGGAAAAAATCCAGCGCATTGTCGAAAAGACCGCACGCAAAATGTCACCCGAAGGGCGCGCCCGGGTTTTAGTTGAATTTGACCTGCCGAAGCCCTTAGCTGCCGCCTTTCGTGGCTGATACGGAGGCTGCACTGAACCAAGTTCATTAATCGTGCGTTAACCAACGCCAGGTTAACTGAGCATGAACCATATTCAGCCCGCACGGGCGCTTCTTAACTCCAATTTCCGGGTCAAAGATGTCCAGAAATCTGTGTCTTGTCGTCGGCATTCTATTTGCCTTGGTCGGATGTCAGGAAATGCCTGCCAGCAAACCGGATGCAAAAGTCATTGCGGTCGGCGATTCGCTGATGGCGTGGAACTCGCCCTCCGGTTCATCAATCCCCGATGTTATCGAAGAAACGATTGGTGCACCGGTCGTTGACCGCACGGTGTCTGCAGCTTGGCTGCAAACGAAATTTGACCCGGATGGCGCACCTGAATCTGGGGTTCAAGCACAATATGTCAAAGGGGACTGGTCCTGGGCTATTGTAAACGGCGGCGGTAACGATCTGATGCTGGGTTGCGGTTGCACACGCTGTGATACCGTTCTGGACAATATGATCTCGGCTGATGGTCAGCATGGTCAAATACCGCAGTTCCTGCGCCAGATCCGGGCGACTGGCACCCGCGTGATTTATATCGGCTACCTGCGCAGTCCCAATCTGATCACACCGATCGAACACTGCAAAGCCGAAGGCGACGAATTTGAAGCCCGCATTGCCAAACTGGCACAGCAGGATGAGGGGATTACCTTCGTCTCATCTCAGGATGTCGCGCAGCCCGGCGATGCCTCATATTTCTCGTTTGACCTGATTCACCCATCGCGTAAATCCAGCCGGATCATCGGTCAGCGCGTTGCAGCCGTTATCAAAGCGCAGGGTATTTGACGGCGCCCGCTCGCATGCGGATCAAAGCTCTGCGATAGACCTCAATCATCCAACCGAGCATAGTGGCATTCAGAATGTGCCACATGAAATGTGTGCCAATCGGAAACTGCGAACAGATCGGGTGATCCAAAGAACGGAACGTGATCGACAGGATCAGAATGAACGCGCCAATCGTCATATCCCTGGCAAACTGCGGTTGCCGGTTGCGCAGTAGATACGCGTAGATCAGGATCAATAAGGGCACTGGTGCATAAGCGGCCGAGCTGCCAAGGCCAGGCACCCACTGGAACACAGGGACCGTCGCCGCCGCGTAGGGGACAAACAGAATGGTCCCACCCAGCGCATATACCCATGGCATGCGCCAGATGTTTTTGTTTACGGCAAAGATGTAGATCAAGATGAACAGCAGGATCGGCGTGACATCGGCAACGGCCGCCCAGACCTGTGCATGGGTATGAAACAAATAGCTGCCGACACCGATGATACCAAGCACCAGAACCAGCCCCATCGCAAGAGGCATGTCTTGCCCGCGCACTCGCCGCCACATGATAAAGGCTGAGATCAGAAAGGTGGCATTGGTGATCGCATTGATCGGCTCGGCCCAATAAGCGGCTGACAGTCTTTCACAATAGCTGTCGATTTCCTGCATCCAATCCATAGAATTTTACATAGCGGATGCTAGGCTGATGCCAATAGGCATCATTGGAGGATTTCAGCATGAACATCATTTGGTTGGGACATGGCAGTTTCCGCATCGAGACCGGCGGTCAAGTGCTGTTGATTGATCCCTGGCTGACGGGCAACCCGGTTCTGCCCGAAGACCAGCATGACGCCGCATTGGACGGGGCAACGCATATCTTGCTGACCCATACGCATTTCGACCACGTGGTCGATGTGCTGCCTTTGGCCAAGCACCTGAAGGTCCCAGTTGTTGGTCAGTACGATCTGATGGGCTATTGGGCCGAGGCCGAAGAGATCGAAACCATCGGGTTTAACAAAGGCGGAACCGTCAACCTGAACGGCGTCAAGGTCACAATGGTTCCTGCATCGCACAGCTCCACATTCTCCACACCTGAAGGGCTGCGGACTGGCGGTAGCGAGGTCGGCTATATGATCGCCGCCGAGGGGCGCATGCTTTATGTATCGGGCGATACGGACATCATGGCCGACATGGATTGGATGGGCGATTATTACAAACCGGATATCGGCATCCTCTCGGCGGGTGGCCATTTTACCATGGATATGAAGGCGACGGCCTATGCCGCCAAGCGATATTTCGACTTCAAAACGGTGATCCCCTGCCACTACAAGACCTTCCCGATCCTAGAACAATCTGCCCAGGCGCTTGTTGACGGGTTGCCGGGGGTCGATGTGATAGAACCCGAGGTTATGAAGGCAATCTCCCTCTAATGCCGGCCTCGGATTTCAGCACGCAGGAATACGCGGACCGTTTGGTAGAGACTCGCGCAGCAATGGCTCAGCGCGGGGTTGAGACCTTGCTGATCACCGATCCATCCAACATGGCCTGGCTGACGGGCTATGACGGATGGAGTTTTTATGTACCCCAAATGGTGATTCTGCCTGCAAAAGGCGCTCCCCTTTGGTGGGGGCGCACGCAGGACAAAGCAGGGGCAGCCCAGACCACATGGCTGGACCCGTCTGACCTGTTGGACTGGCCCGAAGACCATGTTCAGCACCCTGATCACCACCCCGTCGACGCGCTGGTGACTACGCTGCGCGACCGAGGGTGGAACACCGGGCTGGGTGTCGAGATGGACAACTATTACTACTCGGCCGCCAGCCACCAGATTCTTGAACGCGCCTTTGGCGAATTGATCGATGCCACCGGCCTCGTGAACTGGCAGCGTGCGGTCAAAAGCGACGCCGAGATCGCGATGATGCGCAAGGCGGGTCAGTTGACGGCGCATATGCACGAAGTATTGCGTGCGGCGTTTCGTGAAGGTCTGCCCAAAAACCAACTGGTTGCCGAAGTGCAAGCGGCAGGTATTGCCGGGTTGCCCAGCTTGGCTGGGGACTACCCCGCGATTGTGCCAATTGCGCCGTCGGGCCGCGAAGCCTCGGCCTCGCATATCACTTGGAACGACAGGCCTTTGGCACGTGGCGAGGCAACCTATTTCGAAATCTCAGGCTGCTACCGCCGCTATCACTGTCCAGCCAGCCGCAGCCTGTTTCTGGGTAACCCGCCAGACGATATTCGCCGGGCCGAAGCGGCGGTTCTGACCGCAATCGATACCACTTTGGCCGCCGCACGCCCCGGCACCACGTGCGAGGAAATCGCCGCCTGCGTCTATGATAGCTTTGCCCGTGCCGGATATGAGAAGCGCAACCGCACCGGATATCCCATCGGGCTCAGCTATCCGCCGGATTGGGGCGAGCGCACGATGAGCCTGAGGCCCGGCGACACAACGGAATTGCAGGAAAACATGACGTTTCATTTGATGCCAGGTCTGTGGACACCAGACTGGGGTTTGGCGATTACCGAAAGTTTTGTCGTGACCCCCAATGGCGGGCAACCACTGGCCGATATCCCGCGTGAGATGGTGGTGAAGCCTTAAGCGCGTTGAGCTGCAAAAAAACTTCTCAGCAATTCGGCGGATTCCTCTGCAGCGATGCCGTCATAGATTTCGGGCTGGTGATGGGCCTGAGGGTGCAAAAACACCCGCGCACCGTGGGCAACGCCTCCCGATTTCGGATCAGACGCGCCGTAGTAGATACGGCGGATGCGGGCTGCGGCCAACGCCGCCGCACACATGGCGCAAGGTTCCAGCGTGACATAAAGATCATGCCCCGGCAGCCGTTCTGACCCGGCTTCGGCGCAGGCAGCGCGTAAGGCCAGTATTTCGGCATGGGCCGTTGGATCGTTCAACTCGCGCGTTCGGTTACCTGCCGCAGCAACAACCTGGCCATCGGTCGAAACGATGACGGCCCCGACCGGAACCTCGCCCCGTTCGGCGGCTGCGCGCGCCTCGGCCAACGCCTTGTCCATATGTGATTTGAATTCCATGCCCCTGACTGCCTCAGAAACCTGCCTTTCGCAAGCGGGCGGGATGGGGTATGGCCCTGCCATGAGCAACACCCCTCCTCCCGGCGATCGGATCGCCAAAGTGCTGGCCCGCGCAGGCATCGCCTCGCGGCGCGAGGCTGAACGCATGATCGAAGCAGGCCGCGTCGCGGTAAACGGTAAGGTGATCGACAGCCCCGCCCTGAACGTGACCGGCAAAGACAAAATTGTGGTCGACGGCAAACCGGTTTCTGAACCCGAACCCTCGCGCCTATGGCTCTATCACAAGCCGACCGGTCTGGTGACCACGACCAAGGATGAAAAAGGCCGCGCGACGATCTTTGACGAATTGCCCGAAGGCATGCCTCGGGTGATGTCCGTTGGCCGGCTGGACTTGAACTCGGAAGGGTTGCTGTTGCTAACCAATGACGGCGGCATCAAGCGCAAACTGGAACTGCCCTCAACCGGGTGGCTGCGCAAATACCGCGTGCGGGTCAACGGGCGCCCCAAGGAAGAGGATTTCGCCCCCCTGCGCAAAGGGCTGGTGATCGACGGAGAGCGGTTCCAGCCTATGACCGTGTCGCTGGATCGCCAGCAAGGTGCGAATGCCTGGCTGACCATCGGTCTGCGCGAAGGCAAGAACCGAGAGATTCGCCGCGCAATGGAGGATATAGGTTTCACCGTAAACCGCCTGCTCCGCGTCTCGTATGGCCCTTTCCAGTTGGGTGATCTGAAACCCGGTCAGGTTGAAGAGGTCCGCCGCCGTGTTATGCGCGATCAATTGGGGTTAGATGGAGGTGCCAAACCCGAGGGCACCGCCAAACGAACCACGCGCCCGCAGCGAAAACGGCCGGCGATCGGCAAGAAACCCCGCAAGTGATGCGGGTTTAGCAACCTTCCCCCTAGCGCCAAGCCTGCGTATCCCCTAGATTTTCTGGGAACGCTGCGATTTAGGGGGCTGAATGTCCGGGAGCGGAGTGCAAAAACTGGCCTATGCGGCCCTGCTGGTGCTGTTGTTCGGCGTCTGCACCGGGCTGCTGGGGGGGCTGTAGCCATGGCCAAACGGTTTGGTGGCAAATACAGCCCGCAGAGCGGGTCTGAACCAGATGGACCACCGCCGCGCGGCCAGTTTGATGGGGCGCGGGTTGAGCCTGCTGGTGCACGGGCCAACGTCCTGTTCATTCCAGCGATCCCGTTGGTCTTTTTGTCGTTGAATGATGGCGCAATTGGCATGACCATGGGCCTTGTGGCCGCTGGCCTGCTGACCGCTGCGGCTTTTTTGCTACGCGAGGGGCTGCGGGCCGAAGCAGCCTACAACGCACGCAAAACCGCACGCCGCCCGGCCTTTCCGCGCAAGATCTTTGCCAGCATACTGACCGGTCTCGGCACCGCGCTGGCCGCTTATCGGAGCGAGTATCTGGATGCCGAGGCCGTTGGCCATGCCAGCCTGTTGGCGCCAGTGTTGTTCGGCACAGCGGCCACTGTATTGCATTCGGTCTCCTTTGGCTTTGATCCGCTGAAGCACAAAGGCATGGAAGGCATTGACACGTTTCAGCAAGACCGCGTTGCCCGCGTTGTTGATGATGCAGAAAAGCATCTAACCCAGATGACCGATGCGATCAAACGCGCCGGTGATCGCCGGATCGAAGCGCGGGTTGAACGGTTTCAGGACACTGCCCGCGATCTGTTTCGCACGGTCGAAGAAGACCCGCGCGATCTGGCCGGAGCGCGAAAATATCTGACCGTGTATTTGCAGGGTGCCCGCGATGCGACCGTTAAGTTCGCCGATGTTTATGCCCGCACCCGGGATGGTCAGGCCCTGGCTGACTATTCGGCTCTGCTGGATGATCTTGAGCAGAATTTCGCCGCGCGCACGCGCAAAATGCTATTGGATGACCGCAGTGATCTGACGGTTGAAATTGACGTGTTGCGCGACAGGCTGCAGCGCGAAGGCGTCCGGTTGGACTGACCGGCCACACAGTAAGCGAGGAACATCCCCATGTCCGATGAGATCAAGAACAAGGCGGTCGAAGCCGAAACCCTGGTGCAGGAAGTCACTGCCGTCGCCCTGCCCGAACCAACGACCGAGCTTGTCTCGCTGGAAGAAGCCGACGAACCAGTCGGGGCTGAGATTCGCAAACGCATGGGCGAAATCGACATGGGTGACACCAACTCGATCGTGTCTTTCGGATCTTCTGCTCAGGCCGAGTTGCAGGAAATCAGCCAGGCCATGCTGGCCGATGTGCGCAACAAGGATGTGGGCCCCGCCGGGGATAGCCTGCGCAATATCGTGACCACGATCCGTGGGTTCTCAGTCAGCGAACTGGATGTTCGACGCGAACGCAGTTGGTGGGAAAAACTGCTGGGCAAGGCCGCGCCTTTTGCCAAGTTCACCGCGCAATACGAAGAGGTTCAAAGCCAGATCGACCGCATAACGGACAATCTGTTGAGCCACGAACATACGCTGCTCAAAGACATCAAATCACTGGACCTGCTGTATGAAAAGACGCTGAGTTTCTATGACGAATTGGCGCTTTATATTGCAGCGGGCGAAGAGAAGCTGACCGAGCTGGACAGTCATGACATTCCTGAAAAGGAAGCCGAGGTTCAGGCCGCGCCCGAGGAAGAACAGGTGATGAAGGCACAGGAACTTCGTGATCTACGCGCCGCGCGGGACGATCTTGAACGCCGGGTACATGACCTGAAACTGACCCGTCAGGTGACAATGCAGTCGCTGCCATCAATCCGATTGGTTCAGGAGAACGACAAATCGCTGGTCACCAAGATCAACTCGACCCTGGTGAACACCGTGCCTCTGTGGGAAACCCAGCTGGCACAGGCCGTCACCATTCAGCGCAGCGCCGAAGCTGCGGCTGCTGTGCGGGATGCCAATGACCTGACCAACGAACTTCTGACCGCAAACGCGGCCAATCTGCGCGAAAGCAACAAGATGATCCGCGAAGAGATGGAGCGTGGTGTCTTCGATATCGAGGCCGTCAAACAGGCCAATGCCGATCTGATTGGAACGATCAATGAAAGCCTTGCCATTGCCGATGAGGGCAAAGCCAAGCGCGCGGCAGCCGAGGAAGAGCTTAAGAAGATGGAAACCGAACTGCGCGATACCCTTGCTGCAGCTAAAGCCCGACGCGACGGCACTGGCGACAACGCCGGAACGGCCGTTCCAGGATAAGGCAGGCAGGGGTGCGGCCTTTGACCCATATGAAGCTGGGCCTCGGGGTCGCTGCGCTGCTGGCACTGATCGGCTGTGAAGAGGTTCTGACGCCCTCGGCCGCGCCGGAACCGCGCCCAGTGCCCCCGCCGCCGGCGGCCAATGCCTATGTGCCGCCGTCTGCCGCCAGTCAGGATCTTGCGCGTTTCTATCAACGTATCGAGCGCGACTTGTTGGCACGCGGTTTATTGCGAACTGACGGGGGCGGCCCGGATACACCATATGACGCGAGCGATCTGGAACGTAACTTCGAGGCGATTGCATTCTACAGCGAATACCCGAACCACAGTATCTCAATCGGGTCGCGCCAGACTGACGGGCAGCTCAGCCGTTGGGTTGGCCCAGTTCGCATCCAGACCGAGTTTGGACCATCGATACTGCCGGCCACACGTCAGAAAGATGCCGCAGACGTGCAGTCCTATTCGGCGCGACTGGCGCGGCTCACCGGGCATTCGATTTCGATCGTCACCCGCAAGCCCAATTTCCACGTATTCTTCGCAGGCAAGGATGACAGCGCCTATGTGGTGTCACGTCTCAGGCAGTTGATTCCAAACATAAGCCAGGCCTCGCTTGATCTGGTGGCCAACCCCCGTTCGAATTTCGATTGTTTTGTATTCGCCTCGGCAAATACCTCATCGCCGAACAAATATGTGCGGGCGGTCACCCTGATACGGTCCGAGCTGCCCGATCTAGTGCGGCTCAGTTGTATTCACGAAGAGATTGCGCAAGGTCTGGGCCTGTCCAATGACAGCCCCGCCGCGCGCCCGTCCATCTTTAACGACGATGACGAGTTTGCACTGCTGACAAGTCATGATGAGAAACTGCTGCAAATGCTTTACGATCCGCGCCTCAAGCCCGGTGTATCGGTCGATCAGGCCCGCCCCGTGGTGCGGATCATTGCGCGTGAACTGATGGGTCAGCCGCTCTGACCCCTAAAAGACAGGAGACCCCAAATGGGAATTTTCGATTTTCTGACCGGAGAGTTCATTGATGTCATCCATTGGGTGGATGACACCCGCGATACCATGGTCTGGCGGTTCGAGCGTGAGGGGCACGAGATCAAGTACGGTGCCAAGCTGACCGTGCGCGAAGGCCAGGCGGCCGTGTTTGTGCACGAGGGGCAATTGGCGGATGTGTTCACGCCCGGCCTTTACATGCTTGAGACCAACAATATGCCGATTCTGACGACGCTTCAGCATTGGGATCACGGCTTTCAGTCGCCATTCAAATCCGAGGTGTATTTCGTCAACACCACCCGGTTCAACGACCTGAAATGGGGCACGAAGAACCCGATCATGCTGCGCGATCCGGAATTCGGCCCGACGCGGATCCGGGCTTATGGCACCTATACCGTGCGGGTGAAGGACCCGGCCAAGTTTCTGGTCGAGATCGTCGGCACCGATGGTGAATTCACCATGGACGAGATCAGCTTTCAGATTCGCAACATCATCGTGCAGGAATTTAGCCGCGTGATCGCGGGATCGGGCATCCCGGTTCTGGATATGGCCGCCAATACCGCCGATCTCGGCAAGCTGATCGCCGCTGATGTGTCGCCCGTATTGGATAGCTACGGGTTGGAAATGCCCGAGTTTTACATCGAAAACATCTCGCTGCCGCCCGCCGTTGAGGCCGCTTTGGACAAACGTACCTCGATGGGGCTGGCAGGTGATCTGGGCAAGTTCACCCAGTATTCAGCAGCCGAGGCCATGACGGCAGCCGCCAATAATCCCGGTCAGGGCGGCGGCATGGGCGCGGGTCTTGGCATGGGAATGGGCATGGCGATGGCCAATCAAATGGCGAACATGGCAGCGGGCCAGCCGAGCGGACCGTGGGGATCTTCCGCCCCCGCTGCCCCACAACCGGCTGCACAGATGGCCCCGCCGCCCCCGCCCCCGGTTGAGCATGTGTGGCATATCGCAGTGGACGGTCAAACAAGCGGGCCGTTTTCCAAGGCCAAGATGGGTCGCATGGCCGCGTACGGAGAGCTGACGCGCGACACCCACGTCTGGACCGCCGGTCAGGATGGCTGGAAAAAGGCCGGGGACGTGCAGGAACTGGCGCAGTTGTTTACCATATTGCCGCCGCCTCCGCCCGGAGCCTAAGCCGCAATATGACCGAAGAACACCGTTTCCCCTGCGCCCAATGTGGCGCAGATTATCGGTTCAGTCCGGGTGATGGCACGCTAACCTGTGATCATTGCGGTCATTCCGAGCCGATTGGCTCGGGGCCATGGGGCGGTGCAAGCCTGCGTGAGCTGGATTTTGATGCCGCGATTGCAGATCGGCTGCCTGACAGTGAGATCGAAGAAACGCGGGTTCTGACCTGTTCCAACTGCGCCGCTCAGGTCGAGTTCGACCCCAACACCCATGCCGCTGAATGCCCGTTCTGCGCGACACCTGTGGTCACAGATACCGGGGTGAACCGTCATATCAAACCGAAGGGCGTGCTGCCATTTGCGCTGAACGAACGCACCGCCCAAAAAGCCATGAATGATTGGCTGGGCAAGCTGTGGTTTGCGCCAAACGGGTTGCAGGAATACGCGCGCAAAGGACGCAAGATGCAGGGTATCTATGTGCCCTACTGGACCTTTGATGCGGATACCAAATCCAGCTATCGCGGCGAGCGCGGGGTGGTTTATTACGAAACCCGCACAGTGATGCGCGATGGCAAACGGGTTCAGCAACAGGTGCCCAAGGTCCGCTGGACACCAAAATCCGATCGGGTTGCGCGGTTCTTTGACGATGTTCTGGTGCTGGCCTCTCATTCCTTACCCAAAAGCTACACAGATGCGTTGGAGCCCTGGGATCTGCCCGCTCTGGAACCGTATCAGCCTGAATATCTGGCTGGGTTCCGGGCCGAGGCCTACACGGTCGAGTTGCGAGACGGATATACCGAAGCACGCCATCATATGTCCCGAGTGATCGAACGAGATGTGCGCTTTGACATCGGCGGAGACCGCCAGCGCATCCATTCGGTTGACACCGATGTCAGGGATGTGACTTTCAAACATATCCTGCTGCCGGTCTGGATGGCCGCCTATAAATACCGGGGTGAAACCTACCGTTTTGTTGTCAACGGTCGCACCGGGCGCGTGCAGGGTGAACGGCCTTGGTCTGCGGTCAAGATCGCGATTGCTGTGGGGCTGGGCCTGATCGTCGCGGCCGGTGTTGGCTACCTCGTGGCAACGGGTCAGCAATAGGGTCCCCCTTGCGCAGGATCAGGGCAGCAGTCATCCTCAGCCGGAATTCTGCCAGGGAGAATGCGTTTATGACATTGTCTGCTTTGAACAATCTGCTAGAGCAGCGACATTCCTGCCGGGCTTTTCGCCCGGACCCGGTCCCGACGGAGCAGATAGAGCAGATCGTCGCCAGCGCCTTGCGCGTGCCCAGCTGGTGCAATGCGCAGCCCTGGCAATTGGTGATCACACGAGGTGAGGAAACAGACCGCTTCCGGCAAGCCTTGCAAAACGAGGTTGCAACCGGACAGCCCACCCCTGACATTCCCTTCCCGACCTCCTATTCCGGCCCTTATCAAGACCGTCGCCGCGCCTGCGGTTGGGCACTCTACAAGGCAGTCGGCGTCGAGCGTGGAGACCGGGAAGGATCCGCAAAGCAAATGATGGAAAACTATTCGCTGTTTAAGGCACCCCATTGCGCGATCCTGTCCACCCCGGCTGAACTCGGCCCTTATGGCGCTATGGATTGCGGCGGCTTTGTCACCGCTTTCACACTAGCAGCTCAAGCGCTTGGAATTGCTAGCATTCCTCAGGCAGCAGTTGCCGCTTATGGGCCGTTTCTGCATCGATACTTTGATATCCCCGAGGATCGCCTGATCTTATGTGCACTCTCATTCGGGTATTCCGATACGGACCACCCGGCCAACAGTTTTCGAACAGATCGTGCCGCGTTGGGTGACATTGTCGATTGGCGCGGTTAAACCCACTGGGAATACTGGGGAGAGAACTTTTGCGCGCGCTTCTACAACGCATTTCACAGGCCCGCGTTTCGGTGGATGGAGCAGTTGTCGGACAATCTGGTCCGGGGCTGATGGTTTTGGTTTGTGCCATGCAGGGCGATACCGAAGAGCACGCGGAAAAGCTGGCTGCAAAGATTGCCAAGCTGCGTATCTTTAAGGATGAGGCGGGCAAAATGAACCGCTCGATCCTCGATACCGGTGGGTCCGCGTTAGTGGTTAGCCAGTTCACGCTGGCCGCAGACACCTCGCGCGGCAATCGCCCGGGCTTTGCCAACGCCGCACCTCCCGAAGATGGTGAGCGTCTGTATCTTGCCTTCGCCCGATACCTGTCGTCGCACAGCATTGCCGTCGAGACCGGGCAATTCGGCGCAGATATGGCAGTTGAACTGGTCAATGACGGCCCGGTTACGATCTGGATGGAAAACTGATGACCCGCACTGAACAAGCAATCGAGTTTTGGAAGTCAGGTGTTGCCGCGGTTGATGGTTTCACAGCCACCAAGACTGCCCTGCCCGGTATCGCGCGGCCCGATCGTATCCTTGCCGTTGGAAAACCCGCCGCTGCAATGGCGCGTGCGGCATTGGATCAGTTTGGCGACGTGCCTACGCTTGTCGTCACCAAAGATGATCATGGGCGCGATCTGCCCGTGGATGTCGAGGTGATCGAAGCCTCGCATCCTGTGCCGGATCGACGCAGCCTGAACGGTGGTCGCACCTTGCGTGAAGCGGTTGAGGCGATGGAACCAGGCTCTCATCTATTGCTGTTGGTGTCGGGGGGCGCGTCTTCGCTAGCCGAAGATCTTGTGCCGGGGAAATCGCTTGAAGACCTTGCCGAATTGAACCGCCAGTTGCTGGCGGAAGGGTTGGATATCGTGGCGATGAACGCCGAACGGCGGAAGTTGTCGCGGGTCAAAGGGGGCGGGTTGCTGTCTCACTTCAACGGCGCGAGGGCCACGGTGCTGGCGATTTCGGATGTGCCCGGCGATGATTTGAATGTGATCGGGTCAGGCATCGGCGCCCTGCCCCAGACCTATGAGTTCGACGCAACCACCCGCGTCATCGCCTCAAACGCCCATGCCCGGGCTGCTGCTGCAAAGGCCGCACAAACAGCGGGCGTGCAGGTATGGGCAAATGAAGAAGCCATGCACGATGATTATCTGGCCGTTGCAGCAGAGGTGGGATCGAAACTGCGCAGCATGGAATGCGGTGCAATGGTGTTTGGTGGTGAGCCCACTGTTGTTCTGCCTCCCACCCCCGGTCGCGGCGGTCGAAATCAGGCGTTGGCGCTGGCGTTGGCCAAAGAAATCGCTGGTCTGGAAGGGCTTACCGTTGTTGTGGGCGGAACGGATGGCACAGATGGTCCCACCAACGCGGCAGGCGGTGTTGTGACTGGAACGACCTGGACAGATAACGCCCAAGATGCCCTGAATGCAGCAGATAGCGGCACTTACCTAGAACAGGTCAATGCGCTGTTGGTGACTGGACCCACCGGAACAAATGTAATGGACCTCATTGTCGCAATCCGCGACTGATTTGCCGTTTATAATGTCACTAAGCACATTTCATTCGCCATCTTGGTCTGATCGGTGCCAAGCGGCTCCGTCGGATACATGTTCGAATGGCTAAAATCAAAGAAACAAAGCGCAATGCGCCACACGTCCAAGTGAGATATTAAATCTTGCCGGGCTGGTCCAAATGCGCCAACGTTGACTCATGCGTCAATAACAAGCCCTTGAAGGGCAATATTCACTCAACTGGGAGAGATTACAGATGAAAGAACAACTAACCCATATGGCAGGCCAGGTCACTGCGGGGAAACTGACGCGCCGTGAGTTCATGGGCAAAGCTGCCGCTCTGGGCGTGTCGGCCGCTGTCGCCAGCACGATGTTCGCCGATGCTGCGCGTGCCGCCAGCCCGAAAAAAGGTGGCGTTCTGAAATTCGGCCTTCAGGGCGGCGAATCCACAAACTCGCTTGATCCGGCAACCTATGCAAGCTCGGTTCCGTTCCAGAACGGTAAGCAGTTTGGCGACCAGCTTGTCGAAGTTGCAACAGATGGAACCATCGAGCCGCGCCTTGCGGAAAGTGTCGAAGGCAGCGCCGATGCGAAAGTTTGGACCTTCAAACTGCGTCAGGGCGTTGAGTTCCACAACGGCAAGACCATGACCAGCGAAGACGTGCTGAAGACCATGCAGCGCCATTCGAACGAAGATTCGCAATCCGGTGCGCTGGGTATCATGCGCGGCATCGAGTCGATGAAGGCCGATGGCGACAACTTCCAAGTTACCCTGAACGAGCCAAATGCTGACCTACCCTATCTGTTGGCCGACTATCACCTGATCGTCCAACCCGATGGCGGCATGGAAGATCCGGGTGCTGGCATCGGCACCGGTCCTTATCAGGTCGAGGTCAACGAGCCCGGCGTCCGTCATACCTACAAAAAATTCGCAAACCACTGGAACTCTGATTTTGGACATTTTGACGGCGTTGAAATCGTCGTCATCAACGACGCGACTGCTCGTACTGCCGCGCTGCAATCCGGTCAGGTTCACGCGATCAACCGGGTCGAGCCCAAGGTGGCCGATCTGCTGGGACGCGCACCCAACCTGACCGTGCACTCGACCGCTGGCCGTGGCCACTATGTGTTCATCATGCACTGTGACACTGCACCGTTCGATGAAAACGAACTACGCTTGGCGCTGAAGCATGCGATCAACCGTCAGGAACTGGTTGACAAAGTGCTGCGTGGCTATGGCTCGATCGGGAATGACATGCCGATTAACGCCGCGTATCCGTTGTTCGACGGCTCGATCCCGCAGCGTGAGTTCAGCATCGAAAAAGCGGCTGAGCACTACCAGAAATCCGGCCATGACGGCTCACCCATCATCCTGCGTGTTGCTGATGGCGCCTTCCCGGGTGCGGTGGACGCCGCAGCCCTGTTCCAACAAACGGCAGCACAGGCAGGCATCCCACTCGAGATCAAGCGCGAACCCAATGATGGCTACTGGTCCGAAGTTTGGAACGTTCAGCCGTTCTGCGCCTCTTACTGGGGTGGTCGTCCGGTTCAAGATCAGATGTATTCCACCGCCTATCTGTCAAGCGCAGACTGGAACGACACGCGCTTTAAAGTGCCCGCTTTCGACGAACTGCTGTTCTCTGCGCGCGCCGAGCTGGACAACGACAAGCGCAAGGACATCTACAGCCAGATGGGCCAGATGGTCCGCAACGAAGGCGGCCTGATCTGCCCGATGTTCAACGACTTTGTTGAAGGTGTCAGCAATGATCTGGCTGGTTGGGAAAGCGACCCGACCCAAGAGATGATGAACGGCAACATGTCCCGCAAGATGTGGTTCGCGTAACTCGGGCCACGGATCATGCATCCTATCATCAAACTGGTTTCCCAGCGCCTCGCGCTGGGACTCCTGCTTCTCTTCGGTGCATCGGCTCTGATTTTCGGCCTCACCGAAGCTCTTCCTGGGGACGCGGCACAAGCAGTCCTTGGACAATCCGCAACCCCCGAGGCGCTGGAGAACCTGCGCGAAGAAATGGGCCTGAACCGCCCGGCCTTGACCCGTTATGCCGAATGGTTGGGTGGTATTGTGCAGGGCGATCTGGGTCAGTCCCTGACCAACAAGCTCGACATTGCTGAAAGCATTGGCAAACGGTTGGGCAACACCCTGTTTCTGGCCTGTGCTGCCGCAGTCGTCTCTGTTCCTCTTGCCATCTTTCTGGGTTTGCTGGCCGTGCGTTACCGCAATCGCTGGCCGGACAAGCTGATCTCTGCCATCACGCTGACAACGGTTTCGATCCCGGAATTTCTGATCGGCTACGTGGTAATCTACTTCGTTTCCGTGAAGCTGGGTTGGTTCTCGTCTCTGGCGATGATCAACGACACAATGTCGTTCGGAGAGAAACTGAACGCGATCGCATTGCCCGCTTTTGTTCTGACTCTGGTCGTGCTGGCGCAGATGATGCGCATGACCCGCGCGGCGATCTTGAACCTCATGCAATCCGCTTACATTGAGACGGCCGAGTTGAAGGGCCTGTCGAACTTTCAAGTCATCGCGCGCCATGCCTTCCCGAATGCAATCTCACCCATCGTCAACGTAGTGATGCTGAACCTGGCCTATCTGGTCGTCGGCGTCGTCGTGGTCGAGGTAGTGTTCGTCTATCCCGGCATGGGTCAATACCTAGTGGATTCGGTGACCAAGCGTGACGTACCGGTTGTTCTGGCTTGCGGCGTGGTTTTTGCCGCCGTCTATATCGGGCTGAACATGGTGGCTGACATCGTCTCGATCCTGGCCAACCCAAGACTGAGGCATCCGAAATGATGAAGAATATTCCTATTTCGGCAATGATCGGTCTGTTCTTTACAGGATTGTACTTTTTCATCGCCTTTGCAGCCCCGCTGATCGCCCCCTACGGCATGGCCGAAGTGGTTGGCGATGTATGGGAACCGTCAAGCGCCGAACATCTGCTGGGCACCGACAATATCGGGCGCGATCTACTGACCCGCATGATCTATGGCGGGCGCACCACGATCTTTATCGCGGCAGCGGCCACCATCCTCAGCTTTGTCACCGGCACCTCTCTGGGCCTTTTGGCGGCTGTACTGGGTGGGTGGGCCGATCAAGTGCTCAGCCGAGCGGTTGATCTGGTCATGTCGATCCCGACGTTGATCCTGGCGCTAGTTATCCTGGCGATCGTTCCGGTGACCGTACCGATCCTGATCTTGGTAATGGGTCTGCTGGACGCGACGCGCCCGTATCGCCTGTCACGATCTGTCGCCGTGGATATCAACGTGATGGACTATGTCGAAGCTGCCAAACTGCGTGGCGAAGGCCGCGGCTGGGTTATCTTCCGGGAAATCCTGCCAAACGCCCTGTCACCCTTGGTGGCTGAATTCGGCCTGCGGTTCATCTTCATGGTTCTGTTCATCTCGACCCTGTCTTTCTTGGGTCTGGGCGTACAGCCGCCGCTGGCGGACTGGGGTGGCATCGTGAAGGAAAACAAGGATGGCATCGTCTATGGCATCGGCGCAGCGCTTTATCCTGCGGTAGCCATTGCGACACTGGCCATCTCGGTCAACTTGGTGGCTGACTGGGTCCTGAACCGCACCACATCGCTGAAAGGAGGCCGGGGATGAGTGATACCCTTCTCAAGGTCCGCGACCTCAAGATCGGCGCGACCGTCTATCCGCCGGGCGAAAAGCCCCATGACATCGAAATCGTACACGGGGTCAGCTTCGACCTCGAACGCGGCAAGGTGCTGGGGCTTATCGGTGAATCTGGGGCCGGTAAATCCACCATCGGTCTGGCCTCGATGGCCTATGGCCGGGGCGGTGTGAAGATCACCGGCGGCGAAGTCTGGGTCAACGGGCGCGATATCATGAAGTCCGCCCTTGGCGATATTCGCAATCTGCGGGGTGGTGAGGTCAGCTATGTCTCGCAATCCGCCGCTGCGTCCTTCAACCCGGCCAAGAAGATCATGGATCAGGTCGTCGAGGCGGCAGTTGAGCACAAAAAGTTCTCGCGCAAAGAGGCCGAGGCCCGTGCGCGCGAGCTGTTCGCCAAGCTGGGTCTGCCGGATCCGGATAATATCGGAGATCGCTACCCGCACCAGGTGTCGGGTGGTCAGTTGCAGCGGTGTATGACCGCGTTGGCGTTGTGCCCCGAACCTGATCTGGTGGTGTTTGACGAACCGACCACGGCGCTGGACGTGACCACTCAGATCGATGTTCTGATGGCGATCAAGGAAGCCATCGCAGATACCGGCGTTGCCGCGCTTTACATCACGCACGACCTTGCTGTCGTGGCGCAGGTGAGTGACGACATCATGGTGCTGCGCATGGGCAATACGGTCGAATATGGCAACACCGATCAGATCATCAACAACCCGCAAGAGGAGTATACCAAGGCTCTGGTCTCGGTCCGGTCCATCGAGCACGAAGAGAAACAGCCGACATCGGAACCGGTGCTGAGCGTCGACGGGATCACCGCGCGCTATAAGGGGCTGAACTTCGACGTGCTGCACAACGTCAATGTCGAGCTTCATCCGGGGCAGACACTGGCGGTTGTGGGTGAATCCGGCTCGGGCAAGTCTACGCTAGCCCGCGTGATCACTGGTCTGCTGCCACCGCGCGATGGTGAAATCACGTTCAATGGGCGTAAACTGTCCGCGGACCTGAAAGGCCGAACGCGTGAGGACCTACGTGAGCTGCAAATGATCTACCAGATGGCGGACGTGGCAATGAACCCGCGCCAGACCGTTGGCACGATCATCGGCCGTCCGCTGGAGTTCTACTTCAACATGCGGGGCGCGGAAAAGCGCAAGCGCGTGGTTGAACTGCTGGATGAGATCGAGCTGGGCGAGAAGTTCATCGACCGCTACCCGGCTGAACTGTCTGGTGGTCAGAAACAGCGTGTCTGCATCGCACGCTCGCTGGCGGCCAAGCCCAAGATGATCATCTGTGATGAGGTCACCTCGGCCCTTGACCCACTTGTGGCCGACGGCATCCTGAAGCTGCTGCTGGATCTTCAGAAGATAGAGGATGTGGCTTACCTGTTCATCACCCACGATCTGGCGACGGTCCGCGCGATCAGCGACAGTATCGCAGTGATGTATCAGGGTCGTGTGGTTCGTTATGGGCCCAAGAGCCAGGTCCTGAGCCCCCCATTCGATGACTATACCGATCTTCTGCTCAGCTCGGTCCCCGAGATGCATCTGGGTTGGCTGGAAGAGGTCGTCGCCCATCGCAAGATGGAGAGCGCCGGGAACTGAACACACTGTAACAGCTCCATGAAGTTTCGAAATCCCGGCATCTTGCTCCATTGCAGGTGTCGGGATTTTGATATTTGGGGCGCGAATGAACGGCCGTGAAACCGCGATTCCGCTAGGGTCGGTAGAACATCTAATCAGATAGGTAAGCTGATGGACCGCAAACTTCTTTTGATCATCCTGGACGGCGTCCCCTGGCGCAATTTCCGCCGCCTGTTCGGCAATCTCGAAGGTTGGGTGGACAGCGGTGAGGCGCGCGTTTGGAAGCTGCGAGCTGTGCTGCCATCGATCTCCGCCAGTTGCTATGCATCAATCCATACGGGCGTCACACCGCAGGAACACGGATGTACCGGCAATGGCAACGTGTTCCGCCTGAGCCATAAGGATGTATTCAGCCAAGTGCGGGTGGCTGGCGGTATCACCGGGGCTGTCACGCATAGCTATTGGTCACAGTTCTTCAACCGGCACCCGTTCGACTATGTCCGCGACGTTGAATATGATGAGCCGGATAGCAAAACCATCAACCACGGCCGGTTCCACACAATGACGGGCTATGGCAAGGACAACCAAATGACGCCTTCGGACGTTGATTTGTTTGCCACTCTGACAAACCTGTGCCTGCGCTTTGGCCTGGACTACGGCATCCTGCATGCCTGCACCCTGGACAGTATGGGCCATCGGTTTTTTCACGACTGCCAGGAGATGGACCATGCCTGTTTTGTCGCCGATGAAATGCTGGCCCCTTTCATCCCCCGCTGGCGACAGTTGGGATATGAGGTCATCATAACCGCCGATCACGGACAGGATGAACGCGGACACCACGGTGGGCGGGGCGCTTTGCAGCAGGAAACGGCGCTTTATTATTTTGGCGATGCCGACGGCCCGCAGGCCGATGCGGTGATTGACCAGTTGCAACTGGCCCCCACAATCCTGACCCGGATGGGCGCACCGATTGCGGACACAATGAAGGGTGAACCATTCCTGAAATGATCAGGGCCTAACCATAGGGCCAAATGCCTTGCCCCAATGCTTCGATGGCCACGGAGATACGTTCGAAACTGTCAGCTGCGCGTTTCACGCTGTTGCGGGCGCGCAGATAGCCGTGCACCAGACCCGCTTCGTTGATCCAATAGGCCCGACCGCCTGCCCGAGTTATCTGCTCACAATAAACAGCCCCATCATCTCGTAACGGATCGCAATCAGCGGTGATCACTACAGTTGGAGGCAGGTCCGAGAAATCGGTGTCATGAAGTGGCGCAAAGGTTGGATCGCCTTTGGGCACAGCACTACCACAACGAACCTTTTCGTAGAACAGAATCTCATCGCGGGTTAGCAGCGGCGCCTGCGCATGCTCCAAATAAGACCCGGCAGAGCTGTCCCCGCCCAGGCCCGGATAGATCAGAACCTGCCCCAGCACCTCAGCTGGTCGGCCCCTCATGTGATGGGCAACCGCCGCAGCCAGATTGCCACCGGCACTGTCACCCGCCAACACAATCGGAACGCCGTATTCGGCAACCGCCCACTCGACCGCTGCCACACTGTCCTGAAACTGCGCAGGATGCACGTGTTCCGGGCATAGCCGGTAGTCCACTGAAACAACGCGATACCCGGTTTGGGCGCAGATTTCGGCGCAGACGTCATCATGGCTGTCCAACCCGCCCACGACAAAGCCACCGCCATGAAAATAGATGACAACGCGGGTCGGATCGCCCGCTGTATAAACGCGGACCGGCACGCCATTGGCGGACCGGTCCTGTGTTTCAACTCCATTCGGGCGCGGCTGGCGAAAGGTCTGACACATCGCGTCATAGACCTTGCGTTGATCTTCGATCGACAGATCAACCGCGTTGTCGGGATAGCTTTCTGCCGTGCGTCTTATGAACGCCCATGTTTCTTCATCGATCAGACGTTCATAATCCATGTTACCTCCCGGTCAGGCAGCCCACTCCCACGGCCGGGTGAACGATCCCAGCACCTTGCTGACATCGTCTTCGGATGAACCGTTCGCGTCAAGCTGCGCAACAAGTCCGCGTTTCTTATCGTCAATGACCGAAACCACGCGAGCGGCCACTCCAGCCTCTTCCAACGCGCCATTGTAAACGCGCGTGATCGCGTTTTTGCGCAGGTCCGGCTTGAACACTTTGCCAACCGCAGTTTTCGGCAGTTCCGGAAGGATGGTCATGTGTTTGGGCTGTGCCGCACGTTCGTGTACGTGGACCTTACAGAACTCCAACAATGCCTCTTCGGTGACCGAAGCGCCATCGACCAGTTCGACAAAAGCACAGGGCAATTCACCTGAATGAGCATCGGGCTGCCCGATGGCTCCGGCAAAGGCCACGGCCTCATGCCCCAACAGGGCTTCTTCGATTTCAGCCGGATCAATGTTGTGTCCGCCACGAATGATCAAATCCTTCGCGCGTCCAGTGATCCACAGATACCCGTCTTCGTCAAAACGACCCAGATCACCTGTGCGCAGGTATTTTTTGAAGTGATACAGGTTCTCGTTCTTGTCGACCTCGGTGTAGGTGTGACCCGGAAAGACACCAGGGTTCGAGATGCAGATCTCTCCGATTTCGTCAGCAGCGCATTCCTTGGGGCCTTCTGGTCCATCCATCAGGATTTTGACATCCGTGTATGGGAACGGGATGCCGATAGACCCAATCTTTTTCTCACCATCAACCGGGTTGCACGAGACCAAGCAGGTCGCTTCGGTCAGGCCATAGCCTTCGACGATCGTCACACCGGTTGCTTCTTCGAAACGGCGGAACAGTTCAACCGGCAGCGGCGCCGACCCCGAAAAGGCGGTTTTGACACTTGAGATATCTGCATCCACCGGGCGCTGCATTTTCGCAGAAATCGCTGTGGGCACGGTGATGATGAAACTGACTTTCCAGCGTTCGATAAGCTTCCAGAAATTGTCGAAAACACCATCTCCGCGATACCCTTGCGGTGTCGGGAAGATCACATGCGCCCCGGATGAGACTGCCGCCATCATGATCACATGTACTGCGAAGACGTGGAACATCGGCAGCGGGCACATGATGACGTCATTTTCATCAAACAGCAGCGTATGCCCAAGCCAGCCGTTATAGATCAGGCCCGAATATTTATGCTGCGCCACTTTCGGCATTCCGGTCGTGCCACCAGTATGGAAATAGCATGCGACGCGATCTTCGGTGCTGTCTGCAAAAGTCAGCGTCTTGGGCTGTTTCGCCAGTTCTTTGTTGAAATTCTTGTAATCCGCATGGGCCAGCTTTTCCTTGTCGCCCATTTTCGGGCGCAGCAGCGGAACGATCCATGATTTCGGAGGGGTCAGATAGCGGTTCAGGTCAATCTCAAGGATCGTATGCACCTTCGGCGAATGGCGCACAGCCTCTTCCACCTTTTGCGCCACATCCGTCTTTGGGAAGGAACGCAGGGTCACCACAACCTTGGCTTCGGTTTCCCGCAAGATCGCGGCGATCTGTTCGGGCTCCAACAGTGGATTGATCGGATTCACGATCCCTGCAACCGCGCCACCCATCATGGTAACCAAAGTCTCATTGCAGTTGGGCAACACATAAGCAACGACGTCGTTTTCGCCCACGCCAAGCGAGCGGAACAGGTTCGCCGCCTGATTGACTTGCCCCAGCAAATCAGACCATGTCAGCGTTTCGGCCTTGTCTGTCGGACCGGAAAACAATTGGAAACTGATCGCGTTGTGATTGGGAAACTTCTCTGCTGTCCGAGACAACAGTTGATGGAAGGTGACCGGCAGATCACGATCCTCCCACGCCATTTCCTGTTCGATACGCAGTTTGTCTTCACGCCCTACAAAGGCCATGTGGCTCCTCCCCGTCTTGTATTCTCCCACGTGTCTCACGCGGTTTTGATCCTCACATAGATGGGATCACAACCCGGCTGACACAAGCAAGGGCTTAGCGATGGAAAACTTGAAAATGTAGAATAACGCTACGGCGGAAACTGATCTGTCCCTACGTCATCCTATTCTGCGGCCACCCCATCGGTGAATTGCAGACGCGCCAAGCGGGCATAAAGCCCATCTTGCGCCACCAGATCGTCATGCGTGCCCTGCGCAACAATGCGCCCCGCTTCCATCACGACAATCCGGTCTGCTTTCTTCACCGTGGCCAAACGATGCGCCACAATCAGGGTCGTCCGGCCCGCGCGCATCTGATCAACCGCCCCCTGCACCGCCCGTTCGCTTTCCGCATCCAGGGCCGAGGTCGCCTCGTCCAGCAGCAACACCGGCGCATCCCGCAGAATGGCTCGGGCGATGGCGATGCGTTGTTTTTGCCCCCCCGACAGCATCACGCCACGCTCGCCGACAAAACTGTCATAGCCTTCGGGCAGTGCCGCAATGAACTCATGCGCAGCGGCGGCGCGCGCGGCAGTTTCAACCTCGGCATCCGAGGCATCAAGGCGGCCAAACCGGATGTTCTCGCGCGCTGAGGCGGCAAAGATTACCGGGTCCTGCGGAACAAGGGCAATATGGCGGCGGAAATCCGTCCGATCCAAACTGGTCAGATCTTCCCCATCCAGCAGAACACACCCGGAGTTCGGGTCATAGAACCGCTGGATCATCTGAATAACCGTCGTCTTGCCAGCCCCGGAAGGGCCAACAAAGGCAACGGTTTCGCCGGGGTTCACCTGCAGGGACAGGCTATCCAGCGCTACCACATCGGGCCGCGCAGGATAGCGGAAACTGACATCCTGAAACCGGATTTCACCGCGAACCGGTTGTGACAGCACGTTGGCCTGAACAGGATCAAGGACCGTATCTTCGGCGTTAAGCAACTCAACCAGCCGCTCGGTTGCGCCAGCGGCGCGTTGCAACTCGCTCCAGATTTCGGACAGCGCGGCGACTGATCCTGCCATGATCACCGAATAGATCACGAACTGGATCAGCACCCCTTCGGTCATCACCCCGTTGCGGACATCATTGGCCCCCATCCAAAGCACGCCGACGATACCCGAGAACACCAGAAAAATGACGATCACGGTCAGGATCGCACGGGTTTGAATGCGGCGCAGCGAGACGATATAGGAGGTTTCCGTCATCTCACCAAACTGCTCTCGGCTCGCCCGTTCGTGGGTAAAGGCCTGAACCGTTTGCACCGCGCCCAACGCCTCACCCGCATTACCAGAGGACGCCGCGATCCAATCCTGATTTTCACGGCTAATGGCGCGCAAGCGACGGCCCAGAACCAGAATCGGTACGATCACCACAGGAATCAACAACAGGACAAGCGCTGTCAGCTTTGCCGATGTCAGCAGCATCAGCGCCAAACCACCCACAAACATCAACATATTGCGCAGAGCGATCGAAACGGATGAGCCCAAAACCGATTGGATCAAGGTTGTGTCCGTCGTGATCCGGCTGAGCACCTCGCCGGTCATGATACGCTCATAAAACGCGGGGCTCATGCCAATGACCCGGTCAAACACCGCCTTGCGGATATCGGCCACCACGCGTTCGCCCAACCGCGTGACCAGCGCATACCGAATGCCCGTGCCCACCGCCAAAACACCAGCGATGCCCAGCGCCGCAAGGAAGTACCAATCCAGCAGTTCCCCATCCTGGATGCGGAAATTGTCGACCACGCGTCGCACGGCCAATGGCAAGGTCAGCGTCATCCCAGCGGTCAGACACAAAGCAAGCGTTGCACCAAACATCAGTGCGCCGTAAGGGCGCATGAAGGGCCAAAGCGCCCTTAGAACACTCAGCTTTTTCGAGGTGGCACGCTCTTCACTAGCCCCCGGAGGTGATGATGGTGTCTGACCGGTCGCAGTCTGTCTTGCCATGTCGGGCCTGTGTTTCCTGATCAATTCCGGGTTTCTGCTTCTTGGCGCTAGAGGCAACCGGGGTCAAGCTCACGCGCTGAAATTGCCCGAGCCTCAGGGCTATTTGACGCAGAAATCGCGGGGGATACAACTGGGGTGGGTAGACGGAATCGAACCGACACAGCCTGTTTGGAAGACAAGCGCATTGATCTTTTATTTATTGCATAAAAACAGAAACTTGAGAGATCTTAGAAGTTTCGTTTTCGGGCATTCTGTCGAAAAATGTAGCTTGGAGCGGGCGGCGGGAATCGAACCCGCGTCATTAGCTTGGAAGGCTAAGGTCTTACCACTACACAACGCCCGCTCAAGTAAGGCATCACCTATTTCATGTGAATTTGGAGGTCAAGTGGAACCACTCAAGAGTCTACAAACAATCTGTATTACGTCTCATCATATTTGTTGTTATCGGAACCCGATAGCTGACTGGGCAGTAGTGGTTCGATGGTTCGACGAGAGGGCGTCTGAACGAGGGCAGCGCGGCCTCGCGTTATCCTAGGCGTGAAACCAAGAGACGCTCACATATCCATTGTTGGTTTCCTCTAACGAACGATCTTGAATTGTTTTAGGAACCATTTTGCGAAAGAAGTACCGCGAGCAGTTGAATCGCCGAAATCATCAGTCGATGATTTTAAGAAAAAAGAACACTTGTCTCAAACTGATCTAAACCAATTTGCGCAGCAACGCCGTTAACTTTCCACGTTGATTGCGGAACTTGGCCTGCAATCGCAAGGAGCATGGGCAAGTTATGACTTCTCGGTACAACCAGCGCTAAACCGGTCTCTGTATTGCGATGAAATGTGTCACATTCTTCCCATCGTCCAAAATCGGGCGCAACTCGCATTCATGGACAAAACGTTCACCATTTTTCCGATAATTTGTGATGCGGACTGTTCCAGATTGCCCGTTTTTTATTAGGTTTCTGAAGTGGTCAATTGCTTCGGGCTCGGTATCAGGGCCTTGCAGTAGCCCGAGACTACGCCCCGCTACGTCTTCAAGCCGATAGCCGGTATGGGACTCAAATGCGTCGGACACGTAGATAACAGGAACGCCCGGTTGAGCGAGGCAAACAACCGCTGAATGCGAACCGATGGCTTCGCTTGCACCTTCTTCTCCGCGATCCTTCACAAACCGATTAAAGTCACTTTGTTCCATCGAGTCCCCTATTTCTGTTCGGCAGAGACAATCGCTTCAACCAATTGTACCAACCTCAACTTTTCGTTCACGTCTGAGAGTTTCACGAATGAACTAACCAAACGGGCCAGCAAATCTGCCTCGACAGGAATTTCTGCCGTTGGGCTCGGCATGTTGGCCGAGCTTTCAGATTGTGGGAGAAGAGATTCAATAGGGACTTGATAAAATGCGGCAAGCTTCATCAGGTATGGCAAGCTGCACTTGCTTTGTGCATCTTCATACTTCTGATATTGTTGAGGGCTGATTTCCAGGAGGCGCGCGACTTCCGCTTGTGTCATACGCTTTTCAGACCGCAATCCGCGCAGTCTTTGCCCGACATGCCCATAGACATCTTCGGATGAAAGAGCCTCTTTCAGAAATACGACTTCCTTTGCGCTCATCGGACCCGCCTTTTGTATGATTTAGAGATATCAATGTGACGACTATTTACCAAGCTTGCGCGGTACGAACAATCTGTCAGAGAGTTTTTCGCGCAACTATGTCGTAATTCCAACCCTCCTTTTGAATTTTCCCAAAACATGGGCGCACTGCGCGCTTGTTCTAAATTTGGATGATAAAAACCCCTCTTTGCGAGATATTTTCTTAAATTTGACCGCTATCTAACATTTTCTCGCCTGATTTGGAGCTCAATCATCTTCTGTGAGCAAAGAGTTTCGTATTGTGAGGAAGACCATGGTTGATGACGCACGGCAACAGGATCACCACACGGCCGGGGACGAACTTCAGCCCGGTACCGAGTTGATGCGGGGTCAATACAAGATCACGCAATATTTGAATTCCGGCGGGTTTGGCATCACCTATCTGGCAACAGACAGTCTGGATCGACAGATCGTCATCAAAGAGTGTTTTCCCCAGTCGTTTTGCCGCCGCAACGGGCGCCAGATTGAGGCCCGGTCCGAGGCCTATGTCGGTGAGCTTCGCTCAATTGTTCGGCTCTTTTCGCAAGAAGCAAGAGCGCTGGCGAAACTCAAACACCCTTATATCGTTGGCGTGCACCAAGTCTTTGAAGAGAACAATACCGCCTATATGGCGATCGATTTCGTCAAGGGCCACGATCTGCTTGCCATTATTGAACAGAAGGTCATGCTTTTGCGGCCAGATCAGGTTCGCGCGATCCTTCGTAAATTGCTGGATGCAATCGGATTTGTGCACACTGCCGGAATGCTGCACCGGGATATCTCTCCAGACAACATCATCGTAACCGATGAGCTGACCCCAGTGCTAATCGATTTTGGCGCTGCACGGGATCAGGCCACTAAAGCCACGCGCGCGCTATCGGCCCTGCGCGTAGTCAAGGACGGGTATTCACCCCAAGAGTTTTACATCGCTGGCAGTGAACAGGACCCTAGCAGTGACCTTTATTCACTGGCGGCAAGCTTCTATCATGCGATCACAGGACAGCGCCCACCGGACAGCCAGGTTCGGATCGCGGCGCATGTGGCCAAGGAGCCGGATTCCTATATCCCGCTTGGCAAGCTGACCTCGGACTATGATGAGGCATTTTGCGCAGCGATCGACAAAGCCATGGCCATTCTGCCCAAAGACCGGATGAAAACGTCAGCGGAGTGGTCTCTGCTGATGGAAGCTCCGGTCAAAACGATCTCAAGCCGCGTTTCCAAGCAATTGAAATCTGCGCGCCGCAAATCCACCCGTCCTGCAAGCCAAGCGACTAAAAGTCCGGTCAAGCCGGTCAGAAGCGCATCAAAACTGGTTGCGCGTGCATCGGCGATTGCGATTGCAGCCGGTATCGTTGGGGGATCGGCCTATCTTCTATTGAATCAGGATCAGGTTGAAATCGGCACTGCCTCGACAAAGGCAGCTCCGGTATCTCTGCAAGAATTGGCTTCAGTAGAGCCATTCGATCAAGTTCTGCCGCCCGTCACGCCAGGTTCAACTACGGCACCCACAGCGACTGTGCCCGTCGAGCAGCCCGCTGTTGTTCCGGAAAATACCTCAGCAACAAAGGTGGCAGTTGACCCAGTCCTACAGGACTTCATTCACTCCTATGCGGATGGAGAGGTGGAAGCGTCTTGGAAACTGGATCTGCCGTTTCGTCTAGATCAAGAAAACTTCGTTCTTAAAGTAACGCAGAGCCTGGAAAATCGACTGCCGATAGGTAGCCGTATTTTGGAAGTTGAGGGCACGCCGGTCACCGACCTTGATCTCCAGCTCAGAACACTGGCCAGGCAAAGTGATGGGATGCAGATCAATTTCCGCGTTGTCGCTGAAGTTCCCGAAACGGGTGCCCGCCTTTATACACAGGTATCCGCGCCGATCATCTATTTGACCGACCTCATGAATGGGTTTCGTTTTCAAACCCAATTTGACGGCTCTGTCTGGCTGACTCAGGTCATAAACGTGCCACCGGGCGCCGATAGCGGCCTTATGGCCGGCGACACGGTGGTGGCCATGGTGGGTGACAATGAACGTATCTCGGACGGTGCCACAATGGCGCGATTGCTGGCTCAGAAAATCACCTCCGGTCAGGATCAGGTGCGTCTGGCGATCAGTCGTGCAGGCACAATGTGGGTCGAAAGCATCGAGACAGGAGCCTGACAATGATCACTCGCATTCGCATGGCGGAGGCATCTTGATGCGATTTCTCAAGAAGAACAAAAGCCGGAGCCTGAATCCCAGCCGATCTCTGCCGATTGAAACTGATGACCTATGGCAAAGCCCGATCATGGAACAGCCGATCACCTTTTCGACGGCTCAGAGTACCTCGCCCGCCATTGTTTCGCGCCCCCGGGAAAACGTGGGCAAAACGCGGCTGATCGGATTTGACACCCGCAACGGACCAGGAGACTTAGAGCCGCCGGAGGCCGAGCAAAGAGTCGAAAACCCAAGCTATATGCCCGTCGGCTGGTTGGTCGTAACGACCGAGCCGGGGCGCGGTCAAAGCTTTCCCTTGATGGCGGGCCTTTCGACGATTGGACGGGGCGAAGATCAGGCGGTGTGTCTGGATTTCGGCGACAGATCGATTTCGCGAGATAACCACGCGGCCGTTGTCTACGACTCAATCACCAACGAGTTTTTTCTGGGTCACGGTGGCAAGGCCAATCTGGTCCGCATGAATGGTGCACCGATCACAACGACAACACCGGTCCAAAGCGGCGCAGAGATTCAGATTGGAGACACCAAACTGCACTTCAAAGCGCTGTGTGACACCGCGTTCCAATGGGACATGACCAGCCATACGGAGGACGGCGATGAAAGCCAGTTCTAAAACGTGTTTCGATGTTTCGACCGGAATTGATGTCGGCGCACGCGACTATCAGGAAGATTGCCTTGTGGCGGATTTCCCAATGTGCGAGTCCTACGGCATAGGTGTGCTTGCCGATGGAATGGGCGCGCATGCCTCGGGCGATATGGCCAGCGCTTTGGTGGTCAGCCAGGTGTTTGCCGCGTTAAAAATGCGTCGGAACATGTTGAAATCCGGCGACGCCAACATTCCCGCTCTGCTCAAAAAAGCGGTGGGAGAGGCTAATACGGCCATGTCAAATTTCATCAAGAACAACCCCGATTCCAAAGGGATGGGAGCCACTCTGATCGCAACCGTTGTTCGTGACAATCAGCTTTATTGGTTGTCTGTCGGGGATTCCCCCCTCTACCTGATCCGCAATGGTGAAATCCAAAAACTGAACGAAGATCACTCGATGGCGCCACAGATTGACGCGATGGTAGCGTCAGGTCAGCTGAGCGCTGAGGTTGCCGCACAACATCCGGATCGGAATTGCCTGACTTCGGCTGTGCTGGGTGAGGAAATTCCGCGGATCGATTGTCCGGAAACGCCCATGGCTCTAGAGCCGGACGATATCCTGATTCTGGCAAGCGATGGTCTGCAGACCCTGACCGACGGCACAATCCTGAAACTGGCCAACAAAACGGCGGCCAGCAGCAGCGCCGTGGTGACCCAAAACTTGATGTCAGCTGTCGAAGCCGCGGCAATGCCCGAACAAGACAATATCTCAGTCATGGTTCTGCAAATCGACCAGATGCCCGTGATGTCACCCGAACCAAAAACCGAACGACGAATTGAAACACAGCCAGTCCATCGGTCGGCCGAAGAGGATGCCATCCTGGCAGCGCTGGTGCCGGATATCGAAGAGGCACCGGACATCATCAATCAGGCCATGGCGCTGTAAAATGCCAAGTCACAAAGCGAATGACCCAACTACAGGGCGCGCTGAAGCGAGCGTCGCGCACCCCGATTGCGAACCATAGAAGACGGAGATCTGACTATGACGAACATCTTTAAGCTAAGCAAAAGCGTTGCAAGTGCCATTGCCATCGCCAGTGCCCTGCCCACGATAGCCGCGGCAGGGCAAGTGGAACTGTCAGCTCCCGACGGATCGCTGCGTTTGTCCGGCGAATTTCTGGACCTCGTTGACGGCCACTTTCTGATCAAAACGCCCATTGGGGAGATGCGCGTCAGCACCGATCGGGTGACGTGCAATGGTGAAGGCTGCCCCACAATTGACACCAGCGATGTCAGCCTACGGATCGCTGGATCAGGTGTCATGGCGACCGAGTTGATGCCCCTATTGATAGCCGGGTATGCGGTGCATGTGGGCAATGAAATCTCGACGCAGCTTCTTCCCAACAGCCAGAATAAACTGCTTAACCTCGTCACCGCCGAAGGGTTCGGGGATGATCTGGATAGCGTCCTTGTGATCCCTTCGAATTCCGGTGAAGCGTTTGATGCGTTGGAAGCTGCCGAGGCCGAAATTGGCATGTCGACCCGACGCATTGAGAGCCAAGAAGCGCGCGGCCTTGCCGCCAGTGGTGCGGGCAACATGACATCTGTTGGTCAGGAACATTTGCTGGCGCTGGAAAGCATCGCAATCGTGACCCATCCGGATAACCCGGTTTCGGCGATTGAGCTGAACCAGTTGCGCGATGTCTATCTGGGCAAAATAACCAACTGGTCCCAGTTGAATGGCCCTGACGTGCCGATTCAGGTTATCGGCCGCGACACCGGAACCGCCTCGCGCGAGCTATTTGAATCTGTCTTGTTCGACGGCACGGACATCACACCTTCCGGCATTACGGCGGTGGGTACCGACATTGAAGCCGCAACGCAGGTCTTGGAAAATCCCGGCGCGATCAGCTTCCTGCCGTTCGGAGTGCAGCGCGGCACCAAGGCAATGAATATCATCGACGCTTGTGGCGTAGTAACAGAACCCAATGATTTTTATGCCAAGACCGAGGAATACCCCTTCGTCCGTCGGGTCTATCTGTATAACCGTAGCGATCTGGACAACGATTTTGCGCGGGGTCTGCTGAGTTTCGCCAAATCGGAAGAAGCCGAGGATGCGATTTCGGTCGCTGGCTTCACCAGCTTTAGCATCGGCAGGCTGCCGCAACACATGGCTGGATTGCGTGGTGAAACCCTGCGCGCGTCAAGAACTGACGCCTATGAGCAAGGTGTCGTTGATGAAATGCTGGAAACGGCAGGTCAGTTTGATCGCTTGTCCAGCACCTTTCACTTTCGTTCGGGTTCCTCTCGATTGGATGATCGCGGGGCCGCGGAACTCACCCGTTTGGTGGAATTCCTCAAGGATCAACCGAGTGGAACCAAGATCAAACTGGTCGGTTTCAGCGACGATGTCGGAACCTTTGACAGCAACAGACGCCTGTCTCTACGCCGGGCCAATCGGATTGCGGCCTACTTGAATACCGAAGCGACGGATCAGCTTCCGGGCATCGAAATATCCCCAGTCGGATATGGCGAAATTGCACCCGCAGCCTGCAACCTAACGCACGAAGGACGGATTAAGAACCGGCGGGTCGAGGTCTGGATCGAAAGCACCGTTCAGGGGTGAGCTTTTGAGCCATCGGTCCCATGATCCAGCGACAAAACCAAAAAAACACCGGGCCTCAGGTCCGGTTTTTTTGCCCACGAGACTTAGCAAAACCTAAAGCATGAGAGGCGCTCGAAAGAATTCTAATTTTTCAGTACCTCAGAACGCCAAAAAAGAGGTAATCACAATAATACCCCTCTTTTGTTGGTAATTGCCTCTCATTTTTCTCAATTATGACACTATCCAATATCATTTTCAGATGAAACAGCAAGCAACCGGAAACACTGAAAATGATCCTTTATTCTCATCGCCTTCAAGGCGTTTTACAGCAGATGGTTGTCGAACTTGGGTTAGACCTGATTTTGTCCGACGACAATTCACCGGTATCGCTGGTGGATAACGAGCAGACTTTGACCGAAGTCGCGGCTGGTATGAACATCGATGTCAAAAAGCTGGCAGCGAATAACGGCAGCGTTTTGTTCAGATTTCAGAGGAAAGCATGATGTCTAAGGCACGCCAAATGGATGGTGCTCCCGGCAAACGCGCTGGCTTGCCACTGGCTCGAGCCAACCGACTTGCAGAAAACGCCGAGGCCAAAAAGGGTCGCGGGCCGAACTTTATCGTGGCAACCGGGTTGCTGACCGTGGCTGCAATCGTTTCGCTTGGGGTGACACCGGGCAATACGGCGTTAAATAAATTCTTCAACAATTCAGAAAGCTCTGACACCGCACCCGTCCTGGACTTATCAAAAAGGCTGGTCGCACTTGCGGAACCCGTGGCCGAACCGGCCCCTGTGATAGAACAGACAACCGCTGCTGTGTCTGAAGTGCCGGTCGAAACAGCGTCCGTTGCCAAGACCATCGAACCCCCGGCAGAGCCCGCAAAAGAAGGCCGTCTCCTGGCCATGGTTGGTGACAACTCGAACGATCCCTACTGTATCCAAAGGATTGAGTCTCGCTTGGTGTCGCTGCACGCGGCAACGCTTTCAGGCCCTGAATGGAACAATCGGGTGAATGACGTCAGCCAGCTTGTCCAGACCACGTTGGACTGCTCGCACGCGGGTCTGCAAGTCATTGGCAGCCTTGAATTGGCGGGCACCGGAATCGCCGATCTGCGCGTCAGCTGGAACCTTGAAACATGGACCCTGGACCTGGCTGTCGTCGACAGCAGCAATCCTGATGCCGACCTACAAGTGGCCAGCGCCTCGGACCAGTCAATCGAATTTGTTGTTCAGTAAAAGAGGTCGAAGTTATGGAAATACTTGAACAAATCACCCAACTGGAAGCACCGACCAAGGCTTTGCTTGCAGATATTCAGGCCTTCGAAGCGCCGTTGCCTGACTATTTGATGCTGGGTGCGTTTGTGATCCTTTTGCTGGTGCTTTACCGGTCTGGTCGTAAGGGCATCACCAGGGTGCAAACCGACCTCGTTGGAGCCTATCAGAGAGAGCTTCTGACAGCCAATCGCCGCGCGCATCAAGCCCGCAGCGAGTTGCGCCGCGCCCATCTGGAACTGGAACGCGAACGACAGCGCAAACGTCGTGCTTTGCGAGATCAAGGGCCCTCGAGCCGGGGTGCTACGCGGCGGCGTCTCGAACCAGTCGAACGGCGTCCGGCACAGTCGGCCCCTTCGGGTACGGTGCCTTTCAAACCAACAACACAGAACCGCAACAAGACCCGGCCCGTTGATCCAATCCCGGCAACGGCTGCCGCGTCGAATGAAAACCTGTTTCTCAACGGAGTGGAAAAATGAATCTTACTCGTCTCATCTACTACAGCCAGCGCAACCCATCCATGAGCCTGAATCTGGGCGAGTTGCTGGAAGTCTGTAAACGCAATAACGCCGCAATGAACGTCACCGGCATGCTTCACTTTAACGGCAACTACTTCCTGCAGGTTCTGGAAGGCGGACGCGCCGAAGTCAGCTCGATCTATCATCGGATCTCTGCCGACCCACGGCACCTGAACATCATCCTGATTTCATGTCAGGATGTGCGCGAGCGGATTTTCCCGACCTGGTCGATGGGCCACCACGAAGGCATGGAAGGCGAAACACGTAGTATCTTCCTGCGGTACTTTCCGTCGAATTCCGTCAACCCTGAAGCGGTCAGCCCCGACAGCCTGCTCGACTTTCTGCAGGACGTATCAACCGAACTGGTCTAACGGCCAGTTCTTAAAGGAAAGATGTTGCATATGAGTATGTTCGATACCTTAGTGAACCGTCGCCGCAGGCCTGCAACCGAGTCGGTGCTGCCTGCTGAAGACGCATCATCTGCAATATCAACTACACCACAAGATGACACCGACCAACACGCCCGGAACTTGAGACAGCGTCTGATGTCTCCTAACCATTCGGTTGGCGCGGTCGGTGTCGCTGACATCGCTCCGAATGTTGGCGCGGAGCCTTTCCAGCGGATGACCGAGACACCAATGGAAGAGCTTGTCTCCGCACCTGTGTCCAGACCCGTCAGCGCCAACCCGCGCGGCACGCGTACGCGTCTGATCGGGTTTGACACATCCGAAGGTATAACCAAGGATTTGTTCAGCCCGGACAATGCGCCTGAACCTGAACAAACCTTGCCGGTAGGGTGGCTTGTGATTGTCAGCGGCCCCGGTCGGGGCTACGCATTCACACTTCGATCCGGGCTGTCCCGGATCGGTCGCAACCCTGATCAGACCATTTGTCTGGATTTCGGAGATATGGCGGTCTCGCGCGACAATCACGCCGCGATTGCTTACGACCCCGAAGAGAACGGCTATTTCCTCGGTCACGGCGGCAAGACAAACATTGTTCGCCTGCAGGGTAAACCAATCATCTCGACCGAAAAATTGAACGACGGTGATCGCATTTCCATCGGAGAAACAACAATGGTGTTCAAAGCGTTGTGCGACAAGACGTTCAACTGGATTGTGGGAGATGACGATGAGGATATGGTTGATTTTCTCTGACCTTGTCGTCGGTACCCTGCTGGAATGGCATGTAAGATGAATAGTCCATCATGCCCGCAGCTAGCCCTTCACTCGCGTCTGCAGGCTGCCGCGACAAATGGCGGAGCAAACGCAGACGTTGCGACGCGTGCACGCGCGCATTTGGCAGCACTTACAAGACCCATTCGCGTTTCCATATTGGCTCCGACGTATCTCGATCGGGCCAACCTGGTAAATTTCGTATTGGGGCAAGACGTGCTCCCGCAGACCGTCATGTGCGACTTCGTTCGCCTAAGCTTTGCCGAGCAAGAAGAATTGACGGTTGTGAAGCGCGACGGAGCAAAGGTCGACTACCCATCTCCCTTCGACCTAATTGCACTGGCAGAAACCGATGCCACTGAGGTAAATTTGGCGTTGCCTTCGAGAGCCCTGAAGAAGATATCTGTTTTGGCCACTGCGGCAGCGGATCTAACAGGTGCATCTATTGAATGGCTAGCCCTGCAAACAGATATTGCGATATGGTGTACCCATGATTTTGATCATACAGATCAACGGGTTTGGGCACAGATGCCCAATAGGTTGAAGGATCATGCAATCCTGGTTTCGATCAACTCGGGACGCGAGCGCGATGAAACCGAAGCACGCCTTTGCGCTGAATTTGGGTCTGAGTTTCTGGATTTTGTTTGCCTTTCACCTGAGGACGCCTCGCAGGCCCGGTCGGGCTCTAGTCTGGACAAGATCCTGTTTCGCGCATCAGGCGGGCACAAACTGATCTCGATTCTAAGGCGCGACATTGACGCGGCGAGAGAGCACGCAACGGGGCAGGCTGAACTGTTCCTGCAAGGTGCGGTTGGCCTTTTGGGTCCCGACGACGCTAGTATTGAAGATGCTCGAAATACGGTGACCGATCCTACGCGGCCGGTGGAGGAACCAACACCTGCCGCTAGTCCTATTCCAGATGCCATTCCAGCCCCCAACTTAGATGACGCAATTAACAAACTGTCCCGACTGAGTGACTCTCCCGCACTAGGCAACGTATTTTCAAACTCTGAATTTCTGACCGAAATGGCAAAGATTCTGGAAGAGATTGAACTCGATCTGGACGCGTGGTCGGATGACGTGAACATGCGGGGGTCATTTCAGATGCTGCGCGAGCTTGCAGACCTGGTTGAGTTGTTCCGAATCGAAGCAGAACGGGCAGATGTAACCGAAACCATCATGGCCGCAATTCAACTAAAGCGAGAATTGTCCCGAGCCAAGAACTCAAAAAATGCGAATGATGCCCCGATATAGTCATATTGCCTACCTATTGACCCTTTAACTCATCATGTGTGTTAAAGATGATTAGGGTTATGTCCATGGTAGTGCGTACAGGTAGTCAAGTCAGTTCCGATCAACTTGCTCCTGGAGCTCAGGTCTTTCTGAATGCTGGTTTGGGCCCTCTGAACGATCTCAGCAGCTACATTCAGTTTAGCAAAGAGAGACTGTTAGATATTGCAAGCCTCGGCGGTCGAAACACGCTAAAGAAACTGCGATCGATGTCACGCGATCTTGAGAATTTTTTGCCTGAGATTACGTTCATAGGCCAGATCAAATCCGGCAAAACATCCATAGTCAATGCAATGGTGGGCAAGCCAGGCCTGTTGCTATCGGACGTTAACCTCTGGACTTCGGTTGTTACGTCACTGCACTTGAACGTCGAAGATAGCGGCAACTGTGTCACAGAGTTTCAGCTTTTGGACGCAGACGAGTGGGACAAGCTGATCCAGAACTCGGGTCGGATCGGAGAGGCCCGATGCCTGACTTGACCGATTTTCAAAGCAATTTGTCCAAGTTAGCGACATGCCGCTTTCCGTTTCTAAATGGAAGGCTGCCGTTGGAGGCTGCTGATCCAATGGCCGCAATGCTACGTGAAATCGAAAACGCTGTGCTTGGGACAACACTGCGGTTCGTATCCGATGAGAACATTCTGGAATTGCAGGTCACAGGCCGCCGAGTGGTTCTAGTTTCTGACTGCAGCAATCTGGGTTTTCAAGGGATCATTGACCAGGCACCTATCGTGAATTCCGACGACATCGTGAATCTGATGGTCAGTTTCACCGACGCAATTGGCCCCACATCTGATTTCGCTTTGATCCCAGGCCCATTGCGCTCCGATTTGTACGGTGTTTCCGGAATGGTATCGGTCACGGCAATCCGTCAAGGAATTCTTAGTGTGGCTAATTCCATTGACCACGGCTCAATGCTTGATGTGGTTGTACGTAGGTTGCAGAATCTTACTTTGGCATCCTTGCAGTTTGGTATGGAGCGGGCAGAGCACGCCAATGGCCCAGAAGGCTTGCTCTCTGATCTAAGGGATTTCCGGCAAAACAGGCTTGAGCAACTTCTCTCGGTCGAAAGACTAGTAGCTCCCCAAGTGCCTGAACCCGACCTGACCGTTCTAAGCGATACCATTGGCGCAGGCGTCTGCGTGGGACTCATCCGATGGGACACCGAGTTGGCCCTGATCGCCTTTGACGTTGCATCCTTGTTCGATGTCCTCAAAGAGTTCGAAGATAAGCACAAAACAGAATGCTGAAGTGGTTCGGCCATCAAGCCAAAGTACAGACGATCAGGTCCAAGTATTTGAACAACTTGATTGAATAAGATCACAGATATATCAAACGGCGCGTACGGCACATGTGCTGGTTCAAGTCTTTCGGATCGGCTTCCGCAACATTGGATGGCATTGAGGTAGCTAACATGATCCGCAAGAAGAAATTCTCTAGCGATACGGTACGATTTCCAGCTTTCGGATGTTTGCTGATATCGCAGGATAGCTGCAACTAGCATCGCGCTAGCTCCGGTCGTTATAAAAATTTGCGACACAACCGGTAATCTCATGTGGTATTGTCGCATATGGCAGTTTCTGCAGAAGATATGTGTTTAGTCTGAGCAATCCCATAGATCCAACGAGGCTCTTCACAATTCGTGGGAAATTATGAATAGAACGTTAACGAAGTGTTTCTCATCCATTCAATGGCAGCATTGCATATTGAGAATTGTTCGCTTTGGCGACAAGACAGCAAAACCAGAAAATGGGAGGGCTTTGGGGGTCGGATGTTAGACTTTTTGCTGACTTTCAGTGCTGCTTCGACTCAGATCAATGTTGGTATTCTTGCGAGCTTCAATAGTGCCTAGGAACAAGGACATTAAAATCGGTGCATGAGCCATCAACCCCAGAAACCGCTATATTGAATGCTCTACGATTGCATGACAGCGATTCAGAATATGGCGCGGCCATGTGGGCGGCATGTGTTCTGATGGCACTCCACAAAGAGCAGACTAATTTGTTGTCCGAATATGCAAACACATGGGCAAGCAAATCAGAACTCTCTGGCCTCAGAAAGTAGCCCCCCAACCCTTTCACACAGCTTAATAAATTTGACAAACAAATTCCACGTTTCCGAACAAGGGTAAGCCCGTGAAACTTGTAACGTTAGAACGTAATTTGGTTTTGGACGGATCAACAATAGGTGGGGATGCCACACTGCGGCATATTGAGGGAACTTTGAAATGGTTCTCGGCCATGAAAGGATACGGTTTTGTGACCTGCAATGTGTCGGGCGAGGATGCCTTAATGCATCAGAACGCGCTGCATGATTTTGGCCAGACCTCAATCGCAAACGGCTGCACACTAGAGGCATTTGCAAGTGTCAAACAGAGAGGACTTCAAATCGTTGAGATCCTGAGCATCCGGTCGGAGGCTTCCTGGACAGTCCCGCACAACAAGCAAATTGGACTCCAACCCATCAAGCCGACTTCAATGCTGCCTGCAAGGGTCAGGTGGTTCTGCAAGGAAAAGAACTACGGCTTCGTCAATGTCTTCGATGACACCAGAGACTGTTTCTTGCAGACAAACGTACTTGAGAAAGCTGGACTCGGATCGGTCGATGTCGGAGAAGCACTATGCGTCGAAGTGATTGACCGGTCTGGCGGACGAGTTGTCGTCTCAGTTCGACCCTGGACCTGAGTCAGCTTCCGCTGTATAGTCGTTCAGAAGGATTAGATATTCGCTTTCAAGTTGCGGATGACGATAATTCCACCCAGACAATCATCTACTGGGTATTGCCAAGTTGCTTGTTGTATGCACCGCCGCATCTTCGCCAAACCCCCACGTCGACCCCTACAAGGCCGGCCCAGAGCCGACCTTGAGCGACGGCGTCCGATGCTGCGATTGCAGCTCGCTTTCCGGGCGTTCGCTGCGAAAGCAAAATACACGCAGGTCGAATTGGCGAAACGCGAACAAATCTGCCGTTAAAACGAAGCATTGCAAAGTCCCACTTCAAACCTGGAGTTCGAATATCCGCCCTCTTTCCCTCGACACCCCCCTTATAACTTCCACGCGGAAAAATCTGGTTACCCCCGCCGGTCCCTTGGCTTAAAGCTCGCAACTTTTGATCCCCCCCTCTAGGTTTCAGCACAGAAAGGCGATGAAACTGTGTAACCTGTCCTAGCCCAGCTCTTCACCATTCGTCGCCGTGACCCATTCGAAGAATGCGAGGTAGCGAGCTGTGTCTTCGTCTTTCGGAAAGCGCGAAGGCAATATGTAGCTCCCAGCTCTTCTCAGCAATTGCAGAAGCTCGACGTCGTCACCCGGCCAGTGGTTTTCGAACCAGAGCTTCCAACTCGCCAGAGCACCGCTCTCAAGATCGGATAATCAAAGGATTGCTAGGGTCAGGACCCATTGTTTTCTATCGCGCCGCATGATTCACGGCTCAAAAACGAGTGGTGAACATGTCTGATCTTTTCTGGCTGACGGATGCGCAGATGTCGCGTCTTGAGCCCTTCTTTCCAAAGTCCCATGGCGAATCCTATGTCGACGATCGGCGTGTGTTGAGTGGGATTATCTTCATCAACCCGTGGCCTGCCGTGCGACTTAGGGAAGAACGGGGAAAGCTTGGCCAACTGCTCGTCGCTTAGCCAGAAAAGATCGCCTTTATCACCGCCCCGTTTTCGGAGCCGTGAATCACGCGGCGCGGCAGGAATCAATGCATCCTGACCCTAGCGCAGGAACTATTGTGCAACGCAGCAACCTCTATACGACGCGTTCGCAAACGAATTCTAGATTGAACTTTCGCTACATTGGAACACAGCGTCGGTGAAATGGCAGAGAAAGCTATCGTGATTTAGCGGCCTCAATCAAGTATTCTTTGAGTGACTGAAACGTCGCGAATAGAACAGGGATCATCAAGAGACCCAGTGTACTGTCCAACACCATGCCGAAAAGAACCGGGTAACCAATGGACAAACGTGCTGCAGCGCCGGCCCCGCTGGACAATACCAGCGGCAAGACGCCCACTATGAAACACAATCCGGTCATCGTGACCGGGCGAAACCGGATTTCCGCCGCCTTCAAAGCTGCTTCGCGGATGCTAGCCCCCGTTTGCCTTTCTTGATTGGCGAACTCGACCACCATAATCGCCTTTTTGGCGGCCAATCCGATCAGCAACACCATGCCAATCTGCGCGAAAATGTTGCTGGTGAGAAACGGGAAATAGGCGATGGGTATTAGCGCGCCCAGCAATGCAAATATGGCTGAGCTGATAATCGACAGCGGCAGTATCCAGCTCTCGTACAACACCACAAGAAACAGGTAGGCCAAAATCAGCGCTGACAGCATGATGTAAGGCACCATGTCCTGAGACTTGACCTCTTGCTGGGTCACACCCGACCATTCGATCCGAAAGCCGTCTGGCAGCGTTTTGTCAGCAATCTCTTGCATGGCTTGGATGCCCGCGCCCGAGCTGACACCGTCTGCCAACTGTGCGCTGACAGAGGCGGCTGTGAACAGGTTATATCGCGGGATTGCATCCGGTGCGAGAACCGGTTCGCTGCTCACAAAGTTTCGTAAGGGTAGAGACTCACCAGCGCTGTTTTTGACGTAGATGTTTTCCACATCATCCAGCGTTTGCCTAAACTGTGCATCTGCAGAAATGACGACCCAATAGACCCGCTCCGACAGGATGAAGTTGTCCACGAAGAAGGTGCTTAGATTGGCTTGCAATGCGGTGAAGATGTCCGAGACGCTTACGCCGAGCGTTTCGGCGCGATCCCGATCGACAGACAAGCGGTATTGTGGAGTCTGACCCGAAAAGCTGCCATTTGCGCGAACGAATTCCGGCGCGGCATTCAGAGCTGTAACGAATGCATTCATGACGGAATCCAATTGCGCTCCGTCTCCTTGCTCAAGATCCAAAAGCTCGACCGAGATGCCACCCGTCGATCCAAGCCCGTGGATGGTTGGAAAGGGAAACACGTAGCTTTGTGCCTCGGGCAGAATGGCCAGTTGCCGATCCAGATCCTGCATGATCGCATCCCAATGCAAATCCGGGCTGGTGCGTTTGTCCCATGGCTGGAGCGTGATGATCGCCATTCCAGCGTTGGAGCGGACACCCGTCAGCATGCTGGCACCGGACACGGTTGTAACGGTCTCCACGCCGGGCGCCTTTTGAATCACCTCGCCAGCTTTAGACATAAAAGCCTGGGTCCGTTGAAGCGAGGCCCCATCCGGCAGTGCCATGGCCGCCAACAAAACACCGTTGTCCTCTTGTGGGATCAAGCCGGTTGGAACGGTTTTAAACAAATAAATGGTGGCACCGACACAAGCGGCAAAGACAAGCAAAGAGACAACGATGTATCGCAGCATTAGTGACACAAGCCGCATATACTGCTGTCTAATCCAAGACACTGCCGCAGGCACAAACCGCAACGGGCCAATCGGCTTCACACCCGATTTCAACACCATGGCGCAAAGCACCGGGGCCAAGGTTAGCGCATTCACGGCGGACAGCACAAAAGCGAAGATGATCGTCGCTGCGAATTGGTAGTAGATCGTTCCGGTCACTCCGGGAAAGAAACACACCGGAACGAACACGGCTGCCAGCACAAAAGTGGTCGCGATGATCGGACGATTGACCTGTGACATCGCCTTGAGCGTCGCGTCGCGCGGCTCAAGCCCCTCATCGGTCATGATCCGTTCGGCGTTTTCGATGATGATGATCGCATCATCAACCACCAGAGTGATAGCTAGAACCAAAGCAAACAGTGTGATCATGTTTGCACTGAACCCAATCGCATAGATCAATGCGATTGCACCCAATAGTGAGACAGGGATCGCAATTGCGGGAACGATGGTCGCTCGGAAGCTGGCCAGAAAGAAAAACGTGACCGCGATCACCAAACCTGCAGTCAGCGCCAGGGTTTTCAGAAGGTCTTCGATTGAAACACGGACGGCATCCGTAACGTCATACGTGATCTCATATGAGACCCCTTCGGGAAACTTCTTTGAAAGCTCGCCCATCAAGTTGTGGATGCTGTCTGAAATCTCCAGCGCGTTGGCCGTGCTTTCCTGATGCACCGCAATCGCCGCCGTATCCTTGCCGTTCAATTGGGAGGACCCGGCGTAGGTTGCTGAACCAAGCTCAATCCGTGCCACATCCTCCAGTCGGGTGATCGATCCGTCGTCGCTTGTAGAAATGATGATCCGACCAAATTCTTCTGCATCCCGCAGCAAACCTTCGGCTCTAAGCTTGAATTGAAAATCTGTGCGGGCATCGCCAAATGGCGGGGCTCCGACTTGGCCGGCGGCGGCTACAACGTTTTGGCTTTCAATCGCATCAGCAATCTCTGAGGCGGTGATATTCAGCGCAGCCATGCGAACCGGGTTGATCCACACCCGCATGCTGTATTCCAACTGGCCGAACTGAGATACACCACCGACCCCCGGTAGACGCTGCAAAGGATCGTGCAAAAAGTCGGCCGCGTAATTGCTGAGGTACAGTTCATCCCGCGACCCGTCAGGCGATGTCAGGTTGATCACCAGGATCATGTTTCCGGATTGTTTGGTGACCTCGATACCTTGCTGTTGCACAACGGATGGCAATTCAGCGCTGGCCAGGGCAATGCGGTTCTGCACCTCCACCGCCGCAACATTGGGGTCTGTTCCCAAGTCGAACGAAACACTCAGTTCATAGCTGCCGTCATTCGAACTTGTGGACTGCATGTACAGCATGCCGTCGATCCCATTCACGCGTTCTTCAATGGGCGTGGCCACGGATTCTTGAATGACTTGCGCATCTGCGCCCGGGTAGGTCGCGGTCACATATATCTGCGGTGGCGTAATGTTCGGATATTCCGAGATTGGCATGAGCCGAACGCAGACCGCCCCAAAAAGAACCATCAAAATCGCAACGACGGCGGCAAAATGCGGGCGATTGATGAAATAGTGAGAGATCAAGCCAAGACCTAACTCTGACTATCGACAGGTTGCACGACCAATCCGTCGTGAATTTTCTGCAGCCCCTGAACGACCACCCGATCACCATCTTTCAGGCCAGAATTCACTTGGGCTCTGGTCGCGGTCTGAGTGCCGATTTCAATATCTTTCCGGTGAACCGTATTTTTGTCATCCACCGAGAATACAAAATGGCCTTGCTTGTCGAACTGAACCGCATTGCGTGGCACGGTCAACACTTTGGTGTCGTCCGAGCCACTGAGCGTGACGATGACAAACTGACCAGGAATAAGAAATCCGTCAGGATTAGAGAAGGTTGCCCTTAGCTCGATAGTATCGGTGTCTTGGCTGACGCTGTCGCCCACGTAGATCACTTTGCCTTCCGTATCGTAGGTCTGACCGTCGGCCAGAGTGATCTGTGTCGCCAGTTTGATGCCCTGGGGCGAAATCGATCCATTGCGTCGTTCGCGCAGCAATACGGGCTCACTGACAAAAAAGCTCACCAGCATGGGATCAACGCTTGTGACGGTTGCCAGAACACCACTGTCCGAGTCTACGATGTTGCCTTCGTCGACAACTGACAACCCAATCCGCCCGTCCAGAGGGCTGACGATCTCAGTATAGTCCAGATCGATTTTCGCGATTTCAAGTTCGGCCTGTGCCTCATCCACTGAGGCCTGAGCCTCATCAAACGTCGCCTTCGCTGTGTCCAGAACGGATTTGGGAGCATCGCCTTTGTCAAAAAGTGTCTGTTGCCGGTCGAGTTCCGTTTTGGCGCTCAGTGCAGAAGCCTGAGCGCTTTTCAAAGCAGCCTGAGCGCTATCGACACCCGCCGCATATTTCCTTTTCTCGATGCGGAACAGCACATCGCCCTTTTTGACAGACCCACCTTCGGTGAAGTTGACCTCCTGCAGGACGCCGTCCACTCTGGCCTGAAGGTCGACACTTTGATCAGCGACGACCCGGCCCACGAACTCATCCTGTTTTTGTAAATCTTGCATTGTCGCCAGAGCAACAACCACACTGGGTTGATTTAGATCATCAGATTGCGCGACGACAGGGCTCGCGAGACCAAGCACAGCAAGAGCGGTAAAAAATATGGCAAATGAAGTCATCGAGGGCTCGGCAGTTTGGTCGAGAATGCATAAACACTATCCATACCCGAGTTCGGTGGCGCAACGTAAATCTTTCAATTCGTCAGCCTGAAGAGGCCGCCAATTACCTCAACAAATTCTAGATACATTCTATGCAATCATTTGGAGATAACTAGAACTACCCACGTGTCACAACCCCAGGTTCACCTCACAAGAATTAGACCGAAGAGTTGACCCGGATGTATTCGTTATTTTGGGTCATTTGGGTTAATCATGTACGGTATAGGATCACCGGTCGCAAACTGAACCAAATCAGAATAGCAGACAAGGCAGTCATCAATCACGATGTAGGCCTGATCTATCTCGCTAACTTCCTCGCCTTCAATAAGTTTGTAACCGAACACAAAGTCCTCACCTGATGTCCTTGGGTTTGTCAATTCTACGACCAACGAGACAGGATTGCCGTCTTTCTGGCCCACCAGAGCGGCGTTTGGAGGATCGGCAGCGAAGCTATCGTCGCCTTCGCTCCAGATTTTGACCAGATGCTCACTTGGGATGGCTGCGGCGGCCCGATGTGGACGATCCGTGAACATAATGAGGTTCTTGTCAGCCCCCACCAGCGTGAGCACACCGCCGGACATCGCGGCCTTGTCGCTGTGCTGTACAAGGAGAACGCCTTCCGTGGACGTAAAGTCTTGGGATGACTCTGCCACGACTGCGGTTGCAAAGCCAACTGTGGCAATCGCGATGGAACAAGGCTTAATGTACTGATTCATTTTTTGATCCTCGAAAGAAGCATCTTTAGCGCAGCGTAAGTACCTTGTTTTGCTGCAAAAAACCTAGTCATTCGTATCCGCCCAGTTCAGCTCGCCGGACGGCGCCGGAATTCCGACAGCTGTGTCAACGGTGGATAACGTCGACGCGACGTTGAAGCCCAAATAGCTCAAATCGATCACCACATAGGGGTTCTTGATTGTCCCTTGAGCTTCGCCTTTGATGACGCTGTATTGATAACTCATCGCACCATCGCTGAGCGCCGGGGCGGTTACTTCGACGATCAGGGATACGGGATCGCCGTTTTCGGTTTCGCCAACCAATGCGGCATTTGGCGGATCGGCGGCAAAACTATCATCGCCTTCGCCCCATCTTTTTACAAGTTCAGACACCGGTATAGTGGATGCAGCCCGATGAGGTCGATCCGTAAATACGATGATGCTTTTGTCCGCGCCCTCTAAGGTGAGCGTTGTGCCTACAAACGTCGCTGCATCTGCATGCTGAACAAACAAAAAGCTTTCAGGCGCATTCTTGTCCTCTGACGTTTGCGCCACGACCGCAGTGGCGATCACACCAGTCATCATTGCTGTTCCGAGAATTCTGGCTGTGGTTTTCATCTCACACTCCCTAAGCGGCATTCTGCGTTTGGGTAAATACAAGGAAGTCTCTACTCGAAGAACGTGGTTCTTAAGACATATTCACTCCCCTCAAGTTCGCGTTGGTCGTCACGCGTTTCAAGAGAGCATGAGAAAGTCTTAATCAAACAGCCACAAAGTAAGAACGCAAATTTGGCTTACCCTGTTGCGCGCGTTTGTTTCTTGCTCAGCCTCCGGTTCCCGGCAAGCCGCCAAAGGGACCAGTATAAGACTCACTCCACCACCCATCGATGAACATCACTGCGTTGTCCATAGTTCCGATGTCTTCGCCTTCGATGACTTTGTAGGCATATTCGAGTTTATCACCGTTTACCTTGGGCGCAGAAATCTCGACGATGACAACATGAGATTTACCGTCGATTTCACCCGATAGTGCGGCATTTGGCGGGTCCGCCTCAAAGCTGTCGTCACCAAACGTCCATACATCTAGGAAGTGAGCCATCGAGATAACGCCCGCATCACGATAGGGACGGTCTGCAAAGACAGACACCTGATCATCCACGCCGTGCAGGACAAGCTTGCCATCCACCAGCTCGACCTTGTCCGCCGATTCAACGAACAGATAATTTTTCTGCACGGTGTCGTCGGCCAGCGCCACAGACGCAGTCAACGCGCCTACTCCAACAAATGACAATAGAAGTTTTTTCACCTTTTATCTCCTGCAGTTCAGTGTCTGTTTCTGATCGACGTCAAAGCGTCAGATTGTTCTTTACAGGGCGCACAACGCAATTTCAGGTTGTTAACCAAAGTGTAAGCACCTTAAGCCTTCTAGAGCAACGCCCAGCTGAAAATGTCTCTACCCTCCAGTAATTCATCTCTGCCTTTGCGCTAAGTTAAGATTTGTTAATACCGGCTTGTAAAGCGTCATTTCCTGACGAAGTATGGAACCGAAACACCCAGTTCGCTCGCTCGTCGATACAACAGAGAGTTGATGAATCCGGATCAAACAAATTGATATCCAGAGAAGGGAAAGCCATGAACACGTTACTCAAAGGCACCGTTTTGGTTTCGGCACTAGCCAGCATGGCGACCTATACCATTGCCGAGTCTGCTGAAAGCGAGGCGAAGGCGCTGTTCGTTCAGCACGCAGCATCAGCAAAACTATCGGATGGAACGCTGACACTCGAAGGTATCGACAAACATATGATTGCCTTTTCAGATCGCCCAATGCGGGCAGCCCTGGCCATTCCTACCGCAAGCCTGATCGAGATATGGAACAAGGGCAATGATGACTTTGCTGAAGACCCGCCCAATGCTGTAATTATCGGAGAAGTTGACGGCAAAGCGACGTCATTGATTGTGGAGATCACCAATCCCCAATTGGCCGATGGCAATCTTACATTTAACTACGTCATTTTGGAGGGTCAGGAGGCCGTTAAAATTGAGAAGAGTTATGTGGTCATAGATGAAACTTGGTGGGGAGATCTAGATACTGTTGTAGGTGTAGGTGACGATCTTACTGGTCAGAACGGTACTCCGCTGCTGACAGTGGCTAATCCCTTGGCGGATTATGGGTATAAGGGCGATACGTTGAACCCCGATTAGGCTTATGGGATTCACTGTATGAATCCAGCGACCTTTCAACAGAATTGCAACAAGGTGATGAAACCAATGAACTATTCTCTTCGATCCTCATTGATTGTGTTCACAATAGCTGCCATTCCATTATCGGTGTCAGCTGAGGACAAACCCGAACCCGAAAGCTATTTGATTGTTCAACACGCGGGCTCGGCAACTATGGCGGGTGGCACGCTGACACTGAAAGATGCAGATGCAAACATGGTGATCTTTACGGATCGCCCACATCGCATCGCGGCGGCCGTTCCCAGTGCTGACCTGCTGAAAGCTTGGGTGGAAGGTCAGGACAGCTTTGCTGACGATCCACCCAACGCGGCACTTGTCGGGCAGTCAGAGGGGAAACCCGTTTCGATCATCGTCGAGTTGACCGACCCCAAACAGTCGGATGAGAACATCAGTTTCAGCTACACCGTTCTGGACGGCCCCGATGTACAATCTCTGACCGACAGCTACATCGTTATCGACGACAGCCCTGCTCTTTTCTTCAAAGGCTGGGCTGATTTGGGGTCCCTGGTAACCGGCGATCCGGGGGCTGTAATACCGTTCTCAGAGGATATTGGTGCAGGCCCTGGGGAACAAAACTGAGAAAACCGGGTTTTGTGGTCTATCAGGTCGACCATTTTTTAGACGTTTAGAAAACAGATTGAGCCGGACCTGAAACCCCGGAACCGGGAGAGAATACCGGGACGCCGGGCGACCAAACCGAGGAAGCAAACAACTAGATAACCGGGCCAGCCCTGGGCCAACGACCCGGGGCTGGATCAGACTTAGTGCCCTGTCAGAACCAGGGTGTTGACCGGCATCAGGATCAAACGCAGGCGCAGCCCCGCCGCATGCACCACACCAATAGTGTCGACGACATGCAAAAACGCGCCTTCCCAGAACCCAAGGTCTTCGTGCTCAAGCCGCTCATGATTGTCCGTGTAGACATTCGCCAGACAGTTGCTGCCTGGCGGAATGTCGTCGGCCATGCCTTTGTAAAGCGGCTCCATATAGACCAGTATCGACCCGGGAACCTTGTTGTTCTGCACATCGCGCAGCTCGTCCGATGGTCTGATTTGACCCGAGGGGATGACGTCCTGAACCTCAACCACGACCGTTGGGATTACGGTGAAGGGTTTGGTCATGCAACCCAGCTCTCCGATCATGCCGGGTTTGATGACCTGTGCAGATAGCTGATTGAACGCTGCCTGAAACCGGTCATGCCCGGAATGCGACGGCACCAGAATACCCGCAGGCCGCAAAAGCGGGCTGACATAGTCACCCACCTGCAACCCAAACTGTTCTACACGTCCGGTCACACCGGCATTGATCACGGTCTTATCCAACTCGGTCATCGCGGCATCCAGCTGCGCATTTGCGCTGGCAAGTTGGGCCGGGATCAGTTCTTCGATTTGTTGAACAACTGCTGCCCGCTTGGATTGGGCTGCCGTTACCTGCGCTTCACGCTCGGCCACGAGATTTTCCAACCGCTCAATCTCGGCCAATCGAACCGCGCTTGAGCCTTCGTCGCGCAGCGTGGTGTTGCGCTCAAGGTCTTCCAGCGATTGCGCCAGCGCCGCCCGGGCCCCGGCAATACCTGCATCGGCTTCTGCCAGATCGGTTTCTGCCACCTTCAGCGAGGCCTGGACCTGAGCCACTTGCGCATGCGCCGACTGAACCTGCGCTTGCTGAGTGAAATCCTCGATCCGGAAAATCGGCTGACCCGCAGTCACCAGTTCATTGTTGCGCACGTAAACTTCTGCCACACGACCGCCCAGTTGCGGCAGGATGGTAACCGTCCGGAAGTAGGAAGCGGCATTGGAACTGGCCGGATGAAAGTAGAATAGCGTAGTAATCACTGTCAGGGCGAGAATGGCGCAGGTGGTCAAGCCCCAGCGCAGTTCGTACCACATGGTGAACAGGGTGATTTCATGCCCGATGCGTTTACCTTGCACAAAGCGGCGGAACAGATAATCAGGCAGCACCGTGATCAGGGCGCAGAGCATTGTTTCGATCATTGCCTACTGCTCCCGCGTTTCGGTGGATTCTGCAACGGGTGCTTCGTGTTGCGCAGCTTCGGGCACAGCGTCCGGCACCGGTGACCGCCCCAAAGATCGGATGGCATCTGCGATATTCTTCATCGGCGTTGCAAAATCCGGGAACTGGAACCCTGCAACCAAAATGGCTGCAATCCAGAACAATCCATTATGTGTAAACAAGGCAAGCAGCGCCAGAATACCAACCAACTGGAACTGAGGGTGGTTGTTTTCATGCGCCATTTTTTCCGGAACCGAATGCAGAGTCAGATACCCCACGCCAATCAGTACCACGATGATCACAAAGAACACGACCATGGCAGAGAACAGATAATCGCTCCCGTCAGCTGCGACGACATATCGGGGGATATGTCCTGTGGCCATTGGATGAAGATCCGCTGCAGTCACTGTGCCCTCCTTTTCAATTTGATACTTCTTTGACTGGGTTGAAGCACAAATTCAAGGCTGCTTATAGTCCACGTAACTGACAACGAGACGCGTTGGAACTTAAGGAGCGCCCATGAAATCCCCACAGCCCGCAATGATCCCGCTTTTGTCAGAAAGCAGAGCATGATTGATTTCCTTGTCATTGGCGGCGGGATCGCCGGGCTGAGCGCTGGTGCAAGACTGTCCGCGCATGGGTCGGTTACCGTGCTCGAAGCCGAAGATGGGTTGGGCTATCACGCCTCAGGTCGATCTGCAGCTTTGTTCGAGGAAAATTACGGCCCCCTATCAGTGGTCGCGTTAAACCAGGCAGGCAGTCAGTTTCTTCAGGATGGCGGCTATCTGCAAAAACGCGGCTTGATGCTAGTCGCAAGCACCGATCAGCAAGATATGTTCAAGGCAGACCTCAACAGCCTGGATATGCAAGAGATATCGGTTGGCCATGCGCGCAGATTGATCCCGATCCTGCATCCCAAGCGGCTGGGCTATGCTGGGATCAGCCACGATGCCTTTGACATCGAAACCGACCGCCTCCTGCAGGATTTTGCACGGGTCATTCGCAAGAACGGCGGGGACGTTCACACTAAATCCCCGGTGACTGCGGTCACCAAAGCCAACAACTGGCAGGTCGAAGCGCGGGATGTTTTTGAAGCACGACACGTGATCAACGCGGCCGGTGCCTGGGCGGACGGGGTCGCACAACTGGCTGGAATAGCGCCAATCGGCCTGGAACCCCGTCGCCGGTCAATGGCACGCATACCGGCGCCAGGCGGACATGACGTTTCAGACTGGCCGATGATGATTGGTGCTGGTGAGACCTGGTACGCCAAACCGGATGCGGGGAAGTTGCTTGTGTCTCCGGCCGATGCCGACCTGGTTGCCCCGCATGATGCCTATGCCGACGATATGGTGCTGGCCCAGGGGTTGGCCCGCTATGAAGAGATGGTCAGCGAACCGGTGACGCGGGTTGAAACAAACTGGGCCGGGCTGCGTAGTTTTTCACCAGATGGAACTTTGGTGCTGGGCCCTGATCCGCAGGACAGGTCATTTATCTGGTGCGCCGGGCAAGGCGGATATGGTTTCCAAAGCGCGCCGGGCGCTTCTGAGTTTGTGGCCGATCTTGTGGTTGGAAACAGACCCGCGTTCGAGCAGGCGATTATCGACATGCTAACACCGGATCGGCTGCGCAAATGAGCAAACGTACACCACCCCCCAATGCCAGCGTCGCCGCGCCATCAACCGATGGCAAGCTGGTTGCACCCGCTGCCAGTCGCAACGCTGCCGTCCTATGTGAGCTGGTTTCGCGTTGGGCACCGCCACAAGGCCGGGCCATGGAGATCGCCAGCGGCACGGGTCAGCATGTACGCGCGTTTGCGCAGAAGCTACCTCAGCTGTCTTGGCAACCGACAGAGATCGACGCGGAACGGCGTCAGAGCATAGATGCCTATGCCAGTGATCAACCGAACATTCAGCCCGCCGTGCATTTGGACGCGGCCAGCTCTGGTTGGCATCGGCAATTTAGGCCAAAAGACCTGATCGTTTTGATTAACCTGCTGCATCTGATCAGTTGGGAAGAAACCGTCACGCTTGTCTCTGAGACAGCCAAGACGCTCTCATCAAACGGCAGGTTTATTCTTTACGGCCCCTTTATGCGGGATGGCATGCTGACAAGCGATGGAGACAAGCGGTTTCATGAAGCGCTTGTTCAGCAGGACCCCGAGGTTGGGTATAAAAACGACACCGATATCGAGCGCTTGCTTGCGGTGAGCGGCCTGAACCTGATCGAAGTGACAGAAATGCCCGCCAATAACATGGCTTTTGTCGCTCAAAAACAGGCCGAATGATCAAGTAGATCGGCCTGAAAGCCTGCTGAAGCAGGCTTGCCTCCGGCGGAGGCATGGGGCGCTGAAGGCGCCCCATTCTTCTTCGACCGCTCAGCCGTCCTTGCGGATGGTTTCGTTCTTCGGGTCGTAGGGGCTGTCGCAGGTCACGACTGCATCCCACAGCTTGTCCTGCATCTTGACCCGCAGCTTGGTGCCTTCGACCGCCAGTTCAGGCGTCACATAACCCATACCGATGGATTTCTCGAACGCCACCGAGTAACCGCCCGAGGTCAGACGACCCACGCGTGTGCCTTCCGGCGTATAGAGCGCCTCGCGGCCCCACGGGTCGGCATCTTCCGGTCCGTCGATCAGCAGAGTGCAGCATTTCACGCGCACGCCGGTCTCTTCCAGCTTGGCCTTACCGTAAAAGTCTTTCGACAGGTCGACAAAGCGCGGCAGGTCGGCTTCCAACGGGGTCGCGTCGCGTCCCAGTTCGGTACCGAAGGCGCGATAGGATTTCTCCTGTCGCAACCAGTTCTGGGCGCGCGCGCCGACCAGCTTCATACCATGCTTCTCACCCGCCTTTTCCAGCAGATCGAACAGGTAGTTCTGCATTTCGATCGGGTGGTGCAGTTCCCAACCCAGCTCACCGGTATAAGCCACACGGATCGCGTTCACAGGGCACATACCCAGTTCGATCTGACGCGCCGACAGCCAAGGGAAGCGCTTGTTGGACAGAGCGGTTTCCGGATCGGCGTCCTTGATAACCTCTTTCAGAACGTCACGCGACTTGGGCCCGGCAATAGCGAAGACGCCCCACTGAGTGGTCACGTCCTGGATCTCGATGTAACCGAACTCCTCCATCTTGTCCTCGGCCGCCTTGCGCAGGTAGTCGGCGTCATACTCGGTCCACGCACCGGCAGAGACGATGTAGTAATTATTCTCGCCATTGCGAACGATGGTGTATTCGGTGCGGGTGGTGCCGTGCGAGGTCAGCGCATAGGTCAGGTTGATGCGTCCGACCTTGGGCAGTTTGTTGCAGGTGAACCAATCCAGGAACTGGGTGGCACCGGGGCCTTTGACGACATGCTTGGTGAAGGCCGACGCATCGATCAGGCCAACGCCTTCGCGGATCGCTTTGGCCTCTTCGACCGCGTACTGCCACCAACCGCCGCGGCGGAAGCTGCGGCTTTCCTTATCGAAATTGTCCGCTGCATCCAGCGGGCCATAGTAGTTCGGACGTTCCCAGCCATTCACCCAACCAAACTGCGCACCGCGCGCCTTCTGCCTGTCATAGGCCGGAACGGTCCGCAGCGGACGGCAGGCCTCACGCTCTTCGTCGGGGTGGTGCAGGATGTAGACGTGCTCATAGCACTCTTCGTTCTTGCGCGCCGCGAACTCGGTGGTCATCCAGTTCGACGAGTAACGCTTGGGATCCAGCGAGGCCATGTCGATCTCGGCTTCGCCATCCACCATCATCTGCGCCAGATAGTAGCCGGTGCCGCCAGCGGCAGTGATACCAAACGAGAAACCCTCGGCCAGCCACATGTTGCGCAGGCCCGGAGCCGGACCAACCAGCGGGTTGCCGTCCGGGGTATAGCAGATCGGGCCGTTGAAATCGTCTTTCAGGCCAGATTCAGCGCAAGAAGGAACACGCTCAGCCATCGCCATGTACTGATCGGCAATCCGATCCAGATCCAGCGGGAATAGATCCGCGCGGAAGCTGTCTGGAACGCCGTGTTCAAACTGCGCAGGCGCGCCATGTTCGTAGATGCCCAGAATCCAGCCGCCGCGTTCTTCACGCGCGTAGGATTCATTGTCGGCGTCACGCACAACCGGGTGCTCGGGGTTGCCCGCTTCGCGCCATTTGACCAATTCAGGGTCCTTGTCCATGACGATGAAAGTGTGCTCGACCGGGATCGCGGGCATCTTGATGCCCAGCATCTTGGCGGTGCGTTGCGCGTGGTTGCCCGATGCGGTCACGACATGCTCAGCTGTGATAACCACCTGCTCGCCTGACGGGATGAGGTTGCCACCCTTTTCGACCATCTTGGTGCAGGTGACTTCCCAATGGGTGCCGTTCCAGTGGAAGGCGTCGGCCTGCATCTTGCGAACAATATCGACGCCCCGCTGACGGGCCCCTTTTGCCATCGCCTGCGTGACATCGGCAGGGTTAATGTAGCCATCTTCAGTGTGGTAAATCGCACCTTTCAGGTCTGAAGTTTCGATCAGCGGCCAGCGTTCCTTAATCTGGTCGGGGGTCAGCCACTCGTACGCAACATCACAGGTTTCCGCTGTGGACGCGTAGAGCATGTATTCATCCATACGCTCCTGCGTCTGCGCCATGCGCAGGTTGCCAACCACAGCGAAGCCGGCGTTCAGGCCGGTCTCTTCCTCAAGCGTCTTGTAGAAATCGACCGAGTATTTGTGGATGTGGGTCGTTGCATACGACATGTTGAACAGCGGCAGCAGGCCCGCCGCGTGCCAGGTCGAGCCCGAGGTCAGCTCATCCCGTTCGATCAGCATCACATCGTCCCAGCCTGCTTTGGCCAGATGATAGGCAATCGAGGTGCCGACGGCACCGCCGCCAACAACCAGTGCTTTGACTTGGGTTTTCATAACCGGGCGTCTCCCCTTGAATTCAGTTGACACCATATGGCGCAGTTCAGGGGGGCAGCGCGACATTCATCCGACCGGTGATAAGAAAAAAACGACCCGCAGATGAATTCAAGGTCGAAAAACGGCCATCGGCCGCCTCGGCTCGGCCACTGTCTGGGCCTCAATCCAGCTACTGGCTCGGAACAATCTTTCCGGGGTTCATGATGTCGTATGGGTCCAGCGCAGCTTTGATCGCCGACATGTACTGCGTTGCCGCCCCAAGCTCCTTGACCAGATAGGGGCGTTTGCCCTGCCCGATCCCGTGTTCGCCGGTGCAGGTGCCGTCCATCGAAATTGCCAGGTCGTTCAGCCAACTGACAAATTGATCAGCATTGGCAACTTCGGCCTGATTGTTCATGTCGATCAGAGGAAGAGTGTGGAAGTTCCCATCACCAACATGGCCAACAATCGGGGCGATCAGACCAAGTTCTGCGGCCTTGTCCTGCGCTGCGCCAACCGCCTCGGCCAGCCGAGAGATCGGAACGCAAACATCTGTTGATATGCCTTGTGCGCCAGGGCGCAATTGCAAGCAGGCCCAGTACATATCATGTCGCGCCTGCCATAGTTTGTTGCGTTCTTCGGTTGTGGACGTTGCCGCAAAGTCCACGCCACCAAATTCGCCTGCGATGTCACCGAAGGTCGCCGCCTGTTCGGCAGCCCCGTTTTCTGAGCCATGGAATTCGAGCAACAACAGGGGTGTTTCAGGCAGGGTCAGGCCGGAATAGGCGTTGGCTGCACGAACTGACATCTCGTCCAGCAATTCGATACGCGCAACCGGGATGCCGTATTGGATGGTCATCATTACGGCCTGACACGCGGCATCAACACTTGGAAAGGAACAGCGGGCCGAGCTGATCGCCTCGGGGATGCCATGCAGGCGCAGGGTGAGTTCGGTGATGATGCCCAACGTCCCTTCCGCCCCAATCAGCAATCGGGCCAGATCATAGCCCGCGGATGATTTTTTGGCACGATTGCCGGTTCGGATCACCTGCCCGTCAGGCATGATCGCCTCAAGACTCAGTACATTGTCCCGCATTGTGCCATAGCGCACCGCATTGGTGCCCGAGGCGCGTGTCGCGGCCATACCACCAAGCGAGGCATTGGCCCCCGGATCTATTGGGAAAAACAAGCCCTGATCACGCAGATGGGTATTCAGGTCCTCACGGGTTACGCCCGGCTGAACAACGCAATCCAGATCGCCGGCATTGACGGCGATCACCTTATTCATCTGCATCAGGTCCACGCACACTCCCCCCGCAGGCGCATTCACATGCCCTTCCAGCGAGGTGCCGGTGCCGAAGGGGATCACGGGCACTTTATGCGTCGCGCAAATCGTGACGATTTCGGATACTTCAGCCGTTGAGGCGGGAAAGACCACCGCATCTGGGCTCTGATTGACGATCCAGGTCGTGGTATGACCATGCTGTTCGCGGATCGCGCCCCCGGTTTGCAGCCGGTCGCCAAATCGTTGTTTCAGAATTCCAACTGCGGTTTCAATCCCAGCTTCGTTGCGCGGCAAAGCTGTCGCCTGCACCATATCCAACCCCTGTTCATCAAACGGCATTCAGGCCTTTTAGCTATGACTAAAAGGCCTGAATGATCCGTACAAGCCCCTAGCTTATTCGCCTAACGCAATCCCTTCGCGCCGTGGATCCGCGCCACCGCTCAGCTGCTCGCCGATCTCGATGGCATGCAAGCCCGAGGTCAGGTCACGCGGGCTCACTTCGAATCCCAATGTGGTCAGGGCGTCCACATAGCCCTCGGCTGCGGTGCCCAATTCCACATCATAAGTGCCGAACCGGTTGACCAGATGCGGCAGGGACACCGCCTGTTGTACGTCCATTCCCCAATCAGCCCAGGCAATGATCGATTTGGCCACATAGCCGATAATCCGGCTGCCGCCGGGTGATCCGATGGCCAGAACCGGGGCACCGTCCTGCATCACAATGGTTGGGCTCATGGACGACCGCGGACGCTTGCCCGGCTCCAACCGGTTAGCGATGGGAACACCGTTGTTATGAGTTCTGAACGAGAAATCCGTCAGTTCGTTATTGAGCAGGAAACCGTTGGTCATCAAGCGCGAACCAAAGCCGTTTTCGATGGTTGTGGTCATCGACAAAACATTGCCATAGCTGTCCACAATCGAGATGTGCGAGGTCGAGGGCAATTCTAGCGAAACATCGTCCGCCCAGTTTGCCGCGTGATCGAAGGCGGGGTTGCCGGGTGCAACATCGATCAACGCGCTCTCGGCGTTCAGCAGATCGGCACGTTCTGCCAGATAGGCTGGATCAACCAGACCTTCGGTTGGCATCGGGACAAAATCGCTGTCGGCCATGTACCGCCCCCGATCAGCAAAGGCGAGGCGTGAGGCTTCACCGATCAGCCGCCAGGCTTCGACACTTTCTGGCCCCATCGCCGCCAGATCATAACTGTCCAGCATGCCCAGGATTTGCCCAACGGTCAGTGCTCCGGATGACGGCGGCCCCATGCCGCACACCTCGTAAGAGCGATATGTGGCGCAAACGGGTTCACGCTCGATCACCTGATAGAGCGCCAGATCAGTGCCCGACAGAACACCCGGGTTCCCCGGGGCAGTTCGAACCGTGTTCACGATCCCCGCCGCGATATCACCGCCATAGAACCCTGCAGCCCCGTCCGCTGCCAGTACACGCAGCGTTTCGGCATAGTCGGGGTTCATCAACCGAAGGCCTTGCTGCAACGGTTCACCACCCGGCAAGAAGTATTCTGCCGCAGCAGGGAAACGTGCCAATCGTTCAGCATCATTGGCAGCCAGCGCGGCAAGGCGCGGCGAGACCAGAAACCCCTCATCCGCCAATCGGATGCCATCGGTAAACAACCCCGGCCAAGGTGACCGCCCCCAGCGGCGATGCGCCTCTTCCAGCAGCGCGGGCGTTCCAGGCGTGCCAACGGATAGCCCGCCGACTACCGCATCAAAGAATTTGAGGGGCTCGCCGTTTTCGTCATGAAACAGTGTTGGCGTTGCCGCCAGCGGCGCAGTTTCGCGCCCGTCCAGGGTGGTCATCTGATCCGAGGCTGCATCGTACCAAACCAAGAAGGCCCCGCCGCCCAAACCCGATGACTGCGGCTCGACCAGACCTAGCACAACTTGCACTGCGACCATGGCATCGGCCGCCGATCCTCCGGCGCGCAAGATCTTGCCCCCGGCCTCGACTGCCAGCGGATTAGCAGCAGCAACCATCCAGTTTTCGGATTGTACCGGAACACCAGCCAGTTTCGCCTCGACGGCTGCGATGACCTCCTCGGTCAAGGCCTGAACCTGCCCTTCTGACGCCCCTTCGGGCGCAACTGCATCTGCCGTTTCCTGCGCAAAAGCAGGCGCCGTGAACGCAAACGTTGAAACAACGAGCCCTGAAATTCGACCGAAACGCATCTTATCCTCCAATTCTACTATTGCTTTCAACACTGTACAGACGACCGGAAAGCCGCAATCAAAGGTTGATATCGCACAAACCAACGGCAGAGTTCCGCCGTATCAGGTCTTGTCAATCCGAACCAGCATCCACACGATCCCTGTCGTATCGCTGCAGGCCATCAAATTCCGGCAGCCAGCTTTCACGCCGGATCGCCCAGCATTCGTAGCTTGGTTTGAACTGATCGACCTCATCAAAACTACCCAGGTGCACCTCTACCTCGTCATCTGTTTTGGCAAACACCGGCGACCCACAGACCGGGCAAAAAAAGCGCCCCTCGTAGCTGCGAGTTTCCCCGCTGATCTGCACACAATCATGGCGAAAAATGGCGGCAGCATAGAGCAAGGCACCATGATGCTTTCGGCAATCAAGGCAATGACATAAACCAACCCGCAGCGGAGGGCCCTTGGCAGTGACCCGCACCACGCCACAGCGGCAACCGGCTTTATGGACCTCGGTCACTGGCCAACCTCCAAAACCTCATAGCATAGCGGGCACAACCTGATCCGGTGGGCGGTGCCCATCTTCGAACGTCTTGATGTTGATAATCACCTTCTCGCCCATCTCGATCCGCCCTTCCAGCGTGGCCGAGCCCATATGCGGCAACAGGACGACATTCGGCAATTGCCGCAGACGCGGGTTCACATCGGTGCCGTGTTCATAGACATCCAGACCCGCTCCAGCGATCTCGCCCGCGCGGATCATGCGGGTCAGGGCGTTTTCATCGACCACTTCACCGCGAGAAGTATTCACGATCACGGCCGAGGGTTTCATCAGCTTCAAACGCCGCGCATTCATCAGATGAAAAGTAGATGGGGTCGACGGACAATTGACCGAGATCACATCCATCCGTGCCACCATCTGGTCCAGGCTTTCCCAATAGGTCGCCTCCAGCGCCTGTTCGGTCTCGGGCCGTAGGCGGCGGCGATTGTGATAATGCACCTGCATCCCAAAGGCACCGGCGCGGCGCGCAACCGCCTGCCCAATCCGGCCCATGCCCAGAATGCCAAGGCGCCGACCGCCGATCCGACCACCCAGCAGGGCCGTCGGGGCCCAGCCTGCCCAATCTCCCTTTTGCATTACGCCCAGACCCTCGGGAATGCGCCGCGTGACCGCTAGAATCAGCGCCATTGTCATGTCGGCTGTATCGTCGGTCAGAACACCTGGCGTGTTCGACACCAGGATGCCGCGCTGACGGGCAGTCGCCACATCAATATTGTCAACACCGGCACCATAATTCGCAATCAGACGCAGTTGATCCCCCGCCTGCCCCAATACACCGCCATCGATCGTGTCGGTTACGGTCGGCACGAGCACATCCGCCTCTTTCACGGCTGCCACAAGATCATCCCGGGTCATGGGCGTATCATCATCGCGCAAACGGACATCGAACAGCTCACTCAGCCGCGTCTCGACCGCTTCGGGCAACCGTCGCGTTACAACAACACTCAGACGTTCACTTGGCACCTCGGCCCTCCCACTGCTTTGCATTCACGCGCGCTCCGTGGCATCGTGGCTCAGGATAAGGCGGGGCACAAGAACCCCAAAGGCATTGAGTCGACCTTTTTTCGAAAGCAGATCAACAGGCACAAGAGCAGGCAGTCAGTGAGTGGTCCTCTACCGGTGAAACGCCGTTGTTTGGCGATCCTAACCGCGTTCCTCGTAGCGCTCAGTCCCATTGTGGCCGCCGCAGAGGACAATCGCGGCCAGGTTACGAATCTGCCCCTGCCCCGTTATGTCTCGATGAAAGCAGCCGAAGGCAATGTCCGCCGGGGTCCGTCGCTGACCCACCGCATCGACTGGGTCTTCAAACGGCGTGGGATGCCCCTGCAAATCACGGCGGAATATGGAAACTGGCGCAAGGTCCAGGACCGCGACGGTGCGGGCGGCTGGGTTCACTATGCGCTGCTGTCTGGCGTGCGCACGGTGCTGATCGAATCCGAGATGTTGCCCGTATACGCCCGACCCGACCCCAACGCCCCCATCAACGCCCATTTCGAAACCGGCGTGGTTGCGCGTCTTGGCAGTTGTTCGCTGGATTGGTGCCGAATTTCCGCAGGTGGCTATCGCGGCTGGACACTGAAATCGAACCTTTGGGGCGTCGATCCCGCCGAGATCAGGGAATAGCTAGGCCACTTCCAGTGGGCTTAGCTTGGCACCTGTCAAAGGGAATCCTCTGGAACTCTGATCTAGCGCGGCTAAGCTGCCCCAAAGTCAGAGGAATCACCGTGAAAGCCATTACCTATTCCGCCTTCGGACCAGCCGAAGATGTGCTGAAGCTAGAGGATCTACCGCCTGAGGCACCGCAGCCCGGAGATGTCACAGTCGATCTGGCCTATTCCGGGGTGAACCCGTCCGACATCAAAGCGCGGGCCGGTGCCAGACCGGGCGTGACCAAACCGCCCTATCCTAAGATCGTGCCCCATAGCGATGGGGCTGGTATCATTTCCGCGGTCGGAGACGGCGTGCCCACCATGCGCATCGGGCAGCGGGTCTGGGTCTGGAACGGCCAGTGGCAGCGCCCTTATGGGACTGCGGCTACGCAGATCACTCTGCCCGCAGACCAGGCGGTGCCACTGCCCTGCTCTGTCTCGTTTCAAACGGGCGCTGTGTTGGGTATACCCGGGTTGACCGCCAGCCATGCGGTGTTCTCGGGCGGAGAAATCTCAGGCCAAACCGTGCTGATACACGGTGGTGCAGGAACCGTGGGTTACCTGGCCGTTCAGCTAGCAAAATGGGGTGGTGCCAAGGTCATAAGCACCGCAAACCCCCGCGATTTTGCCCGCGTGCAAGCGGCAGGCGCCGACACCGTGATCGACTATGCCGACGCCGATCTGGCTGAACACATCCTTGATGCAAACAAAGGCCAGCCGATAGATCGCATTGTCGATGTCGAGTTCGGCCAAAACGTTGAAACCAACATAGCCGTCATTTCCGAAAACGGTCGCATCAATGCCTTCGGCTCTGCCAAAGACATGACCCCAACACTACCCTTCTACCCGTTGATGTTCAAAGCAGTCACGCTAGAGGTCATTCTGATCTACCTGCTCCCCCACAAACTCCGCACCGCAGCGATCAAACAATTGCACACGGCACTTACGGATGATGCTTTGAAATGCCCCATTCAAGACGTGCTGCCTCTAACCGACTGCGCACAGGCCCACGATCTTGTCCAAGCTGGCCAGCGCAGCGGAGCCGTTTTGCTGGAAACGCGATGATGCATACGACGGATAAATTTTTAGGAGCCGGTTTTTTTGCCTAAAAACCTCTTGAACCCCGCCAGCAACAATCGTAGACAGCCGCTCACCGTTGGGGTGTAGCCAAGTGGTAAGGCAGCGGTTTTTGGTACCGTGTATCGTAGGTTCGAATCCTACCACCCCAGCCATGATTTTCCATTAGGTCACACACTGAATGTTTGGGCGCAGATTGTGTCTAATTTTCAGGGGCTTAGCTTTTGACGATTTGAGCTGAGACGCGAAGGTGAGCGCAACAATAGCCGATTTCCGGCCGCAGTCTCAGTTCGCGATTCCGACGGTACGAGTTTGGTGTGTTTGGAAAAGTCTGTCGATCAGAGCGCAGCGAACTGCTTGTTCTGATCTGACCAGATCGCTGGGAAGCCGGACTTGATCAAGTGATCCGTGGTCAGGCCGTCAGGTTGCTCGCCTGCAGCGATGGCATCCAGAATGTCAGGCGCCAGCATTGCGAGATCAACCACATCCTGAACGCGGCGTTTGGAGGTGCCTTCCGCCTCAGCGATTTCAGAGAACGTTCTGCCATCTATGATCATCGCCAACCAGTGGCGCGCCTTGATGATGTTGCAGACAAGTGTTTGATCGATCTCAGGCGGTGCATCGCCAAGATGCAGTTTCAGCTCCACACCTCTGCGGCGCATCTGGAATGGAGCTTCAATTGTTAGTTCCTCGGCATCAACCTGATCCGCTCTGCACTCGATCATCCGGGCCAGTGCCTGGAGGTCCAGCTGCACATTCAGGGACCCCTGTCGCAGATCTGCCCGCGCAATCAGGCCGAGGCATGTCCTGACAGACCGGCAATCTCTGAGGAGATCCACTGCTGAAGCAATCTCGGCCGCAGACATATCCCGTACCATTGATGTCACCGCGTTCGGTCGGCTTAGGTGTTGTCTGACCACTTCAGCCAGGAGGCATTCAAGTTGCTCTGCCGGCAGCCGCCACGCATCCGGATGCTTCTGACTGCGATCCGTCACCAGACGACCAGAGATATAGTACCGCAACCGCTTCCCATTTTTGCGACTATGGCTGGGCGTCAGCCGATCTCCGGTCTCATCATAGAGCTTTCCGGCCAGTGCTGATCGTTTTGCTTTCTGCTTAACGCCGCGCTCCCTTGCTGCGCCATCCGTCAATAGCTGCTGCACCCGCTCCCACACCGCCGGGTCGATGATGGCAGGATGCTGCCCCTCATAAATCTGACCCTTGTGTCGAATGCCACCAGCATAGATCGGATTGCTGAGCAAATGATGGATGTGTCCGCGGCCAAAGAACTTACCACCTGTCACGCGTCCACCCGGGCGTTCCCGTCTCCGGGACCGAAGCCCCAGTGCCTCCGCCTGCTCCTTCACATCCAGAATGGTCTGATGCTCCAGATAGAGATCGTAAAGCGTCCTGATCATCTCAGCTTCTTCTTCGTCGATTTTGAGCGTCCGGCCGTCAGCCTGATACCCAAGTGGAACGTTCCCGCCCATCCAAAGACCCTTGCGCTTCGAGGCGGCGATCTTGTCCCGGATACGTTCAGCGGTGACTTCCCGTTCGAACTGAGCGAAGCTGAGCAGCACGTTGAGTGTCAGGCGACCCATACTAGTGGACGTATTAAAGGACTGGGTAACGGACACAAAAGACGCGTCTGCCGCGTCGAGACGGTCGACCAGCTTTGCGAAGTCAGCAAGCGAGCGCGTCAGCCGGTCAATCTTATAAACAACAATCTGATCCACACGCTTGTCATCAACAGCCTGCATCAGTCGCTGCAGCGCCGGGCGGTCAAGATGGCCGCCCGAGATACCGCCATCGTCATAGTGATCCGGCAGTAATTCCCATCCCTCATGCTTCTGACTGGCAACATAGGCTTCACAAGCTTCCCGCTGGGCATCCAGCGAATTGAAGTTTTGCTCCAACCCCTCCTCCGAGCTTTTCCGCGTGTAAATGGCACAACGGATACGTTGCATCACCGAACCCCGAAGAAGCGCGGCCCGGACCAGTGCGCTCCGGTGATGTGCTTTGCTATGGCCGACAGGGACCGCCACGTTTTGCCGTCCATGACGAACCCGCGATCAACCACTTCAACCTGATAGGTACGTCCGTTCCATTCCCGCACCAGATGTGATCCCGGCTTCAGACTAGGAGGCGGCGTTTTTCCCAACGCGATTTGCTGCAGTTGGCGTTCTGTCTTCACCGACAACCCGCCCAATTCCCGGTTCTGCAACTCCCAAATCAGCACCCGCTTCATGAACTGTGGTGACAGGTGTTTCGGCGGAGGCCGATCGAACACGTCCCGCCACTGATCAAGGCAGCCAGAGCGGTCCAGGTTTTCGATGTCAGCGAGTACTTTCGTAAGATCGCGAATAGTAGAGCTTGCATCCTTAATGCTCACGCCTCCTTCACAATCCGATAGACCGTACCTTTGTCAGATCCTGATCGCTCAACAGTATGTCCCGCCTTGCGCATCATCGAAATCGCCGCGCGCGCAGAATGTGGTTGCCATCCAAAGGTGTTCTGCATCTGCGCAATCGTGGCACCGGCCTTGCGGGACAGCAGCTTCTGCAACTGTTGCTGACGCGTCAGGTTGTTCCGAACGGGTTTGGCGGGCGGTGTTTTGATTTCAGGATCTGATGAAGGTGTCATTGATATCTCCACTTTGCGGACACAGGCTGATCCTGCGCCCTGTACTGAGTGGAGCCCGGGTGCACCCGGGCGAATCTCGACCGTCGTCAGTACCGCTTCCTTGCGATCGGAAGTCCAGTTGTTTGCACTAAAGGGCGGGAAGCCGACGTTGGCTGCGGATGCGAGACCCACACTAGGCAGCCGATAAGCGGACGTTCAATATTCCAAAGCGATAAGTGGAAGCTTATCGCATTGATCGCGGCAATAGGTTTGTCGGAAGACCAGTGATTGGTCCAAGTCTCCGTTGTAATAGAGACGACTACGTCAATGGGTCGAAAGATAGACTGCGTGGTGAAGGCGATGCTGCAGTTGGCCCAGCGACCACTCAGAGCCCGACGTGACCGATACTGCAAGTTGTGTCAATGGCTGCACTACCAAGAGTGCGCCTTCGACAACCCGTCACTGATCTCGACTGCCTTGCTACGTTCTGTCTCCTCAGTCGCTACAAACCAACGCATTGAACTGCGCATTAGCGATGGGCCGGGCCAGTTCCAGGGGTAAGCCAATTGTGTCCGAGAAACCCTCCAACACTTCAGCAAGCGTTTCCGTCAACTGATCCCTATCAAGCGGTTGGAAACGTACTTCCATGTCCGAGGCCGGAAGGTTCCCCAGACTCTGCGCAAGTGGTGTTGGCATGCAGGAATAGTCGATCTCCGCCGTGTTAATGCGCCACTGCTGATCGCCGCCGGGCAGTCGGAACGCAATCACGCCTGTGCCCGGTTCGCCGACAATCTGCCAGCGTGTTTCCGGGTTCTCTACAGCCTCCAGGGCCGCAAACCCGTCCCGGGTGTCGACCGGCGCGTTATTCCGGGACGCCGACGCCGCAAAGATGAACCGTTCAAGGCTGTTGGGATTTGGCGTTTCCACACGCGTTGGTAGCGGTTCCGTCCCGCCGAAACCCGCATAGTTGGATAATGCCTCAAGCAGGTCGTCATAGCTGGAATTAGTGAGTGCGCGTATCGGCATATTCTCATCAACGCGGACGACCAGGCCGTTGGCTGTTGGCAGTAGGGCGGCAGTCCGTCCGGTACTGTCCCCAATAAAGTAATGGATGCGGCTCCAGGCTTGAACACTTGCATTCTGAACGAGGCGCACGGCATCCTCAACCATTGCTGCCTGGTCAAGCACACGCTGGATCAGTTCGAGTTCATTGACGATGTCACTGTCCGCCGCTTTTGGAAACTGGACCGCGTCATTCCACATCAGCGAAATGAACAGCCCGGCGGTGTTCATGCCCGCAGTCGGCATACCCGGCCCCATCTGGTTGAAGCTGACGCTTCCATAACGGCTCTTCCAGCTTGCCGTACTGAGGTCCACGATTGACGCACGCGTCGCACCTACGGGGTTGATAACGACATAGCCTGCGCCTGTCGCGGATGTGTCATAGCTGTAGGCGATCATTGGAGCGTCTCCTGGTCCAATCGCCAATGTTGAGCAGGCAATTGCTGCGGCAGGCAGAGCCCAAGCTGCTGTTGTCAGCGTCCATAAACGCGATGTTTTTCTGGGTTTACTGCGCTCGCTGATCTCCATGACATACTCGCTTTGTGGCCGCTTTCATTGGTCTGGTCACTTCGGCATGAATTGTCGCTCATACTGTCTGCAAGTCTGGTTTCGTGAAATGCGCATATTCCTCGTCAACAACGTCGCCAAATCCGGAATGCTGGATTCCTCGATTGAACTGCTGAGCACACGCAGGAGCCTTGCTGCCCTTGTTGCAATCGCATTTCTGGCGGGACTCACCGGCCCGTTCGGCACCGCGATCAGCTATGATATCTGGGCCCGCCTCGTCTATTGGACGCTGATCGTGTTCGCCACAGTGATGCCGGTCCACTTCGTGCTTGCCGCGTTCGATCGCTATGCGGTTTCGCGCGGTTTCAGGTACATCGCGTGGACATCCCTTGCCTGCCTAAGTGCCTCGGTTCCGGCAACGATTGTGGTCTACATGGTATCTCGCATATTCGGATCGCAAATCGAACTAACGGCAGTGGGCGAGCTCTATCTGCAGTGTTCTCTGGTGATACTTGCAATTACGACAATTGCACAATTGGCATCGGGGGCACCTGCGGCCGAGGACCGGGAACACCAAGCCACTTTGTTGATGAACCGGTTGCCCGGTGCGTGCCGCGGTACCCTGATCAGGATGACGGCGCAGGATCACTATGTTGAGGTAGTGACTGATCACGGTCGTGCGCTGGTGGCCATGCGACTGCGTGATGCGATCACAGAGGCCGCCCCCATCGCCGGTTCTCAGGTGCATCGTTCACACTGGGTGGCCAGAGATGCCGTCATAGGCCGCCTCACGGTGGATCGTACGACGCGGTTACGGTTGAAAGATGGTAGCACCGTACCGGTTGGCCGGACCTTCCGAGACGCCGCCAAACGCGCGGGTGTCTTGTATTGAGAGCGATAAAGCTACTCGGACTGTGGATGCATGAGCGGTAGAGGCTGGTGGTGCAAAGTTTGCTGGAAAACTGGATGGAGAGCTAGCCCCGAGTTTCTGTCGCTTCCAAAAACCAGTTATCGTGCAGTCGCGGCGAAGGTTCACTTCTTCCCGCAAACTGCGCACTGCACCTTTGTTAGACCTGTCATGCCAGAACTTGACACAACCGCCGACCGACGTCCAACGGCTTTTGTGAGCCGTGTTGCCCCGTTTACGATTTGCGTCCGAACGGCAGAAAACCGAGCGATGCTTTGTCAATGATGAAGGTAGCTAGTTAAGAATATCAGCTATGGCGCCTATCAGGTTCAACACCTCGTGCGTCTCTTGGTTCACCTGATAAACATAGTCTCCAGCACGCACATAGTAGCCGTTTCGCCGCAGTCCATATCGGCTGGGATTGTCGATAGGTACGTACCCATCGTAGATGTAGTCCCCAACCCGATATCGTTTTATTTGACCTGGCGGCACGCATGGAATTGCTTTTTTGGCCAAGCCAGGTGGACAGTGTCCCGCCTTCGATTTCACGAGAACAGGCTGCACTGCTCTATGTGAATTGATAAGTTGTCCAAGCCCAAGGGTCTGTAAGTCAAAACTCGCACCCGCAACCGGCGCAGTCTGAATGGCAGATAGTGTTGCTGCGATTACTAAAGTTGTTTTCATCTTTTGGGGCCTCATTTGCTTTCAAATTTTAAGTATGCTTCCGGTCACGGTGTGCCTAACCCATAGGCGGAGACTGGCTTGCGGCTAGCATCTTCGGATCTGAGGCGATGGTTCGACTGATGCGTCATCCTCACCTAGCGACCTTCCAAACCGTCAAGTTAAAAGGTGGCAATCGAACGGTCCCACGACCAGAGAATTCATTTGTTTTTATTCCGTAAACAACATTAACCGAACGTGAACAGCATATTCTCGGTGCGTTCAACCACGCTGAGTCATAGTCCCTGAATTAGATCGAACGACATGTGTATCGTTTGGCAAAAACAAGGGGAACAACATGGTCAAGCCTGCCTTTGTGACTAAAGACAGTGGCAAACCAGCTGCGATGCAGACCTCCGGCAAAGCTGCCGACGAGCGTCTGCAAACCTTGATCAATTCGAGCAGTGGTCGCTTCCCTCCTATCGAAAATGCACTAATCGAGATCACCAAAAGCTTGCGACTCTCCGAGGCTCGTCAGAACGCCTGAAGGCAGATCAGTTGACCCCCCCCGAACAATTCTCGATATTCACCCTAAACATCAGAATTGTCCCCCGATCCCACCCCATCATTTGGGGTGGGATTTGTTTTGACGGGTGACACTATCACCAGAAAACGAGTTCAGCTTCAGAAACCGTCAAAACATCCCTGGGCGCGCCTACGGTCGGCACGCCCAAAGTGTAGATCAACAAGGGCCTAAAGGCTTCGGGTTATAATCCCAAAAGGGCTTTGACCTCTTCTTCGACGGCGTCAGTTACAGGTTTGTTGGCCGCCGCTTCTAAGGCTTCGCGCTCTGCCAGGTCCTGTTCTTCAACAAGCTCTGTCAATTCTTCCACCTCTTCCACCGCGTCATTGTAATCGATGGCAGCCTGTCTTTCGTCGTCCAAGTCTTGCGCTTCATCAATTGAGGCATCCAAAGCGGCCTGAGCCTCTTCAAGCTGCGCTTCGATATCGGGATCTGTTCCGCCTGCGTCAGCCAAGGCCTGTTCAAGCTCTTGTACTTTGTCCCGGTTTTCTTGAACTTCAGTCAGCGCAGTTTCCAAATCATCTTCGATATCTTGCAATAGGCGCTCCGGCGGCTCCAGCCCCGCTAAAACCTCTAGCTGCTCGACCAGATCCTCACGCAAGGGTTCACCGGCCAAAACCGTGTCTCGGTAGGTGGCTATTCTGCCAACGCGCGAATTCGGCGCAGCGTTGGCCAGTGCAGTGGGGCTGGCGTTGGCCGCATTCAGCGCGCCCAGTTCCGATGGATGGGCACCAAGCAACGCGGCCATACGATTGCCCTTGGCACGAGATACGGGGCGCTTTGACTCGTCCACAATGACCGTCTGCGCTGAGGATTTTGGTGCCTTAGTCTTAAGGGTCCCGTGCGTTTTGTTAGCGCCCGTCGCGGCGGCTTCTGTTTTACGGGGTTTCTTTTTCCCACTGAACAGATCTTTCAGAGAGAACCCACCGCCTTTTTTCTGACCAACCCCGGCAGAGCGAGACTTTGTATTTCCTGCCCCGGATTTTCCGGCCTTGCTTCCGCTGGCGCCCTTGCCAACCGCGCTGTGATCTCCGCTAGATCCCTTCGCCCCGTTGCCGTTTCCACCGCCATTACCGTTGCCGTTCCCACCGCCGTTGCCATTGCCGTTTCCGCCGCCGTTACCATTGCCGTTCCCACCACCATTGCCGTTGCCACTGCCTTGCTTGGCATAGGCAAAATCAGGAGCTGCAACAGTGGTCACAATGGCCGTCGAACCAAAAAGGGCAATCGCTATTGTCGAGGCTTTCAACAGTCCGCACTTGGTGATGTTCATCTCAATCTCCTAATAAACTCACAGCAACAGCCATCAATTAACTGAACTTGAACGCCGTGTTCTGGCCGTTTGATCCGTGTTCGAATCAACAAGGTTGGACTTCATTTAACCTGAGCGCACTTGAACGCAGGGCTAACTGCTTGTTCATCGCCGGTTCACATCCGGCCCTGTAGTCTCGGCCCAAGAGTATGAGGGTTCTATGCAGACCAAAGCTTTATTGTTGGTTGCAGCGTTGCTGAGCGCCTTGTCCGGAGGACAAGCGGCGGCGGATGCACGCGAACTCAAACAGTCTGAACTGCGCATGGCAACTCTGTCGGGAAGCGCAATCCGGTTGAAACGCGTCATCAAAGGTGTGGAAAAAGCCATCGGTGGGACCCCCGTTGATGCACGCGCATTCCAAGCCGACAAGATTTACTATCGCATTCTGGTCAAAAAGCCGGGCGGAAAGATCGTCAGTGTGATTGTGAATGCCCAAACCGGCACCGTCGTGTCGAACAATTCAAGCATCGGACGCGAAATCTCTGAAGCCGCCAAAACCAATAACAGTGTTGGTCAAAGCGTTTCTAACACCGTTGCAAACGGCAACGGTGGCGGAAACGGCGGTGGCAATGGCGGTGGAAACGGCAACGGTGGCGGTAACGGCAACGGCGGTGGAAACGGTAATGGCAATGGCGGTGGAAACGGTAATGGCAACGGTGGTGGAAACGGCAATGGCAACGGTGGCGGAAACGGCGGTGGAAACGGTGGCGGAAACGGCGGTGGAAACGGCAATAGCCGATAAAAAATAGAGTGAAGCTGACCGAGTTTTAACTATAGTCTCCGAATATGCGAATTCTCCTTGCTGAAGATGAACCCCAGCTTTGTGAACAAGTCAAAAAGCTTCTGGGCTCCGAGGGCCGCGTAGTCGACGTGGCAAACAATGGTACGGATGCCCTGCATCTGGGGTCGACTGAGCCTTATGACATGATCATCCTCGACATCGGCCTGCCCGAACGCGACGGTATCTCAGTCCTGCGGGAATGGCGTAACGCGGGCGTCAAAACCCCGGTCTTGATCCTGACGGCCCGAGATGGCTGGAGCGAACGTGTCGACGGTCTGGATGCGGGCGCAGATGACTATATGACAAAGCCATTTCACATGCCTGAACTGGCCGCACGGGTGCGGGCGATCTTGCGCAGGCAAAGCGGTCAGCTGAACCCTGTAATCGAAATGGGGAACGTGGTGTTAGACATTAGAAACGGTCGGGTCAGCGTCGGAGGAATCCCGGTCGATTTGACTGCGCAGGAGATCGCGGTGCTCACTTATCTTGCGCATAATATCGGTCGGATGGTGTCGCGTACAGAACTGTCCGAACACATCTACGAATACGACGGCGACAGGGATTCCAACACGATCGCTGTATTCGTTACGCGTCTGCGCAAAAAACTGGGCTCTGATTTGATCACAACCGTCAGGGGACGGGGCTATATGATTGATCCTGCCTAATGCTGTCGTTACGCCAACGGGCGTTGCTCGGAGGTATCGCCTCGGGTGCGTTGTCTGTAGGCGTTGGTACGCTGGTGGTGTTTTCCTATATCAATACGCGCGTCTTGGATCAGTTCGACAGTGCGCTGCAAGACCATCATACGCAGGTTGTCGTTGGCCTAAGTGCAACTAAGGATGACCCTGAAACCTTGCGGCAGTTTGTATTCGACCCGGCCTATAGTACACCTTACTCAGGGCGGTATTGGCAAGTAACAGACAGTACTGGTGCCATCTATACCTCTGCCTCACTTTTTGACGAAACGATTTCCGAACCTCCGCGCGCAAATGGCGAAACAATCATTTGGAACACTACAGGTCCGGACAACGAGGCCGTTCGCAGCGTCTATCAAAAAATTACGTTCGAAGACGGAACGGAGTGGGGTGTAACTGTCGCCGAAAGCAGGAACCAACTGATCAACGAACGCAGTGCCGCACAAAGATACCTGCTCTCGGTTTTCGGCTTGATCGGTTTGATCGGAGTGGCCAGTTCACTTTTGTTGATGTCCGCCATTATTGGCCCCCTCAGGAAGTTGCGTGCCGATGTCGCTCATCGCTGGGATCGGGGTGATGAATTGGTGCCCGCAGACTACCCGGATGAGGTTTCGCCTCTAGTAGAAGATCTCAATAAACTGCTGCATCGAAACCGAGAGATCGTCTCCGGTTCGCGAAGGCAGGCAGCGGATTTGGCGCACGCTCTGAAAACGCCGACAGCCATCTTACGAAACGAATTGGCGGATCTGTCTGACGCCGGCGTACACACAGAGCCTGCAGAAGAGGCGTTGTCTCGAATTGACGCTCAGCTTGGCCGTTCGCTCGCGCGCATGCGTGCTTCAAACACTGGAGAGCTAACGCATTCTAGGACAGACCTGTCGAACTCGGTCGAACGACTGTCCCGGCTGTTCTCGGTTATGGCCGAACGCGAGGGAAAAACGCTTATTTCAGATTGTGAGACCGGTCTTCACGTCCGAATTGACCCTCAGGACATTGAGGAAGTGATCGGAAATCTCCTCGACAATGCGCTCAAGTGGAGCCGCAAAACATTCAAAATCACAGCAAAACGCACAGATAGGGGTATCGAAATTTGCGTTGAAGATGACGGGCCCGGAGTTCCAGAAGACCAATGGCTTGAGATTCTTCGTTCCGGCAGTCGCTTGGACACTTCTGTAAAGGGAACTGGTTTGGGCCTCTCTATTTGCGTGGATTTATTGGCCGCCTACGGCGCGAAGTTAGAACTCGGAACATCGAAACGTTTAGGTGGCTTGGTCTCCGAAGTGAAGATAAGCAAGTGAGTAAATCGCATTGCTTTATTCCACGGACCTTCACGGCGCATCTCCCTCTTCTTTTGCAATCCATTTTCTGGATTAGCTGCAGCACCAAATCGGTCGTTGGTGCGCGTGCGGCGAAGTTTCGCTTTGTCCCGCACTGCTGACACAGTCCGCACGCAGGAGATTTCAGACATGAAGAACCGAATGCTCTACCTTGGCCGCCTATCTTCTCAAATTAGATGTTTTCACCTCACGGCTGAGAATTTCGCCCACATATGAACTGGCAATCGGGTTAGAGTAGAGCGACGAAATAGCGTCGCATCAGGAGAGCAAAGCCGCGCGTCATGGCGAAGATACCGTCGTTGAAAAGCATTCAGGCCTTCGAAGCAGCCTGCCGACATCTGAGTTTCAAGGATGCTGCCGATGAATTATGCGTCACTCCGACTGCCATTTCCCATCAGATCAAATCCCTGGAGGATCAACTTGGGGTGCCCCTGTTCCACCGGCTGACCCGCGCCTTGAAACTGACGGAGGATGGGGCAAATTACGCGCCCCACATTATTGAGGCTTTCAAGAACATCGAAGCTGCCTCTCTCGCGTTGGAGGAAGACGACCTTGCGGGCACATTGACAATCTCAACCACCGGGTCCTTTGCCGCCAACTGGCTTAGCCCGCGGCTGCGAGGCTTTTACGAGAAATACCCGGAGATTTCGGTAAGGGTTCTGTCAAGCGATCAGCTGGTGGATTTCAAGTCCAGCGATGTGGATGTGGCCATTCGGTATGGCTTTGGCGATTATCCTGACAGCAATGTGGCTTGGGTCTTGAATGACTGGGTAGCCCCTGTCTGCAGCGTGGAAAAGGCGAAGTCACTGAGTTCCACCGAAGATCTTCTGAAATCTCGTCTGATCGAATACCAATGGAGCGGGTTTTCCGATGCGGATCCGAGTTGGGAGCGCTGGATGGACGCGGCTGGCTTGCAGACTGGCGATGTCGAGCCCTATGTCACCTATTCCGACGAACACATCTGCTTGCTGACGGCAAGCGATGGTCATGGTGTGGCCCTGGTCAGCCTTTTGGCCGCCGCGCGTTTTCTGGAACGCAATATGCTGGTCGCCCCCTTTGACACTGCATTGAAGAACAAGAGCTATTTTCTCGTCTGCCCGGAAACTTACGCCAATCGTGCACGCGTTCGTGTGTTCCGGGAATGGCTATTGGATCAAGCGGATGAGTTTCGCGACAGCGCCGTTGGTCAAAGGTTTTTTGAAGATTAGCGCGTTCGCAACGATCTAATCCTTCGCTTGAATTTTTGTCATTTCTAAATTGCCGAGAAGCATGCGTTTCTAAACCCCTAATCAGGAGTTTTTGCGCATGCAAAGTTTTGACCCTTCCCAACATGGACGCGGATGTACTTGCGACGGCGTCTCATCTGGAGAAGAAATTTTTAGCGATTAGAGATGGCTGAGTTCGTTTCACTCTATTCAGAATTCTCTTCATTTGTACCTGCGCGTCCCTGGCTTCACCTTTGAATGGTTCATTGCAAACTGACCGGGTGACAAGATGACCACAATCCTGAGAATTGACGCCAGCGTACGCCGCACCGACAACCCGGTTGCGGCCTATAACTCCATTTCCCGCGCTTTGGCGGACAGTTTCGTGGAAGAATGGAAAACGGTTGATCCGGACGTCGAAGTTATTCTGCGTGACGTCGGAATGGCACCACCAGATTTCATTTCCAACGATTGGATCGCGTCTGTCTTTACAGCAGAAGAAGAACGCACTCCTGAACAGAACGCTTTGGTCAGCTTGTCTGACACGCTGATTGACGAACTCGACCGCGCCGACATCCTGCTGATTTCGACGCCCATGTACAACTACGGCATGCCCGCAGCGCTGAAGGCTTGGTTTGATCAGATCATCCGGATCAACAAGACATTTACGTTTGATTTGGCGCGCGGCGACTTCCCTCTAGAACCGATCATGTCCGGCAAAACACTGGTGCTGCTGACATCGGCTGGCGAATTCGGCTTTGATGAGGGTGGAATTCGCAATGACTCGGGTCACCTTTCTGCGCATATCAGCACACTGCGCAAGTACCTGGGCGCAGAATGCATGTTTGAAGCTGCGGCCGAGTACCAGGAATTTGCTGATGAGCGTCACGAAGCTTCCGTCGCCTCAGCTCAGGCCCAGGCACGCCATATTGCGCGTGAGCTTGCCTGACCGTTAGCCAGTTTGTGGAAAGTAGAACCTGTTGAAATGAACAGGTTCTGCATTTCCAGCTTGTCCCAGCTCAAGGTGTGTGAGGCAGGTGGTTGTGTCGTGCGCTTATTTGAGTGGCTCAAGTCGCTAAAGATACGAAACGACGGCGAATGTAGTAGTAAACCTTCATTTCGGATTGGCAGACAGTTTTAACCAATTTCCTGAATCAACATCCCCGTATTCGAACTCTTGGTTCAAAGGGGACTTTGCTACGCTGCGTTTGAACGGCAGATTTATTCGCGTTTCGCCAATTCGATCTGTGTTTATTCTGCTTTCGCAGCGAACGTCCGGAAAGCGAGCTGCAATCGCAGCATCGGACACCGTCGCTCAAGGTCGGCTCTGGGCCGCTAGCACAAGTTCTTGCAGTTCGCTTGACTGGCGGCTTCGATCGCGGAGCTGACAGGCATGCATAACGCAGCGAAAGTCTGGTTCTCAGGCTTGCCAATCAATGCCGCCTGTGGATTGCTGAGGTTTAACGGATCAATGGAGAAAACACGATGATCGACCCCGCCGTTCTACTAACCTATTCGCTGATCGTTCTTGGGTTCGTTTTCATTCCTGGCCCCGCCACTCTTTTGACTGTCGCGCGAGCAACAACATCTGGAACAAAAGTTGGCATCGCAACGGGCGCGGGCATCACCGCTGGCGATTTTCTTCATACTATCATGGCAGTGGTCGGTATATCGGCTATTATTGCGGCCTCAGCAACCCTTTTCACGATCGTCAAATACCTTGGCGCCGCCTATTTGGTCTATCTTGGCCTGAAGGCGATCTTCGAAAAAACGTCGGTCGATCTGGGGCAAGGTCGCGTTCCGATTACGGCACCCCAAGCCTTTAGACAAGCGATCTTAGCCGAGGTGCTAAACCCGAAGACCGCGCTCTTTTTCCTGGCGTTCCTGCCGCAGTTTGTTGCTCCAGAAAATGGCTTTGTCGTAGCGCAGCTTACAGTCCTTGGGATCGTATTCGCGCTCATCGGCTTTTTCAGCACAATCGTCTATTCGGTTGCCGCTGGCGGTCTCGGAAATTTCTTACGCCGCAACCCAACGGTTCTCAAATGGCAAGGCAAAGTTGTCGGTAGCATCTACTGTGCACTTGGGGTTCGCCTCGCCTTGCAAGAGCGATAGGGTGACATTCAGCGAACAGCAGAAAAGTTTGCGACTAGGTTGTCGGATCAGATTGCGCCAGTTGTAAGGTTTCGCTCAGGTTTGGATGTGCCTCAGCGACCTTGACTTCACCAGCGTCCAAACCATCGTCGCGCAAGGTGAATGCTAGGAGGCTAGAATGAGAGAGTGGTTATCATTCACCGGCCATATCGAGCCGATGCAATGGGGTAGAAGCACCTATACAGTCTTATGTATCCCAGACGAAATCGCTGATGCGCTCAAAGATTTGGGTGCGAAACGTGTTGAAGTCGAATTGAATGACTACCCGTTCAACATGGCTCTTACCAAATCTCCGGCGATTTCTGGCACTTTCATATACACTGGAAAGACTATCCTACAAGCGGCAGAGATTTCACCCGGCCAAGAGATTGATGTGCGTCTGCGTAAAGCTGATCCAGACTTAGTGGAAGTGCCCAACGACGTTTCGTCGGCCATTCGCAGTAATTCCCTCAGCGACGCTTGGTCGAAACTGACCCCGGGAAAGCAGCGCGGCCTGCTTCACACCATTAACACGGCAAAGCGAGCGGAGACCCGCGCAAAACGCATTGCGCAGTTAATCAGCTTTTTGCGGGAGTGATGCAACAGATGCGTCTCGCCAATGCGGTGTTGAGTGTTGAATTGCGTTTTCGTTAACGCCTATAGGCCGGACAGCGCGCGATGGCTGCGCCTTGACGCACCGCGTAAGACTTTTCTCCTGCCGGCTGTCGCTTAGTGGACGAAGGCGTAGGGTGGCGAAGTGGTCCGCACTGTAATTTTGGGAAACGCAGGGTTGTAGGGGTAAACTGAAAGGCGATTTAAGAATGATCGCATACATCACCGTTGGCGCGGATGATATAAGACTTGCGGAACGCTTTTATTCGGCCTTCCTGCCAGAACTGGGATATCGGCTGGAGTACTATCACGGTGATTTGAGCTACGCGCTACCTGCGAAACCGGGACAAACACCAAACCTTCCCGAGTTCTATGTTAAATCCCCCTTCGATGGATCGCAGGCTTCGGCTGGAAACGGGACAATGATTGCCTTTGAGGCACGCAATCAACAACAGGTTCGCGACCTTCATTCCGCCGCCGTTGAGGCCGGCGGATCGGACGAAGGCGCACCGGGCTTCCGAGAGTATTATGAGCCAAACTTTTTCGTCGGATACTTGCTCGACCCTCACGGCAACAAGATCGCATTATTCTCAAGCGATCCAACCGAACCGGGGCGGGATGGATGACAGCGGCAGCAATTAGGCGACGGACATCAGTATGCAGCCTTGGCTAGTCGGCCTCTGGTTCGTGAGCGTTGCGGTTTCCTTTTTGTCTAAGGCGTAGCTGCGAAGTTTCTCACGCCGCCTGCTTAGCAAATAGACCCGTGCACGCGAGCGTTGGCCCGCGTGCACGATTTTCGCGATGGTTTGTGGTGCAGCTTTATTCCAGCCCGCGCAGGGTGCGGTGGAAGGACAGCAAGTCTTCGACGTAGAGCTCGGGTGTTTCGACCATTGGGAAGTGTCCGCCGCGCTCAGGATTGGTGTAATGGATCAGGTTGCTGCGGGACCGTTCCACATACTCTTTGGGCGGCAGCGGGAAGGTCGGGTCGGGCCAGGCCGTGACGCCGGTGGGTGTATCGACCATTTCACCCTCTGCCAAGACCGTGACGTTCTCGTGGGCCAGCATCAGGTAGGGCCACAACGACGTTCTGAAGCTGTCGGTGACGATGTAGTACATGACCTCGTCAATCAGCCGTGTCGGTTCATAAACCTCGTCGATTGATGCATAGCTTTTATCGGTCCAGTAGAACCACTTGTCCCAAATCCAGGCCGCTTGACCCACAGGGTTCTCATGCAGTGCTGCCGCGAGGGTTTCACCGCGCGCGATGTGCGTCAGGATGTAGGCCAGATCGGTGAAGGGGGACGCGGCCTCGCGTTCGATAAAGGCTTGTTCAGCGGCTGTGGGGTTGTCGCCCACTGCGCCAGAGAGCCAAGGCGATTCCGCGTGCCGGGGGTAGAACATATGTACGTGGTTTGCGATAGCCGCCTCGGGGTAGTCGATGCCCATATAGGCGGCGGTAATGGCCCCTTGGTCCCCACCATGAGTCACGTATCTTTCGTACCCTAAGACCTCTGTCATCAGGTTGTGAAAGCGTTCCCCGGTGGCCCGCAAGCCTTCGGGTACGTCGGGCGCTTCGGACCAGCCCACACCCGGGATCGAGGCGACAACCACGTCATACCCATCCTCAGCATCACCGCCGAACCGTTGAGGGTGCGCCAGCTGCTCAATGACATCTACGAACGAATAGGGCGAATAAGGCCATCCATGCAGGATCAGGATAGGGGTTGGGTTTGAACCGCTGCCGGGTTCGTGGATGAAGTGCAAGTCTTTGCCGTCTATCTCGGCGCGGAAGTTCTGAAACGCGTTCAGGCGATCTTCGGCGTCACGCCAATCATAGTCATTCGCCCAGATCTGGCCCATATCCGCCATCCAAGACTGCGACATGCCCTGATCCCAAGGCGCCATCGCGGCATCTGCTGGCAGCGCTGGCAAGAACTGGTGATCGCGGACCTTGGCCATGATGCGATCAAGACGATCCTGAGGCACCTCGATGGTGAAGGGTTCTGCGGTGCCGCCCGCGATCCGCGGTGTGTCTGCTACGGAGCTTGAGAAGGGAAGTACTAAATTGGCTGCGACAGCAAAGGCTGTGGCGGTCAGAAAGTTGCGTTTGGTATACATGGCTTTGCCTTTCGATTGCTGATGAAAGGAAGATAAACCAGGCGGTGTGGGCGAAAAATTGGGTTTGTAGATCGCCAGAATTCACTTTTTGTCACCAATCGAGGGCCGATGGCCATCCGTGTGGGTTTATGAGGCCCGCCGGACTGAACAAAAAACCGCCGCAGGTCCTAATCAGCGGCGGTTCTTGTTTTGGTGTGTCGCGACGTAGCGGGACGAGCGCCGCAAAAGCAGCGGTCATGTCATGAACGCGTCTTTGTGATCTCGGACAAAGTCCCGAAAAGATCGCGGCGAGCGGCCCAGAAGGCGTTCGGCATCTTCGGTGACCTGCGCATATTGACCGGTCGCAAAGAGCGCCTGAATCTCCGCCAAGCTATGCGCGGACCACTCTGGCATGCCCTGATCGCGCATCGCCTGTTCGGCAGCCTCTGGCGTGATGGGCACATAGTCCACGGGTGCGCCGCGGACCTCTGCGATGATGCGCGCGACGTCGTGAAAGCTCAGGCTTTCCGGTCCCGTCAGATCATAGGTTTTGCCGATATGCCCGTCCGTGGTCAGAATGGTGGACGTGATCTCGGCGATGTCCCGGACATCAATCGTGCTTTGCGCGGCATCGCCAAGCGGCAGGTAGAACTTGCCGGTCGACGCGATCCCACCGGCCTGCCACAGCATATTCTGGTGGAACGAGTTTGGCCGCAGGATCGTATAGGGCAGCCCGCTGGCACGGAGGTCTGTGTCACTCGCCGCATGCTGGCGGATCACTTCCGATGGGGACGTGTCTGATGCGCCCATGCCTGAAAACTTTACCACATGTGAAGCGCTCGCGTTACGCGCCGCACGGTAGAAATTGCGAAAAAGTGCAACTGTGTCTGGCTGCACCGACGTCACGATATAAGCTTTGTCTACGCCGTCGAACGCAGCGCTCAGGCTATCAGGCGCGCCTAGATCGCCTTGCACCAATTCGATGCCGTCCGACAGTGTCGCCCGCGCCCCTTCGATGCTGCGCACAAGGGCGCGGACGGGGACATCTTTAGCGACCAGCGCGTCGATGAGCGCGCGGCCATTTGTGCCGGTTGCACCGGCAATGAGAGTTTTTGATGTGGACATTTTGTGCCTCTTTTAGATCGCTGGCGATGCCTTGCAGACGCAAGCGTTCTTGCGCGGCAGTCTGCCACGTCGCCAGTGAACGTGAGTGTTTCTTGACTTACGCCGCGTTGTTCAGCCGAAACGCGGCGACGCGTTGCTTGACCTCATCCGAGGACAGAACGACGTTCCAAACCGGACTGCTGGGGTCGAGCGCGGCTGAGTCTGCAAGCCCGCCGATGTCTACGGGCACCAGGCCCGCTTCACCAATCAATTGCGCCATCGTCGTCTTGTCCGCATCTGCGTCGACGGCGAAGGGCATCGCGACCTGGGGATCGGTGACGTTTGATTTGGTCTCGACATAGCCCGACCACAAAGAGGTAAAAGCTTTGCCGATACGGGCATTGGGCAGTTTTTCCGCCATGACCAGTCCGGCAATGTCGCCATCGGGTATTAGTGCCTCAAGCTGGCCCTTTGCGTCATATCCAAGCGGGTTGGTGGCGTCGATAACCAGTTTGTCACTAACATGGGGCGCAATGGCCTCCACGGCGCTTTCAACGGTCGGGTAGTTCACGGCTAGTAGCACAACGTCCGCAAACGCGGCGGCTTCTTCCGGCGTGCCGAGAAAGGCACCATCGCCAAGGCCCGCAACAAAGTCGCGGTGTTTGTCTGGATTGCGGGCGCTAAGAAAGACGACGTGGCCCGCTTTGTGCCAGAGTTTTGCGTAAAGGCGACCAATGTCGCCTGCTCCGATGATACCGATTTTCATGTCATATCTCCTTTCATTTCTGATGTGATTGATGATGGAGACGAAAGCGTGCAGGATAAATCGGAGCTGAACGGACACAGTATGCACTTTTTGTCATGAATGATCTTCCTCCCATGTCCTCTATTGCTGCCTTCGTGCAGGTGGCGGAACACGGCGCGTTTAACGAGGCTGCGCGGGCGATGGACCTATCGCCCTCGGCGGCCTCGAAAGCAGTGACACGGCTTGAGGATCACTTGGGTGTCAAACTTCTAAACCGAACCACTCGCAGCGTCAGCTTGACACCAGAAGGCGAGCGATACTTGGACGGTGCCAAAAAGGCGCTGGCGGATTTGTCCCTTGTGGGCGCCGAGGTGACAGACACAAACGCGGCTCCAAAGGGGCGGTTAAGGGTGTCGGCGGCCTCGCCCATGGCACGCCTTTGGCTGGCCGATGTGATCGCCAAGTTTAGCGCCAAATGGCCCGAGGTTCAGATTGACATCACCCTTGCCAACCATCTGACCGACCTTGCGGCAGAGGGCATCGATCTGGCCATTCGTTCGGGCGGTTTGGCAGAAAGCGAACACCTGATTGCGCGCAAGCTCTATGACGAAGACATGCTGGTCTGCGCCACACCTGCCTATTGGAACAAGGCCGGCCGCCCCGATCACCCGAGCGATCTTGCCAAGCACCGCGGTCTAAGGTTTCGGGCCCCGCAAACCGGGCGCCTGTTCCCATGGATGATGAACTTTGACGGGGCACTTCAGAGGATTGAGTTGCCCGCCGACTTCGTTGCGGATGAGGGTGAAATGATCTTGAACCTGGCCCTGCGGAACGCTGGTGTCGCCCAGTTTCCGGGGTACATGGTTCGCAAGCATTTGGCGTCCGGCACGTTGGAAGAAGCCCTTGCCCAACATCGCCCGCCCGCCACGCCGATATCTGCGATGTATCTTGACCGGCGGCTTTTGTCGCCGCGAATCCGCACATTTGTCGACTTCCTGAAGGCGCATGTCCCAGTCAGTGAGAACTAGATCTCTTTTGACTGAGTTGCGGTTCGTCGCTCCCAGGCTGGGAAGGATAGATAAGTCACCAAAGCCAGCCGGTCCTTAGGCAACAGGAGGCAGAGCATCTATGGCAGACTATTGTCAGCCTGTGGTGATGGGGTGAATTGGGCTCAAAGCAAACCACCGAAATAAGGTGTGAATTCCGGGTCACCGAGATTGTGACAGCCATTAAAATCGGTGAAGTCGCTTTGCGACCCGATAGGTGTTGGCATAGGCCTTGACGGAAGCCTCAATGGGGTCGGCGTAGCCGCCTCCAATTGCCATTGAGACAGGGATGCCGCGGCCCTTGCAGGCGTGAAGCACCGCCTGATCGCGCTGGATGAGGCCATTGTGGGTCAGCTCAAGCCGCCCTAACCGGTCTTCTGCAAGCGGATCAACGCCTGCCTGGTATAGAATGAGGTCGGGGCGAAATTCGAACACAGCCGGCAAGTGTTCGGCTAAAGCGCGAAGATAATCCACGTCACCGGTGCCATCCGGCAGTGCAACATCGAGATCCGCCGGAAACTTGCGGAACGGAAAATTCTTATCGCCGTGCATCGAAAAGACGAAAACCGAGGGATTGGCGGCGAAAATGGCGGCGCTGCCGTCGCCCTGATGGACATCAAGGTCGATGATTGCGACCCTTTCGACCTTGCCAGCCGAAAGCAGGTGGAGCGCCGAGATGGCCTGATCGTTGTAGACGCAGTAGCCGGATCCAAACGTAGGATGAGCATGGTGTGTGCCGCCGGCAAGCTGTCCCGAGATACCGTACTCCTGTGCTGTCTCAGCAGCAGCAATTGCGCCACCGGCCGTGGCGCGAACCCGAGTCACAAGTTCCGGGCTCCACGGGAAGCCAATCCGTTTCATGGCCTTTTCTTCCAATTCCCCGTTTTCGAACTGCGCGACAAATCCAGCGGCGTGCGCGCGCAGTATATCTTCATCACTCGCTGGCAAAGAATCCACCAGCTGTGACGCCTGAAGATTATTGTCTTTCAGTAGCAGCCTGCGGAGCATATCGTACTTACCCTTCGGAAAGCGGTGTTCGGAAGGCAAGGTAAGCGAGGATCTATGAGGCGCATAAAATCTCATGATTTGGATGGAGTGGGATCGATGTTTCGCAAACTTTGAGCTGAGGCTGACGAATACTCAGGCTTTGAAGTTTGCGATACACCCATCCGATGTTCTGACGAAGCAACAAATCCGCCGAAATGTGCAAGCATTCAATTTGGCTCTCACTGACGGGGGATAAGGGACTCGCCTCGATACGACCAACCGAAATCGCGGTACGAACTCAATTACGGCCCGCCCGCCGGTGTCCAAAGTCGCCTTGCTGACGCCGGTAACGACCAGGTGAAACACCCAAACGTGAAGAGAAGACATTTGTCATATGTTGCTGGCTGGAAAACCCACACGCAAATGAAATATCCGCAAGCGTTCTATCAGTAGAAACCAGTAAATCCCGAGCGCGGGTCACGCGGCGGTGCAATATCAACTGATGAAGCGATTGACCTGTCTCAGCCCGAAGTGCCCGTTGCACCCGAGCCAGCGGCAGCTGTACCGCGTTTGCGACGTTGTTCAAGCTCAACGGCTGCTCAAGATTCGCGTCAACATATTCATGAATCCGTGCGATCAGTTCCTTCGATATCCAGGCGGTATTCTGGTGTGAGGGTGCAGTCCTTTCTCTGATCAAAGACAGCTGTCTATGCGCAAATGCATAGATGAGATGCTCAACATAGTTGACACCCTCAGTTTGGCCAGAGATCAACGCTCGGCGTACTTCCTTTGCCAGAGCCCCAAGGTGTTCATCGACAACGTCATTTCGGAATTCCAGCCCAGAATCGGTTATATCGAGTTCAGCCAAGTCTTCTGGCGGATCGGACAAATGAAACAATAGCATCTCCTGTGCTCCGGCGGGCACGGCTGCCTTGATCGTAGTCCCCACTGGCACGAAAGCCGACGCGTTTTGAGTTCGGGTCAGTTCTTTTAAGCGGTCAGAGTTTGCCGCAAACATACCTGTCGAAAGCGACAACGTCGCAGAGAGTGTCAAGCGCGAAGCTGTTGACTCAATAACGTGGCCGTCGGTGTGCTTGCTCACATAGTCGACGAAACAGCCGCCCGTTTCGACCTGTAATGTGCCTAATTTGGCCCAGGGTTGTTCAGATTTCTGATACACAGACAAGTCATATATCCCATTCTGGAAAAGACCCCATGCTTGGATAGTAGGCTACTTTCTAAACAAATAGATGTCTAATTCCGCCTCTGGGTATGCTTAGAAAAGCAGCAAAACTCTCAGTCGCGTAGTGTAACCAGCCCTAAACGGCCGTGCGTTCAACCCCGCTATCGCATTGTATCTGACTGATGTGTTCGGAGTTTCGTTATCTGCACTAGGCCGTAAAGTTGTTCGAATTTGTAAAGCTCAGTCTGCATGTAAGACCCGTCTCTGAATTGAGAGCTATGATCGGGAATGGCACAAAGCTTCGGATCAAAGTCAGAGCGCAAAAAACGGGCACTCCCGATCAGCGTTCCCAGCTCTAAACATAAACTCCCAGATGCGTTTGTGCTTAAGGAGACCGATGACGTAATGGCCGCAATAATGGTTGCAAAGCCATTCGAAGCACGGCTTAGCGTAGATCGGTGCAATATCCTCATCCCTCTTGCGGCTGGCGCGGTGACGCTACATGAAAACGAACACGGTTCAGTAAGTTGCCTGAACCGAGCGTACGCGCTCACTTACTTGTCGCCTGGCAAAGAACGGGTGATCCGCCAAAAATCCAGTGTCGAACTTCTGTTGATCACGGCTGAACCACATCGTGCAGCTCGGATACTCCGTACTGCGAAATCCGGTAAGTGGCGCCTACCGCAAACACTGATTGAACATCGCCACAGCGACATAGCATCCATTGCAAAGATGCTTCGACGTCACATTCTCGAACCGGTGTGTCCCAATATGTCGTTCTTGTCTTCGACTGCTGATCTTCTTTTGTCACATGCGATAGGATCGACTTGCGTGAGAGCTGCGGAACTGGACGGAACAGAGTTCACCAACGGCTCCTTGCAGCGTGTTTTGTCAGACATAGACTCTCATCTCGAAACGGGCATACGGATCGCTGACCTTGCGACCAACGCAGGGTTAACGCCCAGCACCTTTTCAAGAAGGTTTCGAGCGACGATCGGCTGCTCTCCACAAAGATTCATAATTGAGCGCCGAATTACCAAAGCGCGCCAGATGCTGCAGCAAACGGATTTGACGATTTCAGAGATTGCCTACACCCTCGGCTTCTCTTCGCAAGCGCATATGACATCCAGTTTCAAGGACTTAATCGGCGTTGCGCCAGGCCGTTACCGTCAAAACCACCAAATCGATTCAACCGTTCCGACCGAAGTCACAGGAAAAAAGGCATTACCTGTATCACGGCAAACCAAGGTGAAACCGGATAGCGTTCTCCGCCAGTGACCATTTCTGCCTTTCTGATGTGGTGTGGACGTCCATCATGATCAATTCAGGAGGAAAAATGAACAGTTTCGCAGATGGAGACAACATCGCCGACCTTCTGGTTTTTCAGGGCGCACAGGAAATGGGGGCGCTTGCATCTTTGGACAGCGAAATGGTGAATGCGCTGGAAAAGTGGAAGCACAGACCCCAAAGATCGGACACCGGTTTGGAGCATTTGAAGATTAACGATGTCTTGTGTTTTGCGATCGACTATCAAGGCAATTCCAGCGGGCATTGGCCGAGCAAAGACGCCACGGTTCTACCGGAAACACTGATCAGGACATTTCTTTTTCACAACGGAATATGCGACCTAAGCGATCCATCCGCGATGCTGTATTTTCAGGCCTCATACAAGATTCTAGCCTTGGACGGGGTCGAGCATCTTCTTGTTTGTGCATATCCTACCCCGTCTGGGAATATTGGCGGTTTGGTCGTGATTTGTGTAAATAACCGCCTGATCTAAGTGCTTGCTTTTAGACCTTTTGCCTTTGGCGTACGTCAGCAGCAAGGTTATTTTCCCACAGAACTTCGTTGAAGTTTCGAATACACTCTCCGGCTAGACCGTCAGTATGAGTGCCATTGACACTCACGTATCGTTTGAAACCATTTCTTGCTCGGATTTCGAAGCCAGAAGTTCAGTTGTAGTAGTTTTTTGGCAGTTTGTGATCCAACTCAGCCCAGTGAGACGCCCAGAAACCATGCGTTGCGCTTTGCGTCAGAATAGCCGTTCTGGACGAAGGTGTATCAAACCGTGAAACCACCAACAGGAACTGAGCATCTTCAACCATTTGCAAGTGGTCATTTCTAAACCGACAACACAATGCATCAGAATCGATGTCAGAGCCAACAGCGATCGATGAAAGCTCGGACAAGCCAAAGAAATCCTCTGGCAGACTAAAGCCGATTTCCTGGCACGCATTGAGAAGATTTGATGCGGATTGCCTCAAGAACTCTTGGTCTCGTCGAAGGCTGCGGACAAGAGTATCGTCTATGCTCGTTGATTTCCGCCAAATCAGGAAAGACGCATTGTGATCCAGCACAACTGTTCCCGCAAAGAAACGTATCAAGCCTCGAACTAGCGCTGTATCGATCATTATGGTTTCCAGAACAGGTTTGGAGCGTCTATCGTACGCGACGGTACCCGTTTGGTCTTCCAGAAACCTTTGAGATTTCAAAAAATCTGTCTTTGAAAAACGCTAGCCTCTGTTGGTGCTTGACACACACTCAACAAACACAATTGGGATTACGATCACCGCTCCAGGCTGACTGTTTTGACCCTTCGCTCGCGCAGGAAAAAGGTTTCGATCCCACGAAAAACCACAAAGAATACCGGCGTGAAAAAGAGGCCGAAAAACGTGACGCCGAGCATTCCAGAAAATACGGCCGTCCCCAACGACTGGCGCATTTCCGCGCCCGCACCAACCGAGATCATCAGTGGCACAACCCCAAGAATGAACGCAAAGGACGTCATCAGGATTGGTCGCAGTCGTAGGCGTGCAGCTTCAACAGCGGCATCAACTCGGGTCATTCCACGCTCTTCGGCCTGTTTTGCGAACTCGACAATCAAGATGGCATTCTTCGAGGCCAGACCGACCAAGACAATGAACCCAATCTGTACAAGAATGTTGATATCCAGACCTCTGAGCAAGACGCCCGTCACACCCGCAAGCAGGCACATCGGTACGATGAAAATCACCGCCAGAGGGAGGAACAGGCTTTCATATTGTGCCGCTAACAGAAGATAGACAAACACCACCGCCAGCATAAAAGCATAGATTGCAGTGTTGCCCGCAATTTTTTCCTGAAAACTCAGACCTGTCCATTCGTATCCAAAGCCGTCTGGTAAGGTTTCATCCAGCAATCGTTCAACCTCGGAGATCGCCTGACCGGTTGATGTTCCAGGCAATGTGGCCCCTTGAAGCGATGCTGCAGGATACAAGTTATACCTTGCCACACGATACGGGCCGGTGCGCTGCTCCAGACTAGCGACAGACCCAAGAGGAACCATGTTGCCATAGTCGGACCGTGTTTGCAGATCCAGAATGTCGCGTGGATCGTCGCGGAACTGGCCATCAGCTTGGGCCGTCACCCGATATGTGCGTCCCAGAAAGTTAAAGTCATTCACAAAGGCAGAACCAAGATAGACCTGAAGCGTTTCAAAAATGCGTTCAGGTGGAACCCCCAGAATATCAGCCTTGACACGATCGATGTCAGCAAAGAGCTTTGGACTGCTGGTATTAAAGAAAGTGAAAGCTTGCGTTAGGCCGTCGGTTCCGTTGGCCAAAAACGCTGCATCAAAAACGGCGGTTTGCAACGCATCCGGGCCGCGCCCACGCCGGTCTTGTATGTAAAGTGTCCACCCACCTGTATTGCCGATACCCTGGATCGGAGGCGGCGCAATAACGAAAATCGATGCTTCAGGTATCTGCTGCAGGGTCAAAAAAGTATCGCCGATGAGTTTAGGATTGCTCAGCGCTTTCTTGGCGCGTGCCTTGAAATCGTCTGTCGTAATAAAGACGACACCGGTGTTGGGCGCGAAGGTGAACGTCGCCCCATCCAGACCGGCAAACCCGACGGTGTCGGTAACGCCTTCAACGTCCAACAGCAGGTCTGTGGCTTCCCGAATGACAGCGTCGGTCCTGGTCAACGATGCACCGGCAGGCAACTGGACAACCGCGATCAGATACCCCTGATCCTGATCGGGAATGAACCCGGCTGGCGCGCGGTTGAACTGAAACACGGTTAGAAAGACAAGACCGAAGTAAACAACAAGCGCCAAGCCCGAAACACGAAGGATGCCGCGGATCGCACTGGCATAAGCCTGCGAAAGCTTGTCGAAGGCCCAATTGAACCCTCTGCCAAATGCTCGGAATGGGATACCAATCACCTTCCAAACCGATGCAAGGAAGCCTGTTTTCGTTTGATCTTTCTGCTTTGGTCTCAGCAAAAGGGCCGATAGCGCAGGTGATAGAGTGAGAGCGACTGTCACCGAGATGATCGTTGCTGTCGCGATCGTTACCGCGAATTGCCGCATGAACTGACCAGAGATACCTTCGATAAAGGCTGCCGGAATAAATACAGCCGACAAGACCAAACCAATTGAAACAAGTGCACCTGAAACCTCTTGCATGGTTTTGTAGGCTGCTTCTTTTGGGGGAAATCCTTCCTCAACATAGCGCTCGACGTTTTCGACGACGACGATCGCGTCATCAACAACGATACCTATGGCAAGCACCAGGCCGAACAGGGTCAGGTTGTTCAGCGTAAATCCCAACACCTGCATGACAAAGAACGTCCCGACCAGCGAAATTGGTATTGCCAGAATGGGAATGATTGACGCCCGCAAGGATTGCAGAAAGACAACAACGACCAGAATGACCAACAGGATTGCTTCTTCGATCGTTACATAAACGGCATGCACGGATTCTTCGATAAATTCGGTCGGGTTATAGACAATCTGATATTCGATACCCGGCGGGAATTCGTGACTGAGTTCGTCGACCAGTTCCATAACCTGTTCGGCAGTCGCTAAGGCATTTGACCCGGGGCGCTGAAAGACACCGATGGGAAGAGCAGTGTCTTTTCCAAGATAGCCATTGGATGCGTAATCCTGGGCCCCAAGTTCGACACGCGCTACGTCTCGAACGCTAACTTGCCGGCCGGAGGAGTCCGTCGAGATGACGATATCGGCGAATTGCTGAGGCTGAACCAAGCGACCAAGTGTTTCGACATTGATTTGAAACGCGCCCTGATCTTCGACTGGCAGCTGATCGAGAACGCCGGATGCAACTTGAACGTTATTTGCACGTAGGGCTGCGATCACCTCACCCGCGGTAAGATTTCGGGCGGCGAACTTGTCCGGATCCAGCCAGATGCGCATGGAATAAGCGCGCTCGCCAAAAAGCGTGGCTTGGCCGACACCCTCAATACGCAAGACCTGATCAACGATTTGGGACCTGACGTAGTTGGAGATGTAAAGCTGATCACGGCTCCCGTCAGGTGACAAGAAATGGACAACCAGCAACAGACTGGGTGAGTTCTGTTGCACGACAACGCCCAACCGTCTGACATCTTCAGGCAGCCGTGGTTCTGCTCTGCTCACACGGTTCTGAACCAAGACCTGTGCTTCGTCGATATCCGTACCAAGCTCGAAGGTAACGGTGATTGTCAATCGACCATCGCTGGTTGATTGACTGAGCATATAGATCATGCCCTCCACCCCATTGATCTCTTGTTCCAATGGCGTGGCAACCGTGGCGGCGATTACCTCACTGGAGGCGCCCGGATAGTTGGCTGTAACCTGAACCGTTGGAGGCGCGACTTCCGGGTACGCAGCAACAGGAAGCCGGAGATAAGAAACCGCCCCCACTATCAGAATGAAGATAGATATGACTGCAGCAAAGATTGGTCTGTCGACGAAGAAGCGCGGGTTCATGGCGGCTACTCCCGATTGAACAGCGTCAGGTCTATGATCTCGGGCGATACCGGGCCGCCCGGCCGCGCCCTCTGGATGCCAGCCACGACAACTAAATCCTCTTTCGAGATACCGTTCGTGACGATGCGCAGACCCTGCCATACTCCACCGGTTTCGATCTGTCTTCGCTCAACAATTCCCTGATCGTCCACGACATACACGATGGAAGACGCCTGATCCGCGACGACGGCTTCATCTGGGATCAGGACCGCTGTGTATTCACCAGATCCCAACAGCCGCAACCGTCCGAATAGGCCAGGTTGAAAGAAGTGGTCTGCGTTCTCGAAAATTGCCCTGCCGATCAATGTCCCTGAATTTGGATCCAATGTGTTCTCTACAAACTCCATATGACCGGCGTGGCTCCAGCTTGCCTCATCAGATAGTCTGACGGACACAGGATTGGGCTCTGTCCTCGAAGTTCGACGCTCTCCGCTCAGGTCTAGCCTTGTGTAGCGAATGAAATCAGCTTCTGAGACGGAGAATAGGAACTCAATCGGATCGAGGCTAACAATGGTGGTCAAGGTCTGGCCACCAGCGACCCCGCCTACGACAAGATCTCCGACATCAACGTTGGTTGCGGATATTCTTCCGCCGATGGGTGCGAGAATTTCGCTGTATTCCAGCTGCAGTTCAGCTGATTTCAGGTCAGCGGTCGCTAAATCGACATTTGCTCTGGCGCGCGCGAACTCAGCCGAGGTCCTTTCTACTTCGCTTTGCGCCCCAACATTCCGCTCGGCAAGCGTGCTGGCCCGATTGAACTCAATCTCGGCAAATTCCAGCGTTGCCCTGCTGACAGCCAACCTGGCCTGTGCTTGTTGCAATGCAATCTCGAAGGGCCTTTGGTCGATAACGTACAGCAGATCGCCCGCCTCAATCAGCTGCCCCTCCCGAAAGGAAATCGACTGCACAAAGCCCGAAACTCTGGATGCGATTTCGACCTGTTGACGTGCCTGAAACCTGCCGGTGTATTCATCCCAATCCACTATCAGCTCTTCAAGCGGATGCGCGACCTCGACAACAGGGGCATCGGTCTGCGCCAAAGAAGCAGAACAACCAAACCAAAGGACTGACGACGCCAATATAAAATGCATGAAACATCCGAAAACGTATGGAAAACCCCTGTCACTCTTGATGTCAATCATCACGCTGCCTCAGTTTTTGGACGTCTAAAAGCACTTGGCTAATGGACCAATTAAGACTCCTAGATATTCTATGCTTTTGATGTTTGTTGAGGCTTTCAGATTTTTGACATTTCTAAATTCGAAGTGTTTCCATGCTATATCGACTGTCAAACCTTTGGATTAGGTCATCCGCTTATAAGGCATTGGAAAAAGGGCGCTAACCAGTACTGCGCTATCTGCTAAATATACGGTTGGCGTAGATGCAGGGCGTTACATCAATTTGATGATAATCTGAAAGACGATTGCTTGCTGAGGTGTGACTGTGTTCAGAATCCTGGGGAGTTGAGAAAGATGGAACCGATCGACACGGGCAACTTTGAGAATTCGCGTCAAAACCACAGCCTGGATCCGTCTGATCCATATGCACGCGAGCAACAGACATTTCCATTTCTGACATCTGAAGAAATAGACCGCGTGAGGCAATATGGCCGCGAAGAATCCGTATCACCCGGCACTTATGTTTTCAAACTCGGTGAGCGCTCTGTAGATTTTTTTGTCGTCTTGGAAGGTGCCATCGAAATCGTCGAGCATGATCCAGATGGCAGCACCAGAGTGAACACTGCGCATCGAACACAGCAATTCACAGGTGAGTTGGACCTGTTCAACAACAGACGGATTCTTGTCGATGGTATCGTTCGTGGTGCGACTGTTGACCAGCCAGGTCGACTGCTTCGTGTTCCAAGGCAAGAATTTCGCCGCCTGATTTCGGCCGAGCCCGAGCTCGGAGAGAAAATCACCCGCGCTTTTATCCTAAGGCGCACAGGGTTCATACAACACGGTGAGGCGGGGGCGACTTTGATTGCATCGCATGAAGATGCCGATGCGATTAGGATGGCCCGTTTTCTGAACCGTAACGGTTATCCGCTGAAGCGGCTTGATCCAGCCCTAGCGGACGACAAAACACATGCAGACGCCCTGCTGAATCAACGGAATCTGACAACAAATGATCTTCCGGTTGTACTTGTCTCGAACATGGTTTCACTGTCAAAACCATCCAACAAAGAACTCGCCATTGCATTGGGTCTGACTGAAGATGTCAGCCCGGACAAACCCTACGACGTCATTGTTGTAGGCGCCGGCCCGGCGGGTTTGTCGACCGCGGTTTATGCAGCCTCTGAGGGCTTGAGCACTCTCATAATCGAACAGGAGGCACCGGGTGGTCAGGCTGGAACTTCGTCAAAAATCGAGAATTACCTCGGGTTCCCAACTGGTATCTCTGGTCCCGCGCTTGCAGGGCGCGCTTGGATCCAATCTCAGAAGTTTGGTGCGCAGTTCGCCGTAAGCAGAAAGGCGGTGGGAATTGAATGTGAAAAACAACCCTTTCGCTTAGGACTTGATGGCAATGACCACGCATTCGGTCACAGTGTGGTCCTGGCAACTGGCGCAAGATACCGAAAACTTGGTCTTTCTGAAGAGGGCAGGTTCGAGAACAGGGGCCTCTACTACGCAGCATCCGCGCTGGAAGCAAAGCTGTGTGAAAACTCGGAAGTTGTGGTAGTTGGTGGCGGAAACTCAGCCGGTCAGGCTGCAGTGTTTTTGTCCAGCTATGCAAAAAGGGTCCATATGCTCATTCGAGGCAAAGACCTGTCAGCAAGTATGTCCGACTATTTGGTTCAGCGAATTGCTGAAACCGACCGAATTTCTCTTCACGGCCAGACGGAGATCACCGATCTGCACGGAGACGATAAGTTGGTCGAAGTCACTTGGAAGGGGCCGCAGGAAGAAAAGCGCAAACCGATCAGCCACGTATTTGTCATGATCGGTGCGGTTCCGAATACAAGCTGGTTGAATGGTTGTGTCGAGTTAGACCGTAACGGTTTTGTCTGTACTGGAACCGATGTAACAGAAGGTCGTGCGACATCATCATTCGAAACTTCTCGCCCCGGAGTGTTTGCCGTCGGTGATGTGAGAGCTGGCTCTATCAAACGGGTGGCGTCCAGTGTTGGTGAAGGTTCGGTCTGCGTTGCATCCATACATGCGTGGCTTTCTGCCATCGCATAACAAGCACGGATGTGTCGCAATTGTTGAACTGAGATTGATGAACACTGAGTTTTCCAAGTCTGTTCCCGTCGAATTGTTCTTGAACAGTTTGAAGCATGGTCTCTCTGAATGGCTGGCAATTTTATTGGGATGCAGGTTTGTATTCTGAGTTAACATCTGTTTGCAGTGCGAGTTGCCTTATCGTGATTTGGAAGGGACTATGGCCCAGGGAGGCCTGTAAGTGGACCACGCTAAGTACAACAGGTGGGTAGTCGGGTATTTCGCCGATAACCGCGGTACGCGCGGTCGTATTAGCGATCATCGCAGCTTCCTGGCGCACGGTTCATGAATTTGCCTATCATCTAACATCTTTGTTGCAGCGAATGTCCGCTAAGCAGGCTGCGATTGCAGCATTCAGACAGCCTGCGCAATGTCCGGTTTGGGCCGATCTCCCCCCTGCGCTCAGTCCTTTTGACAGATTCCATGTATTCATCGAACTTCCATCATCAGGATGTTGAATTGGAAGTTGCCAAGGTCGCCAGCTGTTACCGGCGACCTTTCTTTTTGTTCTTCCAGAATGGCGGGACATCACCAGCCATGATGCAGCCGTAAGGATCGATGTAGTCTTCGATATCTGCCAGATCATACGACTTGATCTGCGCCACAACACTGTCGGCGCTTTTGTAGCTGGATGGCAGCTCGGAAGCGTCAACGCCACCGGCGTGAAACCGGATATCCAAACCTTCGGTTTCGGCCTTCAGCATCTGATCCGGCGTGACCGACCCCATCCGGCGCTTGTGTTCGGACCGCGAGAAATTCCGTCCGGCCCCATGCGGGCTGAAGCCCAGCCCGTGACCAGCATCGTTGCCGCGCACGACCAGAACCGGCTCGGACATGTTCAGAGGGATCAGCGTCAAACCTGTTGCGTCCGCCGCATAGTCTCCCCAGGCCGGGGTTGCCCCCTTGCCGTGGTAGAAGAGATCGCCCCGCTTGAAGACGAAGTTATGCTCGTTCCAGAACCGCTCACCCACGTCACCCACGCGCGCGGCCTCGACCGTCGCCTGATGGATCGCGTTGTGATTGGCCTTGGTCCATTTGCGGATCAGTTGCAGCGCCTCCCAGTAATCACGCCCTTCCTCGGTATCGGCTGGAATCCAGGCGTTCTGCTTGGGCGTTTTTGGCGAGAGCTGTTTCCGGAACCGCTCGGCCACGGCCATGCCGTTCTTGTACAGAACCGCCCCCGGCCCGCGCGAGCCGTGATGGGTCACAATCGCCGTCCGCCCGGTTTTGCGCGAGCGGCCGACAAACAGGAAATGGTTCCCGTCGCCTTGCGTGCCCATATGTTCCTGCGCCATGCGCAGAGACTTGGGGTTGTCCAGAAACGGGTTTTCACGGAACGCATCTAGCAATTTCAGCGAGGTCGTGAACCGCTTGCCCTGAGGTCGCCCACCCGGCCCAAAATGCGTCACAGATTGCGCCGCATCCAGTACCTGCTTTGGGTCCGCATCCCCCAGATCGGTGATCATGACCGAGCAACAGATGTCCGCCGAGTGCATCCCCGGATGAATCGCATTCCGCGCGGCGGCCACACCGCCAACCGGGATGGTGCCAACCGGCCCGGCCGGACAGGCATCCGGCATGATCGCCCCGGCCTCAATCGTCGGAGTCCGCATCAGCGCCGTCATCGTCTCGCGCACCTTGGAGACGTTGTCCTCTTCGTCCGGATGCACCGCGTCGATGTTCTCGTGAAACGCCACCTCCCCGGGTGTACGCAGGTCCAGCGTTGGCGGGATCGGAGGGATCTCGCCCTCCAGCTCCTGCCGGATGCGCACCAGCCCAAACCCCTCGGCCCGCATATCATTCGCGCGCGCCAGCAGGGCCGGGAACTGCTTGCCGGGGCGATGGCCCCAGTCTTTCAGATGGTCCCCGGTTACGGGGTAGTTTTCGGCTTCTTTAGTCATTTACTTTGTCTTTCTTCATATTGCTCGGATACTTGCGATGGAAAAACTCCATGCGACTTCGTACCGATGCCGCAGAATCTTTACTCAATAGCTTGACCTCATCAGAGAATTCCTTGCCTCCATCCCTGATGAATTTGTCAGCTATCTTCTTACGAACCATCGCAGAGGCGTCACGCGCACCAGAACGCACAACGGCCGCGCAATTTGCCGGATCAATATCCAGAACCCGTTCTTTAAAGATCGGAACGCGCCTGCTGATACCCAGAGGCTTGTTGACCCATTGCTTTGCGTATCCACTTTTCCAACGCACCTGTTCATTCAAAACGCATTCGGTAGCGGCTGATCTGACAAACGGCGACCTCGCGGATCTTGCCAGTCGATTCAGGGCATGATCCAACGCACTCTCAACGATCTGTCTTTTGAGCACATGCACCAAAGGGCCATTTGTTTGTTTTGCCAAAGCTTCTTCCAAAGCGGAAAGCCAAAGAGGACATTCCCTTAGAATATTCAGAGCTTCGGCACCTCCGCGTTGCCATATTCCGACTCTCGCAACAGCAAATACCACCAAGCTGGCCAGAGCCGTTTGAGACAATTGGGGCGCACGGGTGCGTAACCGATCAAACGCTGCTTCGCGCACTTGTGGAACCCAATCGTTGCAACGCTGCAATAGTGCCGTTTGCGCTGCGGTATCCTCGTCTCCGATGATCATCGATTGAACAGCGGACTGTCGATATCGTCCATTGTGGCTATGTACAAATAGCCATGCGGTCTGTGGACTTCTTGCAATTTCCTGCTCAAAAAATGGCGGTTTCAAGCGCAGGATTCGGGTAACCACACCGGGCTTCCGACTCCCTTGGAATTCAGCGTCTCGATGTACGCGGCGCAATTGCGGATCAATCCGGGCGACGTCCCACGGGGAAAGCCGAGCCCTGTGCGCGTTGAAGCGGCGGAGTGCCAAACTTGGGCGGCCGTTCAAACACATTTCAACAGCCTTACCAGCCAAATGGAGCGTTTTTTGAATGTCTGTCATCATCATACTCTATGCATTTAACCAGTAGCCCCGGCGACAAGGGGTGAAGAAACAGTTGGGAGGCCCGCCCCGCATCTGAATGGGCAGATGCGTTTGCCGTCTGGGCGCCGGCACGGAGGGGAGTTGAACCCACTCGACCTGTCCCTGGTGTGCCATGTAGTTCCTTCGGCATTCGCCGGGTATTCCTTTCGTTTCTTGTCTCGGCGACAAAGCGGTTGTGTTTGCGTGCAAAGCACGACCAGGGTGAAACGCCTACTCTACCTGACTGAGCTACCGTCCTTCCCACAAGGGGCTGGGACGAGCGGGATTCGAACCCGCGACACGGAGATTAACAATCTGTAGTTCCACCGGCATTCGCCGAGACAGTTTCCTTTCAATTCGGGTCAGGCAGACAAGGGGTGGTGAGACAGCGCCCTTTGACGGGCGCGGATCGTTAACAGCGATGTAGTCCCACCGGCATTCTGCCTGACTTGTTCGGGTCCTGGCGACAAAGGGTTGGTGAAACATCTTCCCTGAGCTACGCGCATAGCGCGGCGAGAGTTGAACCCGCGACCTCCGGCCTGCTGACCGGTGCTCTAACCTGTAGTTCCACCAGCATTCGCCGGGAAATGTCTGTTTGGGTCAGGCGGACAAGATGTTTGTGAGACATCTGACAGAGTTCAAAGCTGTAGTCCCACAGGCATTCCGCCTGACCCGTTTTTCAAAGTTCGATCTTCTCGATCTCGCCGACCCAATGATCCGGGCCGGTCTGACCGGCGGCAAAGGCCGCGATCTGGTCAAAGACCGCATCCGAGAAACCGCCGACATTAAGCACATCGGTACGTGTCTGCGCCTGTGTGGTCCCGTATGGGGCGATATCGATGCAGACCAGTTTGGCCTTCGGGTTGCGACGCTTGATCACTTCCCATTCTTTCAACATCGCCGTGCCCTGACCGCCAGCGCGGGCATCCACCCAAGACTGGTTGTCAGACACGAATACCACCAGGTCCGGTGCGCGACCGCGCTTGTTCAACCAGGCCAGCGGCGCGGAACAGTTCGTCCCACCTCCGGCCAAGGCGGCCAAACGCTCGGCATTGGTCAGGATCGTGTCGCGCGGCTCCAGACGTACATCACGCACATCGAAGTCGAACGGCAACACCTGACATCCGCGGTTCACGCGCTGGAACGACGCTGCGACCAGCGCCGCCACATCCACATGCCGTACAGCCGAGGTCGCCCCCGGGCGGTAACCGGTCACTGCCCATGTCATCGAGCCCGACACATCCGGGCACACGACAACCTGACCCGAGACCTGCGGTACGTTTTGCACCGCGATCTCCATCGCGTCATGCAGAGCATCCACGATCTCGCGCGGCATATCGCCGTTCACGTTCTGCGCCGCCACCATCAGTTGGTACGGAAACGCTCGCGCCTTGGCGATGGCCTTCGGATCCCGCAGCAGTGCAGCCACATGATCCACATTCTTGGCCACGTTGAAAACGCCATGACGCTCGAACGTGTTCAGGTTCTGCCGCACCATCTGCCACGAACCCTTGCGCGCGATCCGCGCCCAGTGTTGTGGCGACAGCTCCAGCTGCGTCAGCATCTGGAACGGTACATCCGGCACCGGACCCTTGCCCGTCTCACGAAACGCGATCCATTCCTGCAAGGCCCGTGGCAGCCGTGCCAGATTGCACGGCCGCCCGACGATCCAGGCAAACAGCGCCTCCCGCTCGGCCGAGGCCGGTTTCGGGTGCACCATCTTGATCACGTCCGCCAGCGACGGGTCATTCCCGATATTGGCGTTCAGCAGCGCCCGGTCAGATGTGGTGTTCAACCAGGCCTGCACCATGGCTTTTGGCGCAGAGCCCAGAGATTTCCGCCCCGTCTGACCCGACCGGATGACCTGCACGAAGGTGCGCAGCATCTTGCCGTTATCGATCACATGGGCGAAAGCCGCACGAAACAGAACCGGGTCACGCCGGGCTAGTATGGCCAGCAACACGGCGGGCATATCCTTCATGTAGCCAGACTGACGGGCATGAATTGCAGCCTGCGCCAGAAACTTCGGCTCAACTGCCTCGGCCACGTCCAGAACATATTCCAGCTCCTCTTGCGGCGACTGATAGAACATGCCCCCGAAGGTCCCAGTCACGGCGACCTGAGCCAGAGCATGGGCGTCGGAATAGGCATAGGCCCGCGCCCCATGGGCGTTCTGTGCAGTTGCCTTTGGCAGCAACCGGCCTTTGATCGATGCAAACACGGATTTGTTCGCCATTTCTTTGTCCTCGTTTGTTTGTGAGGATGTTTTTGCATGGTTCGGTTCGCGATCAGAGAAAAACTTACAACTGAGTTAAGCTATTGATTCATTTAAATTCTATCGCCCATTGAAGAAATTTGCGCCAAGCTGTACGATACAAAAAGATCAGAAAATATAAAAATAGATAAGATATGAAAAACGTCGTTATTGGATTCCTCGGTACGCAGCTGGATATGGGCAAGAAACGGCGCTGGAAGCCGACGCCCAGCCTGACCATCCATGACCATTTCAATGTCGACCGGCTTGAGCTGCTGCACGACCACAAATTCAATCGACTTGCCCATCAGGTTAAACGCGAAATCGAAGAGCTATCGCCCCAGACCGAGGTACTGTTGCGCCGAATGGACCTGACTGACCCTTGGGACTTTCAGGAGGTGTATGGCAAGCTGTTCGACTTTGCACGCATCTATGGGTTCGACGAAGATCGAGAGCAATACCACGTCCACCTGACCACAGGCACACATGTGGCACAGATCTGCTGGTTTCTGCTGACCGAAAGTCGGCATATCCCCGCGCGTTTGATCCAGACCGGTCCACCTGGTCCGGATGACGACGCCCCTAAGTTCGACATCATTGATCTGGACCTCAGCCGCTACAATGCGCTGCAGCAGCGGTTCGACCAATTGTCACGCGAATACAGCGATCAGCTGAAGGGGGGGATCGAAACGCGCAATGCGCAATACAACGCGCTGATCGACCGGGTTGAACTGGTGGCCAGCAATTCCGACGAACCGATCCTGCTGCTCGGAGAAACCGGGACCGGCAAGACCGAGCTGGCCGAACGCATTCACAGCCTCAAACTGGATCGGCGCCGCGTCAAAGGTCGCCTGGTCCATGTGAATTGCGCGACGTTAAACGGACCCGACGCCATGGCGACGCTGTTTGGTCAGCGCCGCTCGTACCTTGGGGCGGCGGGGACTGAACGCAGCGGATTGTTGCGCGAAGCGGATGGCGGCGTTCTGTTTCTGGATGATGTGGATGAACTGAATCCAAACATGCAATCCGTTTTGTTGCATGCCATCGAGACCGGGCGTTTCTACCCGTTGGGTGCGGACCACGAGATTTCAAGCCGGTTTCATCTGATCGCCGGTGCGAACCGCGATCTGCGCAGCCTGACGGCCTCGGGTCAGTTTCGCACCGACCTTCTGGCCCGGCTGAACACTTGGAGCTTCACCTTGCCCGCGCTGCGCAGCCGGACCGAGGATATCGAGGTCAATCTGCTACACGAACTGGATCGCTGCGAGCGGGATTTGGGCACCCATGTCGGTTTCAACTCTGACGCGCGCGCGCAGTATCTGGGTTTTGCCAAAGATCCGGCAACCGGCTGGCCGGGAAACTTCCGCGACTTTTCCGGGTCGATCCGAAGGCTGTGTACGCTTGCGCCACGGGGGCGGATTACCCGTGCGATGGTGACCTCTGAAATCGAGGCGCTCAAATCGGATTGGAAATCCACTCAGTCCAATGATGATTTCAAGCTGGTCGCCGATGTGATGGGCGATGCCGCGTCCGAGGTGGACCCTTTTGACCTTGTGCAATTGGCCGAGGTCATCCGGACCTGCCGCAGCTCTGCAAGCCTGAGTGCGGCCGGGCGGGCGTTGTTTGCCGTGTCGCGCGGCAAACGCAAGACACAGAACGATGCAGATCGGTTGAGAAAGTACTTAGGCAAGTTCGGGCTAGAATGGGGCTCAATCTGATCAAAGATGTAGACGCGTTTCCGTGGTTTTACTCAGCTGCAATATCTTTCAAACGATGTTGAAGCCCGACGCTTCCGTGCAAGAGTAAGCGTCGGTACTGTTAGCCACAAGCCAACCCCAAATCTGAGCCGGGCTGCGCCTTTGCGCCTGCAGCGAAAGTCCGGTCCGATGTGTCGCACCGCAGCAAAGGCTAAGTCGAGCGAACGGCAGGCTTGAACCGCATAACAGGCTCGACAACTGGGAAATTTGCCCCGCAATGGCGAATTTGGCGGCGCTTCCGAAGGCATCACCGAATTCACTCGACTTCCTTAGCCGGTCGAGCAGTACTGCTTGTATGAACGACACAACCCGGGAACAGCTCAGTTTTGTTTTTGCAAAGCTCGCAGGCACGCTGGAGGACGCAACATCTCTGGTCGTGCAGGGCCAGAGCCCGTGGCAGCACCCGACGGAAACCGATGGGCTTGTAGTGTCGATTGAGGCCCTGCTGACCCACGCTGAGGCCCGACTTCAGATGCTGAAGACACTCTCTCGCCAAACCGACACGTCTATACGCGGATCACAGAAAACATCAGACGAATAAGAACTGTGCCTTCAAAGCTACCCGAGCGGCTTTATTCAATACGTCCATAACCATTGTACAGACCCGGCCCCATTATTCCGGGAATGTCACCCGGTATGTAGGGTCTGTTACCATAGTTTGGCAGGGACCAGCCAAGCAGCTGGGTCAGTGCATCGACCTGATCATCATGTTTCAGATTGGGGAAGCCAAGGAGTTCGCGCTCAAACTCGGCTAGCCAAGGGGCCGCCTCTGGCAACCACAATTCTCCGGCCTCGATACGGTGGCTCTGTGCCAAAAACCTGGTTTGCTTATCTCCCTGAGGCTTGCGCGCAATAGGCCTCGGCATGTGATTGGGCGCGTTGTCCCGCAGGACCTGAATAAGCTGCTGGCCACTGGCAGCGTCCTCGATCAGCAACGCATTGATGTCATAGCGGTGGGCCTGCTCAATCACCTTGCGCCGAAGTTCGGGAAACTGCAGCTTGTCCCGAAAAACATCGAGTATGTAGACATCCCGATTGCGCAGCAAAGCTGTGACACAGACGGAATAGTCGCTGAAAACGCCGTCCTTGCTGGCCGTGTCCCAGCTTTGTACGATCCGGTCTCCGGTGATTTTCTCGGGTGCGTTGGAGTATCGTTTGAACCATTCCCTTCTGACATGGAGCCCTTCCGCAGGCACCGGGGATTGCTGATACTGAGCAGAGAACACGGCAGTACCCATTATGGACCTCAGGCGTTCGAGATCGGCGACGCTTTCCCGCTCCGGGTGGAGCGCCTCACCGCGCCGGCGCTCGTGGGTTTTACCCTTTCTCAGCGCAACCCGTTCGTCGTTTTCAGCAATGGCGGGCAGGCTGAGATGTTCCCACCCTCCTGAAGCAAGGAGATGGCCGGCCAGATCTTCTTCATGCAGCCTTTGCATCACCAGCAGAATTGAACCCTTCGCCTTGTCGTTCAGGCGCGACGACAGGGTATTCGCATACCAGTTGATTACACGTTTTCGGACGGTCTCCGACATTGCATCTTCTGGCTTTATGGGATCATCGATGATGATATCGCCACCACGGCCCGTCAACGTGCCACCGACAGACGTCGACAAGCGGCCCCCACCCTTTGTTGTCCGGAAATCCATTTCCGAGTTCCCGCCACGCTTGAGACGCGTGTTCGGGAAAATACGCCGGTACCATTCAGTTTGCATGATGGCGCGACAGTCGCTGGCGTGCTTCTGCGCCAGATCACCTGAGTAGCTCACGCATACAAACTTCAGTGTCGGATCCCGCCCCAGCATCCAGGCCACCCAGGCCACCGAGATCGTGATGGATTTCAGATAGCGCGGCGGCATTGTCACGATGAGGCGTCTGTTCTCACCGTCAGCCACGCGCTGTAGCTGATATCCGATCGCGTTATGGTGCCAGCTCTCGGCAAACTGCTCTCCCCCGGAGACTGTTGGGAAAGCCTTCTTCAAGAAGCTCGGGAATTTCTGTCGCAAAGCGGCGTGTAAAACAGCCCTGTCACTGCTCATTGCCCTGCTCTCCCGCGTTTCGCTCCAAAAAGCTTTGAAGAATAGCCTCGTCTTCCTCCGAGAGCTTGTCTTCAACCTGAGAGGCTTCATCCTCCGGACCCAGCAATGCAATGGCCAGTTCCGCCAATTTGCTGATTGCCCGTATATCCGCTTTGACAGCGCGGGCAGTAAGCTGCTTCATTACAAGCTGCTGTTTGGTCAGGGTCTTACGGCGGCCGTTTTCTGTGATTGTTACCCGCTCGGACAGCTCTGCTCTGAGATCCGTTTTTAGCCCCCTCGCCCCCTTTGGACGGCCTTTGGGGTTGCCCGATTGTCCCTTTCTGAACCTCGTGTTTTTAGGAGGCTTTCTATATCCGACCTCATAGTCCTGATCGTCTGAAGCGCTCATGCGATCACTCCATGCGTCTTAGCGATTGTCTGGAAATCGTCGAGACTATCTGCGTGTACAGCTGTCTCACCCGTTGCATCCTGCAAACGACGCACAATCAGATCGACATAAAGCGGGTCGAGCTCGATGCCTGCGCCGACCCGACCGCATTTGGCCGCCGCAAGAAGTGTTGTGCCGGATCCTGCAAACGCATCAGCAATCAAACCGCCACGTCTGGAGCAGTCCATAATCGCATCGGCAACCATATCCATCGGTTTGATGGTCGGATGAGCCGCCAGATCTTCCATCCGGCCCTCCCGAAACGTGTTTGCCCCGGCATAAGTCCAGAGGTTGGAACGATGTCTCCCGGTCTCACCCAGACGAAAGTTGTTGATATGAGGGCCGGTTCCGTTTCGAAACACAAAAACAAGTTCGTGCTGCGAGCGATAGAAAGACCCCATGCCGGCATTTGTCTTTGCCCAGACGCAGAGGTTTTTTGTCTCCTGATAGACACCATCTGAGGCTTCGAGCACCTCGCGTATATGCCGCCAGTCCATGCAGATGTAGTGGATCGAACCGTCTTCGCTATAGTCCACCAGATTGACAAATACAGTATTCAGGAACTTCGTGAAACCGGCACGGGACATCTCCCCGGATGCCATCTCAAACTCACGATGCCGAACCCGACCGAGCCCGGAAACGTGGCCATCAATTGGCACGTTGTACGGGGGATCCGTAAATACCATTTGCGCTTTGTCCCGACCAAACAGAGCTTTCCATGTTGTCGGGTCCAGCGCGTTGCCACAGATGACCCGGTGAGGTCCGATCAACCACAGATCTCCCTCCCGCGAAACCGCTTTAGCTCCGTGTCTGGCAAAGGAACAGGCTCATCCGCATCAGGAACGGTATCAGTGTTTAGCAGGACGTCAATCTCGCCGGTCTCAAACCCCGTGACTTCCAGATCAAACTCAATGTCCAGTTCTTCCAGCCCCTGGAGTTCGATCCGCAGAAGATCTGCATCCCAACCTGCATTCTCAGCGAGTTTGTTGTCGGCAACGACATAGGCCCGCTTTTCTGCCTCGCTCATATGCTCGATGCGCAGAACGGGCACGACTGTCAGGCCAAGTTCTTTAGCAGCGGCAAGGCGCCCGTGACCCGCTATGACCCCGTTTGTCCCGTCGATCAGGATCGGGTTTGTCCAGCCAAACTGACGAATGCTGGCTCCTATTTGTCTGATTTGTTTCTTTGAATGGGTGCGCGGATTGTTGGGATAGGGTTTTACCAACCCGACCTCTACAAACTCGACTTTGCTCCGGTCACTGACGCCCGGATTTACCAGGAAGTTCATGTTTTCTCCAATCAGCAGGTTTTGTAATCCTGTTGATGGAACAAAACGCCCGTAAAAGCTTGCCCAACAATAAGCGGGTTATTTTGAGGCAGAGGGAGCGAATTCGCCCGCGAGATTGCTAAGATCCTTCTGATGCCCGCAATGTCCGTGGAAGAAGTAAGAAACGGCTTTCCAGGCTTTCACTGATTCTGCGTCCGCATCGTCGAATTCAGGCTCGACTTCGTTCAGCAGCTCATAGACTTCATCCGGAACATCACTATCTCCGCGCCACGCAGCCCGAATAGCGGAGTGGATCAACCTCACCCTTCTTGCTTTGAACAACTTTTCTGAATCACTAAGACCCTTTCTTCCGCGCTTCTCGATCTTTCCATCAAGAAAGTTGCACAGCCAGGCCTCCAGTTCCCGCGGCATCGCGTTCAGTCCATGCTTGCGGATTTCCTCAGCAACCTCCTCTGGCTCCACATGCCGGGCACCTTTGTCTTTGAGAATGTGTAACTGTTCCGAAAAGGGTTTAACGTCGAAGGCGAACTCAGTCGTTTGGTCAGCAGAATCACGCTTGCTCATATACCTACTCCAGCAATTGGGCCGCGCTGATGCCCAGTGGTTTTGACAGTTGTTCCAGAACAACAACTGTCGGGTTGCGCACACCCCGTTCAACACCGCTGACATAGGTTCTGTGAAGACCGCATTCCAATGCCAGACCTTCTTGTGAAAGGCCTGCTTCCTTGCGGTACTTTTTCAGATTGCGGCCGACCCGCACGCGTATGTCCATCCGAAGTATCGGTCACGGATGTTGACTAATAATCTACAGACTATAAGTCTCATTTTGCTTGACTACGGATAAACAGCAAGCGTGATTGGACGAGTATAAATCAGAGGTCGTTATGTCAGACGAGTTTCACAACAATGCTTCCAGCCTGAGAGAGCAATATATTGAATATGGTTTTCTAGCTGAGCTCTGTCGCGAGATGTGGAAACGCGACCTCCCTATGGATATCCTACGAAGCCACACCGACAGAAGTGGCTATGATGTTTTGTTGGAAGCAAATGGCACTGTCCGCCACGTGCAATTGAAGTCGAGTTTCGTTGGCGCAAAGACATCAAGGCAAAAGATCAACATTCATCTGTCAGAGAGGCCGTCGGGATGTGTCGTGTGGATCAGGTTCGATCCGGACAACCTAGATTTGACAGAGTATCTCTGGTTCGGTGGTGATCCCGGTGAGCCATTGCCAGAGCTGGGAAACAGAATTGGGAAGCACTCAAAAGGTGACCAGCATGGGATCAAGGCTCAAAGGTCCGGTATTCGGGTGCTGAACAAAGGCCAGTTTGAATCCGTGTCGAGCATGGCTCAACTGGCGGACAGACTGTTCTAAACTGAACTAGTAGAATGTTGCTTACGCAATCAGTTGTACAAAAAAACCGCACCTGGAATAGAAGGCAGATCGTTCCACAATTTGATGATTTTATGAGTCAGATACTACCCCTATTGAGCAGATTCCAAACACCCGGCGATCCTGCTCGTTTAGTGGATAATAGAAGCATCGCTTACCGTTGACCCACACTAGTTCAAAATAAGTTTCACGACAAAGGTACTCCATTTCTGGTCATTGCCGTTTTTTGCTACGATGCGCACTAAGTCTGGCAATCGTGCGGGGTCGGACCAGTCTTCATCCCAGACTAATTCACTAGCCCTATGATCATAATAAGAAAATACAGGATCTACGTATACGGCCACAATCCCCGCATGAACGGAAAAAACGTTCCCTTCATCATCCATTTCAGAAACAGTGACAACAAGGTCACCAAATGCATTCTCCACGAGAACTCTCAGAGCAGCTGCTTCAGAAGCAAACCCTTTGGTTTGAGTTGTTGTAAACTCTAACTGCTCGGTAGTTCCAACGAAACTTACCGGATAAGGTGTAACTTCTGATGGCGAGCTTGCATTGGACAACCAGGATCGAAGGCGTGTTTTAAGAGCAATCTGGTCACTTTGAAAAGTATCAGGGCGTGCGCGGTCGTATACTGAAACCGCGAAACTGAGCGCTCCGGACAATCCTGTTGCAATGAGTGCGAGCAACGCCAATGCGATCAGTAACTCAAGCAAACTGAGACCAGACCTTGCGTTCATCGAACCACCCGAACCTCGGAAACTTGAAACAGAACATCACCGGCAGTGCTTCTGATTTCTACGGTTACTTCGACAAGATCAGAGATGGGCTCTACCGAATCCATCGATGTGATCCGCTGAAATAGCAACCAATCGCCAATCTGCTCTAAGTTCTCTCCGCTTTCCAAAGCGAGGGTCATACCCAGTTCGCTTAGTCTCGAATAGGCCATGTCGGCTGCTTTCACGCGTTCCATGCGTGTGTTTGCATGTGCCAGAAACTCCGCCTGACGGGGCAAAACAACGGACAACACCATCGTCATCACAGTGAAAGCGACGAGCACTTCGAACAACGAATAACCCGCGCGCTTATTCATCGTTCAGAACCGTCGAAATTTGACCAGTTAACGGTCGCAGAACAAGGATTTCCCGTTGCTCACCTTCAGCCAAACAAAACTCAGCGCTTGAAGCGGTGCCGTCAGGAAAGAAAATCAACTCTACATGCTCGTTGGCACAATCCACTACTTCGATGTGAACCAATCGTTTGGATCTGATAGCCTTCAGTCGAGCATCGCCAACCAGCAAAACAAGATGCGCGACCTGGCGATTCAACTTGAGCTCATCAGAAGGCGGACGAAAGCCAGCAGCAGCGATTGCGACAACAATCGTCAAGATGGAAAGCACAATCATAACCTCGAATAGAGAGTATCCCGCGCGGCTTCGCGAATGTGCTGACACCTGCACTAAGGTTTCAGAACGCAACATCGTTTAGCGACATGATGGCAGAAATTGTTGACATGATGACACCTCCGACACCAAGACCTATGGCCAATGTCAGAACTGGCGTTATCAAACGAATGGATTGGGCTCTGATCTGGGTGCTCCGTGCCCGAAGGTCTGCAACAAGGCGGTCCAAAACCTGAAGCATTTGATCAGACGCCTCGGCAGCTTCAATCATCGCCACTGTCATTGGATCTATTAGCAGCGTTGATTTTAGGGTAGCCGAGAATGCTTCACCGGCAACAACTCTTGCTTCTGACTGTTCAAGAAGTGCTTGATAGGCAGGCAGGCTTGTCGCTTGTCGTGCGGTGTCGACTGCACGTGGAAGCGTGGAACCGCTAGACAGCATCATGGTTATCCCATCAAGGATTTTCAGTGTTTCCGAGAGGCGCAGATGTTTTCCGACAATCGGTAGCTTCAAAAAAACTGGGTACAAAGAGCAGGCCAGGCGCACTTTGAGAAACTGCCAAGCAACAACAAAACCTAGCCCAAACATCAAAATGAAGATCCACTTGTCGAGGATGATGTCCCTCAATTTCGTCATAATTCGCAGGACAAAAGGCGGATGAGAGGTCGCATTCTCGAATACAGGAACAAGCGTCGGCGCGAGATAGAAGACCAGCAATACCATAACAAAAAAAGACATTGCGATGAGGATGACAGGGTAGATCATCGCAGAGCGGATTTCTCGTCTCTGTTTTGCCTCGCTTTCCAATCCGGATGCAATCCTTGCCGCCACACCACATAGGTTGTTGGCAGCTTCGCCGATCTCAATCAGTGTGATCAGACGCTCAGGAAAGTAGCTTCCTGCATTGCGCATAGCTGTCGCCAGAGTTTTGCCATCGGCTACGTCTTCTTCGAGGCGCAACACAGATTGAGTCATACGCCTATCTTTGACATTTTCAGAACAAAACCGCAGTGCCTGACGCAGAGGAAGATGAACCTCCAATAAGCCAGCAAGCGTTCGAAAGAAGTGTTCCAAAGCGACTGGGGACGCTTTGGTTTCCGCCGCTCCAAAGGAGATATCTCGCTGCCACCAGGGCAAAGCAAAAGAGCCTTCTTCAATGACAACCGGCTGCAAACCCTTCCCGCTAAGAACGCCGTATGCCACTAGCTCACTTGCAGCCTGGAGCTCGCCTTTCTCGAGCTTTCCCAATCTGTTATACGCAGTGTACGAATAACGCGGCACGTTGGTGTCCCTGCCCAGAAATCAGCGTTTCGTTCGCTACTCGGTGATCCTGTGGCCAACAGATTGTGTGGGAACACCTCTTTGCAATAATCCGTTTGCACCAGAGATACGCCCTCGCAACTCGTCAGTGATTGATTTGGCTTCATGTCCGTTTCGAACGACTTTTGGGGTTATCAAAATAAGCAATTCGCGCTTGCCTACTCTATCAGAACGATTTCTGAAGAGCGCGCCGAGAACCGGGATGTTTCCTGCACCAGGAACCTTCGTATCTGTGCGCGTTCGACCCTCTTCGATCAAGCCCCCAAGTGCGATGGTTTGCCCGTCATGGACCACGACATTTGTTTCGACCCTGCGCTGCGAAATCGTTGGGCTGTCGATACCTGATGTTGTCGTGTTCTGAACACTGCTTACCTCCTGATCAATATCGAGGATTACCTGCCCGGATTGCGCCACACGCGGTTTAACTTTCAGGATAATCCCCGCATCCCGGTAGGCTATCGTGTTGATAACGGGTGCATCGGGATTCGTCACATCTTGGGATTGTTGAGTTGCAATTGGCACCTCATCCCCAATCTGCAAACGCGCCTCTTGATTGTCCAAAACCAGCAAGTTCGGTGAAGAGATGATGTTAACATCAGTTATGGAAGCCAACGCATTGATTGCAGCGCGCGCCGAGTTCGTCTGGAACAACAGGGACAGCCCCGGGAATGTCGGAGAAACAGCACCGCTGGAGGCGTCGGTAAACACGCCCTCAAAATTTCCCTGCTCAAAGAACCAGCGCAATCCAAAGTTCAGCTCATCTGTAAGAGAGACTTCGACAATCGTAGCTTCCAACAGAACCTGAACCGGCACGGTGTCCAACGCCTGTAGAAGGCGCGAGAAGCTTTCCTGCTCTGTGTCATTGCCCCAAACAATAATCGCGTTTTTCGCATCATCTGCAACAACCCGCGGGGCGCCTTGATTTGCTCCGTCATCAGCCTGAGCAATATCCTGCAACATCTCTCCCAGTATCGGCGCAAGATCTTTAGCAATACGATGCTGTAGGTTGTAGACAGCAGGGCGACGGCGCGCGCCACCTGCCGTTCTGTCCAAATCCCTTATCCACTGTTCTGCTTTGGCCAGATAGGTCGAGCGCGTACTGACCACAATAACGGCAGACAGTCGTTTGCTCGGCACAAATGTCATCACATTTTGCAAGCTTCCCCCCTCTTCTGTTTCGAAGATAAGGTTCAACTCTTCCACAACAGCTTCCGGTTCTGCCGCCTTTAGCCTATAGAGCCCAACTGATTTCCCTTTCAGAACATCGACATCAAAAAGATTAACGGCATCAATCGCGGCAGACATCTCATCCCGAGCGCCAGAGATTAGAATGATGTTGCGATTTGGAATCGGAATCAGTTGTACGGTATCGCCGACGATGGGATTAAGAAGCCGGATCATTTCCGCAGTACCAATGTATTCAAGCGGCACGGCAACCAAACGCGCACCGGCCTGCTGCGATTGCCCCAGCGGGGTGACGCGTTTGGATGACCCTTTCAAAGGGACAATCGTTATCAAGTCGCCCGAGACCTGAAGTGCGGCACCATTGAATCCCAATACTATCTCAAAAGTGTCCAACAAGGCCCGTTCGCTGAGGGGCCGTGTCGTCTGCAGGGTAACCAGTCCTTCGATCCCCGGCTTGATTGTGTAATTCTTGCCAAGCGCATCACCAAGAACGGCCTTGGCGGCCTGTTCAATGGGAACATTAACCAGATTGAGAGTGATCTCACCGTCATCCGAAACTTCGACTATCTTGCGACGGCTTTGGTTGGCCGACAAGAACTCATCAGTACCCAAGTATCGTCTCTCCGGTGCCGGCCCGTTCAGCGCAAGCCGCAAGCTATCCGCTCCGGTTTTTGATGAACCCCGAAATGCGGACTCTTTGTTCGCCAAATATCTGCTGCTAAAGCCGCCTTCTGACTCCCCGTCACTACAGGCCGCCAAGAAAACAAAGCTCATGGTAACGAATAACGTGCCTATTCTTTGCAATAATGTCATCATTGGTACATCTCAAATCGAAGAGTTTCTGTGCCCTGCTTCATTTCCACCCAATCGGTTCCGATATCAGACACAATCCAGCCGTTAATTTTGGCACCGATCCTTGCCCAGTCCGGATTTGCACCCTCGACTGAGATCAGCACTTTGTTTTCCTTCGCGCCCATCATGACGCCGTGCACCATGACGGTTAGATTTGCAGAGGACCGAAGCTCAGCCTCAACGATATCAGCCTCCAGCTCGGCCGCAGTCTTCCGTAGATTTCTCGGGCGTCGCTCTGGCGCAAACAGGGGTCTTTCAACAATCACTAAATAGTAGTTTTTAGACCTCGGCGATCTTGTGAAATTGCGGCTTTTTGCAGAAACATCCGGTTGGTAGTGTTCAACCCTAGCGTCGACTCGAGCACGGTTAGGGGCAGAGAGCATCACTTTGGCAGCAACATACAAAGAAAACGCCGATGCGAGCGCCAGTAGCATCGTTCCGCCAATTGCATGTAGAAGAGGTTTCATTCGGCAACGACCTCTTCAAGATAGATTGGTGCGATTAGTTCGAGCTGCGCATTCAGGACAGGCTGAGATCGATCATCGGCGGGCTTTCTGAACTGCCGGAACTGAGCTTTCTCCACCAGCAAAGCCGGTGTCGCGTATTCGATCTCTTTAAGAAAGCCCGTGACCTGATCCAGAGAAGCTTCGAATTCCAATCGAAAGCTGGCAGCATCAACCGTAGCGATGCGCTTTGCTTTCAAAGGTGTAATAGACCTCAGGCTAACACCATTGTTTGCTGCTGATGCTGTAACAACAGTCTGAATTTTCGCAGTCACTGCGCCGATCTGCTCAGCACGCCAAAGGAATTCCTGGTTTTCATTCTGGGCGAGAATTTCGCTTTGCTGTTTCAGCCTATCAATTGTTGCCTGTGTCCTGTCAATCTCGGACAGAGCCTGATTGCGCATCTCTAGGCCCCGCGCTTTCCAGGCATTTAGCGGCGCCACAATCGAGAAACAAACCAAAACCGCGATTGCAGCGCATGCGGCAAATGCACCAGTTGCGTTTATGTAGCGTCGCCTCAACACTAACCCGGCGCCCCCAGATCAAGAGTAATCTCAAACTGCTCTGATCCACGGGCTGTGCGTGAAACGGGACCACTAATACGTGGGTTTCCGAACCCAGAACGCTCGCCAAGCGATAAGACTGCCTCAGCCGCTGAGTTCCCCGCTTCGCCCGTGATAACAACGCGAGATGTGTTGAAAGCCATACTTGAAACCCAAACATCATCCTCCAGGCTGATCGTCAGTTCACGAAGAGTATCCACAAGCAATGGCCTCAGCATCACCGCATCAACGAGAGTAGTTTTCTGAGCTTCCGTCTGTCGAATTTCTTCGACCTTGTGTCTTTCTAAAAGCGCCTGAGACCTTAGGGTGTCAAGTTCTAGTTGCAGCACCCGAGTGTCGATGCGAGCCGACCAGCCAGGATATAGCCAGGCAGAGAACAACGAAAGCAACGCTGTGCATGCCAAAGCGATGTTCAGCTTTCGGAACGTTTGGCGACCAGGCAATATCTCATCGGAAAAATCCACAACGGGAAGCGGAGCGCTATCAATGTCAACAAACAGCTTGCAAACCCGGTAGCCATTCCTTTCCAGATTGTGTTTCCAGCTTTGAACATCTTCGCGACGTACAATCCACTGCGAAACCTCGATAACGCTGTTCTTTTTGGCGGGTCGCCCAAGACGCCAATAGATGTCTGCCAACTCAAAGGGGGTGCGGCTTTGGAGGTCGAGCAAAGCCACCTCTTGCAGCTTATCACAGGCGGTTACTGGCAGGACCAACCGCCGCTCAAAGAATAGCTCAGGCGGCAGATAAACATCCAACACAGCCGCTGCGACTTCCCCCTTAGATAAGCTGACCTCATCGGCCAGAGCATCAATCGAAACAGAATCCTCTGCCCCAACACTACCCTTCGCGCGCAGTCTGATGGGCACAGCCAAAGGTTGACACAATAATACTGCGCCCACCCATTCTGGTACAAAGCTAGCCGTCCAACCAGTCAGCTTAGCCTTGGCATTTCGCAATGCCCACCTGATCATTTATCTGCTCGCTTTTTTGGGGGTTTTTACCCTTATTTCTCTTGTTTATCGTACAACTATGAGCTTTGACAGTATTTTGTTTTTGAAGGGATAGGTTGTGACAAATTTGAATACCTCTGAGTTTCTAACTTGGCTTCAAGATGCTGATAATATTTCACAAACTGCCACTCTAAGAGCAAAAAACGCTAGCGAAAAGACTGGTACGCCCATCGAGAGAACTTTGCTTGAGTTCGGTTTGATGGACGAAGATGTTCTTTATAAGGAGCTGGCAAGATTTTTGGAGCTCAGATTTGTCACCGAAGCCGATTTTGACCTCAGCCTTATCGACAACATCGCGATCTCGCGCGATTTCTTAGATCGAACAGAGGTTCTACCTGTGATTGAAGACCGTTCCACCATTCTGGTGGCAACGGCCAACCCGCGCATGCACGAAACAGTTCAGAGTGTGGGGTTCTACTTAAAGCTGCCCGTTCAGATGGTGATTGCAACACCAACCACGATCAAGACCTTGTTGGCGCATAGTAGTCCAGCAGGCGAAAACAAAGAGGACGTGTCGGATTTTGATATTGAACGGCTCAATGCACTGGCTAACGATGGCCCCACCATCAAGCTTGTCAACGACATAATATCTGACGCAGTTAGGATGGGCTCATCGGATGTTCATATTGAAGCCGGCGAGACATCGGCTGCGATACGTTTCAGGATCGACGGTCGCTTACGCACAGCCAGTACAATCTCGACAAACCACTGGGCCTCGGTCATCTCCCGTCTCAAAGTTATGGCTGACCTCAATATCTCTGAAAAGAGGCGACCACAGGACGGGCGCGCGCAATTGTCGGTACGCGGGAATGTGATTGACATCCGGATGTCTACGCTTCCCACTCAGTTTGGCGAGAGCATCGTGCTCAGACTGCTTGATCGGTCCAACGTGTCTTTGGATTGGACGGAGTTAGGGTACGACCAGACCAGAATTGGGCAAATCGAACGCATCGCAAATATGCCGAACGGAATATTTCTTGTTGCAGGTCCCACCGGAAGCGGCAAAACCACGACGCTTTATACGGCATTGAGTGGTCTGAATTCGACCGATCGGAAAATCGTCACGGTCGAAGATCCAATTGAATATACCTTGCCCGGTGTAAATCAAGTACAGGTAGAACCAGCTGTTGACATGACCTTCGCCCGGGCTCTACGTGCGATCCTGCGACAAGACCCTGACGTCATTATGGTTGGTGAAATACGCGACCAAGAGACGGCAGAAATCGCGGTTCGGGCTGCGTTGGTTGGACGCCTCGTTCTGTCAACGATCCATACGAATGACTCCCTGTCAGCGGTAACCCGCCTTTTCGACCTTGGTGTACCCCCCTACCTTTTGTCAGCCACCTTGCGCGGAGTTCTTTCGCAACGCTTAGCACGCACGATTTGCTCCAAATGCCAGGGAAATGGCTGCGAAACGTGCGGGAAATCGGGAAAGAGGGGGCGCACTGTTGTTTCGGAGCTTCTCGAAATAACCCCATTAGTAAGTTCGGCCATTTCAGACGGTGCCTCCCAAGACACGTTGGCTCGCATAGCGCACAAACAAGGATTTCTTACGATACGTGATCAGGCGGAGAACCTTCGAATTTCAGGAAAGATCGATGCGTTCGAACTTAACCGAGTTTTGGGTTCTGACATCGAATGGTTATCTTAGATGATCTTCAAAAGGTCCACCTGCCCTTCTTTCGCGCCCGAGTTTGGTTTTTATCTGTACCCTGCACAGATCCATCCAGTTATACTGATCATTTAAGCCACTCTGTGTTCCGAAAATGGTTAGACAATCGAGATCAGAGTGTGTTCTAAGAAGTCTTTCGATCGAATGATGAGTGTTCTTAACAAGTTTTTTCTCACTCAATACAACTCCAAAATGCGTCCGTCCACGCCCGGATTGCCAAGGTGAACTACGCCAACAAAACGCAAAAATCGCCCCGCCTCCCACAGATCAACACGGAAGGTCACGCGCGAAGCCGAAGTTTGCCAGACCCTCGGAATTTCTAGACTCTGAGCGCCTTCACTTGATTTAGAACCTGCCAAAAGCGCCATCAAACCCTGCGGCGCCCAATCGGGCGCAATGCCAAAGCGACCAGAATGAACAGTTGCGAATTCTCTGAGACGCAGACCATCCTCATAAGGAGTGTCTGCGACACGCGCAAAATCAGCGACGCTGTGCAACCGATACGATTTGCGTCGCCACTCCCTGAACTGCTCGACAGCGGCATCAGGGATCTCAAGAGCCTTAAATAGGGCGTTCAGCAATTCAGGCCCGGCTGTGTTCAGATCGATCAGGCCACCCACATCCTGCAAGATCAATGTCAATTCGCGCCCGTTTTGCTGAAACACCAAAGACGTTTGTGGATCAATTTGATTTGAACCGGGGCCAAACACTCCAATTGCCAGTTCCGCCAGAGCCTGATTTTCCTGCTGAAATCGCCCCAGTTCCAACTCAGCTTCGGTATAGGCTTGACCAGCAAGGAAACGGTTGCTGGTGATTGCAAACAACAGCGCCACAATGCTGAGCGTTGAGAGCACGACAATCAGCGCAAAACCCTGGTTTCGTCGTATGCTTGCAAGCACTTCCGCGACCTCCTATCAGACTGGTCATGAAAACCTATTGGCTTATCTTTACTCATCTTATGGTTTATGGCGTGTTTGCCGCCACTTCAATGCCATTGAACTGGATGGCCCTTCCTTTCGCAGCGCTTCTGATCTGGATCAGCGTTTGGGATTTCATGACATTTGAAATTCCGGATGCAGCGGCTTTGCTGTTGGTAGTATCCGGTGCGGCTGCGCTCTATGGAAGCCCAGGGCTACTCCTAATAGACCGAATTTCAGGTGCAATACTTTGGCCATTGCTGTTTTGGGGCGTCGCCGAGCTCTATCTGAAAACGCGCGGCGTTCACGGTCTGGGCTTTGGCGATGTCAAACTCATGGCGGGTATCGGAATATGGTGCGGGGCTTACGCCACCACCTATATCGTTTTAACGGCTGCGCTGGCGGGGTTGGCAGTGCTTAGCCTGTTTGCGGTTGTCCAATCGACTTCTGTGAAAGATATCGGTCAATCGAAGGTTGCATTCGGTCCGTTTCTTTGCCTCTCTGCCTGGAGTATCTGGTTGTACGGAGGCGGCATATGAATCGCAGGCAACATCAATGGAATGCACGCAGCGGTGTGACGATTCTGGAAGTGCTTATCGTGCTGGCCATCATTGCCATGATCGCTGCGGTCGCAGGCCCCAGATTGATTGGATATCTAGGGCGTGCCAAGTCTGAGACCGCAAAGCTGCAAATCCAGCAAATCGGCAGTGCATTGCAGTTGTTCTACATAGACACAGGTCGTTACCCGACCAGTTCCGAAAGCCTTGGCGTTCTTGTGTCTGCGCCTCCGGGAGATCCGTCATGGGCAGGGCCCTACCTGGACAATGAGGAAGGCCTGATCGACCCATGGGGCCGAGCATATATCTACGCCGAACCTGACGATCAGAGCCAACCGAGCGTGACAAGCCTGGGCCGGGACGGAAGCCGTGGTGGTTCAGGGGAAGACGGCGACGTTTCGGGTTGATCGCACGTGAGAAATGTGAACCAGCTGGCTAGTGTCCTCGGCTCTTAGACGTTCACTAATGTTTGCACTTCTACAAGCATCAAGTTGTTCACTATTTGTCCTCTCGATGCCGAATAGCTTCCAATACACCATTTAAGTCGTCATAGAGTTCTTGGTTTTTGGCCGTGCCGATTCCGTAATATAGACATCTGCAAACTTCTTCTGCCCCAGACAAATCACCAAGCATCATGGCTCGTAGGTAGTTTTGAAATGCTTCACTGAGATCTTTTTCAACGAAGTCTCCTGTCTCATACGCTACACCCAGATCAAAAGCCGCTGCCGCCCAGTTTTTTTTCGCTGCGCGGGCGATAAACCGAACTCCCTTAGATACATCTTTGTCTAAGTACTTTCCATGTAGATAAAAAGTACCGATTGCGTAGATGGCTTCAGCGTCACCCAAATTAGCCGCTTCTAGTAAGAGACTTAATATTTCCTCCGAGTCGCCACCTTCTTGTTCTAGCTTCCGTGCGATTTCAGTTTTATCTGTGAGTTCCATTTTTCTTACTCCTAAACCTAACGAGGAGGCCAAGGTCCTTTGTAGTTTGGCGGGCGCTTTCTCGGCGGTTTCCGACTGCTGTCACCTTTTTCGTTACCTCGATCGCGATTTTTTCTGGCTCGACCTTTCTCGTGTTTAGCCTTTGTCGAGGGTCTTGCGCCAGATGTGTGCTCTGCACCGTTCTCGTCTTGATGAACGTTCGGCCACCAGCCGTCCTCAAATGGGTCGCACAGCATCCTTGCGATTGAAAATGGAATCGGCTCAGCGGGATTGGTGTTTGTTGTTCTGTCCAGCAATTCAGTAAGAATATCCAGCATAAACTGGCCAGCTTGAGTGTGGTGGTTCCCTGATGGTGTCGATGGGGCAATAGGAGGCGGGAGGGGTATGACAACCTGCTCCCCTCTTGGATCGGTATACCTGCCTGGGTTTTGCAGTGCGTATCCATATACGGAAGGTCCATCGACGAGGCCAAGCGGGTCTGCCTGGATATATCGTCCTGTTGTTGGGTCGTAGTCGCGCATCCAGTTCTGGTGGAGGCCAGCTTCGGATTGGAACCACTGGCCGGGGAAGCGGAGGTCTGAATTGGCGCCTGTAGAGGTATGGACGCCCCCGAAGGGCAGAAAGCTGGCCTCCCAGACCTTCAACCCATTTGCGTCGGTCGCAAAAGCAGGTCGCCCGATCTGGTCGGTACGCACAAAGTAAAGCGTGTCGTTTTCGACAACGCCCACGGCCTCACCGTTGAACCAGATATACTCGCGCAGCAAAGTTGAGCCGCCCGATACCGGATCGTACTCATACTCGGCCAAACGATTGCCATCGGAATCGTGGATGACATGCAGGGTCTTACCCTCTTGCGTCAGGCGCCGTATGACCTGCTGGCCGAGTGCATTATAGACATATTCAGCCTGCACCACGCCATTGATCGAGAACTCCGACATCCGGTTCGCCGCGTTATAGGCATAGCCATAGCCACCGCTAGATCGGTTATCATAAGTGACATTCCCAGCCATATCATGGGTGAATGTACGGGTGCTGAGGCCAACTGTTATATCTGCCAGCCGGTTTGACGTCGCCGGGTAGTTGTAGCTGGCCGTCGTCAACGTGCCATTGTTGTCCTCTACTTTGCTGGTTCGATTTCCAACCTTGTCATACGTGAAGTCAATCTCGCCATACGGACCAATTGCCTCGGCCAGACGCTGCTGCGCCGAATATTGGAAGGTCTCAGAGTTCAGGCTGTTCAGATTATCTGTGACAGCACCGAGGTTGTCCCGCGTAGTCCAGCTATGCGTCAGGTCCCGCAATGCTATCGCGCCCAGATCATCTTTGAGCGCGTTCAGACGATATGACGTGTCATAGGTCCGAACATGGGTCGCGTTGTCGCCATAGGTAAAGCCGGTCACCGGCCCGAAGGGCGCGTATGCTGCACCACTCAGCACAGTTTGCGCAGGCGGGAACACACCGGTTTGCGGGTCAATCACCTGCCGCTGAATGGTGACATCCGTCACCCGCTCCTGACCGTCGTAGGAATAACTGATGCGCAGGCCCGAGGGCGTTGTCAGATGATCCAGAAGACCAGCGGCGTTGTAACCATACGAAGTGTCATAAGTTGCAGTTTGCAGTTGCCGACGATCCAATGTGAGGCGTCCACCGTCTGCATAAGTGCGGCTGATTGTGCCCGCCTGATCCGTGATCGTGGCGATCTGACCCTGACCCTCGCTGCCGTTCGCAGTGCCATCGTAGACAAACAGTTGGTTTTCAATCGAAGCCGTTGGGAAGCCACGTGCTGTAATGCGCCCGCCATCATCATAAGTGTAATTGGAAACGGTTCCACGTCCATCGGTCATCGATGTCACCAGGCCACGCTCGTCATAAGTATAGATGATCGTTCCGCGATCTCCGCTTTCTTCGCGGACAACATCGCCGAACCCGTTGTAGACAAAATTCGTCACCAGATTCCGCGGGTCAGTGTACTGAGTCACCAAATCCGCATTATTATGCGACATATCGGTTTGCGCGCCGTTCTGCTGATCCAGCATCGATACCAGACGGTTAAGGCTGTCAAAACCATATGTCGTAGAATTCGACAAAGCATCAGTTGCACTGGCCAGATTGTCTTCTACGTCATGCGTAAAGGTTGCCAGTTGCCCGTGCGGCCCGGACAAACCCCGCATCCGCGACAGTTCATCATAGAGATATGTTTCTTCAAACTGAGTGGCCCCTGCTGCACTCAGATATTCGGTTTTAGTCACATTGTCCGCGGCGTCGTAATGATAGACCATTTTTTGACCAGCCTGGTCCAGAACTGCTGTCAGTCGACGCGCACGGTCGTATTCAAATGTCCAGGTGTGACCACTGCTATTGGTAAATGATGTGACCTGCCCTACAAGGTCATATGCGTAGGAATTGGTGTATTCCTTAGACGAGCCGGCATTTTCTGTCGTTTGCACGACGCGCCCCAAAGCATCATAAGCCATGACCCAAACCACACCGTTCGGCTCTTCAATTCGTTGCGGCAGATCGTTGGCGTCAAAGTCGCTGAAGGTGGTCGTCAACCCATTGGCATCAGTAATGGCAGTGACCACGCCAGAAGAGTTGTATGTGTAGCTGGTTACGTCATCGATACTGTTTGATACGAGGCCTGGTCCATCAATGCTTTGAAGAACTTTCAACCCACTTCCCAGCGTGGTGTAGTTGTAAGTCCAGTTCCGAGTCTGTCCGTTGCTTGGGCTACCCGACAAAACATCTGTTTGAGTATAGGAAACGACCTGCCCATCTGCATCATATGCAAAGCTCTCCGACATCTCGTTTGTTGTTCTGGTGAGCGGTAGCTGAAGCTCTGAATGCCAGGTGTAACTGGTTACACGCGGCGCGAGCCCGTCTGCATCTTCAGTCTTGGTAAGAACCAATCCACGCGCATCCCGCTCATATGTTGTTCTCGAGCCGTTTCTTTCCACTCGTTCATATACGAAACCTTCTGGTGCTCCTGCATTGGGGGCGTACCCTAGGGATTTGGTCGTCGCCAAACAGTGCTGCGTAGCAACCCCGTCAATGGCAACAGGACGTTTAACTCCCCCAACCCATTCATATGAATAGTTCGTTTCTTTACCCAAAGGATTGGTAACCTTTACCCCGCCGGCCGATGCGGTACTGGCAGCTTCGACGACAACGGAGAAATCCAGAGAGTCCTCCGCATGTCCGGTGAACACAGCACGTGGAGCACCCGTCTGAGCATCAGCTTCAGAAGCGGAATATTCAAAACTCGCGAACTCAAATGGATCACCATTTGCATCCACGCGACCGTCTGAAATTCCGGCAAGCAACGGTAGCTCTCGATGGCCATTCAATATTGGATCGTAGGAGTAAGACGTCGATTGCAATTCTGCATTGGACTGCAAATCCGTCACAACTGCGGAGCTTAGCTCCAAACCACTAAGGCGCCCAGCGTCCGAATATGTATAGTTGACAGCAACGGAGGGATCGAAATTCTGGCCGTCGTAAGAAGGATCAACGTCGATTTTCGAAACATACCATAGGGTTTCCGGAACAAAATTCCAGACGACGCCATCGAGTCCAAATGGATCATGATCGATTTCGACCCATGTGAAATCTGCCCGCTGGCCCCTGTTGTCTGTCGCGGATTGGATACGGCCATCACTGTTTCTGTCAAACGTGATGCGGTACCCATCCTGCCACTCGATTTTTGACGCATACCGGTACTTCGAGCGGCTTACATTCATGTTCCACGGCAGACCGTAGGCTGACAGTGTGATTTCGCGACCCGAACCATCAGACAGCCTGAAATTGTCATTCTCTGGTGTAGGCGTATCGATCCACGAGTAGTTAGCCTCATGATCTGTTGCCCCAATGTAAGTCAATTCGAGCGCGCTTCCCTCAAGCAGCGTTGCGCCTATGTCGTTATTGGCGTTCCCGAAGGTTGTGATTACATTTCCTGGACTAAAGAGCCTTTGCTCAAACTGCCACGAATAAGGCTGCACGTGCATATAAGACCAGTTACCTTCCCAACCAAGCCCGAAGTCATATGGGTTATAAAACCTACCCCCGGCAGAGTTATAGTGACGCACTAACGAAAATCGCGAATCTTTGATCGATACCCAGTCGGTTGCGACTTCGGTTTTAATGCCATGCGCAAGAGAAATGGGATTACCCGCAGTGTTGGTGCCTGGGTTTCCATCTGCGCTACAGGTCCCGCAATCTCCTGTCTGGCAGACACAGGATGGTCCAACATCACAGTACTTTTCGGGTTGCTTTGTACCATCCAGTGCCGTCACACAGGCCAGTTGACGATCTCCTAATCCAAGTTTCCACCCGTTTAGAATTGGCCGTTTATGATAACACCGAAGCTCTTCGCCAAACAATTGCTTGTTGATTCTGTAACCGAGCTCTACGTAGCCCTTTTGCTTCAAATGCTCTGGCAACTGACAGGCTATAGCAGCCGATTCTTCGTAGGTGTAGTTACCTGTTCTCCACATATGAACACCTTGTGTTTCACATGTTTGCTGTGCCATCGAGGTAACAGGAAAACATAGCACAACGGCTGAAATAGCAGCTCTAAGTATCTTGGGGATCATTTAGAAATTCCACAATTTAAAGGCGTTCTATGGATGCAAAGTTCTCCAATAAGGAGATTTTGTCAACAGAGTACTGCGGTGACCTTCCAAACATTCCAATATGGATGGTCTATACGTCCAACACCGGCATCCTCGCAGAAAAGTCAGCCAATATTTCCCATGTGGCTCACCTTTTTCGTTCCCGTGAACTATCCGGGGTTTGGCCTGTTTCTCAATGACGACATGTCTCAAAGTGGTGGTGCGGAATGTCTGCCAAACACGAAAACCCGAAGTTACTCTGGATATAGAACGTCGAATTAGGTCAACTTTCAGGACAGTCTCAGATCCCGCCTCTTGCAAGATTATTCCCTGCAAGCATAGGCGATTTCGCTGATCATCGTAGAATACTTCCCTGTTAATCGATCTAGGGAAAATGCATGCAAGCCACTGTTTTAAAGAGTAACTTCGAGCTCCAATACGCCGAAATCGACCCAAATCTATAAGTTTTCCCTGTATTTTCCCTGTTTACAGGGAATTCTGCGTGAGACTGGATAGCTCGAGACTGCGCGCCCAGCCATGATGTTCCAATAAATCACACACTTAATAATTAGTCGCAGATTGTGGATAATTTTCAGGGACTTAGGGTCAGGACTCGTTGTTGTTTCATAGCCAGAATATGACAGTGGCGGCGAGAGCGATGGCGGAGAGGAATACCTTTGGGCACCTGTCATAGCGGGTTGCCACACGCCGCCAATCCTTGAGCCTGCCGAACATAATCTTGGATCACTGCCCGGCAGTGCATTGCGAAGCAATGTCACGAGAGGGGCGATTGCGCCGTTTGTAGCGGCGTTTGTCATATTTGACGGTGGCCTTGCGTTGCTTCCGACCAGGGATACATACGCGTATTCCTTTGTCTTTCAGGGCTTCTCTGAACCAATCGGCGTCGTAACCTCGATCTCCGAGCAGCCAGTCGACATTGGCCAGACTGCTCAAAAGGGCCTTTGCCCCGATGTAATCACTCACATGCCCGGCAGTAACAAAGAGGTTCAAAGGTCGCCCTTTGCTGTCACAGATGGCGTGCAACTTGGTATTCATACCGCCTTTGGTTCTCCCAATCAGGCGACCGCGCCCCCCTTTTTGACGCCCAAACTGGACGCTGTGCGGCGGGCTTTCAGATAGGTGGCGTCGATCATGATCGTCTTCTCTTCGACATGCTCAGCGGCCAGACCGACCATCATCTGGGCAAAGATGCCTTTGTCACTCCATCGTTTCCAACGGTTATAAAGGGTCTTGTGCGGCCCGTACTCCTTGGGCGCGTCTCGCCACCGTAAACCATTGCGATTGATGAAGATAATCCCACTCAACACACGCCGGTCATCGACACGAGGCTTGCCGTGGGACTTGGGGAAATAGGGCTCCAGACGCGCCATCTGCGCATCGCTCAGCCAGAAAAGGTCAGACATGTCACCACTCGTTTTTCGAACGATGAATCATGCCGAAAAGCGGAAATCAATGGGTCCTGACCCTAGAAAGGTAAAAAAGTCTCGCGACTTGTGAATTGCCCGGCTGCTTTTCGCTGCGCTGGGCTCGATCGGCCGATTTCCTCGCCGCGCAGCGGCGTTTGTAAGTTCGCAATTGCAGAGATTTTTCTGCTGCGAGCGCGCGCAGCAAAAACATCGAAATCACAGGTTGGGCTCACAACAGCCGTTGGTTACACTTCGCACGAATGTCGGCTTCCGACATTCAGATCAGGTTTGTTTGGCCCGCTCCCCCCCCTATCCTCTTCACTGTTAGTCGTAAGAAGTTCCCGGATCATCAGAGAAAAATTTCCTGTTAATCGATCTAAGGAAAATCCACGCAAGTCACTGTTTTAAAGAGTAGCTTCGAGCTCCAAACTACCGAAAACGGCCCAGATCCATGAGTTCTCCCTGTAAAGTCCCTGTTAACAGGGAATTCTGCGCGAGACTGGACAGCTCGAAACTGCGTGCACAGCCAGTTTTCCCTTAAATCGAGTGATGTGAAGACCGCACTACTTGTGACGTTTTTAGCTGGTCTTTGAATGCGATACACGGCTTAACCGATTTCCGGCCACAGTCTCTGCCCACGCCTTATAGTCAGATTGGACTCTGAAGAAGTGTCAGGGGATCCGTATCTGATTGATTGGTGTCAGCGACAACGGATCAAAGCGCATCAAAGGCTGCCGTGAAACCCGCTAATGACACAGGTACTTCAAGCGCTTGTCCACCATCCAGCGTATAGAGCGAGATTTGCACCGTGTTACTCTGTTTCATCTGATCCACAATCCCCGGCCCAAGTGTCAGGGGTACCACACACCCGAAATTCTGACAGGTTCGCATCGGAAGATTCCACCGGGGGCCGCCGTCGATCGACAGCGAAATACCTTTGGTGATATCCAGCCCAAATGGCACGATCACAATACCCGAGGCCGCGCCTTCGGCGTTTCGCTGCAGCTCGACCCGCAGCAGTAGGCCGGACTGATTCTGCAGGTTCAGGCTTTGGCTCATGGCGCATTGCCGCTGATCAGCCTCTTGGGTGCAGTTCACTGTCCAGCTTTGATATTGCGTGGATGTTGTTTCTGTCGTCTGTGCCGAGCCCATGCCCGACACCGTAACAAGAGCGGCCCCGCCCCACGCCAGAACCCTGGATATGTTGATCATTCAGAACCGAACCTGCAAACCCAATGTGGCTTCCAGTTCGTAACTATCCCCAAGATCATTAAGACCAGTAAGATAGTTCAGCGAACCAGAAAGCTCGTAACGTTCATTCAGGATCATACGCGCGCCAAGGCCCAGTTCAATGCCGGTATCATCGATCTCCTCGTTGAACTCCATCCCCCCGGCCGAAATCCGGGTGGTCGGGTCAAACTCGTGATAAAGGTTCACGACACCAAAATAGCTGCCGGTGCCGCGACTGTTGGCAAACCATTTGTTTGCGGACAGGCCGAGCCGCGCCAGTACGCTGTCGGCATCATCAAAGACAACATTGTTGCCCGAACTGTCGGTGAAGTCGTCCACATCCAGCGAGGCATAGGTCAGCTGCGCCTGAGGGATCAGAACGAGGCCCGGTTTGACCTCGTAAGGACGACCAACCTCAACCGAAATCGCGTATTGATCCGAGTCGATATCGTTCTGTTCCAGCCCCGTGGCAGGGTCGCGCGTATCGCTGGAGTTGTCGTTGTACTGAAGCTGTGTGTCGACATAAAAGCCACGCGCGTCCAGCCAGGTGGCGCTAAGGGTCAGGCCCAACGACGTCGTGTCGATATCACTGTTGCCCTGATCGGTCCGCACCGTGCTTGAGGCATCGTCATAGCTGATCGCCACCCCACCGTAGAGCGCCCCATTGGCGAATTCGGACAGCAGCGTATCTGCCCCTACCGCTATCGTATAGGTGTCCGTCCGCACTGTGTTGATCCCTGCGTCCGACCGAGCCGGCGCGATTTCGCTACGTCGTCCGGTGAGTTCCAGCCAGACCGGGGTATCCGGGTAGGACAAGACATCGCCATCGGTGCCAAAATCACGAACCCGCTGTCTGGTCGCGTCCCCAGAAGGTGCTACAGCGGTTCTTGCGGCAGTACGCGCCTGAAAACTGCGGACACGGTTCACTGATTGCAGGATTGAAGGCAAAGCCTCAAATGAGGCGATGCTAGATCCAACAAGGATCGGATTGCCGGACGCATCCAGGCTGGACAGCACAAAACTGCCGCTGCCAGTGTCGACAAGACGATAGCCAAACGGACCCGCAACCACAATTTGTTCGCCGGTGGCTGTCTGAGATGTTCCATTCAGCGTGAAGATGCCATTTGACGCTCCACCGACTTGGATAATTTCAATCCCATTGATGGTTTCTGCCCCGGCACCACCGATATTGTTGACCGATACAAATGTGGTGCCCGAGGTGTCGCCTGCGATCTGAAGCATGTCCGTGGTCGACCCGTCACCGCCAAGTTCGACATCCAGCAGGATAGTTCCGCCGGTGCCGACAAAGTCACCACTGACAGTGACGACATCGCCCACCGATCCGTTCTGTGCCGAGAGCATACCGCCATTGCTGATATTCCCGGTCAGGCTGGTCGCTCCGGTGTTAAGACGCAAACTGCTGCCTGATTGAACTGTAAGCCCGGTTCCGGCACCGCCATCACCCGCGGTCAGGCTGTTGTCGGTCAGTGTGATCGTCGAATTATTGGTAATCTCTATCACTTCGAAGTTGGTCACGTTTGCCCCAGCCAATGCACCGCTGCTGCCAAAGCGCAGCGTGTCGACAAAGCCGTCCCCACCGGAGGAATCGTCGCCACCGTCAAACAGGGTAACGCCGCTGAAGTCACCACCGGTGAAGTCTAAGGTATCACTGCCATCGCCCAAGGTTATAGCACCTGTGACCGCAGCGCCCGAGTTTACGGTCACTGTGGCGTCAGACTGGTCATTGGTGATCGCCGTACCAGATGTGGCACTGACGGTGCTGCCTGAATTCAGGGTTATATTGACTGCGGTGCCAGAACCAGCCTGCGTTGCAATGCCCGCGCCTGTGCCGCCAGTTACAGCGCCTGATGTGGTGATGGCAATCGAACCCGAGCCCGTGTTCTGCGCAAATATGCCCGTGCGCCCGCCGTTGGCGTTGACTGCGGTAATCGTTAGGTCAGTCCCCGCATTCCGCCCGTTTATTCCGTCCTGAGATGTGCCTGAAGCTGTTCCTGTGGACGTGATTGTCAAAGCGCCTGTGCCATTGTTACGCGCCGTGATGCCGAAACTTCCACCGTTTGTGTCAACGGCAGAAATTGTCATATCGGTCGCCGTTCCGGCATTGTTCGCGTACACCCCGGTACCGCCTGTCCCGGTCACAACACCTGTGACCGTGATTGTCATCGCGCCCGTTCCCGTGTTGCGCGAGTAAATCCCCAAGTTCGACCCCGTGATGACCGAGCTATTTGCATCCGTAAACGAAATGCTGTCACTGGAACGCAGATTGAGCGCATTCCCGCTAGAGACCGTATGCCCAAATCCTGGCTGCGTTGTCACTGTCAGAGGGGATGCGCCTGAATTCAGCGTAATGGTTGCGTCACCACCAGTTGCTGGACCCGAGCAGGAATAGGTTCCACCCCCCGACGGCGTGCAACTGCCGCCATATGCAGTGCGGCCATATGCGCCGACGACGGCAAGCGCCATGGATGAGGTCAAAAGAAGATTAGATTTGCGAAGCGGAGCCAACAGGCTTTGATTTTTGGGCACGGGAGACAATTTCTTTGGACTGGTTACTGTCTAACCCTAGCCAGTGAGCCGCGCTTTTCCAAGGATCAAGTTAATTAAGTGTTAACACACTTCGCAATTCCACTTGGGTGCTCAATCTGTGATTGTTTGTCACGCATCTCAGGCAGCGGGAAATTCACCGTTTTTTGCCTTGATTAAGAGCTGCCTTAAGATCACCTGTGCTTTCAAAATTCTACATGGAATGTGAAACACAGCCGGAATTGTTCTCAATTTCGCAACAATTTTCCCTTCCTCCAAGCTTTATGCAAAAGAAGTGCTGAATACCACAGTCGCTACAAATGGCCGATTAATGAAAATCCCGGCTTGGGAACAATCGCTTTGCCTGATCCCTTGGGTGCATTGCCCGCGCGGGATAGCGGGATTGTTTGAGCGTATCATCCGTGCGGGCAGCTTCGGTGCTCAGGGCCTCTGGCTGTGGATGCCCCAATTCGGACAGCTTATGCGATAAGTCCTCAATGTCCTGAGCAATCAAATGCACGACGATCCCTTCGCGTTGCAGATATCCTGTCACCCGCAGCAAACGCCCCCCCATCACAATACGACGGAAGCGGTCATAAACCTTGGGCCAGACCACCACATTGCTGACCCCGGTCTCATCCTCCAACGTCAGGAAAATAACACCCGAGGCCGTGCCGGGCCGCTGGCGGGTGATGACAAGGCCACACACGCTGTACCGCCCCAGCGGCACCTGTTGCAAAGAGGCATGTGTGACTAATCCCGGCAATGAGGGGCGCAGCAGTTCCATAGGATGCGCCCGCAAGGTCAGACGGGTTGAGACATAATCCTCGACCACCTCTTCACCCAATTGCATGACCGGCAGATTGACCTGCGGTTCGTGAACCATTTCTCCGTCAATTGGATCGTTGAACAACGGCAGAGGTTTCGGGCTTTGAATCGCCTTGACCTGCCAGAGTGCATCGCGCCGGGTCAGGCCCATATCAGAAAAGGCATCCGCCTCGGCCAGCCGCGTCAGCACATCCGGACGAAGCCCGGCACGCAGCCAAAGTGCCTCTGGGTCCGGGTAGCCATTGCCACGCGCGGCCACAATCCAACCTGCGTCTTCTTTCCTGAACCCCTTGATCTGGCGGAACCCCAGCCGCAGGGCCAGCGCGCCATCGGGGCGGCGTTCCAGAATATTGTCCCATTCCGAATGATTGACGCAGATGGGCCGCACCTCGACCCCGTGCTCACGCGCGTCGCGCACGATCTGGGCAGGGGCATAAAACCCCATGGGCTGAGAGTTCAGCAGCGCACAAGCAAAGATCGCCGGGTGATGACATTTCAGCCAGGCCGAAACATAGGCCAGCATGGCAAAAGCGGCTGCGTGACTTTCGGGAAACCCATAATCGGCAAAGCCTTCGATCTGCGAGAAACAGCGCTCTGCCACCTCCATGTCATAGCCTTTGTTCAGCATCCCCTTGATAAATTTATCCCGGAATGTGCCGATTGTACCCATCCGCCGGAACGACGCCAAAGAACGGCGCAAATGGTCAGCCTCTTCCGCTGTAAAGCCTGCCCCGACCACCGCGATCTGCATGGCCTGTTCCTGAAACAGGGGCACCCCTAATGTGCGTGCTGTCACCTGCTCCAGTTCCGGGCCAAAGGGTTCGGGTTTTTCCAGCTTGTTGCGCCGCCGAATGTAGGGCCGCACCATATCCCCTTGAATGGGTCCCGGGCGGACAATGGCAACCTCGATCACCAGATCATAAAACTCACGCGGCCGCATTCGGGGCAGGAAGTTCATTTGCGCCCGGCTTTCGACCTGAAAGACGCCGACTGCATCCGCCCGGCAGAGCATGTCATATGTGGCCGTGTCGCCCTGCGGCACCTTGGCGATGCTCAGGTCCTCACCCTCATGCGCTTGCAAAAGATCAAAGGATTTGCGCAGACAGCTGAGCATACCCAGCCCCAGAACGTCGACCTTCAGGATATTGAGCGCATCAATGTCATCTTTGTCCCAACAGATGACAGTGCGATCCTCCATCGCGGCATTCTCAATCGGGCACAGCTCATCCAGACGCCCCTTGGTGATCACGAAACCGCCGACATGCTGAGACAAATGGCGCGGAAAGCCGATGATCTCACCTATCAGGCGGAGGGTTTGCATCAGGCGACGGTCGTCAGGGTCCAGCCCCAACTCTCGCACACGGCCCAGATCAACGCCACCATTGGTCATGCCCCAGATCTGGCTAGATAGCCCTGCGGTCACATCCTGCGATAACCCCATCACCTTTCCGACCTCGCGGATCGCCGCGCGAGTGCGGAAATGGATGACGGTGGCGCATAGGCCAGCACGGTGGCGGCCGTATTTTTCATAGACCCATTGGATCACCTCTTCGCGCCGCTCATGTTCGAAATCGACGTCAATATCCGGCGGCTCGCCACGGTATTTCGACACAAACCGTTCAAAAACCATGGCAATCTGCCCCGGAGGGACATCCGTAATACCCAAGAGGTAACACAGCACCGAATTAGCTGCCGATCCGCGCCCCTGGCAAAGAATGCCTTGTGAGCGGGCAAACTGCACAATGTCATGCACGGTTAGGAAATATGCTGGGAACCGGAGGTCCGCGACCACTGCCAGTTCCTTGTTCATCAAGTCAACCACCGCATCAGGCGGCCCATCAGGATAGCGGCGCTGCAGCCCTTCATGGGCCAACCGTTCCAACCGGGTTTGAGGTGGCTCGTCCGTTGCGATCTCATCCGGGTATTCGTAGGACAGTTCGCTCAGATCAAAGCTGCAGCGGCTTGCAATCTCCAATGTGCGGTGCAGCGCGGCAGGATGATCCCGAAAGACACGCGCCATATCGGTGCCTGCCTTCAGCCGCCGTTCCCCATTGCGCAAGGCGCGCGTTCCTATCTGATCAATCGTAATATGTTCCCGCATACAGGTCAGCACATCGGCCAATTGCCTACGGCTGGCGCGGTGCATCAGCACATCCCCCACCGCCACCATCGGCGCGCAGGCTCTTAGCGCCAGCCGGGCGCATTCGGCCAAATAGGCTTGATCGCTGCCATCGTAGCGTGGCACCGCACCCAGAAAGACGTGATTGGGAAAATGCCGCCGCATGGCCTGTATATCCGCTGCGGCCTTCTGCAAGCTGCTCTGAGGCAGCGCAATCAGCATCATGCCCTTGCACGCTGCCAGCAGATCCTGCGTATACAGCTCACAGTCCCCTTTATCCGCGCGTCGCTTGCCCAGGGTCAGCAATCGGCTGAGCCGCTTGTAAGCTGCCAGATCACAGGGCAGCGCCACCCAGTCCAATGAACTGTCCCGTAGCACCAGCCGGCAGCCAACGATCAGCTTAGGCAATACCGGGCAGTCTGGCCGAGCAAGGGCTTGCCTGTGCCCAACTGCCTGCCGCGACGATGAATCCACACATTGCTCAGACTGAATTTGCAACGGCTGCCCCGTCTGCCGTTTCAACTCTTTCAGTGCAGACCACGCGCGAACGACACCTGCCAGAGAATTGTGATCTGTCACAGCAATCGCAGACAGCCCCAGTTCAGCCGCGCGCAGCACCAGTTCTTCGGGATGTGACGCCCCAGTCAGAAAAGTGAAATTCGTGGTGACGCACAGTTCGGCATACCCGGTGCCCTGCGCATGAGCCTCCAGCATATCACGGCGAAAGGCTTCTACCGGACGGTGGGTGCGGTTCACTTCGATCATGCGAACTCTCCCTGCACAAACCAGCCCGGATTCTGCGGCGTGTAAAACAGCCAGAGCCTGCGCCCTTGCAGGGTTTCCACCCGCCAGTAATCGCGCAAGCCAGAACGCCAGTTTTCATCGGCCAACCACCATTCAGGGGCAATGCGCTCTGGTCCAGTCGCGCGGCTTGCTGTCAACGACATGCGCCGCCAGCGGAAACGCCTGGGTGGCTGTGGACCTGTTGCAGCAATCGGCTCGGGTGGGAACAGGCAAAGGGGGCGCGGGTGCTGGCTGCTCCACCCCCTTGAGGCTTCACAATAGGCGGCTGCCGCAATGATAAAGCTACGCTCGGGGATATGGCTGTCCGCCGGTAAAAACCGCTGAATATTCTCGAGCCCAACCCGAGTGCCTAGCCGGGTGATCAGGTCCTCTAACTGACCCTGCCCCCACCCCACAGCATGGCTGAGCTGTTGCACGGGTAGGTCTTCGACCTCCACAGCCTCCAGCCGCAGCTGATCGATGCCAAACCCCGCATCTATTTCCCCTAGCCCGCGTTCGAACAGGGGCAGGATACGATGAGGGTCACGTAAGGGCCGGGCCAGACGCAGCTCAACCTGCTGATACCCCTGATCTACCCGACGCAATGTCATGCACAGCCTGCGCGCGCCCATCTCTTGCGCATTCAGCTTGGCGCAGAGCTGCACCAACAGCCGTTCGGCCCCGGCCATAACATCGGTCAGCAACCCGATCGGCTCTGGCAGGGTCATGCGCACGGCATAACGGGACGGTTCGGTCAGTGGTGTAATTTCTTCCGGCTGCGCTCCTAAGGCCTGATCCAGCCGGAGCAGCACTCCGGCCCCAAAGCGGCGCGCCAGTGGTGCGCGCGGGTCAGCGACCAGCGCGCCGATTGTACGCAATCCCATACGCTGCAAAGTAACCGATGTCTCTTCATTCAGACGCAAAGCCGCCACGGGTAATAGGGCCAAAGCCCCCAACATATCACCGACAGGTGCCTGCCCCTCACCGTAATGAGCCAGCGCCCAAGCCGCACCCCGCGTATCGCCGACCCCGATCTGCACCGACAGCCCCGCGCGTGCCAGCCGCCCGCGTATATCGGCCAGCATCGCTGTCTCACCGCCAAACAGATGCGCCGACCCGGTGATATCCAGCACCAGCCCGTCGTCACCTTCCAGCCCCACCCAAGGGCAATATCGCGTCGCCCATCGGCGCAGAATATGTAAAAAGCGCAAGTCTGATTGAGGATCAGCGATACCGCTTTGCAGGGTCGGGCAAAAAGCACGCGCATCCGCATACGCCATACCCTTATGCAGCCCTTGCTCTGCCCCCGCGACATTCATGCAGTAAATGCGATTGGCATTCCGTTGCTTGAGGGTCAGAACAAAAGGTCCGTCCATCGGGCACTGACGCAAAACCCGGTCAGTCGCCAACCGGGGAAACCACAATGAAATGATGCGCCGCTGCATCTCATCGAACATGTTAGCTTCCGTGTTCTCTTTTTGTTCTTTTTAAGTTTCTCCCTTTGCAGAGTCGAGTCTTACGATCACGTGCAGACAAGCCCTGCTAACGCCGATGTTTGATCGTTAAGCGAACAGTCCAGTGGACTGTTTGTAGATCGAACGGGCTGTTTGGGTTTTGGTTGCGGGAGTAGGATTTGAACCTACGACCTTCAGGTTATGAGCCTGACGAGCTACCGGGCTGCTCCATCCCGCGACACTTTGGTATGGTCTACCGCCTATTCGGCTA